>CALSSN010000001.1 GCA_943789025.1 uncultured Verrucomicrobiales bacterium
TTCGATCCGGTCCGGAATCACCGTGTAATCTACTCCGGAGAGTTTCTGAACACCTTCGATACTGATGCGCCGGGTACCCGCGCCTTCTACCTTCGCTCCCATGGCATTGAGAAAGTTTGCCAGGTCGACAACTTCCGGTTCAGCAGCGGCACCCTCGATCACCGTTGTTCCTTCAGCGAGCACTGCCGCCATCATTACATTGTCTGTGCCCAGAACAGTCGGGCCATGCGCCCCTCGCAGGTTCACCTCACCACCTCGAACTCCGTTCTTCGCGACGATGGTCATATCTCCACCTGAAACCTCAACCTTCGCTCCCAGAGCCTCCAGGCCTTTCAGGTGCAAATCCACCGGGCGATCGCCAATCACACACCCACCCGGAAGCGAGACCCGCGCCTTCTTCAACCTCGCCAGAAGCGGCCCCATGACGCACACTGAAGCGCGCATCTTTCGCACGAGATCATAGGGTGCATCCGGTCGAATCTTCTTCGGCAGAATGCTCACCTTCCCGCTGGCGCGCTCCACCTCGGCCCCCAGACTCCGGAGAATCGCCAGCATGTAGTTGGTATCACTGACATCGGGAACGCGACGAATCACCGACTCCTCATCAGTGAGCAGTGCGGCCGCTAAAATCGGTAGCGATGAATTCTTTGACCCGCTCAAAGAGACGGTTCCCTTGAGTCGCGACCCCGCCATGTATTAAAAAGCTATCCATTGGATGAAGAAAGAAAAGCCACTCCCTAAACTACCTCGACTCGAATCGCCAATCATCTTTCAGGAATCTGACCTTGCCTGCACCTCTGCTCATGCCTATGCCTAAGCGATCAACCCGAGAACCCGCAGCAGATCTTCTCGGGAAATTCCCTGGCGATCGCTTTCTTCCTCTCATGCCTCTCCTTTCTACTGGAATCCCCAGCATCCCACCTGCAGATTCCAGTCCTGAAAGTGGCTAGATCATCGTCAAGTATCATGCGTTACCAAAGTACCCGAGGACAATCGCAAGGATTGACTTTTACCGAAGCTTTCGCCACCGGCCTGGCACCTGACGGAGGCCTCTACGTCCCTGAAGAGCTCCCAAACATTGCGAGTTCTCTCGCTGCATGGGAAGGCTTATCCTATCCGGAGCTCGCTCATGGATTTCTCTCGCTCTTTGACACGGATCATACTCCAGAAGAACTCCAGGACCTCATCGACCGCTTCCTACGCCTCCTTCGATGCCCCCCTGCGCACTCTCAAAGAGGGACTTCACGTACTCGAGCTTTTTCACGGTCCGACCCTGGCATTCAAAGATTTTGGCCTGCAACTTCTTGGCAACCTGTTCGAAGATCAAATCCACCGTACCGACAAATCGATCAATGTTCTCGGCGCCACATCTGGTGACACTGGCGCCGCCGCCATCGCCGGACTTGCCAACAAAAAGGGGGTCAAGGTCTTCATTCTTTTTCCGGAAGGGCGGGTCTCTCCACTTCAAGAGCGTCAAATGACCTGCACAGGAGCAGAAAACATCTACCCGATCCCGATTCGCGGATCTTTTGACGATGCTCAGCATATCATCAAAGAACTCTTCGGAGATCTCAATTTCAAGGCGTCCTACGGACTCTCTGCAGTCAACTCAATCAACCTTGCCCGCATCCTTGGGCAATGTATCTACTACCTGCGAGCCTGGCTGCAACTTCCCGCCGAGGAACGGAGTAAACCGGGAACCGCTGGCCCCGAATTCATCGTCCCGACCGGAAATTTCGGCAACGTGCTCGCCGGGTGGCTGGCCAGCAAAATGGGCCTGCCCATCCCAAGCTTCCAGATCGCGACCAATCAGAACGATATCCTCCACCGCCTGTTTACAACAGGAAGCTACCATCCGGGCAAGGTGGACCCGAGCCTTGCTCCTTCCATGGACATTCAGGTCGCTTCCAACTTCGAGCGCTACCTTTTCTACCTTCGCGGGAAAGATGGCAACGTTGTCGCCTCAGAAATGGCCAGGCTCAAAGAACGCGGCGGACTCTCCCTGAGTGACTTCGATCCTGATACTTTTACCGCGACCCGCAGTGACGATGAGGACATCCGCGAGGCCATCCGCTCGTGTTACCAGGAATTCAACTACATCATCGATCCGCACACCGCCTGTGGATTCAAGCAGATCAACCCCGACCGCTCGACCGTCATCCTTTCCACCGCCCATCCCGCAAAATTTCCCGAGACCATCAAAGAGAGCATCGGCATCGAATCTACCCACCCTACTCTCGAAGCACTCAAGGAAAAACCTCCGATCACCTACCCGGCTGAGCCCAACGCGAGTGCGGTGCGGGAGCTCATCAAAAAACACGCCTGATTCAGGCCGCGGGCAGCAAGCAGAATGCGTCTTACCCTAAAAGCGGCAATAGAAACTTGAGCACCTCGCTCTAAATCTATAAGAATAAGGGGTATGAGTGCGCTCCTTACTGATTCTCGCGCTCACCCTCAGGGTGAGTCACAAAAACAGGGTATTTCCCCTTCACAGGCGTGGCCTCTGGACACCCCGGGCGGACGGTTTTTTGCCGAATGGGATGAGGACACACCCACCACCAAGGACGGGCAGCTCATTTTCTTTTTCCAGTTCCTCCAGGCCGGTGGACGCTGGCAAAAACTCATGGAGAACTGCCCTCTCCACTATGTCGGCAACCGGGGCAGCGGTGCAAAGAATGTCCTCGGAACCGTGCTCCTGAGTATCCTCAACGGGCACTGGCGTTATGCTCACATCAACGCCATCCGGGGAGATGCGATCAATCCTCCGCTGCTTGGCATGGAGAAGACTGTCAGCGAGGACACAGTGAGGCGGGCGATGAAACGCATTCCCGAGGAGGTCGGACTCGAGTGGTTACGCGGGCATATATTAGACAGCATCTCCCCAGCCCTTGCACTGCCGTGGATCCTCGACATCGACACCACAGTCAAGCCTCTCTACGGCCATCAACAAGGAGCCGAAATAGGATACAACCCGCAGAAGCCTGGCCGTCCCAGCCACACCTATCACAGTTATTTCGTGGCCAACCTCCGTATCTCGCTGGGCGTAGACATCCTTTCTGGCAAGAAGAGCGCGGGCGCCTACGGGATGACGGGCCTGTGGAAAACCCTCGGCAGACTCCCGCGTTCCCACTGGCCAACTTTTGCCCGTGGTGACTGCGGCTACGGCAGCGAGAAGGTCATGCTGGAGTTTGAGCAACGCCAACTGCCCTACCTCTTCAAGCTCAGACACAGCCCGAAAGTGAAGGCCCTGATCCGGGAATGCGTGGGCCTTGGCCACCACAAATGGAAAAATGCCGGAGATGGCTGGGAGGCGATGGAGTCCTCACTGAAACTTCAAGGTTGGACACGTGAGCGCCGTGTTGTGCTGGTTCGAGAAGCCCCGGCAAAGGCCCCAGTAGGAAAGAACAAGCGCCGTCGTCGCGACCACCAAGAACTTCTTCCCCGGAACGACGGTAAGAGCTGGGATCTCCATGCGGCTCCCTGGAGCGGCAAGATCGCCGTGCTGGTGAGTTCACTGGACGAGAACGCCTATCCGACGGTGGCGATGCCCAGACTCTATCGCGAGCGCAGTGATTGCGAAAACAACTTCGATGAACTCAAAAACCAATGGGGCTGGTCCGGCTACACGACGCGTCAGATCGCCCCCTGTCGGCTGATGGCGAACCTTGTGGCACTGTTCTCCAACTGGTGGAACCTCTACGTCCGTTTCTACGACGAAGAGCATCACCGGGAGGCGATCACCAGCCGCCCGGCCCTCATGCACGGGGTAGCCCGGCAGGTTCAGAGTGGTGGCCAGAGAAAGGTGAAAGTCAGCCTTCAGCACGAATATGGCGAAGCGATTGCCCGGGCAGTCAGGGAGGTCAGCAGCCAGCTCCACTACATGATGGCCATTGCGGAGCAATGGACGATCGAGCAACGATGGTCCTTGCTGTTAACGCGTCTTTTGCGCCGTTGGCTTGGCGGAAAATGGTTATCGGGGGTTCCTCCCGACGCGAAATTGCTGCTCAGCGGATGAAAATCGCACCCTTGCACAGTCATCGATCAAATCGCACGGAATGGCCTGCCAATCCGACGATTTTACTGTGCCCATTTACGTTTTTAGGCTTACTCCACCGCGTCTGGTGCAGCCATTCGCACCGGGTCGAGGGCTTCATCCAACTCCTCCTCGGTAATCCCCAGTTCCTCCAGGCGCTCGAGACAGATCTCGCGCACGCTGCGGAGACTGGCAGCCGACTCTTTCGCAATTCTCGTGGCCTTGTCATAACCGATCTTCGAGTTCAAAGACGTCACCATGGCCAATGAGTATTCGATGAGTTCGCTGCAGCGCTCGGTATTGGCTTCGATTCCTTCAATGCACCGCTCTTTGAGAACACCGGCAACATTGGTGAGAAGGCGAATCGACTCGAGGATCGCCTGCGCCATCGCTGGCATCATCACGTTCAACTCGAAGTTCCCGTTCGCGGAGCACCATGTCACCGTGGCATCGTTCCCGATCACCCGCGCACAGACCTGCATAGTAGCCTCCGACATCACCGGATTGACCTTGCCCGGCATGATCGATGACCCTGGCTGGGTTGCCGGCAGGGACACTTCACCGATCCCGCATCGTGGTCCCGAACCGAGCCAACGGATGTCATTGGCAATCTTGAAGAGCGAAGTCGCAATCGTCTTCAGCTGCCCACTGACTTCGCAGAGACCGTCTTTGGCCGCCTGCGCCTCGAAATGATCCTTCGCTTCGACAAAATCTATCCCGGTATACTCGGCAATCTTCTTGATCGCCAAGGGCGGAAAATCCTCCCTGCAATTGAGTCCCGTTCCCACAGCCGTTCCCCCCAGCGGAAGCTCCATGATTGCCTTCAGCGCTTTATTACCCCGGCTTCCCGAGAGTTCAGCCTGCCTCGCGTAGCCACGAAACTCCTGACCCAAGCGCACGGGTGTTGCATCCATCAGGTGCGTGCGTCCGATCTTGAGCACTTCCCAAAACTTCTCGGCCTTCAACGTTAAGCCATCCTGAAGAGCTTCAAGCGCAGGAATAAGCTCCTTTTTTAACGCCTCTCCCACAGCAATGTGCATGGCGGTCGGAAATGTGTCGTTCGAAGACTGCCCCATATTGCAGTGGTCATTCGGGTGAACAGGGGTCTTCGCACCGATCTCCTTTCCTGCCAGCTGGCAACACCGATTCGAAATCACCTCGTTTGCGTTCATGTTGGTGCTGGTCCCCGAACCGGTCTGGTAAACGTCCACAGGGAAATGCTCGTCGAGCTTCCCTTCGATGATCTCTTCCGCCGCCGCACAGATCAGATCCGCCTGCTCTTTTTCCAGCTCACCCAACTCGTGATTGGTCTTTGCAGCAGCCCACTTTACGATCCCGTAGGCACGAATCATGCGGGGGTCCAGAGGCGTCCCACTGATTGGGAAATTCAGCACAGCGCGCTGGGTACTCGCCCCATACAAAGCATGGTCAGCTACCGACATCTCGCCCATCGAGTCTTTTTCAATTCTTGGCATGGTGATAAAAATTATAAAACAATCGTAGCGGGAATCAAATCAGTGCTCGCCCTCCGGGGCTTCCGCAGCACCCCACATTCGCCTTGCTTGTGTAAAACCCGCCCAAGCGATCAAGACCTGCAGCGAGCCGCCGCCGAAGCAGGACGCCTGGCTTAACTTTTCGCGAGAAAAGCAAAACAAAAGATTCCCAGAGCGAGAAAAACCACCACGTAAATCAATCCTAAAGTCATTTCATCTCTCCCATGCCACTTCTCGGCGATCTTCGCCACAAAAAACAAGACATAAAACACAGTTTTTCCGCTTGATCCCCTCGTGATCACGGATGAAGATCGTCGCTCGAAAGAATTCCTACCTATGGCAAAGAAAAGCTGGACCGAGCGCGACAAGCGCAAACAGAAGACCGTAAGCAAGTACGCAAAGCTGCGTGAGCAACTGAAAGCTGAAAAAGACTACGTCGGTCTCTCGATGCTCCCGAGGGATGCCAGTCCTACGCGACTCGTCAACCGCTGCTCTGCAACCGGAAGGCGTCGGGCATTCATGCGCCGATTCAGCCTGTCCCGAATCGCCTTCCGCGAATACGCCTCGCAGGGGCTCATTCCGGGCGTGACCAAATCCAGCTGGTAGTTTTCTCGCTCTCTGCGGCAGGACCAGGCACTCGGTGAGGGCAGGCATCTCGCTATCTCCCTCTTCCTTCGTTCCTCGTTCTGTTTTTTTTCCGGAGGCTTCGGCACGTGCTTGTATCGGGAGGATTTCCTTCCCACCACCACCCTACGCGGCCAAGTTGCGAACACTGAGCGTTGGCCCTAGGCTCTTGTATTGCAATATGCCTATTTACCAATACCGAGTAGCAGACGGAGAAAGTGGCTGCTTCCGCTGCGCGCAGGGGTTTGATCTCTTCCGTCCGGTAAACCGCCCGGCACTTGAGGCCTGCCCTCTTTGCGGCACTTCTGTCACCAAGCTCATCTCCACAGTGAACTCACCGAAAATCAACAAGCCTCTCTCTGTCACTGATGCCAAAAAAGCAGGGTTCACCGTCCTGGAAAAGAGGGATCAGGGGGTCTACGAAAAACTTTAAGGTTTTTATCCAGAACGCCCGTATCCTCTTCTACGCTACGCTTTACGCTGCCACCCGCTCTAATGGACGACCTTTCCAGTAGTCTTTTCCTCCTCGCGTCTTTCACGACAGAGAATCACCTGCCTCGAGAATGGCAATCGATTGGAACGGTGGCCTGGAACATTGTCGTCATCCTCTTCTTCGTCTTCCTCAACGGCTTCTTTGTGGCCTCAGAGTTTGCCATCGTCAAAGTTAGGAGCAGCCAGCTCGACACCGAGATCGGAGAAGGCACCAAGGGGGCCCGCTTCGCCAAGAAGGTCACACACCAGCTCGATGCCTACCTCTCAGCCACCCAACTCGGCATCACCCTCGCCTCGCTGGCCCTCGGCTTCCTCGGCGAACCCTACGTCGCCCGTATTCTTGCACCGTTTCTTTTCTGGATGAATCCGGAAATCCCCGAAGCGTGGGTCGGGAGAATCTCCCTCGTGGTTGCTTTCGGCCTGACAACTTTTCTCCACATTGTCCTCGGTGAGCTGACCCCGAAATCCCTCGCCATCCGAAAATCTCTTGCCGTCACCCTTACCATCAGTCGGCCACTCCACTTCTTCTATCTACTTTTCAAACCGGCGATTTATGTCCTCAATGGCACCGCAAACTGGCTCCTGAAAATCATTTTCAAAATCGATCCGATCAGCGAGCACGAGTTAGTTCATACCGCCGACGAGCTCCGCGTCATCATGGCAGAAGCCGGTACTGGAATCGGGACCGACGAGATGACCGATACAGAGAAAGACATCGCCCTCAACGCGCTTGACCTCAATGATCTTGTCGTCCGAGACATCATGACTCCCAGAAACGAAGTGGTTTCACTCGACCTCGGAGAGGACTTCGCCCATAACCTCGCCCGGGCGAGAAGCTCGCGACACACTCGCTTTCCGCTCATCAAAAACCACCTCGATGACAGTGTCGGCCTGATCCACATCAAAGACGTTCTCAGCCTGGTCGAAGAGGAAAACCCCGATCTAGAGAGTGTTCTGCGTGAGCTGCATCCGGTGCCGGAGATGATGCCCCTGGACAAACTGCTGAGCTTTCTTCGCCATCGGAAGGCACACCTCGGGCTTGCCGTTGACGAATTCGGCGGTGCCGTCGGTATCGTCACTCTGGAAGATGTGATCGAAGAAATCGTCGGCGAGATCCAGGATGAATTCGATGACGACAAGGCGGAATTCAAAAGAATCAACGAGAACGAATTCCTCGTTCAGGGGACCCTCAATCTTTACGAATTCAACGAGCTTTCCGGGCTCGCGCTGGAGAGTGACGACGTCAGTACCATCGGCGGATACATCACCGGAGTCCTCGGCCATCTTCCCGAGGCCGATGAACAGATCCAGGTCGATCATTACCAGGTCACCACCACAAAAACCGACGGTCGACGTATCCTCCAGCTCCGCTTTAAAAAGCTGCCACCGACAGCAAAGCCTGCCGATGAGAACTCAGACTGAGCCCGCTCCTCGCCTGCGCCTCAAGCTTCCCTGTCATTGCTTCTCCATTGCTCTCCCCTTCACTGATTTTCCACTGTCGCGATGACCGCAGCCGAGATCCGCGCCTCCTTCCTCGACTTCTTCCAGGAGAAGGGACACACCCTTGTGCCCTCCTCCTCCCTGATGCCCAGTTCGCCGAACCTCATGTTCACCAACGCGGGCATGAACCAGTTCGTCCCCTACTTCCTCGGTACCGAGCCGGTCCCCTACTCCCCCCACGCGCCGCCGACACCCAGAAGTGCATCCGCGCCGGCGGTAAGCACAACGACCTCGACGACGTCGGCTTCGACACCTACCACCACACCTTCTTCGAGATGCTCGGCAACTGGAGCTTCGGGGACTACTTCAAGAAAGAGGCCATCGCCTGGGCCTGGGAGCTCATGGTCAACCGCTGGGGATTCCCGCCCGAGCGGCTCTACGCCTCGGTCTACCAGCCCGGATCCGGACGATCCCGCCGAGTTCGACCAGGAGGCCTACAAGCTCTGGGCCGCCATCTTCGAGCAGGCCGGACTCGACCCCGCCACCCACGTCATCACCAGTGGCAAAGCAGACAACTTCTGGATGATGGGCAACACTGGCCCCTGCGGCCCGTGCTCGGAACTCCACATCGACCTGACTCCCGAAGGCGATACCGAAGGTGCACTCGTCAATGCCGACGATCCGCGCTGTATCGAGCTCTGGAACCTCGTCTTCATTCAATACAATGCCGAACCGGACGGCTCGCTTCGCGCTCTGCCCGCCACCCATGTCGACACCGGCATGGGCTTCGAGCGGATCTGCTCGGTCCTGCAGGGAACACGAGGCTTCACCGACTTCAGCGAGCAGGTCTCCAATTACGACACCGATGTCTTCGCCCCGCTGTTCCGGAAGCTCGAGGAACTCTCCGGAAAAAACCTATCACAAGACCATGCCCGCCTCACGCGATGGCATGTCCGAACCCGAGCAGGTCGACGTCGCTTTCCGCGTCATCGCCGACCACATCCGCACCATCTCGCTGGCCATTGCAGACGGCATCCTGCCCGGAAACAGCGACCGGAACTATGTCATCCGGCGCATCCTCAGGCGTGCCGTCCGCTACGGACGCAGTCTCGGATTTACCAGCGCCGACACCTTCCTGGCTGAACTGGCCCCCACTCTTACCGCCGAGATGGCGGGGATTTTTCCTGAGCTTGAGGAGAAACAGGAGACCCTCATCTCCACCCTCCGAGGAAGAGGAAAAACAGTTCAATACCACCCTCGATCGGGGGCTCAAACTCTTCGAGAGAGAACTCACTCCAGCTGGCCTCGATGCCGCCTCTGCTTTCGAGCTCTACGACACTTACGGCTTTCCCACCGACCTCACCGAAGTCCTTCTCGCCGAGCGCGGCTTTACTCTCGATTCCGCCGCCGTCGAAGCCTACATGGAAGAACAGCGGAAGATGGGGCGTGCTGCTCACGAGGCGAAGAAAAAGGTCGTTTCCGCTCTCGACATCAAAACCGAGGCCACTTCCGATTTCGTCGGCTTCGACGAGTCACAGACGAGCGCCCAAATCATCGAAGTCGGGAGATCCAAGGACGGCAGCCACTATGCCATCGTCGACAAAAGCCCCCTCTACGTCGAGAAAGGCGGCCAGGTCGGCGACACTGGAACCCTCTCCCTCGAAGATGGAACCCGTGTCCAGATCCTCGGCACTGCCTCCGCCGGCGCTGCCCTCTGTCTGCTCACCTCCGAGCCTCTGGAAGCCGGCCAACAGGTCACCATCGAAGTCGACCCAGCGCGCCGCCTCCCCATCGAACGCCACCATTCCGCCACCCACCTGCTGCACTGGGCCCTCCACGAGGTTGTCGGCACCGAGGTCGCCCAGCAAGGGTCCTATGTCGGTCCCGACCGCCTGCGCTTCGACTTCAATTCGAAGCCGCTCACGCCGGCGCAGGTCACCGAGGTCGAGAACCTCGTCAATACCAGGATCAACGAAGCCGACGCCATTTCCTGGCAGGAGGTCAAGCACGCATCGGTCAAGGACAATCCTGGCATCTTGCAGTTCTTCGGCGACAAATACGGCGACGTCGTCCGCGTCGTCCAGATCGGCGGCCAGCCCGGAGCACTGAATGGCTACTCGATGGAGCTTTGCGGCGGCACCCATGTCCGCAACACCGCAGAGATCGGCCTGTTCAAAATCAAATCTGAGGGCGCCATCGCTGCCGGCATCCGGCGGATCGAGGCACTCTGCGGCCCGCAGGCCGATGCCTACGTCGAGGAACAAAGGCGACTCCTGCTCACCGAGATCGTCGACCAGACCGACAAGCTCACCGTCCTCAACACCCGGCTCGAAGCCGAAGGCGCCCAAACCATCGAATCCCCACCGGCGGACAAATCCTGCCTCGAGGCCCTGCAAACTTCAAACCTCAAACTCAAGGACGCCTGTACTCGCCGCCGGCAAGCTCTCAAGAAGCTCCAGACCGCACGCCTCGCTTCGCAGGCTGACGCCCTCGTCGGCGGCCTGATTGAAGCCGCCGACCCGCACATCATCGCCCAGGTCGAGGGCGGCGGAGCGGCCCTCCAGGAGTTCCTCAACGGCCTCAAAAAGCGCCAGTTCGAAGGCATCGCCATCCTCGTCACCGAGGACGCTGGCAAGGCCCACCTCGGGATCAGCGTCAGCGAATCCCTCACCGCCGACTTTCAGGCCGGCGCACTCGTCCAGCAGCTCGCCCCCCACATCGGCGGCAAAGGAGGCGGCAAACCCGCCATGGCCCGCGGTGCCGGCAACGATTCCACCGGCATCGATGCCCTCCTCGAAGCGGCCAGGAACTTGCTCAACTGAGAAAATCCCTCCGGGCATCACTACTTACCCCAGTCAGGAAGGACGCGCCGTAAAAGATGGAGTGCGCCATCGAGGAGCTGGTGTGTCTCGCCTACCACCTCAAACGCCTGCACGGGATGGCGAACGATTTGCCACCGGTTCTACCTCCTGATCGCCAGTTCCACCTCAGAACTGGCGCTAACTCCGACAGGCTCCTAGAGTACGCCCTTGACCACGTGGGCGTGCTCGACGCCGGTGAGACGCTGGTCGAGCCCCTGGAAACGGTAGCTGAAACGCTCGTGATCGATTCCCAGACAATGCAGCATGGTGGCATTGAGGTCGCGAATGTGGACGGGATCACGTGCGATGTTGTAGGCGAAGTCGTCGGTCTCACCGTAAGTGACTCCGCCTTGGATGCCACCTCCGGCCAGCCACATGCTGAAGCAACGCCCGTGGTGGTCGCGGCCATTACCGAGTGCGCCCTGGCTGTAGGCAGTGCGTCCGAACTCGCCGCCCCAGATGACCAGGGTATCCTCAAGGAGGCCGCGGTTCTTCAGGTCGGTGACCAACGCGGCCGAAGCCTGGTCGGTGTCCTTGCACTGGGCGGTGAGGCCGGGTTTGAGGCCCCCGTGCTGGTCCCAGCCACGGTGGAAGAGCTGAATAAAGCGGACATCGCGCTCGGCCATGCGCCTGGCCATGAGGCAGTTGTAGGCGTAGGTGCCGGGCTGACGAGCCTCCTCGCCATAGAGCTTGAAGGTGCTTTCGGGCTCGTTTGAGAGGTCGGCGATTTCCGGGGCGGCGGCCTGCATGCGGAAGGCCATCTCGTACTGGGAGATGCGGGTTTCGATCTCGGGGTCACCACTCTGCTGGAGCTTGAGCCGGTTGAGCGCGGCGAGGTCGTCGAGTTGGGCCCTGCGGTTCTCACGGGTGATGCCGGGCGGATCCTTCAGAAAAAGGACCGGGTCGCCGCTGCTCCGGAGGAGAACCCCCTGGTGATTAGAGGGCAGGAAGCCACTGCCCCAGAGACGCGAAAAGATCGGCTGACCCGGGTTCTTGCCATTGCCTTGCGAGATGAGGACGATGTAGGACGGCATATTCCGGTTGGCACTGCCGAGTCCATAGCTGGCCCAGGCCCCGGCGCTCGGTTTGCCAGGAATCTGCGAGCCGGTGTTGATGTAAGTGATGCCGGGGTCGTGGTTGATCGCCTCGGTGTGCATCGACCGAACCACAGCCATGTCGTCGGCGATGCCGGCGGTGTAGGGGAGGAAATCACTCACCCAGGTGCCGCTTTTTCCGTGCTGGGCGAACTTGCCGATCGGCCCGCAAACCGGGAATGCCTCCTGGCCGGAGGTCATGCCGGTGACGCGCTGGCTGCCGCGGACGCTCGATGGAAGCTCTTCGCCGTGGCGCTGCTCCATGGTCGGCTTGTAGTCGAAGAGGTCGATATGCGACGGGCCACCCGACATAAACAGGTAGATGACACGTTTGGCGGTCGGCTTGAAGTGGGGCAGTTCGGGCCGTGCCGCCCGGGCGGTGTCGCCGAGCAGTGATCCAAGGGCGAGCGCACCGAGGCCGCCGCCGGATCGTCCAAGGAAGCTGCGACGCGAGAGTGACTGGATGATGTTCGAAGGATTCATTCCCGGGTGATGGTTTCGTCAAGGTTGAGGATGAGGGAGGCTACGGTCGCCATGGCGGCGGCTTCGGGCTTGTCGCTGCCGTTGAGAAAAAGAGTGGTATGTTCCGTGGACCCACCGAAGTAGGCGAGCTGGCGCTCGTAGGCTGACTTGAGGATCCCGATTTCCTCCGCTTCGGGGTGCCGTGCGGTGGCGAGGCGGAAGCCGTGGTGAATCTGTTCAATGACTTCGCCTTCGACTTGTTGCATCCGGGTGGCCAGGCCATGGGCGGCCTGCAGGAACTGCGGTTCATTCATGAGCACGAGGGCCTGCAGCGGGGTGTTGGTCAGGGAGCGCCGGACGGAGCAGGTTTCACGGTTGGGGGCATCGAAGGCCACCATGATGGGCGGAGGTGAGGTTCGTTTCCAGAAGCTGTAGAGGCTGCGCCGATAGATCCGGCCGGGATCGCGGTCGGAGAAGAAGTGCTGAGAGGAGAAGAAGTTCGGGTGGCCAAAGTGGCTGACCTCCTTCCAGAGCCCGGCAGGTTGCGGAGGGTAAACGCTCGGGCCGCCGACGGCCTGCTTGAGCAGTCCTCCGATAGCGAGAGCGCCGTCACGGATCGACTCGGCAGGGAGCCGGAAGCGCGGGGCGCGGGCCAGCAGACGGTTGTAAGGATCGCGTTCCAAGAGGGACTCGGAAACGTCAGAGGCCTGGCGGTAGGTCCGGGAGATCAGCATCGTCTTGAGCAGAGCCCGGACGTCCCAGCCAGAGGTGACGAACTCCGAGGCAAGCCAGTCGAGCAGCTCGGGGTGGGAAGGCCATTCGCCCTGCGAGCCGAAATCTTCGGCGGTCTTGACCAGGCCGGTTCCGAAGAGCATTTGCCAGTAGCGGTTCACAGTGACGCGTGCGGTCAGCGGGTGTGCGGGATCGGTCAACCAGTTTGCCAGCGCGAGGCGATCGGGCGGGACTGTGGACTCGGGCAAGGCGCCGAGTATCCCAGGGATCCCGGCGTCGACGATTTCGCCCGGCTGGTCGTAGGCTCCGCGGATCAGGATCGGGGTCTTGCGATCCGGGGCACCTTGGTCCATGACCATGACCGTCGTCTTTCCCGTTACCAGGGATTTTCGTTGCAGGCCGATCTCGCCGTCGATCGCCTTAGCCAGCTTGCTCATGTCGGGGCTCGCCTTGGCGAAGGCGGCGGTGACGAGGTTGCGCTCTTTCTGGCTGCGCTGTTGGTCAGTCTTGCCCAAAGCGGTGGCGAGCGTCTGTTTGTTGCCTCTGAATTTCGCAAAGAGGTCGCCCCACGGTGAGTCGTCGTAGCGGGCGACCACCGAGGCGGCGGCGAAGCCTTCCGGGTTGCCTGCCAGTTTCCACTTCGGCTGTTCCGCGGTGCCGACGAGCCAGCTCGCGTCGGTGCCGATGTAGGTTCCGTCCGAGAGGGCCGCAAGGGCGACGAGCGCGGCCTTGTGCTTTCCGCCCTCCCAGTCTTTGGCCGCCACCGCGATGAGGTTTTCGCCTTCGACGAGCTGGGGGCGTATGTCGAGGATCGACGGGGTGCGCCAGTCGGGGTTGTCTCCGACGAGCTCTCCGTTGACGAAGATCTGCGCCTCGTTGTCGCAGCTGACGAGAATCTGGGCGTGTTCGGGAACCGTTTTCAGCGTGAAGGTTTTCCGGAACCAGGCGAATTCGCCCTTGCCGGCGGGGTTCGACCAAATCCACGCGAGGTCGTTGGCCTCGTCATTGTTCGGGAACGGGAAGCTGGCAGCGGTTTCCAGTCTCGCTGCGGGCGCCTCGGGGCCGGCCTTGGCCAGCGTGGCGTGTTCCCACCGGCGGCGCGCATCGCCCAGGAATGGCTCGGGATGGTCCTTGAGGTGCTGGAGTTCAGCGATGCGTCCCTCCATGGTGCGGCGAAACTGCGTCTTGTCCTGCAGCAGTGGGTTGATCTCTAGGATAGGCGGCGTGTTGCCGCCACCTCCTTTGCCCAATCCCGGCTCGGCGGAGGTATTGAAGAAAGCGAAAAATCGATAGTAGTCGCGCTGCGAGATGGGGTCGTATTTGTGGTCGTGGCACTGGGCGCACTGCATGGTCAAGCCCATGAAAGCGGTCGAGACGGTGTCGATCTGGTCGGCGATTCTAGTCACTTTGTATTCCTCAGGAATGGTACCGCCCTCGTGGGTGTTCATCGCGTTGCGGAGGAAGCCGGTGGCAATTTTCTGGGGCTCGGTGGCACCGGGCATGAGGTCGCCCGCGAGTTGCTGGCGAAGAAACTCATCGAAGGGGAGATTGTTCATGAAGGTGTGGATGACCCAGTCGCGCCAGGCCCACATGTCGCGATGGTCGTCAATCGAGTAACCATTGGTGTCCGCGAAGCGCGCCACGTCGAGCCATTCCAGAGCGAGCCGCTCGGCAAATTGTGGACTTTCCATGAGGCGGTCGACAGTGGCGGCGAACTCCTTCTCCGGGTCCCGGAGGAAGCTGTCGATCTGGGCGGGGGTGGGAGGCAGCCCGGTGAGGTCGAGGTGCAGCCTTCGCACCAGCGTTTCGGGTGGGGCTTCGGGGGAAAAACCGAGGCTCTCCTTCTCCAGGCGCGCGGCGATGAACTGATCGATCGGATTGGCGGTCTGCACCGCGACTTCCGGCGGCTCGGGGCGTTGCACGGGCTGGAAAGCCCAGTGGCCGGCGTAGGGAGCCCCCTCCTCGATCCATCTCGTGAGCGTGGTGACCTCCTCTGGCGTGAGTGGGTTCTTGTGCTTCGGGGGCGGCATGAGGTCATCCTCGTCGTCGCTGGTGATCCGGTGAAACAGCTCGCTCTCCTCCGGCTTGCCAGGGACGATGGCGGCATATCCGCCGAGGTCAGCGAAGGCGCCGTCCTCGGTGTCAAGCCGGTAGTCGGCGTCGCGATCCTGCCCATCCGGTCCGTGACAGGCGAAGCATTTCGCCGACAGAATTGGCCGCACGTCACGATTGAAGTTGAGAGTTTCCTCAGCTGTTACCGAGGACAGAACCAAGGACCAGGTCAGGCTCAGTCCAAGCAGCGGGAGGCGCATTTGATTGCTGGGTGGTCGACAGGCCATACCTTTATGGTAGCCGGTAACCGTGGCCAATCTTGGAGCGTGAAGAATTATTTTTGTATAATTACGACATCTGATCAGAGGCGGAAAATTGCTTCCGGTAGCGTGCCGGACTCAGCCCGCGGAAGCGGCGGAACTGGTTGGTAAAATGGCTCTGGTCGTAGAATCCGCAGTCGAAGGCGATGTCCGCCAGACTCTCATCGCCCCTGAGCAGGAGGGCAGCCGCTGCCCGGACGCGTACACGAAGCAGGTGTTCGATCGGGCCGGTGTGGAAAATCCGCTTGAAGGTGCGCTGAAATTGCCGCTCTGAGAGTTCACTGATGCCAGCCAGGTCGGCGATGGTCAGTTTTTCCCCATAGTGCTTTTCGATGTGTCGCGCCACCTTCGTCATCAGCCGGTGTTCGGCGGTTAAATCGGCGGCGTCTTCGAGTTCGTACATGATGCCCGCGATACCGGTGATCTCTCCCACTCGGTTCCTCAGCGGGATCTTGGTCGAGCGGGTACCAGTGAATGTCACCTGTCGAGACGTTCGGGACCCACCACAGGCGGTTACTCACCGGTTCGCCGGAGGCCATGATCCCCACGTCCTCCCGACGATAAGCGTCCGCGAGCTCTCGGTCGAAGAAATCGTGGTCGGTGCGGCCGAGGATCTCGTCGGGTGTCTGGATTCCAAGTGCGTTGAGGAGGGCGCGATTGATTCCGGAGAATCGGCCCTCGTAATCTTTGCAGAAAAAGAACGCGGAAGGCAGGGCGTCGAGAAGCGGCGCGAGCTGGGAGGGGTTTCCCAGGTCGCCAAAAAACTTATGACTCCATCCGGAGGAAGACATGGCACAGCCTCGACCCGAATGTCGTTTTTTGCAAGAATGCGGCGGCGAGAAGTTTTTTTATGCACTTCCTTTGGCACCTATTCGACAGTCGGGAGACTGGTGCTGCACTGGCATCAGGACGAGGAGGCGGGTTGGAAAACGACACCATCACAGGCGCTGCGGGGTGAGTTGCTTCAACCCCACGCTGATGGCCAGTGACCTTGCGCGTGCTTGAAAAAGCAATTTTCAGGCAGTTACCCATGCATGCACATGACAAGATCACTTCCCCTCCTGAGTGTCGGCCTGGCGACGCTCCCCATGATGGCTGCCACGTGGATCACCGACACCGAGGCGCAGTGGCAAAGCAACAGAGCAGCACAAAAAAACCTGATCTTTAAAAACGGCATGGCGGAGCCGAGCGAGCAGTCCGCCAGTTACACAAGCAAGCTGCAATCCTACCCGCAAAAGCACTAGGCCGTCTCCCTTGAGATCACCCAGTCACCCCTCTGGCAGAACTGGAACCCGGTCGGCAACATCGGCCCCGGCAACTTGGCAGACTCGCCCATTTTTCTGCAACTTGGTTCCAAAAACTACTGGATGTTCGGCCGCTATGGGGGCGAACGAGCCGGGAAGAATCTCCAAGCCAAAGACACCAAACCTTGAGGGGTTTGACATGCAGCTCAAAACCACCCGCTGGAAAACCAGTTCGACGCCCCTGGTGGTGTCACCTCCAAGGGTGCCGGTTACCACGCCTGACAAAGCCGGGACATGGTCAACTGGGTTCACCACGGGGCGGTGAGTGACGCGCACTCTGACTGGATGACCAACGCCGAATACGTGGACGGCAAAGCCTACTTTTATGCTAGAAACGGCAATGATCTGAAGGCCTCCAATCCTTCTTATGCGCCTCTTTAAGCATTTCAAAGCACGCACACCTCCCCTAGGTTGAAGCTCTCAATTTCGGATAGTCATGCGTATTCCCACGTACCAACAGCGCCTCGCTGAGAGACAGCAGCCGAATTCAGCGGTGGTGATGAAGCAGGACTGGTCCCACCTGCTCTTCCTGCATTGGGAAATAGATCCCGCCGTGATCCAGGCAACACTTCCAACCGGGCTGCGTGTCGACACCTTTGATGGCAATGCCTACCTGGGAATTGTGCCGTTCTTCATGGATCATGTGCGCCCCAGCTACTGCCCGGTCGTCCCCGGTATTTCCTGGTTCCAGGAGCTCAATCTCCGCACCTATGTGCACGATGAACATGGCCGCCCTGGGGTTTGGTTTTACGCGCTGGATTGCAATCAATGGCTGGCGGTTAAAATCGCGCGCAGCTGGTTTCACCTCCCCTATCAGCATGCTCGGATGAAGTCTTATCAGCGTGATGGAACGCTCAGCTACACCTCAAGACGACGTGGCTGCAGCCAGCTTCAGGTCTTCAAATATCCAGCGAACTTGAGTCGCTCCGAGACATCCCGAGTCGGCACCCTCGAGTTCTTCTTACTCGAGCGATACCGCCTCTTCAGCGCAAGCAGAAAGGGCTCGATCTACAGCGGACGCGTACATCATACTCCCTATCAGTATCAAGATGTCAATATCGCGGATCACTACTCCACCAGACTGTTCTCGCTCTGTGGTTTCGATGAGCCTGATACCGCTCCGATTTCATCGATGATCGCCGAGACTGTCTCGGTCAATATTCACCCGCTCAAGAAAAACTAGCCATGCCCCGCTCACTCACGCCCGCGTATCTCGGATCCCTCATTGCGGACGCTCTTTCAATGCCGGTGCACTGGTACTATAATCGGGAGGCACTTGACCGGGATCACCCAAATCTCGATGAGTTCTGCGCTCCGCTGAAGAATCATCCTGATAGCATTTTGTGGCGCTCTGCATACACGGCTTTGAACGAAAAAGGAGACATTCTCCACGATCAGGCTACCTGCTGGGGGCAACGCAATGTCCACTACCACCAGAATCTGACGGCAGGGGAAAATACCGCCAACTTCAAACTTGCACGGCTTCTCTTCCAGCAAATCACAGCGGCAGGGGGCTACTCCGAGGATGCGTGGCTGGCTCTCTACATTGAGAAAATGCTCACACCCGGTTGGCACCGTGACACCTACCTCGAAGAATATCACCGCGGGTTTTTCACTCGTTATGCGCAAGGCAAAGATCCCCGCAAGTGCGGCATCAAGGACGAGCACATCGGGGGTCTTGCCACCGTGCCGGCACTCGTCGCAGCCTTACGTGACGAGGGCCAATCTCAGTGCCTTGGCAGAGAAGAAATCAGGCAGACGGTCAAAGCGCATGTTGCACTGACGCACCGCCACAACAATGTCCTACGTGCTGCGGACTGCCTGACGCGACTTCTGATCGACCTCTCAGAAAAAGTCCCCCTGCGTGAAGCGATCATGCAATGCGCAGGAGATTGGATTTCCACCAACAAAGCCAGCGCATGGACTCGGCAACCTGACCGCGCCATTGTCGGCGGCAAGCTCAGCCCCGCCTGCTACATCGACCAGGCTTTTCCCGCTGCTCTCTACCTGGCATGGAAGTATCATGATGACTTCGATGCTGCCATCACCGCTAACGCCAGAGTCGGCGGCGACAACTGCCACCGTGGTGCCGTGGTAGGATCACTGGTCGGCATTTCTCAGCCCGAGAGCCTTGAGAAGTGGACAGCACAGCTCAAAGAAGTGGCATGACATTCTGCCCAATGCCGGCTTCTCCTGCTGATCAGTGAATGCCACGGGCCTTCATCCCAACGGAAACGAAACGGACCGTGTTTCCAAAATTTTCGAACGAAGAAATGGAACTCACCGGTGGCCGGTGCCTCTACCTCATATTCGATCCAGGTAGTCGCAGAACTCTTATTGCCTCCGATACTGCCCCCGGCGGAAAGTTGCTCGTGCCGGGGATCGAACCAGTGGCCGTCTGTGAAGTCCTGCGACCGTGCCGAAGCAGCTTCACCTTACCACCAGACGTAGTGCGATCGAGCAGATCCAGGCAGTGCCAAGAGCAGGGAGACCAAGACCACGAGAAAAGGTAAAGCACCATCCTTCATGCCTCTACCGTGACCATTTCAATCTTATTTGTCACGATGAAAACTTTCTGCAACACAGGAAAGACGACTGCACATGGCGCGCGAAGAAAGAATGTATGAAGGTGGAAGTTCAATGACCATGTGACGGCCTTCACAGCCGGGAAGGAGCTTCATGTGAACTTTTTCAGTGGAGCCTCGACAGGCCTTCGCGCCACCAGCGCTGGGCATGTGCGTCGCAGTCTACCTCCCCGCCTGACTTTCCCTATGACACAATCTCTGGAGATCTCGACTTGCCCTGCATTCCTCTGACTGCTAGCTTTACCTAAGCATCAGGAGTGGTCCTGCGGGACCCGGCAACCTGGCTCATGGAGACGCCAAGGTGCCAAGATGGAAGAAGACGCAAGTCCGCTTCCACGATGTGCGGGACGGGTTAACAGCCGTCACCGAACGAACTCTCCATCGGGAATCTAAAACGGCCTGGTCTGATGCATTGAATCAGGCCGGGCCGTTTTCTGTTTCTGGGGCCGCCTCGAGGCGGTCTCCCTCCTGGTGCGTTCAACCAGCAATTAACCACAAATCGAACGCATCATGAAGAACACCATCACCTTGGCCGTCCGCATCGACTGCAGCAATCCGCTCCACCACCTGTGGAATAACAACGGCACCTGGTGGTGCCATCTCACCCTCCACTGTTCCGACGGAACCGCCGAACGGAAGCGATTTTCGCTCAGGACAAGCGCGCTCGACAAAGCGTGCCGGAGGCGCGACGCGATCATCGCCGAGCTTGCCACGCGCCCCCCTACACGAGGAAGCGTTTGCGGTCTTGAAGCTCCCGCTCCGTGCGATCAAAACCGGACCGCGGCATAATCCGTGGATTGATGAGAAACCGCCGCAGTATCCTCGAGGACAAGACAGCCGTCGCGACTCAAGCTGCGGAGGCCCCTTGGTCCCACTCCACCCCGAGATCCGCAGTGCCCCATTCGCAGCAAGTTCGGCACTCGCATGCCAAAAAAAGAACCGGGTGCTGACTCAGGAAAATGGAAAATGGAAAATTTATGAAATTTTCAAAACATAAAAACACTGAAAATCAATGCTTTAACACTATCCACATTGTTATTCACAGGGTTGCTCGCATTGTTGTGCTCATAGGAACTTGGGTGGTTATTCACAGCCCCTTAAAGGCCCAATTAGATCTAATTAAGCTTGATTAAACCCTCAAAATAACACCCAGAACGCCAAATATTCTCCCGCGGCGGGCACTCCGGGGTCGCTGCTTGAGCGCGAGGAAAATTGGATCCGAATTGAACTCGACAATGGCGATTCAGGCTGGGCACATAACCAGAACCTACGCTCCATCAGATAGAAAGACCCGCTCCTTAAGCGAAGCTTTCTGCCGCGGTCAAGCAATCAAAACCACCGGATCCCTCTTGCCTGCCTCGGACGATTCGCCCCTCATGCGCGAATCGAATGTGTCTGACGATCTCGCTTCCTCGAGTTACGAGATCTAAAGAATGTGGCAGTCCATCGCGCGCCGTGGGTATGCCTTGGAGCCTCTTGAACCACCATGATCGCGACAAGGAATTCCCATGCCTCCATCTGCCGCCTTGACAGCTCCCTACCTGACATGGCGTAGTGAAAGCTTATGACGCCCATGTCAGATACCCTCAGCCGCCGTCCGTGGCTACGCCCCACGCTGGTGCTCCTTCTCATTGCCTCGTCGTATGCGTGGGTGGGCAGCAGCCATCCACTGGCGTCGCTCTGGCCGGCGATGATGGCATTGACGACTGTATTCCTGCTCGGATCCGTTCTGGGCGGACTCTTCCTCGGAGCCGCTTGCGGAGCCCTCCTGCAGACGCACGGCCACCCGGTGAGCTCCTACCTACTACTAATCGATGACCACCTCGTACCATCGCTGCAATCCTCGTGGAATGTGAGCGTGATCATTTTCACTCTGCTGATGGGAGGATTTGTCGCTCTGATCGAAGCTGGGGGAGGACTTTCGGGAATTCTGCGAGCGCTTACGCGCCACCCAGACCAGGCCCGGGGGCGTGTGGAGGGCGCAGCATTCGGTCTTGGCATCCTGTGTTTTTTTGACGGACTCGCCAACAGCATGCTGGTAGGACGCGTGCTGCGCCCCCTCGCAGATCGCGCGAAAGTCTCGCGAGCCAAGCTCGCTTACATCGTTGATTCCACCAGTTCACCCGTGGCGTGCGTGGCCTTTATCTCCACTTGGGTCGCCTACCAGTTATCGATGATCCGCGAAGGACTGGCGCAAGTTGATCGCACGGACAATCCCTACGTCCTGTTTCTGCAGTCGGTGCCACTCAACTTCTACTGCTGGTTCACGCTCCTGCTCGTGCTGCTCACGATCATCCGGCGTTTTGATATCGGTCCGATGCGGAAGAAAAGACCCGAATCTGCGCCCCCACTTGATGTAGAGATACTGGAACCACCGGCAGGGATCTGGCGCGCGGCGACGCCCTTACTGGTTCTTGTCGGCAGCTTGATAGCGGGCCTTTATCTGACCGGCAGCAAAGACCCCTGGCCGATCACTCGTATTGGACTTGCCGACGCCTTCGGAAATTCCAAAACGGCTCTGGTTCTGGTCTGCAGTGCGGGGATCGGCTGTCTTTCGGCATTCCTCTGCGCCTACCGGCCCGGACGTGGAAGCGCCCTCTGTGAAGCGTTCAGACATGGCCTCACCACACTCTTCCTGCCGGTGCTCATCCTCGTCGGTGCATGGACACTGAGCAGCACCCTCAAAGAACTCGGCGCGGCGGAGGCTCTGAGTTCCATGCTGTCCGAAACGCTGCCTGCCACGTTCCTTCCGGTGGCGGTGTTCCTGGTCGGGTCGGGCATGTCATTTGTCACCGGAACCTCGTGGGGAACCATGGGGATTCTCATGCCACTGGCGCTACCCACCGCAATCACACTGGGGACAGAACTGCCCGCGGCCGACGCCCATGGCATTCTCCTCGGCGTCATCGCAGCTGTCTTCAGCGGGGCCGTCTTCGGCGACCACTGCTCGCCCATGAGCGACACCACGATTGTGTCCAGTGTCTCGTGCGGGATCGATCCGCTCGATCACGTCAAAACCCAACTGCCCTACGCCCTGCTGGCGGGGGGGATTGCCATCGCGGTCGGCTTTATCCCGGTCGGCCTCGGCCTGCCAGTACCTGCCGCACTTCTCTCCGGCGCGATCATTCTATTCTTGATCACAGGCATCCCAGTCAGAGGAAAAAAAGATTCCGGACTTCCGTGAGGGGATTGAGGCCACGACACCAGTCCTACTTTCCCGAATTTCCCGTCGTGCTGAACTTGACTGCCCGTGCCGAAGGGCCACTTTGAGAAGCTGCGAAAGAAGGTGCACCAGACCAAGTGGCTGGAGTTCACCTGAAAAGAGATGACCAAAAACCGACGGCACAAAGCGACCGCACCCTTCCTTTTTTCCGTCCTGATAGAACTCCCGCCAAGAAACCGGATCACAGAACTCCCTCATGCCTGATTTTCTCATCAACTCCGAAGAGGTTAGTTTGTGGCTCGACCAAGGCTGGAGACTCGTCGTGCTGCTTCTGGCAGCAATTGCCTCCCAGTGGCTTGCCCGCACCCTTCTCATTGGCCTGATCCATAAACTGGCATCCCTGAGCTCGACCAGCTGGGACGACCACATGGTGGGTCAGCGGGTTTTCCACCGCATCGCCCACCTGGTTCCGGCCCTGGTCATCTATTTCGGAGCACTGCCGTTCTTCGCCACCGAACCTGCCCTGTGGTTGCAGAGGATCTCTCTCGCTTACATGGCCATCATTGGCGTGCTGGTGGTTTTCGCCCTTCTCAACGGCTTCCTCTCGATCTACAACACCTACGAAGTCTCGAAAAGCCGGACCCTCAAAGGCGTGGTCCAGACCCTGCAGATCCTTATCGGCCTCTTTGGTGCTATCATCACGCTGGCCATCCTGATGGATGTTTCGCCCTGGAAATTTCTCAGTGGCATCGGTGCTCTCAGCGCCATCCTTCTCCTCGTCTTCAAAGACTCCATCCTCGGTCTGGTAGCCAGCATCCAGGTCTCCACCAACAACATGGTGCAAATCGGCGACTGGATCGAAATGCCCAAATACGGAGCTGACGGCGAGGTTATCGACATCTCTCTGACCACGGTAAAAGTTCAGAACTGGGACAAAACGATTTCCACCATCCCTACCTATGGACTGGTTTCTGACCCGGTAAAAAACTGGCGCGGCATGTCAGAAGCAGATGGCCGGCGCATCAAACGTTCCCTCAGCGTCGACATGCAGACGGTTCGCTTCTGCACCGAGGAAATGCTCAACCGCTTCGAACAGTTCCAGCATGTCGCGGAATACATCAAACAGCGCCGGCAGGAGGTAAAACTCTACAATGCTGAACATAACATCGATCCGACCATCGAAATCAATGGCCGTCGCCTCACCAACCTTGGGTGTTTTCGAGCCTACCTCGAAGGCTACTTGCGCCACCACCCGATGGTGAACAAAAAGATGACGTTCTTGGTCCGTCACCTCGCTCCGACCGACAAAGGGCTGCCTATCGAAATTTATGTCTTCAGCGCCGACAAAGTCTGGGCGAATTACGAAGCCATCCAGGCTGGGATCTTCGACCATATCCTCGCGGCGATTTCGTGCTTTGACCTTGCTGTCTACCAGGCGCCTTCCGGTAAGGATGTGAATCGTGCTCTGGCCCGAGTCTCGTCAGGAAGCTGAAATCCTGCGGGCAATAACAAAATTCCAACCCCGATCCGCGCAGCACAGGCACAATCCTCCGTCGGGCTTGCAACCGAGCATGACGGCACTTGAGCTGGCGGCAAAAATTCGCCCGCGGATCCTCGCAAAGGTCTCGGGTCAGCGGTTATTCCCATGCCCTTATCAGAGCGCTCATCCAGGCTCGGATCTCCGCGAGTTCCTGTGGGTCAATGCTGTGGTGTTTGGCATATTCTCTCCACTCAAAAGGAATGCCAGCGGCCCGGATCTGCTCTGCCTGCTCACGTGAGGCCTCGAACGGCAGGACGTCATCCAGCGTGCCGTGAGTAACCAGTCTGGGAGTCGCTCGTCCTGCTTCGGAAAACGTTTCCACCAAGCGGTCAGCGTCGAAGACATATCCAGAAATTCCGACGATTCCGGCCAGCGGCACCGCAATCCTTCCCCCCCACTCCCACCCCATCAAGGCACCTTGCGAAAAACCGAAAAGGAAAGTCTTCGAGACGGGATACCCAGCAGCCGCAGTTTCCTCGAGCAACTGATCAAGGAGCGCGGAGCTGCGCTTAATCCCCGGCAACTGGTCGGGGGGAAGTCCATACCAGCTGAATCCTCCGAAATAATCGTCCGGAGCATTCAAGAGGAGAAAGTCGACACCCGGAAGCCTCATCGCCTCGGGAAGCCATTCGAATCCCTGAACCGAGTCGCCACGACCGTGAAGAACAACGACCAAACTACGCATTTGCGCATCCCGGTCAGGACTTTCACCTACCACCTCACCGCGCACAAAGCGGCTGTCGAACACCTTACTCTGCATCTTGAAAATCTGGTTCTTCTATCGGCCGAACGATGTTCCGAACGACAAAGCCCACGATCAGAATGACCGCGACCAGCACGAGGGCGCGCCACTGCACGTGAAAAGCGAGGTGAAAGCACGATGCCAGACCGAGCAGTGCAATCGGCCTGGTGAAAGGAGGCGAATCGGTAAGACGGAAGGCACAGAGGTTCGTGATTCCGTAGTAGATCAGGACGGCGGCTGCGCTCACCTCCCAGGCAAACCGCACTCCGACGAAAGAAAAGAGCGCAATCACCACCACCACCGACCAGACAGCGCGGGCCGGGGTATGATGGCGGGCATCAATCACAGCGAGGCCGCTAGGGAGATCCTGCCTCCGCGCCATCGCTAGAACAACCCGAGAGAGTCCGAGAATCAGGTTGAAGGCGACTCCGAGAAGCGCACTGGCGGCTCCCATTTTCAGGGTCATAAGAACCCACCCGGGAGCAGCCCCAGACCGAGCGATTGATCCGAGCGTGAGCTCGCGAATACCGCCACCTTCCTCGGCCGCAGCAACCTCCAGGAAACGCCCGGCACCCGCTCCCCCCACCAACGCATAAATGAACGCCGTCACCCCCACTGTGATAACCACTGCTCTGGGAATATTCCTGCCAGGATCGCGAATCTCCTCGCCCATCGTGGCCACCCGCCCGTAGCCGGTAAACGCGACAAAAAGCAGTCCCGCAGCGGCGAATATCTCACGCGGATCCGGAGGTTTTCCACCCGGGTCAGGAACTGGGACAGGCACCGGGTCGCCACGCCCCCAGATGACAAATCCCGCCAACCCGGCGAGAGACAAACCGACGAGAAGCGCATTGAGACGATTGCCGCGTTTTAACCCGGAATTGGCAGCATAAGCGAGAACCACAACAAGCAACGATGCCCCAAGCCACAGGGGCAGCGTTCCAGTCGGCAGCAACATGGTGAAGGCAAGCAGGGCGGCGGCGGCTGACGCCGACTTGGCGACCAGAAAAAGCCACCCCGCTGCGAAACCGATCCCCGGGTGCAGCAGTTCACAGCCGTAGGTGTAGGTACCCCCCACTGACCGGGTAACGGGAAGCGAGCCGGGCTGACGAAAGACCATTGAAGAGCGCCGTCATGGTCGCGATAAAAAGAGCCAGACCCCAAAGGTGCTGTGCCCGGGGAATGGCCAGCCCGAGGGACGCGTAGACCCCGGTGCCGAGCATCGATCCTAGCCCGAGTAACACAGCTCCCGGCAAGCCCACCTGGCGGATAAGTTTCGTCATCAACGAGTCCTATCCTTGCATTGGGCCGCTGTCCTTAAGAATTACATCACCCTCTAACAACTGCGACCTCCCTCATTCACTGCTCGTGACAAAGCGGGCAACTCCTTTTCCAAGCGCCCACGGGCCCCTGGCCAGGCAAAAATCGCCTCGGCGATCATCCAGATTTCGAGAGCAAAAGTCCCCACTGCGATGACGATGAGCGGCCAGTTTTTGTTCTTCGCAGCGAGCCAGCTGTTTTCCTGGATCACCAACTGATGGAGCACCGCGTAGCCTGGAAGGATGAGCATGAAGAATGTCGGAATCACAATGAACCAGACCGGGAGATTCCGCCGCCACATCCAGAAGGCGATGACGAGGAAAGCCAGGCCACCGAGCAGCTGATTGGTCGCGCCAAACAGCGGCCAGAGAATCAGCCCACCTTTGCCTGCCGTCTCCCAGCTCCACGCCCCCTCGGCCCCGGGAATCGGCATCGCAGCCATCCACCCCGCCAACGCGACGGCCAAAATCGTCGCGCCATGGCGGTTGGTGAGAAGCCGCAAGGGGTTGATGCGACTCCCCTGCTCCGCTTTGACAAAGGTGCCGGCCAGTTCCTGAATCACGTAACGCTGGAGACGGCATGCGGTATCCAGAGTAGTGGCAGCAAAAGACGCTACCAACACACCCATGAGAGCTACAGCGAATCCAAGAGACAGGCCGAGAGCGCGCAAAAAATTGGCCGCGCCATCGACAAAAGCACTCACCTTTGCGGACAAGCCGCCGGCCGACGCCCAGGTCGCGTAACGCGCCTCGTAAGCCGCCTTCCCGGTCAAGGTCACGCCGGTGCCTTTTCCATCCACCAATTCGGGAATGCCAAGCCCAAGACCGGAAACACATGCCAGAATAACGATGACAGCGAGAAACCCCTCGGTCAGCATCGACCCGAAACCGACGAACTGGGCGTCAGTTTCGCAGCGCAGCTGTTTCGAAGAAGTTCCCGAAGAGACGAGACAATGGAACCCGCTGATCGCGCCGCAGGCTACTGTCACAAAAAGAAAAGGGATCATCATGGGCGCACCCTCGACCCCTCGCCGGAGCGCCGGAGCTGCAATTTCGAGCGGCACGCGCACACCTTCGCCTCCACCACCAACCGGCGCCCCACCAAGCAGACCAGCTACCACCAACCCGAGAAGAACCAGGCCAAGCGCAGTCAAAAGCTGAAGACTGTTAATAAAATCTCTCGGCTGAAGCAACGTCCAGACGGGGAGCACTGATGCGATGTAGCTGTAAATCAAAAGCACAACGCACCAGGTCAGAATCGGCCAGCCGCTGAGCATCGCATTGAAATCACCGAGAACCCCCACATTTCCAAAAGCAACCGACAGATACATCATCCCCAGAGCGAGCAGAGAGGGAACAACGATTCCAACCCCACGACGATGAAGCCAAATCCCGATCGCCACCGCCATCGGAATCTGAAGAATACACGGAGTAATTGACGCCGGATAGAGCTTGAAGACCACGGCGATGACCAATCCGAAAATTGCCAGAACAATGGTCAGAGCCATGAAAAGAATGAGGAGAAAAAGCACCCGCACCCGCGGACTGAGAACCCGCCCAGCAATTTCACCCACGGTCTGGCCACGGTTTCGCAAAGAAACTACCAATGCCCCGAAGTCGTGCACAGCGCCGAAAAATATCGATCCAAACAAGACCCAGAGCAGCGCCGGAAGCCACCCCCAGATCACCGCGATGGCAGGCCCTACGATCGGACCGGTGCCGGCAATCGAAGTAAAATGGTGGCCGAAGACAATCGTCCGGTCAGTCGGGCAGAAGTCGACGTTATCTTGCAGGCCACGACTCGGAACGACCGTTTCAGGATTCAGCTTGAAAATTTTTCGTGCCAGCCACTTCCCGTAAGTGTGGTAAGCGACGAGGTAGAGGATCATTGCCCCGAGGGCGATTGCGAGGGTGGCCATAATTTAATGTGACAAGGAATCTCAAGTTTAGTCGAATCACCCGCCCGTCGTCCATCTCTTCCTCTCCCATCGAGCATGAAGCTTCCGCCAGGTGCAGGCATACAGGAAGCCCACCAGACACGCCCAGCACCGGAAAATCTACAGCTCCCCGGTTTTCTTACTGCCTGGCTTCTGCCTGGCTTCTGCTGGCTTCTGCCTAAACAGCTTATTCTATCACCTTGAGGATGCCATTCATCAGCATGGCATGTCCGATGTAGGTACAGACATAGGGGTAGTCGCCTGGCTCATCGAGGGTGAACTCAATCGTCTCGCTTTCACCAGGCTTGAGCAGCTTCGAGTTGTGGAGAATTAAATCGGTCTCCGGGATCGGGTTCTGGAGGAACTCTGGCCTGGCGAAATTTGCCGGATCATTGGCCGCCGCGATCAGTTCCTGGAGCTTCCCGGCTTTCCCGATCACGATGTTATGCGGCTGCATGTTGGTGCTGTCGGCTGGGTTGTTGAAAGTGATTTTGATGACCTGCCCAGCCTTCGCCGTCAGTTCTTTCTTATCATAAGCGAAGAGTGCCTTGTCTGCCGTCAGTTCAAACTCGACGGCATCCTGTGCCAGACATGGGGTCACCATGATTCCTGCAGTGATCAGGGAAAGGAGTGACTTTTGGATCATTTTCATAGACTTATTTTCTTGTTAAAAGTTACGTGCGGTTTTTGAAAAAAGTTTCATCAGCACCCTTTTTTATTAAGAGGCAATCTCCGCTACCGCAAGGAGGGATTCTCTTAAAACGTGCTCCACTCACGTGGCATCAACTACCCGGTTTTGTAACCATGACAACACCTTCGGCCTTGGAAAAGGACCGCCCCTCCCCTACCTTCATCATGCCACCAATGAACCAGCCAAGCCCACGGATTCGGGAGCCGCTCCCCTGGGGGATTCCGCTCACTCCCTACATCTGGATCTCTGCGGCGCTCCTGCTCGCTGTCCTGCCGCTCGCACTCGGGGTGCGCGGGGTGCGCGCCCGCGACCTGCCAGCTCCCGGAGCCCAGGTGATCACCGGACGGGACCTACTGGTCGATGGCAAAGACGCCACCGACCGGCCGCTCTTCCTACAGGCCATCGGTTGCCAACTTTCGGGCGCCTTTCCCTCGACGGTCTCGTTCCGAGGCAGAACACTTGTTCTTGCTCCAGATTTTCAGGTACCCGTCCTCGACGTCCGCTGTGCCATCATCGTGGGCGACCGCTCCGGAGTCGGCCAGCTCACTGGCTCGTACCAGGCGCTTCTGCCGTGAAGCCTCTAAGTTTTCGTCCCCCCTACCCCCGTATCCCGAGCCAGAAGCCACTTCGCGTAACCTTGAAATCCTGACCGTGTCCGACGAAATTATAAACGAAGCAATGACCGGACAGCGCGATATCACGAGTGGCAGCTTCAAATACTACATCTTCGACTGGGATGACAACGTCCTGCACATGCCCACAAAGATTGTGCTGGAAAAACGCTCCGAGGACGGCACGTGGAACCCCCAGCCGATGACTACGTCGATGTTCGCGCTTATTCGTCACGACACCGAAAACTTCCGCCCTCCCGGGGGTGACTGGGAGCGCGCCTTCGCCAACTTTCGGGATCTCCACAAACAGGGAGAAAGTGCCTTTCTCATCGATACCCGGGAAGCTCTCGAGCCGATTCTTGATGGCCATAAAAAAGGCGCGCCGAGCTTTCGCATTTTTCGCAAAGCCCTCGTCGAAGGCCGGCTCTTCGCGATCGTTACCGCTCGCGGCCACAAGCCGGAGTCAATCCGAATGGCAGTGGAATACTTTATCGACAACGTCCTCAGCGAAGACGAGCGCATCGAGATGCTGGCGAACCTGCGCGCCTTTCGCGCGGTCTTTGAAGAGAAAGACGTCTCCGACGAAGAGACCCTCAACGCATACCTTGCGCTTAACCGCTACCACGGGATTTCCTCACCCGAGTTCAAAGAAAAGATCCTCTCCCAACATGGCAGTGCCGGAAGCGGGAGTGCCGAGAAGCCCGAAGCAGCAAAGCAACACGCGATCAAAGACTTCGTCGATCATGTCCTCGACATCGCCCACCGCGGAGGACTCGACCGCAAAATAAGCATCGGGTTCTCGGACGATGATATCCGGAACCTCGAAGCAGCCCGTGATTTGATCGAACAGAGGCTGGCCAAAGAATATCCGCATGTTAGTTTTATCATCTATGACACTTCTGACCCCGACCTCGCTGCAGGACAACGCATCGTTCTGCAAGGGCAACTCGACCTCGGGCTGGAGGTCGAACGAAACCCACTCGAGGGCTAGTCGCATGACTACTCCCCTCGAGATGGATCGCCCGGTCACCGCCTTGCTCGCACGCTTCGCATTACTTGCCGTCTTCGGGTTTGTCTTCATTCCACCCCTGGTCCACGCCGCCGCCTCCGCGCGCTTCTCGGTCGATCGCGAAGCCTCCGGCGACGTTGCCATTCTGATCGACGGCGCGCTTTTCACCCGCTTCGTCTCCAGCGATCAGACCACTAATAAATGCTATCTCTGGCCACTGCTCGGGCCCCACGGCACCCCGCTGACCCGCGCCTACCCGATGGACGATGTGGAGGGTGAAAAAAAGGACCACCCGCACCACCGCTCACTGTTCTTCGGATTCCAGGAGGCGGGGGGCTTCAATACCTGGCATGAGAAACGCACCTTCACCAGAAGTGACGGGAAGCCCACCAGTGCAAAGAAAGTCGCCCACCTCGGAAGGCAGGTCTGCACGAAAGTCCAACAAGCCACCGCCGCACCAGACGGCAGTTCCGCATCGCTCGTGGTCGAAATCGAAAATCGCGCACCCGATGGCACTGTCTACCTCAAGGAAACACGCTCCCACGTATTTCACCTCGATCCCACATCCGGATCGCGGATTATCGATCTCGAAATTGTCCTCACCGGCACCGACAGCCCACGTGGGGGCTCATCGATCATCGGGAAAAAAGATTCAGGCCTCAGCATCCGTATCGCCCACAGTCTCACCGTCGACGCCAAACCGGGTGGCCGCATCATCAACAATGTAGGAGACAAAGATAAGAAAGCATGGGGCAAAAGAGCTGCTTGGGTGGATTGCAACGGGCCGGTCGGGAGCAAGACCTTCGGAATCGCCATGCTCAATCACCCGGACAGTTTCCGCCACCCGACTCCTTGGCATGTGCGTACGTACGGCCTCTTCACTGCCAATCCATTCGCCTTAAAAGAAGTCGCAGGCGAAAAAGACAGCGGTGACATACAGCTCGACGCAGGAGAATCCATCACCCTGAAACACCGCATCATCCTGCACGAAGGCGACGAAAAAACCGCACAGATCGCGCAAGCCTGGGAACGCTATGTCGCTGAGCAGCCAGACACTCGCTAAGAGACATCTTTAAGGAGGTCTGATTAAAGGCGGTGCCCGTCATTGTTGTCCGGATTCTGTGTGGCACGGCGCGAGGCGGAAGTGGATGAACATCCTCGACCAACGAGCAACAAAGCCACGCCGAATGGGATGCGGGCGGCAACCCGCAGAGCTTTTTTTCGAGCCAAGAGCGCAGCGATGCTCACCTGCAATCCGATTCTATTCCAAGTGGCGGGTGGAGCAATTGATCATCGACATTGATCACCGAGACACCCCGGTCCTTTTCTCAGAGAGGCACCAACCTAGCCGGAAAGTTTAGCAACCCACGTACAAGCCTTGACCCGGCCTGCATTACAGACCTGCATTACAGACCGACTACGCCGAAGCCACTTACTCAAATTCCAACCGAAGGCCTGTCGCTTCGTGCTTCATGGAAGCTTACGGCGTGTCATCCAGACAAACTCACAAGCAAGAGGGCCTGAATTGCGGACAACTTACTCATCACGCCACGTCATCCGAGTAAAGTCCCGCACTCCTAAATACAACGAATCGCTTCCTTCTGATTTTATCCACTCGAGATCCAGGACGACAAAATACTTCTCCCCCCACCGCATCTCATCATTCAGAACCGCTGCCTGATCCGAGCCCACGCGGACAAATGCCTGGTAAAAGGGCTCGAAATGAGGCGGCCTGATTTCAAGACATAAATAGCCTGCCTCCTCCGAGAATTCCGAATCAAAACTTTGTGAACGACTGGCCACTACCATGAACTCATCAACTTTCCCTTCTGATTTCCGAGCGATGAATTTTTCCAGAATCTTGTCTTCACAATGGACAAAAAACTTCCAGTCCACCTTGTATCCATCTTCGGATTCCTCGACCGCAACTTGGTATCCTCTCGGATTACCAGCACTCGTCACCTGATATAAAATAGCTTCCTGATTTCCTGATGAAGTCACCCCACGGTAGGTTTCCTTCACCGTACGAACATCGACTGCTATCGAGTTTCTGCCCCGGTAGTAAGCCTTTAGTTCATTTTTTATTTTTGGAGCGCCGAGCGTGTAACGCAGTCTCTCACTGGGAGTCTCCGCTGCGAGAAATGCGTCAAGGACCGCGCGCGGCCCCTCTTTGGCTGCGACAGGAACTTCTCTCCTGCCTGGTTTTCTCGCCTCCTCTCCGTCCAGGTTCACGACCTTGTTTCTCAGCCCAGATAGTATTTCTTCGGTCCTGTTTTCCAAAGGAATAGAAAACCCAGAAGCAGCAGGGATGACAACACCCTCCGACTCACGTAATCGTATCGCCTTGAGAACCTGATTGTCCTGCAGGTTAATTTTCTCGGACAGGCTTACTGTCTCATCTGTTTTCTCCACAGAAGGCTCTTTCACGGTCGCGGAAGATACATCCATCGGTGAAGGCGTATCCTTTCTCTTTCCGTTCAGGCCATCAGGGATCTCACTGCGATTCACAGCGCCACGATCCAGAATTTCTACAATTCCTTGCATGCCTCCCCGTTGATACAAGAGGTAGGCACCCCCACCCCCACCCACAGCGACCATCGCGAACAGAACCAAAAACAGGAACCGCGCATGAGAGCTTTTTTTCTCTTCAGACTTCGCAAGTCCATCAGAAGACCCTGACAAAGACCCTAACGGAATACTGACATTCCCCTCCCTTGTGGGCTGCTCTTTGACTTGCTGCTTGCCTCCCCTTTCGTTTCCCTGGCCAGCCTCAGGTGTTGCTAGCGACACTTTCTGAGAGTTGGAAACTTGGCGATTTGAATAACCACTCGGGCGGCCCTGCGGCAGTGAATCCTGAGCCCTGGAGAGTGACTCGAAGCGCTCTTCATGAGACCGAGGAATCTCTTCGGAATGCTTCTGTTCATGCTCTTTTTCATCAGAGGGCAGCATGAAATAAGTAATCAGGTCTTCCTCGCTCGATCCCGCAACCACGACTGGACTATCTGGCGAACTTTTCTCTTTTTCTTCTTTCTGATCCGAGAGACCCAGCCCACCAGTTTTATTCTGCTGACTGTCTTCAGATTGAGACGTGAGGGAACCCATCGGCGCGTGATCGGCCTGCCGCCCGACAGACTCTTCCTTTCGGCCTGAGCGCCCCCTTTCCCGGCCTGACTCGGTGAGCCCGCCCTCCACATCACCGCCCACTTTACTGCGCTCCTTCAAGCGACGGATCAAATTAGCCGCTTCTCCCAGTTCTCCTCTTTTCGGCACCGGTTGCGCTTCGCCCTCCCTGCCCGCATATCCTGACCACGCGCGCTCTGATCCACGGAGCTCTTCGCTTGGTCCCTTTACGGCATCTGTCTCCGAGGCCGAGAGTGACTTCTTCCCACCTGCCATCGCCGGGTCTGAAGCGCCCTCTCCTGTCTCTGAAGAATGTCTGGAGTCTTTATGCTTCGAATCCGGTTCTTCATGCTTCGCAAGCGCAAGCCCAACGGGTGAAAGCGCAGCACGCACGGCGTTGCTTTCCTTGGCACCTCCGCCCTCTGGAGGTTCGGAAAGCCCATCCGCTTCTGTCCGATCTTGGGCCTCAGCAGACCGCATCTCCTTTTCCGGCTGACTTTTTCTCTTATTTGGCGGCACTGCTTTTCCTGGGATGACTGGCTCTGCAGTGACCGGAAGATCGGTTGCGCTCAACTTCTCAGATGAGGTCGGTTTGCCTGCCTTCTCACCGCCCGCATTCTCGCCGGATGCTTGATCTTCCTTTCCCAGCGCTCCTGCCTGCCTTGAGTCGACACTTATTTTTGTCGTCTCCACATCCGCTGCTGCTCGGAATTTTTCTGGCGAAGGAACTGCAGGACCACTGGTCATCACTCTACCGCCTGGCGGTGACGGTTCCTCCGCGGTTGCTAAATTTGCAGCCACCGTATCTTTCTCAAGGCCATGGCCCTCCACTTTCAAATCCAGGTCTTCGGCCGCCTCGATGTCCTCATCGATTGCATCGTCGGCGACAAGCGGATTAAGAAAATCTGCACCCGCTGAGCGCCGTGGAGCGGAATCCATCTCTGAATCATTGCCCTCATCCTCTTCGCTCCCTTCTTCAGTGAGAGGCCCCTCGCCCACTGATTTCCCTTCCTGCTGAAGCTGACGCACTTTCTCGCCAAGCCTCTTCAGCGCATTACTTTTTAACGGCCGCTGAATCGGCGCAGCCCCAGGAGCGGCGTCTTCTTCCATGCCCGCTTGTCCTGGGTCAGAAACCTGAGGGTCGCCTGAGAAATCATCACCTAATTCCTCCATCATCGCGATCACTTCCAAGGCGAGATCGTCCCGAGAAAGACTGGCTTCCTGTTCCTCAGGAACCCGGGGAGAGGACGGGTCGTTTGCTTCCTCGCTCATAACTTGAGATCGAACCCCTAGGGATATCACTAAACGCAGACACTTTCATCGTCTTATTGCGCTTTTTCAGTCTTCGCGACCTAAAAATCCCCAGCACCAGGCAAATCCTTGAGCTGTCTTGCAGCAATCAGAACCATGCCGCCGCTGCCATCATCTCTTCCAACCTTCAGCCGTACGCCTGCCTACACTCAAAGCCGGACCAGCCTCTGCCTTCGCCCCGTTAGAGCTTCATCCTCTCCTGTCTCTCTTTTCTTATTCCGCTTCGGATACCAGAGAACTGCTTACTACCCGAAACGGTTCTCTTGAGAGGCGGCGTTCAATTCCGCCGCCAACTCACGTGTGGACGCGAGCTCTTTTCGCAGGCTACTCATTTCAGATCGCGCCTTTTTCACGAACGCGATCAAGTCCTTGCCCTCTTTTTGAAGCGCCTCCCGTTCCCTCGTCAGCTTGTCAGACTCATCAATGACTGCCGCCAACTCTTTTTTGAGAGCTGCCAGGACTTTTTCTTCCTCCTGCCGCTCGCCTGTTCTTTCGGCGAGCTCTCTTCCGACAAGATCCAATTGATTCCGGCTATCCAACGCCCCACGTCCTCCCGCATCCTTGCCCTGAACCAGCTCCACCTGCTGCTCATCCTGAAGGATCACCTGCTCTTCCAATGAGCTCTCAATCTCCGCCTGCCCAAGGAGCTCCCGCTTCAAGCTCTTCCACCTTAACTCTCCTGCGGTTAATTCGCGATCAGAACCGGCTCTCGTGAAGTCGTTTCTTGATGCAGCTCTGGTTTGCACAGAACCTTCATCCATCCCGCCAGGAAAATTTCTAACTGTCTGAGCTTCGGGGTGGATCCGTTGTTTTTTAAAACTCTCTGCCACCGAGCCCTCCTTCAGAGGTTCCGGCGCAGCGCTCTCTAGCTCGGGCCGATGCTCCGTGGATTCCTCCAGCGGCGATGCCGGCTGGCCTGCCACGAGATCCCGGAGCCGAAATTGAGAAGCCCCCGTCTGCTTTGCTCCTGTTACAGGGGAATCCAGCGTCTCCGGCGCCTGCCTTTTCGCACCCTCTGCCCCTGCATCCCTGTCGCCCACGAGTGGCTGTATGCCTTCAGCCTCCACCGTCTTTCTCACTCTCACAGGCTCTAAAGTTTCAGCGCCGCCAGAACCGTCAGAGTGCAGTCCTTCGCCTTGCTCCTGTCTCTGCTGAATTCCCGGGATCAGGTTTACCGCGTTTTGCAACGTGGACTGATCCTTCGGTTCATCTTCCAATTCCTGGGCCACCATTCTAACCGATCCCGTTCCCCTTATGCCGGGAATGGCATTCTGCCTCGACTCCAGACCCACTTCCATGAGTCGTATCAGCTGGCCGCCCAAGGCAATCACATCACCCTTCAAAATTTTCGTCTCACGAGTCACTTCACCATTGACCCGGATCTCTTCGTAGGAAGAACAATCGACCAACCAGTAATTTCCATCTTCCCGCTCCTCAATACGGGCATACTCATCGGTCACCGACTCGAGACCAACTGTCACTGATCCCTGCTCCGAACGCCCGATGGAAGCAGGCATTCTTTCGACAAAGAAAGCCGTCTTAGTACCCGAGAGTTCATCCTGAACGAGAAATTTAAGCATCGGTAACAGAAAGGAACATACCGGATCCGACAGCGGCGATCAATGACAACCTCTATGATCCTCCCCCTTGAGATATCGCGTTCCGCCCGAGGCATTCGGTTCCACTCGCCCGTCCGCTCGAGTGACCAGAGCCATGCCTGATGAGACCTCCAAAAAAACCCGACCACGGCTGATGCAAGATCCTACGCTAACGACTTGCCCCATCTCCCCAGACCCCCTAGCGTTCCGGCCCACTTGGATTCCACCGACTGACCTCAAGATACCCAGAATCTCTTACAGATGAACCTGACAAGTCTGTTTTCCGTCGATCATATCCTCGACGACATGCAAGCGACCGAGCACTTCAATGCTCTGGAAGAGTTGGTCGACCACCTGGCGGGAGGCAATTTTCTTGAGGGGCTTCCAAAACAGTCGGTCATGGAGGCGATCCGAAACCGCGAGAACCAGACCAGCACAGGCATTGGCTCGGGCGTCGCCATCCCACACGCATTCGTGCCGGGGCTCAGATCGATCACAACAGTTTTCGGACGCTCGCACAAGGGAATCGACTTTGAAGCGATCGACCACGTTCCAGTCAATCTGGTTGTTCTTTTTATTGTTCCCGAAGATCAGTATCACACCCACCTCGAAACACTGGCTGCGATCGCAAAGATGCTCAACGACGGAGAGACGCGGGCCCGCCTGATCGACGCTCCTGATGCGGAAGCCATTCTCTCCATCATCCAGGAGAGTTTCAGCGCATAACTCAGATCTGAAGATGCCATATCCGGCATCTCTTCCTCCATCCTCCACCGAAGGTTGCCTGTGCCTTCGCTCGTGTTAGAATCCCGCCCGCATCCGCAACTCTTTTCATCCTTCCTGCACGGCCGACATCGATGAGCCCGACGCCAACTTTACCTACCCTCCTTGCTGACCTTGTCTCCGATGCCCTTGATGGTATCGGAGCGACGCTTCCCGAGGGATTTTCCCCTGAGATATCTCCCGCGTCTGACCCAAGGTTCGGGCATTACCAGACCAATGCGGCTCTCGTTCTCGCCCGCTCGTTGAAAGATAATCCACGGAATATCGCCACACGCATCAGCGATGCCATCGGCGTCTCCGAACTCGCCACCCTCGAGGTTGCGGGGCCGGGCTTCCTGAACTTTAACCTTTCAGCGACTGCTCTTGGAAATGCGCTCACAGCTCTCGCCACTGACCCGCGTCTGGGGGTGGCTCTGGTGAGCTCTCCGGAGCGGATCATCATCGACTACTCCTCCCCCAACATCGCCAAGCCGATGCATGTCGGCCACATTCGGAGCACCATCATCGGCGACAGCCTGGCCCGCATCGCCCGCTTCGTCGGACACGATGTGATCGCCGACAATCACATCGGCGACTGGGGAACCCAGTTCGGAATGATTCTTCATGGCTGGAAAACCTTTCTCGATCATGCTGCCCTGGAAGCCAACCCCATTGCCGAACTCGTACGCTGTTACCGTGAGGTCAACGCTGAGGTAAAAACCAATCCGGTGACTGCCGAAACGGCACGCCAGGAACTTGTCAAGCTTCAAGCCGGTGATCCCGAAAACACCAAAATCTGGCAGAACTGCGTTGACCTCTCTCGAGCGGGTCTGCAGAAAATTTACGACCGCCTGGATATTCACTTCGACACCTGGTTAGGGGAATCTCATTACAACGATCGCCTGAGACCCCTCGTCGATGATCTCCTCAGAAAAAAAATTGCCACCAGGAATGACGGAGCTGTCTGCGTATTCTTCGAGGGAATTCCGAGGTTGGAGGGAAAGCCGGCGCTGATTCAGAAATCCGACGGTGGCTTCAATTACACGACCACAGATCTTGCCACCCTCGCATACCGGATCCATGACCAGCAGGCTACCAGGATCTGGTATGTTGTTGGCAGCCCACAGCGACTGCATTTCCAGGAGGTCTTTGAAATCGCTCGCCGCCACGAAATCGAAGCTGCTATGTGCCACATCGCCTTCGGAAGCATCCTCCAATCGGATCCGGAGAACCCCGAAGCCCCCCCCCAATTGATGCGCACCCGCGAGGGCAGAAGTATCGGCCTAGTCGAGGTGCTGGAAGAGGCCGTTGAGCGTGCGCGAAGCACCGTGGAAGAAAAGAATCCTGACCTTTCGGAGGATGAGAAGGCGGCTATCGCTGAGGCCGTTGGCATCGGCAGCATCAAATACTTCGAGCTCTCACACGACCGCTCCACAGACTATGTTTTTTCCTGGGAAGGCATGCTCAGCCAGCAGGGAAACACCGCTCCTTATTTGATCTACAGCTATGTCCGGACGCGCTCGATCTTTCGGAAACTGGATCAGGAAATCGTCCCGGATCCGAAAAATGTTGAACTCACCGCGCCTGCGGAACTTGCTCTCGCTTTTAAGCTCACTCAGTTCGGAGACGCAGTCGCCGCCGTGCTGGTCGATCATCGGCCTCACCTTCTCTCAGCTTACCTTTACGAACTCGCGCGGCAGTTTCATAGCTTTTTCGAGGCTTGCCCGGTGCTTCGCAGTGAAGGCACCACCCGCAACACTCGTCTTCTCCTCTGCGACACCACAGCAAGGGTGCTGGCTCAGGGGCTCAATCTACTTGGCATCAAGGTGGTCGAGCGCATGTAAAAGCAACCACGGGTGAGCAAATAGAGGTCACCTTCTGCTTTGACCAGCCGAGGCGATTTCTGCCCACTTGGATGGGAGCTCTCAAGATGACCTCGGGATGACAATCAAATGTAAGCGATTCATCCTGAATGGATCGGGAGAAAGCGACTGGCATTTTCGGGTTTAGCCGTTGCAAAGAAGTTCGATCTCACCTAGGTACCTTCCGGTAGTGCACGGGATGTAGCGCAGCTTGGTAGCGCGCCTCGTTCGGGACGAGGAGGTCGCTGGTTCGAATCCAGTCATCCCGACCACTTCCCGCAGGGAAATGTGGCAGGAAGCGGAGTGACTGGTGAGAACCAGCGCAGCGGTTCGACTGCCCCGACCCGAAGGGGCTTGGAAGAAACGCGCGTCAGCGCCCCGCCGCAGAGAGTCGCCCAGCCGCCGCAGGACGCAGGAACCTGCAGGGGACGGCGCGGGCGGCTCAATCCAGTCATCCCGACCACTTCCCGCAGGGAAATGTGGCAGGAAGCGGAGTGACTGGTGAGAACCAGCGCAGCGGTTCGACTGCCCCGACCCGAAGGGGCTTGGAAGAAACGCGCGTCAGCGCCCCGCCGCAGAGAGTCGCCCAGCCGCCGCAGGACGCAGGAACCTGCAGGGGACGGCGCGGGCGGCTCAATCCAGTCATCCCGACCACTTCCCGCATGGAAATGTGGCAGGAAGCGGAGTGACTGGATAAGAACCAGCGCAGCGGTTCGACTGCTTTTGACCCGATGGGGCTTGGAGGAAACGCACGTCAGCGCCCGACCGCAGAGAATCGCCCAACTGCCACAGGAACTGGGGTGCGCTATCTGGCTGCCATATTTGCCAAAGCGGCCGGATCTGCCAGATCCGTTTCCCGATTACCCCTTACTTTTTCCTCACCGACTAAGCCGAGCCACTTTGCTGATTTCTTTTCCTGGCGCGTTGGTGAGCGGAAGTTCTGCCGCCATATTCAGCTTCTGCGGCGCAGACATAACAACCAGCAAAGGCTTGGCCCCTTTCTCGCGGACATTGCTCAACTCCGGGTAGAGGAGAGGAATCATACTGAAACAGATTTTATCTTCAGAAAATCGATCCACATGGACGACGCTGGCGTAGTGACCACTCCCTGAAACCTTAAAGGAATCTCCCTTCGCAAAAGGGATCACATTGACTGAGCTTGCAGGCACAATGTATTCAATGTCCACATTCGGGAATTCCAGACAGCGCCCACGCACCACACAACCCGAGGGAACAAGGTCCTTCTCACTGAGCATCCGAGTGGAGAGCACCTCGAAAATCCCCGTCAGGTAGATCGGTGCCTCGTCCTCGTAATTTGAGATAAAATTGCGTTTCAAGAGGGCATTCTGAACCTGCAGGTGAGTTGGCGAAAGATCATAAAATTTTGCGTAGAGCTCTTTTCCAGAGGCAATCATTCCCCCCGGAACATTGGTTGGTGAGAAATCCCTGACCTCTTCCAGTTTATCGAGCTTCGTGAGAAGCTCGTAGTTCATGGGTTTTTCCGGGTGAGCAAACACATAAATACTGAAGAACCAGCAGAAGCTGGCAAGCCCGATCAGCACCGTGATAAGAATCGTCCACCAGAACAGCCCCGAGTCTGACCTCGACCGCAACACATTCCCGCCACCACCACCACCACTGCGGCGTGCATCATGCCTGTCTAAAAGATTCAAGCGCATCCTATCTTCTATGGTCTCCTCACTGTGGCTGATTCTTTCACTTTTTCCAATATCTTAGGCCTGAGCTCTGCATTTTTTCCAGTCCTCAATGGTTAGATTCCTCACAAACAGCTTCGGTTCAATTTTTATATCTCTCTATTCGGTAATGTCAGATGATTTCTGTCACATTTCGACATTTTCTTTCTCCAAAGGAGTAGATTCTTACATTCCTCACCTGAATCATCACGTTTCGAAGTGGCAGAAGCCGCACTTTCCCCCTCCGGTTCAAAAGAAGTTCCACACCCACAACTCCGCGCCGCGTTGGGATTGATGATTTTGAATCCGCTGTCGCTTAAGGTGTCTTCATAATCGACACTGCTCCCCTTCACATAGGGGAGGCTCTCTTTGTCAATCAGGATACAGACCCCCTGCTCTTCGTGTAGACAATCCCCCTCCTCGGCACATGCGACCCGCATCACATACTGGAAGCCGGCGCACCCGCCACGATCCACCCCCAGTCGCAGGCCGCGCTTGCTCGATTTATCCTCGTTTTCCTCGGTTTCTGAGAGAAGTTTTTTTAAGGCAATGACTGCGTTGTCGGTAATGGTAATCATTGCAAATAAACTCAGCTTACCTTAGACCCCGGAGCTCCCCAACACAAGCATCTGAGTCCACCTTTTCACCTCATGCCAACGATCCAGGTTCTCCCAGAAGATCTCGCCAGCCAGGTTGCTGCCGGTGAGGTCGTGGAAAGACCAGCCTGCAGCAATCAAGGAATTGATTGAAAACAGCCTCGATGCCGAGGCCCGAAATCTTCTCATCGAGATCGAAGGAGGAGGTGCAAGCCTTCTTCGCGTCTCCGACGATGGCTATGGGATGGAAAGAGAAGACGCGCTTCTTTCCATCAAGAGACATGCCACATCCAAGCTGAAGACGCGCGAAGATCTCGACCGCATCACAACCCTTGGTTTTCGAGGTGAGGCGATCCCCAGCATCGCCTCCATCTCAAAATTCCGGCTGATGACCCGCAGGCACGACGCCGATTCCGGAGTCGAAATTCGGATCGATGGCGGAAAGTATCGAGAAGCACGTGACTACGGTGGCCCGCCTGGAACCGTGATCGAGGCTGCCAATCTTTTTTTCTGCGTTCCCGGAAGACGGAAATTTTCTGCGCACCGAAAGCACCGAGGCAGGGCATGTGGAGGAGCAGGTCAAACTCCACGCCATCGCATCTTTCGACGTCGGCTTCACCTTGCAGAAAAACCGCCGCGAGAT
>CALSSN010000002.1 GCA_943789025.1 uncultured Verrucomicrobiales bacterium
TCGAGGGAGCAATCGATGGTGATGCCGGGAAGGATTCGGGGTGGGCCATCGCCGGTGGACAGGGCCGTGACCACCATGCAGTCTTCGAGCTGGAGCAGCCGATCTCGGCAGCCAGGCTCCGCTTGCGCCTCCAGCAGAACTTTCCGCACCATGCCATCGGGCGCTTCCGGGTTTCGGTGACCGATGCCACTGCGCCGGCGGCTGCCCTGCCGGATGAAGTCGTGCAACTGCTGGCAATGCCTGCCGACCAACGCGACGAGGCGACCCGGTTGAAGCTTCTCGGCCATTACGTGAAATACAGCCCGGAGGGTATCCGTAAAAGGGACAAGGTCGCCGCCCTGCGCCACGAGATTGCCAGCATCAAGCCGGCCACCACCGTGCCGGTTCTACGCGAGGTTTCCGAAGCCAACCGCCGGAGAACACACGTTCACCTGCGGGGGTCTTACCTTAGTGAAGGTCCTGAGGTCGAACCGGGGCTACCATCCGACCTCGGGCCGACCCCCAAGCTGGCTGAGGGACAGGTGCCCGATCGCATGCTTCTCGCCCGTTGGCTGGTTGACGAGGACAACCCGCTCACTGCGCGAGTGGTTGCCAACCGATTCTGGGAAAAGCTCTTTGGCATTGGAATTGTCGCTTCGAGCGAGGAGTTCGGATCGCAGGGCGAGCTGCCCTCTCACCCGGAACTGCTCGACTGGATGGCGGTCGAGCTGGTCGAATCGGGATGGGATATGAAAGCTTTCTTAAAGATACTTGTGACCTCAAGGGCTTACCGCCAGAGTTCGCACGTCACCGACGACATGGCTGTGCGTGATCCGCTCAATCGCCTGCTGGCCCGTGGGCCGCGCGTCCGGCTCAGTGCTGAGATGGTGCGCGATCAGGCGCTGGCTGTCTCCGGGCTACTCAGTTCAAAGATGTTCGGTCCTCCTGTCAAGCCGCCGCAGCCCGACCTTGGGCTGAAGGCTGCTTTCGGTTCCGGCATCGACTGGAAAACGAGTGCAGGTGAAGACCGCTACCGTCGCGGCATCTACACCACCTGGCGTCGCTCCAGTCCCTACCCGTCAATGGCCACCTTCGACGCACCCAACCGCGAGGTCTGTGTCGTCCGTCGCGACCGCACCAACACCCCGCTGCAGGCGCTGGTGACCCTCAACGATCCGGTCTACATCGAGGCTGCCCAGGCGCTGGCGCGCCGCATGGTGAAGGCGGGTGATGCCATCGCCGAACGTCTGCGTCACGGGTTCAGTCTCTGTGTTGGGCGCCTGCCGCAAGAGGCCGAGCTCAAGCGGTTGGTCACCTTCTACGAGGAGACCAAGGCCCGCTATGCCGAGGACCCGGATCTCGCTCAAGCCATGGCTACCAATCCGATCGGCCCGGCGCCAGAAGGCTCCGACCATGTAGAGCTCGCCGCCCTCACCGTGGCCGGCAATGTGCTGCTCAACCTCGATGAAATGCTGATGAAGAGATAAGCTCAAATCCTACAACAGACCAAGGACCGCCGCCGAATATTTCACTCTTCACTCTTCTTCCCTTCCATGAATCCTCGCATTGAACACCTCAAGCACCGCACCCGTCGGCACTTTCTCAAGAACTGCGGCGTCGGCGTCGGTGCCACCGCGCTCTGGCAGATGCTGGCTCAAGAAGCGCCTGCCCTGACCGCTCCGAAGAACCCCTTGTTGCCGAAGGTGCCGCACTTTGCGCCGACGGCGAAGCGCGTTATCTATCTGCACCTCACCGGCTCACCGCCGAATTTCGAGCTATGGGACCACAAGCCGGAGCTGGCAGCTCGCGATGGGCAGGATTGTCCGGATGAGTTCGTCAAGGGGAAGACCTTCGCCTTCACTTCGGGAACGCCCAAGCTGATGGGGGCACAGCGCAGTTTCCAGCAGTGCGGCAAGAGTGGCCTGTGGTTGTCCGATGCTATCCCGCACCTGCACGAGGTCGCGGACGAGCTTTGCGTTATCAAGTCGATGCAGACGACCCAGTTCAACCATGCCCCGGCAGAGTTGTTCGTGCACACCGGCTTCCAGCAGCCGGGTCGTCCGTCGTTCGGTGCCTGGACCACCTACGGGCTCGGCTCCGAGAACGAGAATCTGCCCGGATACGTGGTCCTCATCTCCAGCGGCACCCAGCCCAACGCCGGGAAGAACTCGTTTGGTGCCGGCTTTATTCCTTCGGTCTATCAGGGGGTCCAATGCCGGTCGAAGGGTGACCCGGTGCTCTATGTTTCTGATCCTCCTGGTATGAACCGTGGCCTGCGGCGGGCCAGTCTCGATGCCCTGCGCGATCTCAACGAACAGGCTTCGATGGATTTCGCCCATCCGGAGACTCTGACCCGCATTGCTCAGTATGAGCTGGCTTTTCGCATGCAGACTTCCGTGCCGGAGGTCATGGATATTTCCAGGGAAGCGCCACACACACTTGCCGCCTATGGTGCTGAGCCGGGAGGTTCGAGCTTCGCCAACAACTGTCTGCTCGCCCGTCGGCTTTGCGAGCAGGGGGTGCGCTTCGTGCAGCTCTTCGACTGGGGCTGGGACTTTCACGGCACTCGCGAGGATACCGGACTCGGTGACGGTTTGACCACCAAGTGTGCCACCATGGACCGTCCGGTCGCTGCGCTGATCAAGGATCTGAAAGAGCGCGGGCTCCTTGACGAGACTCTGATCATTCTTGGCGGCGAATTCGGCCGCACCCCGTTCCGCGAAGGCCGGACTTCGAAGGGGCAGATTCTCGGCCGTGACCACTACCCGGATGCCTACACCATGATTATGGCCGGCGGCGGGGTGAAGGGTGGCTACGTCCATGGTGAATCTGACGAGCTCGGATTCAACGTCGTCCGTGACAAGGTCGACGTCCACGACCTGCAGGCCACATGGATGCATCTGCTCGGATTCAACCATGAGAAACTCTCCTACCGCTTCCAGGGCCGGGACTACCGCCTCACCGATGTGCACGGCCATGTGGTGAAAGGTGTGTTGGCTTGAAGTGCCTGGTTGAGGAGGCTGTAGGAGGGCACGGCCGAGGCCTCCCGTCCGGGGTGTGGGGTGTCTCGCTTCTGGGTGTCTCGCTTCTCACTGGCAGTGAGCAGTGCGAACGGCAATGAAAGGATGTCTTTTGCGAACCGAGAAAAGTCAAAAAAAGCGAAAGAATGCGATGGTGAGCTTCGGTAATCTGGTGAGCGTATTTTGCCCCTTCATCACCTCATGCGAAGAAAAGCAGCGCGATGAAAAAACCTTTGGTCACATGGTGTAGCTTGAGATTCAGGTTCAGCCGATCTGTCGCTCTCCTCGGCATGATCGCGCTGCTCTCCGGCTCAGGCATTGCTGAGATTTCTTTCAACGAGCAGGTAAAGCCGATTCTCTCTGACCGGTGCTTCCACTGTCACGGGCCGGATGCCGAGAACCAGAAGTCTGAATTCCGGATCGACAGCTTCGAGAATGCGACCGCGGATCTCGGTGGCTACAGCGGCGTGGCACCAGGAGACCTGGAAGGCAGCGAATTGGTGGCGCGCATCCGCTCGCACGACCCGGACGATGTCATGCCGCCCCGTGACTCGAATCGAAGGCTCGGCGAGGCGGAAAAGAGCATCCTTGAGCAATGGATTGCCGAGGGTGCGCATTATGACGTGCATTGGGCCTTCACCGAGCTGCCAGCCACCGTTTCCATGCCGGAATCCAAGCACCCGTCCGCGCACACTCCGGTGGACCACTTCATTGCCCGGACCTTGGAAGACAACCAACTCAGCCCGGCTCCCGCAGCCTCCAGAGAGCTCTGGCTGCGCCGCGTCAGTTTTGATCTGACCGGGCTGCCACCCACGTTGGCCGAGATCGACGCCTTCCTTACCGATGAGTCACCCCAGTCTTATGAGAATCAGGTCAATCGCTTGTTTGCCAGCCCGGCATATGCCGAGCGCATGGCCAACGAGTGGCTCGATGTTGCCCGCTATTCTGACTCCTACGGCTACCAGATCGATCGCCACCGGGGCGTCTGGCAATGGCGGGACTGGGTGATCCGCGCCTTCCAAAAGAATCAGCCCTACAATGACTTCATTACCCACCAGCTGGCAGGGGACCTGATTCCAGATGCGACCCAGGAATCCAAGCTGGCCACCACCTTTAACCGTCTCCATGGCCAGAAGGCTGAGGGCGGCTCAGTGGCTGAGGAATTCCGCCAGGCCTACATCGCGGACCGGGTCAATACCGTGGGCACCGCGTTTCTGGGCCTGACCATGGAGTGCACGAAGTGCCATGATCACAAATACGACCCGCTGACCCAGAAGGATTATTTTTCCATGGCCGCCTTCTTCTCCAACATTGATGAGTTTGGCCTCTATCCCTACATGCATGGTGATACGGTGCCAAGCCCTTCGCTGGCACTGAGCAACCAGAATCAGGAAAAACAAATCGCTTCCCACAAGGCGGAAATCTCGCGATTAGAACAGGAAAGTGCTGCGCTTGTTTTCTCGCCATCCGCCCAGGTCTTACAACCCGCCATCAGCCAAGACTATTCCAAGGAGAGAGACGGTTCGAAAGCTCTCAACGGTGACCACGCGATTCGCCTGGATTACCCACAGGAAAAAACTCGGCGGCAAAACCCAATGACCGCCAGTCTGGGGCTGCTGCTACCGGAAAAATATGAGCGAGCATACGTCTACGGCCAGTCTCAGGCGACGCTGGATTCTGGCTACCGCGGTATCACCGTGATGATCGAGGACGGTAAAGCGACGGTCAAAGTCGCCCACTTCTACCCGGGTAACGCCATTGAGATCGTCAGCCGTGAAGAACTGCCCACAAAGCGCTGGATTCACCTCTCCATGAGCTATGACGGCAGCTCGCGCGCCGACGGGGTGCGGCTCTTTCTGGATGGCAAACCGCTGCCTGCCGAGGTCCGTTATGATACACTGGCCAGCAAGATTGCCCCCAACAAAGGGTTCAAACACGCGATCATCGGTGCGATCAGCCGTGACAAGGGGCTCAAGGGGGCCAAACTCAAATCGTTCCAGTTGTTTGAAACGGCACTGGATCCCAGCCAGGTGCAGGCCCTGCATGCGGGGGCTCCGGTAATGCAGGCCAATGCCCGGATCGTCAGCCAAGCAGGCCCAGCTCCAGGCCGCGCGCACAGAAGCTCTACGACGCTGCAGGACAGCATCCCCCGCATCATGACCATGCGGGAGACCGCCGGTGAGCCGGTGAAAACACTACATCCTCAACCGGGGTGAATACAATCTGCCTGGTGAGGAGGTGCAGCCAGCCTTGCCTGAGTTGATTCAAAGATTTTATAGTTGCACAATCACTCAAACACTCGAGCTAGGTAAAAACGCACAATCGGCCAAGCAGCAGCGTCTGAACCGGCTCGATTTCGCCCGCTCGATCACCCACCCGAATCATCCGCTCACCGCCCGGGTCGCGGTGAACCGCTACTGGCAGATGTTCTTTGGCACCGGGCTGGTCCGCACCGCGTGAGGACTTCGGCAACCAGGGCTCGGTCCCCAGCCACCCCGAGCTGCTCGACTGGCTGGCGCGCGACTTTGTTGCCTCCGGCTGGGACTCTGCAGCACCTGATCAGGCAAATCGTGCTCTCCCACGCCTACCGCCAGAGCAGCCAACTCAGGCGACCCTGACTGAGCGGCTGAGCAAGGCCATCCTCATGGAGACAAGATCCGGCGCATACGCCTGGCTTAGCCCATTTCCCGGCAGGCCCTCTCAGTGCCGAGATGCTGCGTGACAACGCCCTTGCCATCGCCGGCTTGCTATCGCCGCACCGGTCGGGGGTCATCCCGTCAGGCCCTACGACCTTGCCCACTCCTTCAAGGGCGGAGGCGTCAGCAAGGGGGAGGCGCTCTACCGCCGCTCGCTCTACACCTTACTGGCAAGTCAATGGGCCCAGCCCGCTGATGCTGACTCTGGACGCGGCCAAACGCCAGGTCTGCTCGGTTAAAGCGGGAGCAAACCACCACTCCGCTGCAAAGTCTGGTTTTGCTGAACTCACCTCAGTTTGTCGAGGCCGCTCGCATGACGGCTGGTAACTTGCTGGCGACACTCGATGCAGCTCCACAGAGAATCAAGAAAGCCATCCGCCTGAGCACGGGCCGAAGCCCCAGCGAGCAAGAAAGCACAGATCCTGCACGGAGCTCTATCAGGACCAGCTCGACCTACTTTCAACAACATCCGCAGGAGGCGCTTGAACTTTCTTAAGACAGGAAATAAGGCCGCAGACCCGAAAGCTGACCGCCCGCCGAGTTTGCCGCACTGGCCAACACGGTGCTGACACTTTTGAACTACGATAAAACCCTCATCAAACATTAATTATGTCTCAAACACCACTTTGCACTGGCCATGAAGAGCCGACATTGACTCGCCGCTCGGCACTTGCTCGGCTTGGTGGTGGGCTCGGCTCGCTTGCGCTTGGGAACCTGCTCACGGGCGAGGGTTTGGGTGCTAGTCAGACGCCGGAGCAAATCAGTCATTTTTTCCCCAAGGCGAAGCGGGTGATCTACATGTTTCAGTCAGGGGGGCCGTCTCAGATGGATTTGTTTGATCACAAACCTCATCTGGTTAAGGAAACCGGCAAGGAGCTTCCTGACTCGGTGCGCGGTGGCCAGCGCCTCACGGGCATGTCGGGTAATCAGGCAACCCTGCCGCTGGTCGGTTCTCCCTACAAGTTCGCCCAGCACGGTGAGTCGGGCATGTGGATGAATGGTGAGCTGCTTCCTTATACTGCCGGCATTGCTGATGAGATCTCGCTGATCAATACCATGAAGACCGAGGCCATCAACCACGGCCCCGCGATCAATTTCCTGCAGACCGGTTCCCAGCTCTCTGGTCGTCCTGCGATGGGCTCATGGCTTGACTACGGTCTCGGCTCGCTCAACGAAAACCTGCCTTCCTTTGTGGTGCTAATCACGAAAGGCAAGAGTGGTCAGCCGCTGCAATCTCGCCTCTGGGGTAGCGGTTTCTTGCCTGGAAAGCATGACGGGGTGCGTTTCCGTTCGGAAAAGGACGCCGTGCTATATCTCAATAACCCAAAGGGTCAGAGTGCCAAAGGCCGGCGACTGATGCTGGATCGCTTGAAGGACTTGCATCAGGCTCAGCTTGCCGAAACCGGAGACCTTGAGCTCGAAAACCGCATCTCCCAGTATGAGATGGCCTTCCGCATGCAGTCCTCGATCCCTGAAGTCACCGATATGAAGGACGAGCCAGAGCATATTTACAAAATGTATGGTGAGGACGCCAAAACTCCGGGCACCTACGCTGCCAACTGCCTACTTGCGCGCCGTCTCTGTGAGCGTGGCGTGCGCTTCATCCAGCTTTACCATCAAGGCTGGGATCAGCACGGCCAGCTACCTGAGAAACTCCCTATTCAAGCGAAAGAAACCGATCAGGCGTCAGCGGCACTGGTGATGGATCTGAAACAACGTGGTTTGCTTGATGACACCATCATTGTTTGGGGCGGTGAGTTTGGCCGCACCAATTACTGTCAGGGTAATTATAACCCGAAGAACTTCGGCCGTGATCACCACCCCTTGTGTTTCTCCACCTGGGTCTCAGGCGGCGGCTTTAAAGGCGGCGTTACTCACGGCCAGACCGATGACTACGGCTACAATATCGTCAAGGATCCCGTGCACGTGCACGACTTCCACGCCACCTTGCTCAACCAGCTCGGGGTTGATCATGAGCAGCTCACCTACAAATACCAGGGCCGCTATTTCCGCCTCACTGATGTGCATGGACACGTGGTCAAGGAGCTACTGGCGTAGCGAGAGGTCAGAGGGAGAAGAGCGAATCAGGAACGTCGCGACGGAAAAAAACACCCATTCCTGAGGCTTATTTGCTCCGGAGAGGCTGTTTCGATGCGCAACCGGCTTACCTGTCACGCAGGTCAGTCTGAGGGGGCCTGTCTGTCACCCGAGTAGTGGAAGAGGAAATGGGAAAACTGTTCCTCTTCGAGGCCGTAAAAAATTTCAGGAGGATCGAATTGTCCGGAGTCTTCGAGAAAACGCACTGCTTGAGGTGCGTGAAGCAGGGCCAGTGGGCGGCGGCTGAATTCGATCCATAATTCGCGTTCGTCGCTGGTTGCTTCTTCGATGAGCTCCTGAATGGCTTCTTTCGAGTTCGCGTTGCGCACCCGTGGGTGGTAGGTCGCTTCAGAGAAAAACGACCCCAACAGGATGCGGTCTGCTTTTTGCGAGAAGGGGTAAGTTTCGCCCTCGTAGACACGTTGAATGACCTCCTTGAGCGGTTCCTTGCTCCGCTGCAGGTAACTCTGCAAGGGCGGAAGCATGAGCGCCGCGACTGCGCAGACTGCCAGGGGCGCAATGATCCGACCAAAGCGTAGTTTTGCAAAGAGCACTGTCGCACCGCTGCCCAGCGCGACCAGAACGAGCGGCAGCAGGTAGATAAGGTACCATCGGTGCAAGATGGAGTCGCTCAGATTGGCGGCGGCAATAGCAATACAGAAGGCGAGGGATCCTCCGGCGAAGGCGACTTGCCAGGCGCGGTCGTTTTTCTTCCAGAGTGTATGCAGAGCAGCCACAAACAGAACGAGCCCGGCGAGCACCGCGGGAAATACCAGCCACGGCATGGTGACGAATATTTTTTCGAGAGCCGGCGAGACGGGGTTGCTGGGATCGGCATCGAAGGCGGGTTGCCCGCTGGTCAGGTAGGCAAGGGTGTCTCCGACACCACGGATGCTGATGCCTCCCTTAAACGATTGGGCTCGGGAGATGAAGAAATGCATCTGCGGGAGGCAGGGTGCCATGAGCTGGATGTAGAGCATGGCGGAGAAGGTATTGGCGGCCAGAAAGCGGCCCAGAGAGCTGCCTCCAGAGGTGTCTTTTCGGATCCAGCGAGCGAACAGGAACAGGAAGGCAGCGGCATTGATTCCAAGGGCGAAATAGAGCGCCCCGGCGAAGGCGTAGAGGGTGAGGAACTGACAAAGAAGGAAACCAAACCACCAGCGCCAGCGATCATCGCGCAAGGCCCGGATGAGGAACACAAGGGTCAGAGCGGCAAAGAGCAGGACCAGTCCGTAGGGACGTGCTTCGGTGCAGTAGCGGACGTGCCACGGGTGGATGGCACCCAACCCGACCGCGACCAGTCCGGCCACGGGTCCGGCGAGATCCCGCGCCAACCACGCTACGGCCAGCAGCGAAAGGAGGCCAGGGATGAGCGCGGGAATCCGCAGCGGCCATTCGCCAAGTTGGTGAACCACGGCACCACTTGCTTTTGCCCAGGTATCGTAGCAGAGGCGGGCCAGCGTGGAATAGAGCACTCCGTTGTTGCCACCGCGGTTATCCCACACGGTTTGTTGCCAGGTGACCGGGCGGAAGGTCAGCTCGCCGCTCTTACGGTCCTCTTTGAATTGGCCGTGAATGTAGCGAGTGAAGTTGTAGGACTCGTCATTGTAAAAGCTCAGTTCCATCCGTGGCATGCGAATGATCAGGGCAAGGACGAGGAGAACCAGAATTGCGGGCCAGAACCATCGAGCTGCGGGAGCAACTGGGTCGGCGGTTGGCTCAGGTGGAGACGCAGTTTTTGCGCCCACCCACCATCGGCAGGTGAGAAGCAGAAAACCAGCGCCTACCAAATTGATAAGGGCGGCATACCAAAGGCCGGTAAAAACGAAGTGATGGGTTCGAATGGTGCGAAACAGGGCGTCACTTCGCTCCTGTTCATCGGCAAAGCTGCGGCCGGATTCGTTGAATGTCGTGTCCGAGTGGGCGAGCCGTTTCTGACAGGCGTTTCTCCAGTCAGATTCTGTTGCTCCTAGAAAGCATGCGAGCGCAACGATGACGAGAAGAAGGGAAAATCCGAACCGTCGCTGCATCCTCGATTCCACATCGAAACCTTTCAGGAAGCAAGGAGGAAGGCTCGTGGAGTGAGAAATCTTCTAAAGAGGCGGACAGGGAATATCCGGGTTCTCTTCCTTGTCAGGGCGGATGTATCTTCGTGCGAAAGCTCAGGGAGCTTTCTTTCTATGTGCAGCTACTTCGAGGTAGAGAGCTTCATGCGCATCAAGGAAGCGATTTACGCTGAACCCGTTGACCGTGCGTTCGCGGGCCGAGGCAGAGAGCTTTGCCAGGCGATCAGGGTGGGCAAAGAGAGAGTCGGTCGCAGAGGCGAGCTGTGCAGGTGCCTCCGGGTCGATGAGAACCCCGCCGATCCCGTCACCGATCACTTCGGGGACGCCGCCGACGCGGGCTGCGATCACCGGCGTGCCGGAGGCCATCGCTTCGAGCCCAACCATCGATGAGGTATCGGCCCGACTCGGATGCCAGATGAGATCAGCGGCGCTGTAGTGGAGGTTCAGGTCGGCGTCGTTGTCGAGGTGGCGGGGGTCGAGGAATGCGTGGCCAGCGAAGATCTCACGCAGTTTTTCGGCCCCTTCGCCGATGCCGAGCGGGAGCAGTGTGATCCGCTCAGTCTGCAGAAGCGGGAGTGCCGCGGCGATGAGGTCGGTGCCCTTCCGGGTATCCTCTGGGTTGCTTGAAATAGCAAAGAGGATGGTGCGGCGGTCCTCGGCGATACCGAGATCGGCTTTCGCACGGGCCTTCGGGATAGGCTGAAACACATCGGTATCGACCGGATTCTGAATGGTGGTGACCGGGTGCCTGCCCAGCACCCCCTCTCGGGCTCGGGCTGCAATCCATTCCGAGACACCGATGATATGGAGATCCCGTGCGCGGCGGGAGGCGTGCCGCTTGATGGCGAGGTTGGCACGGGAGGCATCCCGGTGGAGCCACTTGAGCGGCCAGATTCCGAATTGCGGGCACTTGCCACACCGTTCCTTCCACCGGTCACAGCCGTAGGCGTAGAGGCAGTTTCCGGTGAAGGCTCCCATCGTATGCATGGTCCACACCACCGGGCATTGCTTCGTGAGCCACGGGAGAGATGCGCTATTGAACCCTGGTGTGTCGTGAAGGTGGATCAGGTCGAACTGCGCAAGGAATCCGGTGCCGAGGTTTTTCGGAAAGGCGGAATCGAGGTGACAGTGGTCGATTCCGAGGCGGTGGATCGCGCGCTGGAGGTAGCCGCGTCCGCGTCCGCCACCTACCGGTTTCGGAGTCTCGCGGACGAAGGTGTCGCTCCCGCTCTTCTTTCCTACCAGGTAGGTGACTTCGTGGCCGCGGGCATCCATCCCAGAAGCCAGCGCATGGCCTACCTTTCCCGCGCCACCCTTCAGGTCCGAGCCATTGATGATGAGAATTTTCATAAGGATGAGGAAGGAGGCGAGGTGCTCACAGGAGCCTCAGGAAAAAGAATTCGGAGAGAAGGTGCCCTCGTGGATGTTTTACATCTGGTCGAGTATTTCGAACATGGGAGCATAAATTCCCGTGGCCATTTGAATAATTTGCCAGGCTACCACAAGGACGATGAACAGGTAGATGATTCTCGGCAGCCAGGTTCCTAAATTGCGGGCTGCATCTTCGGTAGCGTCGGCGTAGAGCTTCGACCAGCGTTCCATTTCGATATCCATGCTGCCACTGACCTCGCCTGTCCGGATTCCGCGGGCAAGCGGTTTGGGGATTCCTGGTTTTCCGGTCATGGCATCGCCGAGGTTACTACCCATTTCGATGGCTCGAGCTGCCTTCTCGGCGGTGGCCAGAAGCACCCCGCTTCCGCTGGCACTTCCTGCGGCTCGCAGCGCGACCGAGACGGTCTGGCCGGCGACCAGGAAGAAGCCGAAGACGTCGGTGAAACGTGTCAGGGCACCACTCCTCCGCATCTTGCCATAGAGCGGGATTCGGCCGAGGAACGCATCGACACGAGGCGTGCCTGCGGAGGAACGGTTCAGTCGCCGCAGCACGAGGTAGCCTGCGCCAAGGAGGAGCCAGAGTCCGAGTAGAGTGAGCAACGCCGTCCAAAGTGGAGCCAGGGAAGGCCGCGCGACAATCTTCGGTATTGAAGGGAGGAGCACCCCGAGATGGAGCAGAAAGGCCGGATAAATCAGTTGCGAGCGAATCGTGCGGACCAGCCGATGGCGGCGGCCATAGTGGCTTGCTAACTGGCCGAGGGACTCCGGCAGCTTCCCTCCGTCCTGGCCGGCACGAACCAGCGCTATATCCAGGTCACCTGCCTCGTCTCCCAGGGCTTCTTCCAGAGACGAGGCCAGATCTTGATGCGCCTTCAATGCGCGATCGAGGCGGGTGACTACCCGCAACTGTCCGGCGGGGAGGTCGTGATCGAGGAGCGTCTCGAGGGCCCGGCTGATCGGGAATCCGGCCGCCGTGAGTTTCGAGAGTTCGGAGTAAAACTGTTCCCGGTCTGCGCTTGAGAAAGACATGGTTCTGGGGAGGCTCACTGCTTTGGGTTGCCACAGAGAGGGAGAGAAGATTGCCAGGACATTCCTGGCAAGAAGCTCTCATTTTACTGCGATGAGTTCGGATAGAAACCCATGAATTGAGGGCGAGCCTGAATCGGCGTCTGGTATGGGAATGCAAGTTCCTTTTGCGCAGGCAATGAATGTTCACGGTTGGCTGTTTCGATCTTGCTGTGATTGGTGATGTCGGGTTTGGTGGGATTGATGAGAAAAATGACGATCCGGAGATGGGGGAAGGTTTTTGGTACACTGGGATTTTTTGCTGCTCTGCATGCGCATGCCGAGCGACCGGCCAAGCCGAACGTAGTGCTGCTTTTCGCTGATGATCTCGGTTGGCAGGATGTGAAGTGCTACGACGTCGACGAACCTTCCCCGTATGAAACCCCTCATCTGGATGCGTTGGCAAAAAAGGGGGTGCTTTTCTGGCAAGGTTACTCTCCAGCTCCTACCTGCGCTCCCAGTCGTTGCGCTGTCATGAGTGGGAATCACCCGGCTCGGGCTCAGAAAACTCACGTGGTCGGCGGCGCTCCGCCGGCCCCCCGCAGCAAGAGCAACTCAAGGATGATGGAGCCATGGTACAGCGGACGGATGCCTGCGAACGAAGTGACCCTTGCCAGAGTATTGCAGGAGGCTGGTTACGCGACCGGTCATTGCGGAAAATGGCACATGGCCGTGGATCACCATGCCTTCCCTCAGCCCGGCGACCAGGGCTTCGATTTTACCACCCACCATCAAGAGCAAAATGTCCGCGGCGTGCAGGCGGGGATGAAAAACCGGCTGGAGGGGTTTGCGAGCAACGACCTCGGTGACCCGTACCGGCTGGATGAGCATGGATTTCCAAACGATTTGATGACCGAGGGGGCGCTCGACTTCCTTGAGGCAAATAAGCAAGCGCCGATTTTCCTCTACTACGCTACCTGGCTCGTCCACACGCCGATCCAGTCGCGGAGCAAGGCTCTCCTTCAAAAATACTGCCAGAAGCTTGGAGTCGATTTCCCGACAGATCCGGATCACTGGCGAATGGAAGGGCAGAATAACCCATACTACTGCGCCATGGTCGAGACCCTCGACCACTATGTCGGCAAGATAGTAAAGTATCTGGAGACCACCGAGGACCCGCGCTGGCCCGGTCACAAGCTGATAGAAAACACCTGGATTATCTTCAGCTCGGACAATGGTGGAATGGAAGGGCACCCCGGGGAGGTGATTACCGACAACTACCCGCTCGATCGGGGCAAGATCTCAGCCATGGAGGGTGGGACCCGAGTTCCATTTCTTGTTGCCGGTCCCGGTGTGCCAGCCGGTGTCGAGTCGGAGGTCATGGTCAATGGCCTCGATTTTTACCCGACCATTCTTTCGCTGGCTGGAATCGAGAGGCCGGAGGGGAAAAACCTTGACGGCTGTGATCTGGTTCCGCTCCTCCTCGGTGACCCTGCCGACCCCTCTCTGGTGCGCGAGGCCGGCGGAGGTGTTCGTGATACTATGGTCTGGCACTTCCCGCATAGCGGCGCTCTCGAAAGCACACTCCGGATCGGCGATTACAAACTCGTCCGCAACTACGACCATGTGAGCAACCCACACGAAGATGAGCTTGAGCTTTACCGACTCTACAATTCGGAGGGAGGAAAGCCGACTCGGGTGGACATCGAAGAGGCAAAAAACCTGGTCGCCTCGATGCCGGAAAAGGCGCAGGAGATGAATGCGCGGCTGACCGTGCTTCTGGAGGAAATGCAAGCGAGCTATCCGTCTTACAACCCCAGTTTCAGGGGCCCGCTGCCTGGCAAAAAAAAGGTGCCGACGGTGCTTTCCCACGCCCGAAGTGGAAACTGCGTCGAATTCACCTACGCCGAGAATGGCGCCAAGGTGGCGCACGCCGCTTTGATCTATACGACCAATGGCGGTGCAATTCATGAAGAATGGTTCCGCGCACCAGCTGTCCTGATGCCGGACTGCAAGGTCGAGGCCGAAATACCGGAGGGAACGACACATTACCTGATGATTTTGATCGACGAAAATGCCTTTCTCGTCAGCTATCCGGAGGTTCCGGATGCGCGCGCGGTGAGCCAGAAAGGAGTGACCCTGACCAGTGCTGCTCTCGCGGTGCAGGCGGATGCGCGGGAATAGGTCGAAACTACCGGGAAGTATCAAATTTAATGATCCCGACTGGACGTGATCGTCGGAGTGCTGGTAGGCTTATCAGCGCGCCGTGCGTGCACCGGGCAATCCAAAGCAAAGCGAAGCTAAGAGTGGAAAATTAAGAGTCAGCAAAGTCAAGTGATGGAGAAATTTACAGAGATTGCCGCTGCCTTCCAGTGCCGGGGAAGCTACCTCGGGGAGGATCCCTACGGCTCAGGGCATATCAACGACACCTTTAAGGTCTGCTACGATGATGGCGGCCAGCAAGTTCATTACATTCACCAACGCATCAACCGCGAGGTTTTTCGCGATGTTCCGGCCTTGATGGAGAACATTGGCCGTGTCACCCGGCACCAGCGGAAAAAGCTTAAAGCAGCGGCAGTGGCCGATCCTAACCGGCGGGTGCTCACCTTGGTGCCGACATTGGAGGGTGAAGACTATCACATCGATAGCGAGGGTGCCTGTTGGCGCACCTTCGAGTTTATCGAGGGTGCGCTTGGGCACGACATCGTGGAGTCACTCGACCAGGCCTTCGAGGTGGCCCGGGCCTTTGGAGAGTTCCAGGGTCAGCTCATAGATTTGCCGGGTCGGTTGCACGAGACGATCCCTGATTTCCATCATACGCGCTCGAGGTTTGTCGATCTCCAGCGAGCCATCACGGCGGATTCTCACGACCGGGTGCGAGAAATTACTGACGAGATTGAATTCGCCCTGGCTCGCGAAAAAATGGTCGATGTGGTCCTCGATTTGATGGCTGCAGGCGAGATTCCCGAACGGGTGACTCACAATGACACCAAGCTTAACAACGTGCTCATCGATACCACCACGGGAGAGGGGCTCTGCGTGATTGATCTCGACACGGTGATGCCGGGGTCGATCCTGTACGATGTGGGTGATATGATTCGAACCACGACCTCTACCGCCAAAGAAGACGAGACCGATCTCTCGAAGGTGGAAATGGACATCAAGCACTTTGAAGCCATCATCATGGGTTACCTGAAATCAGCCTCCGGATTTATCGTGCCATTTGAACGTCAGTTACTGGCCTTTTCCGGAAGGCTGATTTCCTATGAAACGGGCATTCGATTCCTGACCGATTTTCTTCAGGGAGATGTTTATTTCAAGACCCAGCGGGAGCGCCAGAACCTCGACCGTTGTCGCAGCCAGTTTAAGATGGTGAAATCGATTGAGCGGCAGATGGATGCCATGCGGCAGATCGTGAAGGCTTGTTGAGATGGGTGTGTTTTTCTCTCGGTAGTGAAAGATTCCGTGATCTTCGTCGGTTTCTAAGCCAGCGGATTATCCGTGGTCAATGTCATGCATCGAATCATCTGCATTTTTCTCATCTGTTGTTACTCCGGTTTTGTTCACGCTGGGGAGACTGTGCCGTCGCGCCCGAATGTGGTCGTCATCATTAGCGATGATCAGGGGTTTCACGATTACAGCTTCATGGGGCATCCTACTATCAAGACCCCTGAGATCGATAAGCTGGCAGGTGAGAGCCTGCTCTTCACCCGAGGCTATGTGACGACTCCGCTGTGCAGTCCGTCGCTGGCTACCATGCTCACGGGGCAGTATCCTCACCAGCACGGGATCACGGGAAATGACCCGGCCGATAAGAAGCCGCGTGCTGCGTGGATCAAACACTTCGGAAAGAGCCCGCAGCTTCCGGCCATGCTGGGGGAGGTGGGGTATCTCTCCCTGCACACCGGAAAATACTGGCAGGGAGATCCCGCGGTCTCCGGCTTCACCGATACCATGGGTGCCACCGGGCGCCACGGATCAGAAGTTTCTCTCGGGATCGGGCGTGATGGGATGCAGCCTATCTATGACTTCATTGCCAAGGCTCGGTCACAAGAAAAACCGTTCCTCGTCTGGTATGCGCCTTTCCTCCCGCATACCCCGCACAATCCTCCTGAGCGCCTGTTGAAAAAATACCGGGGCAAGGGATCCAGTCCGGGCAGGGAAAAGTATTTTGCTATGTGCGAGTGGCTCGACGAGACCTGCGGCCAACTGCTCGGTCACCTCGATGCCGAGGGATTGCGTGAGAATACCATAGTGGTCTACCTCTGTGACAATGGGTGGGGCACACTCGGGAAGGGAAGCGTGAAAGCTACGCCTCACGAACTCGGCGTGAGAACCCCGATTATGATCAGGTGGCCCGGCCGTATTGAGCCGAGCAGGGACGAGATCAGGCTTGCCAGTAACCTTGACCTGGCGCCGACTATTCTGCAGGCCTGCGGTGTGGAACCCTCCCCGGAAATGGAAGGCATCGACCTTCTGGACGACGCGGAGGTCTCACAACGAAAGACCCTCTTCCTCGAAAACTTCGCCCACGACATGTTCGATGTGGAGCGTCCCGCTGACAGCTTGAATGCCCGCTCGTGCATCGAGGGGCACTGGAAGTTGACGCTCTGGCAGGATCCGCACCCGTCGTTAAAAATTGAGAAATGGCGCATGCCGGCCCCGGAAGAAAAGCTACTGCTCTTCGATCTGCAGGCCGATCCCATGGAAAAAAACAACCTCGCCGACCGGCACCCGGACCGGGTCGCGGCCATGCGGACTCGGTTGGATGCCTGGTGGAACCCTGAGGAGGGTTGATGATAAACAAAAACGGTAGGTTCTGCAGTTATCCTCGTCGATGACCTCAAGTTTTCGGAGATCAGGTGTGACGGCTCTACGACCTGTCCACCGACCGATGCGAGCAGAAGGATCTCGCCAATCCCGTGATTCAACTGTGCCCATTCCCGTTTTTAGGCTAAATGGAAACATCGCCGTGCCACTGAAAGCGTTCACACCATGATCAATAGACGAACCTTCTTTACTTACGGCGCCGGAGTTGTTGGTAGCACAGCACTTGCTGCCACGGCTGGGGCCCAGGGCCAACCGCCCGGGGCCCGGTCAACCGGTGACGAGAGAAGAGGCCACTCCCGACTGCCTGCGTTCGCGAAAGGCAGCCGACTCGTGTTCCAAGGCGACTCGATTACCGATATGAACTGGGGGTCGCAAGGAAAGTGATCGCAACCACTACCTCGGCCACAGCTACGTCTTTCTCATCGCCGCACGGCTCGGCGTGGAACTGCCCGAAGCCCAACTCGACATCTACAACCGTGGCAAGAGCGGCAATGCCGTCTGGCAACTCCGCGAGCGCTGGCAAAAGGATGCTGTCGAAATGCAGCCTGACCTGCTCAGCATCCTTATCGGCACCAATGACGTCGGGCAAGGCTTGAGGAACCCGGCCCGGATTGTCACGCCTGCTGCCTTCGAGTCCGACTACCGCTTCATCCTCGATGCCAGTCTTAAGGCCAATCCGAACTTGCGTCTGGTGCTCCTCGACCCCTTCGTGCTGCCCACTGGCCCATTGCAGAACGTGCAGGCCTACCAGGTCCGTCGCGCGGCGACCGATAGGCTGTGCGAGGTGGTTGCCAAACTTGGGAAAGACTACCAGGCCGTCCATATTCAAACTCAGGACATCTTCGATGCCGCCGCTGCGGAAGTGCCACCCGAGCACTGGCTGTGGGATGGCATACACCCGCTGCCGCAGGGCCACGAGCTGATAGCCCGCCACTGGCTACAGGAAGTCGCCGCGCGCTGGCCGCAGCGCAGATAGTATGAATCGACCCGTGTTCCGGAATGTTGCTTCCGTCGTGGTAGCGATAGGCTATCTGGTCGGAAGTGTTGTTTTCGCCGCCGCGGACCAATCCGCTGACAAGCCCAACATTATCCTGGTTCTGACGGATGACCAGGGCATCGGGGACTTGTCTTGCATGGGCAACACGATTCTAAGCACGCCGCGTATCGATGCGCTCTACGAGAAGGCGACGCGTTTCACCGACTTTCAGGTCAGTCCGACCTGTGCGCCAACGCGCGCCGCCATAATGAGCGGGTGGTTCCCGTTCGAGGTCGGGGTCAGCCACACCCTGATGCAGCGGGAGCGCTTGGCCCCCACCCGGTATTACGGTGCGTCCGTGCGCACGGCCCATTGGCGCCTTGTCTATGAGATGGATGGCGAGGAACCTTGGCTCAGCGACATTGTCCAAGACCCGGGAGAGACCAGAAACCTCATCAATGAATTTCCGCAAGTCGCGCAAAAGCTCAAAGCCGACTTTGATAACTGGTGGGATTCCACCGAGGCTTTTCTAGTCAATGAAGGACTTCCCCGCCTCCGCCCCGGGGAATACCCCTTGCACCTGCGTTACGCCAAGCAGCTGCAGCAAAAGGGCGTCCCTGATTGGCAACCCAAGCCGTTTGAGCAGGAAGGGGATGGTGACTCCAGTGTGGTAGCGCCTGCTGGGTGGCAGGGTAAGAAGTCAGACTGGAATGGATTTCAAAAAGTGGCTTTCCAGGTGGATGGCAAACCCTGTTTTGTCGTGCTGCCTGACAAAGAGGAAATGGGGAAGCCTTGGGCTTGGCGTGCACGTTTCCCCACCTATCACCCGGAAGTGGATATGACGCAGGAAAAAGGGCTGGCCGGTAAAGTGGCCCTTGAGGCCGTGAGCCGTGGCGGGCTGTTTGCTTACCGATGGGCGGCGCGGAACCCCGATGCTGTCGCCTGTCTCTACGCCGATGTTCCGGTCTGCGATTTCAAGAGCTGGCCTCTGGGGCAAGGCAGTGGTATTGGCAATCACAAGACATGGCTGAATCTGCTCAAACAGTACGAATTCACTGAGAAGCAGGCGCTCGCATAACGCGAGAACCCGATCGATGTCCTGGGTCCTATAGCGAAGGCTGAGATACCCTTGCTGCACTTGATCAGCAGGAATGACCGAGTGGTTCCTGCAGAAGAAAATACCGATCTATTAGTAGCCGAGCGGTATCGTGACATGGGAAGAGTGATAGAAATCATCGAAGTCAAAGAAGGCACCAGAGCACAAGGACATCACTTCGATCATCTTGATCCTAAGCGGGTTGCTGACTTTATTGAGAAGCATGCGCAAGGAGAAAACCGTGATGGAAAAGAAGCGTCAAAAAGACAAGGCAAAGCGAATTAACTCGAGCTACTGAGCCAGGCCCCAGGCCCCAGGCCCCAGGCCCTGAGCTCCGATTTCCTACCCAAACAAACCCCAATGAAAAGCCTGTCTCTCTTTCTCATTTCACTCTTCACTCTTCACTCCTTGGCGGCTGCTCCGCGGAAGCAGCCGCCAAACGTCATCCACATCATGCTCGATGAGTGGGGCTACTTTGAGTGGTCGGCGATGGGCCACCCCATCCTGGATACGCCGAATATCGACAAATTGGCAGCCGAGGGCATGCGTTTCACCCAGTTGCTGGCGGGAGCCAATGTCTGTGCGCCCACGCGCAGCACACTGATGACCGGGCAGCATACCGGCCACACCACGGTGCGTGGGAATTCCGGCAGTGCCGCTCTGCGCGCGGAGGACTCCACCATCGCCAGTATGCTGCAACAGGCGGGTTACGCCACCGGCGGCTTCGGCAAGTGGGGCCTGGGAGATGCGGGCACGACCGGAGTCCCGGAGAAGCATGGTCTTGCTACTTTCTTTGGCTACTATCATCAGGGCCACGCCCATACCTTCTACCCGCGTTACCTGCTGCGAAACAGCGTCAAGGTGACGCTCAAAGGCAACACCGGCGACTTTCTCAGCGGTGAAACGTTTTCCCACACGCTGATCTACGAGGAGAGTATCAAGTTTATCCGTGCGCATGCCGATCAACCTTTCTTTGCCTACCTGCCATGGACACCCCCGCATGGCTACTGGGCGATGCCGGAGGACGAACCCGCCTGGCAGAAATACAAGGCTCTGCAATGGGATGCCAGCAACCAGTTGGGTAAACAGGACGCGCAGATGTATGCCGCTATGGTGGAAATGGTGGATCGCCAGATTGGCGAAATCATGGCCCTGCTGAAGGAGTTGAAGATCGATGACAATACCATCGTGATTCTCTGTGGTGACAACGGTGGTCAACCCTACTTCAAGAACGCCAGGCATCCGCACGGTTATCTTGCCCCGAATCTGAACCCCAGGACCGGCGAACGCTTCCGGGGCGGCAAAGGCAATTTCTACGAAGGCGGCTTGCGCATTCCCTTCATCGCTCACTGGCCGGGCAAGATCAAAGCGGGCTCTGTTTCCGACCACCTCGGCTACTTCCCGGACATCATGCCGACGCTCGCAGAACTCGCTGGTGCCACACCGCGCGAGGATTGTGACGGCATCTCCATCGTACCGACATTGCTCGGCGAAGAAAAGCCTGGTCGCAGGCAACAGCAGCACGACTATCTTTACTGGGAAGGGAAAGGCAGCGTGGCGGTGCGTATGAAGAACTGGAAGGCGATCCGGCCGCAAAAGGATGCCGCCTTCGAGTTGTATGATCTGGACTCAGACATCGAGGAACGCGACAATGTGGCGGCGTTGCATCCCGCGATTCTCGAGCAGATGGTGGCATACGCCAAGCAGGCCCACACCCCGCCGCGAACTGGCAAAGTCCTCGATCCGTCTCTCGGATTCAAAGGCCACAAGAAGTAGAAAAGATCCATGAAGTCACAACTTGTCGCCAAGTTGCTCGCGCTTTCCTGCCCACGACAACGCACTCCATCCTCGGCGAGAACTCGACCGGGCACCGAAGCTACTCTGCAGGGAAGCTGCGAGATCCGCGCCGGGAACCGCTCAATGAATTATCCTATGAGAATACACCTGATCACATGCACCCTTTTCCTCGGCCTGGCCGGCGGCAGCTTCGCCCGGAAGCAGGGAACTCTCGCGCCGACCCACGCCGATGTCGCCTATGACACGCATCAGCGCACCGTGCTTGATTTTTGGCAAGCGCAGGGCGACGGCCCGCGCCCGCTGCTCGTCTACATCCACGGCGGCGGCTGGGAAAAAGGTGATAAGCGGGCCATGCGCAACGCCGGGATCTACCTGGAGAAGGGTATCTCGGTGGCCGCGATCAATTATCGGCTCACCCCAGCCAACCCGCTCCCTGCGCCGGTGCATGACGCGGCGCGTGCGGTGCAGTTTCTGCGCTCCCGGGCCGAGGAATGGAACATCGACAAAAACAAGGTCGTCGTTTCCGGAGGAAGTGCCGGCGGCTGCAGTTCACTGTGGATCGCCTGTCATGATGATCTGGCGGATCCCGGCTCGGACGATCCGGTGCAACGCGAGTCGACCCGCGTGCAGGGAGCCGGCGTGCTCAGTGCCCAGACCTCGATCGACCCGAAGGTGATTGAACCGTGGATCGGGCCGAATGTTTTCCTTTCCATGATTTACAAGGCCGTCGGCGAGGATTCCCTCGAAGCGATGCGCCAGAACTACGCCAGGCACGAAGCTGTTTACGAAGAGTTTTCGCCGATCAACCACCTCAGCAAAGACGACCCACCACTTTTTCTGGAATACCCGGACAAGCCGGAGTTCATGGCACTACCTGCAACCAGCTTCAACTACGGTATCCACCACGGCATGTTCGGGATCAAGATGAAGGAGCAGTCCATCGCGGTCGGGCACGAAAAGGTTCAGATTTTTATCAAGGACCACGACGAATCGAGGGTCTTCACCAATGCCGAGGACTTTGTCATCAAGACCCTGCTGGCCGGGGCAGATCCTGGTGGAGCGAGGGAAGAACCGCAGAAAGGGAAACCAACAACCGGAGCGGACGCGACGCCGGACACGACATGGACGGGAAAAAAATCTTCCTTCCAAGGTTTCGAGCAGGTTGATTTCATGCTTGGGGACGTCGCTTGCAAGGTGGTTGTTCCCAGCACGATTGCCGACGGTAAGCCGTGGGTGCTGCGCGCCCGGTTCTGGGGTCACGAGCCGCAGTTCGACCTCGCCATGCTCGGGCGCGGTTACCATGTCGTCTACTGCGATGTGCGGAATCTTTTCGGCAATGCCGAGGCGGTCAGGCGCTGGAACGAGCTCTACAACTACCTTCGCTTCGAACACCTGTTCGCCGACCGTGCGGTGCTCGAGGGGATGTCACGCGGCGGTCTCATCGTCTACAACTGGGCCGCGGCCAATCCCGACAAAGTGGCGGCGATCTATGCCGATGCTCCGGTGATGGATTTCAAAAGCTGGCCCGGCGGCAAAGGTAAGGGGAGTGGTGCTGCTGGTGCTTGGGCGACGTGCCTGCAGGCTTATGGCCTGACCGAGGAAGAGGCGCTGGCCTACCAGGGGATTCCGCTCGAAAACCTGGCACCGCTGGCCAAGGCAGGTGTCCCGATTATCCATGTGGTCGGAGACACCGACAAGGTCGTGCCCGTAGCGGAAAACACGGCCATTGCCGAGGCGCGTTATAAGAAATTGGGTGGCGTCTTTGAAGTGATCCACAAGCCGGAAGTTGGTCACCACCCGCACTCGCTCGAAGACCCGCAACCGATCGTCACATTCGTCACCCGGCAGGACATGGGAGTGGGGGACCTGCCGGCGGAGAAGGTCGTCAGCCGGAAAAACTTTATCCTGCGCGGCAACTATCGGAACAGTCGAATCCAGTTCGAGAAAAACAAACGCGGCCACGTCGCCTTCATCGGCGGCTCGATTACCGAGATGGAGGGTTACCGCCCGATGGTCTGTGAGATGCTCGAAAAGCGCTTCCCGGTGACCGACTTTACCTTCACCAACGCGGGGATCAGCTCGACTTGTTCGGACACCGGAGCCTTCCGGCTCCAGCGCGATGTTCTCAGTCATGGCCCTCTCGACATGCTCTTTGTCGAGTTCGCGGTCAATGACGACCAGGATGCTGACCAAGGCTACGAAGATGCCCTGCGCGGCATGGAGGGCATCATCGCCCAAGCGAGGAAACACAACCCACAGGTCGATATCGTCATGACCATGTTCGTCAATGAGAGGATCCTTGCTGCGCTTCAGGCGGGGGAAACCAGGCCGTCGGTCGCCGCGCACAGCAAGGTAGCCGAGCGCTACGGCATCTCGGTCAACCACCTCGCGCAGGAACTGGCAGACCTGATCTCCGCCGGAAAGATGGACTGGAAGAAATTTGGCGGCGTGCACCCGAATAAATTCGGGAATGCCATGTGCGCCACGATGATTTCCAATGCCCTGCTCGCCGAGTGGGGGAAGCCGCTCTCGGCTGAAGAGGCTGTGGCGGAGGATCATCTGGCGGTGGAACCGATCGACCCGAAAAGCTACACTGGCGGTCGATTACTGCCTTTCGAGGATGTCCAGACCGACGCGCATTGGAAATCCGGCGTCCCCGACTGGCCGAACGAGAACAAAGGGAAAGTCCGGCCGCGGTTCCGCGAGACTCCCATGATCTACAGCAGCAAGGCAGGCGCCAAGCTGACCATCGCCTTCTCCGGCACCGCCATCGGCGCCTACCTGCTGGCAGGCCCGGATACCTGTATTGTCCGATGCACCGTGGATGGCAAAGAGACGAGAGAAATCGATACCCTGAGTAAATACAGTGGGTTCAACTACCCGACGACCGTCATGTTCTTCAACGAACTCGACAATACAGAACATAGCCTTGAGCTGGAAATACTCGATAACCGTTCCGGTCGTAGCAAACTCGGTGGCACCGCGCTTCGGGTGCTCGGATTTACCGCGAATGAAAAGGAGAGGGCGAGTAAATAATCTCTCGGCCTTTGGATCTGGCTCTCGGCTTCATTCGGAAGAACAAGGATCAGCCATTTTTTCTCAACTTCTGTCCGTATTACGTCCCCGGACCGATTGGAACTCGGGACCGCGCGCGTCTCGCGCATTACTGCCAGAAGATGGGCTACGCGTTCCCGACTGATCCGGGAACCATTAATGTGGGCAGAACCGGGCACAGCAACCCCTACTATGCGAGCATGGTGGATTCGGTGGACTGGATGGTCGGAAAAGTGGTCAACTACCTTGACGCGACCGATGATCCACGGAATCCAGGGCAGAAGTTGATCGCCAACACCTACATCATCATCGATTCCGACAATGGAGGGTGGGTGGGCGAACCGCGAGAGCACCTCACGGATAACAGTCCCCTGCGCAGTGGCAAGATGAGCTGCTACGAGGGGGGGGATTCGGATCCCATTTCTCGTCCGGGGGCCAGACGTTCCCGCTGGGTCGGTCTGCGCCACCTCAATCAATCTGATTGACCTCTTTCCTGCTTTTCTCGAGATGGCCGGTTTGGAAGCCGACGAGAATCTTGAGCTGGACGGGTGCGACATTCTGCCGCTCATCCAGGGAGAATCCGACCGGGTGATGCATCCTGACGGTAGGGAACGTGAAGCCATCTTCTGGTTCTACCCGATGGAGAGCCATATGGCGGTGGTGATGCGGAAGGGTGATTGGAAACTGGTCAATAACCTCGGCGTAAGCCATCTCGGTCAGCATGCTGGAGTGAAAAACGAGGCGGGGGTGGAACTTTTCAGGCTTCAAAAGCAGGACGGATCAGCGGGTGACCTCGGCGAAGAGGAAAACCTGGCAGCAGAATTTCCAGAGCTACGCGATGCCATGCTCGCTGAGGTGGAGGCCTTTGTGACCGCTGCCGGGGGCCTCTATGCCATACCGGAATCTGAAGGCTGTCACGACGACTGACAAGGAGCGTGCCGCCTCTCCGAGCGTCCTGGGACTCGGGTCAGAAAAAGACCGGATCTGGGTGGCTCTCGAGTCGGGACCTGAGAAGGCAGCCATTACCGAGGCCATCCTCCTCTTTACCATGAACCCCAAGCCCTTCGATTCGACCAGAGGGAACCGTGAGGAGTGGCTCTGCGCACCGGCAACGACTATCAGCGAGGGAAGAGTGGAAGCGACGATGCCGCGCCGGGTGCGACCCACGCTGCCTTCTGCATGCGGGACGCCAACGGGTTTCTCGTCACCACCCGCTGCTCAACCGCTTCCCGACAGAGCCGCTCTTTTAGCGAGAGCAGGGCGGCCGTTGCGTTGTTTTCTCCAGCATCGGTGCGTCAACCCGCCACTTTATCGGTGCCATCACGTATCATTCCTGCTCCATCTCCCATGCCCTCACCGCCACAGCGGTCGTATTCATGTTCTTGATATTGTAACAACTAGAAAAGCCGCGCCGCTGGCTTGTAGTTCTGTCCTGGACCTTCTCGCAGATCAATCGCCTCCTGAAAGATATGCATGCGTGGTAGCGTTTGGAAGGGAGAAGCGAGACGTTTATGATGGCCGGATTGAAAGAAAAATGCACATGATGAAAATACCGACTGGGATATGTATCTGGACCTGCCTCTGTGGGACGCTGGCAGTTTTTGCTCAAGAAACGCCTGAGACGCTTCCGCCGCTCGTGGACGGGAAGGCCCCGCAGACTTTCGAAGAACTCTGGGCGGGTTTCGACCCGCAGACCGAGCCTCTCGAGGTCGAGGTCCTTCACGAATGGGAAGAAGACGGAGTTGTCCTTAAGATTCTTCGTTACCGGATCGGCGTCTTCAAAGGACAGAAGGCGATCATGGCTGCAGTTTACGGGTATCCGAAGGGGGGAACGAATCTCCCCGGACTGGTGCAGATTCACGGCGGCGGGCAGTATGCCGACCAGCAGGCTGTCCTGACCAATGCCAAGCGTGGTTACGCCACCATCAGCATCTCGTGGGCGGGGCGGATCACCGCCACCGATTACCGGGTGACACCGAACGAGGTGAAGCTGTTCTGGGAAAATAAGACCGAGGACCCGCGCTACAAGCTGACCACTGACTGGGGAGCGCTCGATGCCTACCACGCGCCGAGCCGGCACGGGAAGGACGCCTTCGCCTCGCTCCCGGTCGAGGAGTGGACGCTCGACCCGGTGGAATCGCCTCGGAACAACTCGTGGTTTCTCTGTACCCTGGGAGGCCGGCGTGCCCTGACCTTCCTCGAGCAGCAGCCGGAGGTCGATGGCGAGCGCCTCGGCACCTATGGCCACTCAATGGGTGGGAAATTGACGGTTCTTCTGGCTGGTGTCGACGCCCGGGTTAAGGCGGCGGCTCCTTCCTGCGGCGGGATCAGTGACCGCTACAATGACAAGCTGCTGCATCGGAACACGGTGGGGGACGGCCCGAGCCTGGAGCGCATTGCCTGTCCGACGATCTTCCTGAGCCCGGCCAACGATTTCCACGGGCATATCAACGATCTGATCGCGGCGACGGCCGCGCTGGGTGAGGAAACCCCGTGGCGGGTCACCTGCTCCGCGCACATGGCACACAAGGACCTGCCGGAGTTCGAGGTCGCCACCCAGCTCTGGTTCGACGAGCACCTGAAGGGAAGCTTCGCATGGCCGGATACGCCGACCACCGACCTGCGGCTCGCGAGCGCCGCCGGCGTTCCGGTCTTCTCGGTGACACCCGATCGATCGCGGCCGGTTCTGGAAGTCGACGTTTTTTACACCCAGCAGGGGGTCGAGGGCGGCGACCGCGCGCTCCGCGAGAACCGTATTAACCGCTTCTGGCATCATGCGGTGGCTACCGAAAACGACGGAGTCTGGACAGCGTCTCTTCCGGTCTCTACTTCCGACAAGCCGCTCTGGGTCTATGCCAATGTTCTTTACCCACTCGACGAGGCGATCACCGGGGCCGGATACTATTACGGGAAATATACGACCGACCGCTTCAACCTCTCGTCCCTCCTTCAGATTGCTCGTCCCGCCGAGCTCGAGGCGGCCGGAGTGGAAGCCACGCTGCAGCAGACACCGGTGATCGAGGCCTTCGCAGACGGGTGGAAGAAAGAGTGGTTCACCGACAAACCCAATGGCTGGCCACGCAGCACCCACAAAGTCTATGACCCGGTATGGGCTGCGCCGAAAGGCGCAACGCTCGCACTCGACGTCCGGTCTGCGGAGCCCAACAAACTGGTTATCGGCATCGATAAGCATGCCGCCGAGGTCACTCTGGCAGGTGGCCCGGACTGGCAGGCAGTGACCGTTGCTGTCTCTGCTTTTAAGAACGTTGCCGGGGTCGCGAGAGACGGGTGGGAGGGTATCAAAGAGTTGCGTCTCGCGGCGATGGAAAAATTGAAAGAGAAGCAGGCAGACGGAAAGGAAGCCACTACGACGGTCGGCGCTCCATGGCAAGGGGCTCCGCCGGAGTTTCGAAACCTGCGGTGGGTGGCTCCCCCGACATCTTGAACCTCGAGAAGGTGCTTGGGGAGTTTCTGGGAAAAACTTTGATTCTTCCCGTAATGAGAGTGCTTGCCGAGACAATTTAAGTTAAGAGGAGGATTACGAGAAGTTGTTGTGCATGTGTTGAGCGAAGAGGCATGGGAGGACGAGGGATACGAGGAGCGGATCCGCGAATTGCGGCCGCGTCTGGTCGCTTACCTTTTCGGACTGACTGCCAACCATGCCGTCGCTGAGGATCTTGCCCAGGAGGCCACGGTCATCCTCTGGGACAAGCGCTCTGAGTATGACCCAGTAGGAAACTTTTCCGCATGGGCCTTCCGGATCGCTTTTTTCTGCGCTTGCAATTACCGGAGGAAACAAGCCCGCCGCACACGCTTCGAATTGCCTTCTGATGGCACCCTCGAACTGATCGGTGACTCGGCCGCGTGGGTGAAGGACCCGGATCAGGAACGGGAAGCCTTGCTTCGTTGCCTGGCTAAGATGAGCGAGGAAGATCGCGAACTCCTGCTCCGGCGATACACCGATGGTGAATCGCTTGAGGCGCTGAGCAAGCGAGCCAATACCAACCGAAATGCCCTGGCTCAGAGAATGTTTCGCATCAAGCGGAGCCTGCTTGTCTGCATCCATAAACAGCTTCCGGATCGCTGAATCCAGCAAGATCATGTCGACTTCAAGCACCAGAAAGGAATTCCAAGGTCTTCTCGCTAACCTGCACGAGCGGGACTTGACCTCGTGGGAACGGGAAAGACTCTGGGAAATTTTCGAGACTCACCCCGAGTTTATTCTGGAGTATCAGGAGCACTGCCAGTTGCCTGCCATGTTTGCGGCATTGGAGGACGAAGAGCTCTTGCGCGCGGGCATGACGCGTCCGCCGCGCAACATCGTCTCGATGCCGGGTGCGGAGCAGGCGCCCCCGCGCCACAGCCGTAGCCGTAGCCGTAGCCGCGAGCTCCGATTGGCCGGCCTGGCAGCTGTGCTTGTGGCTGGGGCCATGGCACTTCCTTTCTTGATCCAGAATGAGCCGAGCATCACCATGCCAGCGGTTCCAGTGGAGGAGTTGGAGGCGCGTTGGGAAATCAATGGGTTGGAGGATCTCGAGGGGATCAAAGCCTTGGCCGAGGCCAGGGAGATGGCAGCGGCTGATGACAGGGAGCGGGTTCAGGAAAACCGGAGAGCAACTGCTTCCGCTGGCATCGCGCAGGCCTTCCCATCTGGTAAGAGGCAGGCGGCAGCGGTATCCCGTCGCCGATCCGATCTGGTGCGCGACGACCCTGCTGACGAGGGGGTCGCCCTCCAGGGGGCGGCTGCCTTGGCCAATTCCCGGTCTCCCCGCGGTGGCGAGTCCAGTGGCGTGCACGGGACAGTTCCGGCCGCCATCTCCTTCAACCACCACGTGCGTCCGATTCTCAGCGAGAACTGCTTCTACTGTCATGGCCCGGATGAGAGTGAACGGAAGTCAGGCCTCCGTCTGGATACCCCGAAGGGTGCTGCCACGGACCTCGGGGGTTACGCCGCTATCGTTCCGGGCGATATCGCCGCCTCCGAGCTCTGGGCCCGGATCACCGCCAGCGATGCGGATGAGCTGATGCCCCCGGCAGACTCTCATCGAACCCTCAGTAGCTCGGACAAGGAAATCCTCCGCCGCTGGATCGAGGCCGGCGCGGAATACGAGATTCACTGGGCTTTCCAGAAGCCTTCGCGGGTGGCACCACCGGAGCCGGCGCAGGAGCACGCTGCCTGGCCTGTCAACCCGATCGACCAGTTCGTCCTCGCCGACCTCGAGGCCGAGGGCCTCGCCCCCTCGCCTCCCGCCAAGGCCCGCACTTTGGCCCGCAGGCTGCACCTCGACACGACCGGCCTGCCGCCCGATCCGGGGGAGGTCGATGCTTTCGAGAAGGCGTTCGAAGGGGACCCGGACCGTGCTGTCAGCGAGCGTGTTGACGCGCTCCTCGACTCCCCTCACTATGGGGAGAAAATGGCCCTCGCCTGGCTCGACGCCGCCCGCTACGCTGACTCCAACGGCTTCCAGCAGGATGGCGACAGCCAGCAATGGCCGTGGCGCGACTGGGTTGTGCGCGCGTGGAACCAGAACATGCCCTTTGATCGGTTCACCATCGAACAGCTGGCCGGCGACCTGCTCGAGAAACCCAGCAACGACCAGCTCGTCGCCACCGCCTTCAACCGCAACCATATGCTTAACGGCGAGGGCGGCGCGATCGCCGAGGAGCAGCGGATCAACTACGTCATTGACCGCGTTGACACCACCGCTACCACCTGGCTCGGCCTCACCATGGCCTGCGCCCAGTGCCACTCCCATAAATACGACCCCATCACCCATCGCGATTACTACCAGTTCTTCGCCTTCTTCAACAACATCCCGGAGACCGGAGGTATTGACAGGAAGAGCGGCAAGCGGGTCGGCCAAGGAATCCTGTCCAGATCGCCCGTCCCTATCTGCGCCTCCCCGACGAAGCATCAGAGGCAAAGAAGCGGCAGATCAAGGCCGAGATCAGCGGGATTCAAAACCAGATCCACGACACGCTCGGTGATCGCGTTGCCATGGAGACGAAGCTCCGGAAGAAACTCGGGCTCGCGGCACCGTGGACGCCCCTCGTTCCGACCGCCGCCACGGCCGATCACCAGGACCTCGCCATTCAGGGTGACCACTCGATCGCTGCCACCGGTCCGAATCCCGACAAGGACGACTACAGCATCACCTACAAGGTCCCCGAGGGCGTCGGCCCGATTCGTCACGTCCGTCTCGAGGCGCTGCAGAACGGAGGGCATACAAACGGCGGCAAGGGCCTGGCCCGTTCTGACAGCGGCAACTTTGTCCTCACCTCCATCGAGATCTCCGTCGGCGGCCAGCCTGTGCCGATCGCCTCGGGCCGGGCCACTTACGAGCAAGGCAGTTTCGTGATTACCAAGGCTTTCGACGACAAGCCCACTACCGGATGGGCTGTTCACCGCGCGCAAGCCGAACGACCGGCCGGAGTGGGCCACCCTCACCCTTGCTCAGCCCATCGAAGTCTCCCCGGGCATTCCCCTCCAGATCAGACTCCGTCACCAGAGCAAGCACAAGCATCACAAACATCGGGCGGTTCCGGATCGCTGCTTCCTCCAGCGAGACGCTCCCCTCCCTCGACTCGCTCGAGGCCGCCCTGGCCCTCCCCCGCCAACGGCCGTGGCCCGGAGTTCGCCGGGCGGGTAGAGAAAGCCCTTCGCGAGGGGTTGCCCGGCTACGCGGCTTACCTCGAGAAGATTGATGCCCTCGAGGAAAAGCTCACCGCCGTCGATGCCCGGTTTTCGGAGGTCATGATCATGGAGGAAAGGAAAGAGGTGCGTCCTACCTACATCCTCGACCGAGGCAGCTACGAGGCACCGACTGATCAGGTTACTTCCGATACCCCCGCCTTCCTTCCGCCGATGCCCGCCGATACCCGCAAGGATCGTTTGGGTCTGGCCAGGTGGCTGGTGTCACCGGAGAACCCGCTCGTTTCCCGGGTCGCCCATCAACCGGCTCTGGGCCCAGCTGTTCGGTGCCGGCCTGGTCAAGACATCCGAGGATTTCGGTGTCCAGGGCGAGCTTCCCAGTCACCCGGAACTGCTCGACTGGCTAGCTGTCGAGTTCATTGATTCGCGGTTGGAACGTCAAACACATGATGCGCCTCATGCTCACTTCCCGCACCTACAGCCAGGCAGCGGATGTCTCGCCGGAGGCGGTGGCGCATGATCCCGAGAACCGCCTCCTGGCTCGCGCCTCGCGCTACCCGCCTTCCCGCTATGCTTTTACGCGACCAGGCGCCTGGCCCTGGGTGGCCTGCTCAGGCGGGACATCGGGGGCCGCCCGGTCTACCCCCACCAGCCGGAGGGCCTGTGGAAGGAATTTTCCTTCGGCTTCGTCAGTTACCCGCTCAAGACCGAGCCGGAGCAACTTCACCGGCGCAGTCTCTACACCTTCTGGCGTCGCACAACCGGCCCGCCCAACATGTTCGACAGTGCCACCCGCCAGATCTGCACGGTGAAGACTGCCATCACCAATACGCCGCTTCATGCACTGACCCTGCTCAACGACGTCACTTACATCGAGGCTGCGCGCGGGCTTGCCGGCCGCATGGCCGAGGGGCTGCCTCGGAGCCGGAAGGCGCCCTGGCGCACGGGTTCGAGATCGCCACCGGGCGTTCTCCGGATGCGCAGGAGCAAGCCATTCTCATCGACGGTCATCGGCGTGCCCTCGACGAGTTCCGGGCCGATCCCGAGGCGGGCGCAAGCCTATGTCGGGATCCCGGATCCGCAGTTCGCCGCCTATACCCGCACGGCCCAGGTGATCCTCAACCTCGACGAGACGCTCAATCGGAATTAGCCGCCTCCATCGCTCGCAAGCTCACTCCTACGCTCTCCCATTCCTTCGCGCTTCTCTTCCCCACATCCCGCCATGTTCACCCACGAAGAATTCCACCGCCTTTCCCACCCGCCGTCAGCTCTTCTCGCGCGGTGCCCAGGGCCTCGGTGCCGCGGCGCTCGCCAGCCTGCTCGGAGACAAGGCCTCGGCCGCGGGAAATCCGGCGGCTTCCGAGGGCGGGCTCGCGTCGCTTCCCCACCATCTGCCAAAGGCCAAGCGTGTCATCTACCTCATGCAGACCGGAGGGCCAAGCCACGGTCGATCTTTTCGATCACAAGCCCCGCCTCTCCACCCATGCCGGCGAGGAGATTCCCGCTTCGGTGCGTGAGGGGGTGCGTCTGAGCACGATGACTTCCAACCAGAAGTCGTTTCCCTCGCTCGCCCCCCAGATGGGCTTCCAGCGCGACTCCCTCCTCGGGGATGATGCTCGGGGATATCATTCCCCATACCCGTGCGATTTCGGACAGGATCACCCTCGTCAGGTCGATGCACACCGAGGCGGTCAACCACGCGCCCGGTGTGACCTTTTTCCTCACCGGCCACCAGTTGCCCGGTCGGCCCAGCATGGGTGCGTGGACGACCTACGGACTCGGCTCCGCCAACGACAACCTGCCCAGCTTCATGGTCATGCTTTCCCGTGACCGCCAGAATTCCTGTGGCCAACTGTTCTACGACTATTACTGGGGAAGCGGCTTTATCCCGACCAAATACCAGGGGGTCAAGTTCCGCTCGCAGGGCGATCCGGTCCTTTACTTGAGCGACCCGCAGGGCTTGGGCCGATCCATGAAAAAGGGAGTCATCGACGACATCAATGCCCTCAACCGCCGCTTCCACGACGAGGTCGGAGACCCTGACATCCAGACCCGCATGGCTCAGTATGAGATGGCCTATCGTATGCAGGCCAGCGTCCCGGAACTCACCGATCTCTCGGGCGAGCCACAGCACATCCTCGATATGTATGGCTCTGATGTCCAGCGCCCCGGTTCCTTCGCCCGCAACTGTCTGCTGGCCCGCCGCATGGCGGAGCGCGGGGTGAAAATTCATCCAACTCATGCATGCCGGCTGGGACCAGCACCGCAATATCACCCACCAACTCGAGACCCAGTGCAAGGACACGGATCAGCCATCCGCGGCGCTGGTGAAGGACCTGGAGCAGCGCGGCATGCTCGAGGACACACTTGTGATCTGGGGTGGCGAGTTCGGCCGCACTCCCTTCGGCCAGGGCGATCTCAACAAGCCGAAGGGCCACGGACGCGACCACCACGGCGCCGCCTTTTCACTGTGGATGGCCGGCGGCGGAGTCAAGCGCGGCTGCCAATACGGCACTACTGACGAATACGGCTACAACGTCACCGAGAACCCGGTGCACGTGCATGACTTCCAGGCCACTGTCCTGCACCTCCTCGGCATCGACCACGAACAACTTACCTACCGCTTTCAGGGACGCCGTTTCCGCCTCACCGACGTGCACGGGCATGTCGTGAAGGACATTCTTGCCTGACAGAGGGAGATCCTGATGAGAGTGCTTCGCGGGGACTCTGTTTTTACTCCGCCGGTGCCAATGCCGGCGTCACGGTGTCCGAAACCGCCGCGCTCGGGCTGGCGTCGGCCTCAAGGTCACCGAGCGCGAACTGGATGCCGTCGAGCAGGTGCTGGAGGACGGCGGGGTTGGCGAAGGTCAGGTCATTGTGGCCGAGAGTGGTGTAGAAGACCCGGCCACCGCCGTATTCGTGGACCCATGAGACTGGGACCGAGCGCTTGCCGGTTGGGTAGGCCTCGTTGAAGCGGGCAAACTGCTTGGCCTCAAGCTGGCCGACGACCTTGTCTTTGCTCATGTCGAGGGAGACGAGGATGCGCAGCTTTGCCGGACCGGCGAAGGTGTCGGGCTTGTACTGGTAGATCTCGTCCTTGTGCCAGAATCCCTGTCCCTTGAAGGCCTTGTTGACCGGGTGTTCCGGGTCGTCGAGCTGGAAGGCCCAGCGCTCGCCGGCAGTCCACGGGTGGCCGTTGAAGTGGCCGCCCATCATCTCGCCGCCTTCCTTCCACTCGTAGAAGTTGTCGCTGGCACCGTGGATTCCGGCTACCCCTTTGCCTGCTGCCATGAACTCGAGCAGGGCCTGACGCATCGACGCCTCTGGGAGTTTGAGGCGGGTGGTGTTGTTGAAGAGCACCGCGTCGTAGCGGGCGAGATTTTCGGTGCTGAAAACCGCGTAGTCGTCGGCGAGGTCGGCAGAGAAGGCGCCGGTCTTTTCACCAAGCCGCACCAGCGCGTGGTTGCCGGGCGCGATTGAGGTGTGGACGAAGCCTCCGCAGCGGTAGAAGACGAGAATTCGGCGTTCATTTTTCGGTGCTGCGGTGGCTGTGGCGGGCAGAGCGGCCTCGATCTTTTCTTTTACCTGGTCGTTGACTGGTTGCAGGCGGGCCGCCTTGATCATTTCCCAGGTCTGCGGCTTCCTTTTGTCTTTTGCCGAGGTGGTTTCGATTGCGAGGGCGGCGAGACCCGCGAGCAGGGCGGCAGGGAGGAGGAGTCGGTATGCTTTTGCTTTCATGGTATACAGTATGGAGGTCTTTACCCAGTATGGCGGTCTTTTCCGGGATGTTTTGGTTTTCGGGCCGGTGAGGATGAGCTGTAAGCGGTCGAAAATCTCAGAGTAAAACCTTTATTGCCGCGGCGGCGGCCCGCGCCTTTTCGCGTGCCTCATCGATGCTGGCACCACGGGCAATGGCGACTCCCATCCGCCGCTGGCCTTTGACTTCCGGCTTGCCGAAGAGGCGGACTTGCGTGTCGGGCTCGGCGAGTGCTTGATCAAGGCCGGTGTATTGCAAGTTGGTGCTTTCGCCCGCGACTAGGAGAGCGGCCGAGGCGCTGGGGCCGTGCTGGTGGATGTTGGGAATGGGTAACCCGAGGATGGCGCGGGCGTGGAGCGCGAACTGGCTGAGATCCTGCGAGATCATGGTCACCATGCCGGTATCGTGCGGGCGAGGGGAAACTTCCGAAAAAATGATGGCATCGCCTTTGACAAAGAGTTCGACACCAAAAATGCCGCGCCCGCCGAGTGCGGTGGTGATTTTCTCCGCATAGACCTGAGCCTCCGCAAGCGCCGCCTCCGACATCGGCTGGGGTTGCCACGACTCGCGATAATCCCCATCGACTTGAATATGCCCGACGGGTGCGAGGAAACTGGTTCCTGCGACGTGACGCACGGTGAGAAGGGTGATTTCGTAATCAAAATCGACAAACCCTTCCACGATGACCTTGCCTGCGCCCGCCCGCCCGCCTTCCTGAGCGTAGTGCCATGCGGGTGCGATTTCATCTTCGCTGCGGACTGTGCTCTGCCCTTTTCCTGACGAAGACATGATTGGCTTGATGACGAAAGGCAGGCCGATGGCGGAAACCGCGTCGCGGTATTCGTCCTCGGTGGCGGCGAAGTGGTAAGGGGATGTTTGTAGGCCGAGCTCTTCTGCTGCCAGTCGGCGAATGCCCTCCCGGTTCATAGTGAGCTGGGTGGCACGCGCGGTCGGGATCACAGTGGCCGTGCCGGATGCCTCGATTTCTGCCAGAACCTCGGTAGCGATAGCCTCCACTTCAGGAACGATGAAGTGAGGTTGTTCGTCCTCGATGAGCTTCCGAAGTTGCTCAGGATCGAGCATGGGAACAACGCGCGCATGGTCCGCGACCTGCATGGCGGGTGCATTCGGATAGGAGTCGACGGCGATCACCTCGACACCGAAGCGCTGGAGTTCAATGGTAACTTCTTTTCCGAGCTCGCCTGAGCCGAGAAGCATGACTCTGGTGGCGGATGCTGCAAAGGGGGTGCCGATGGAGGCGGTGGTTAGAGTGCTCATGGTTCTGGAAAACGGTCAGGTTCTGTGATGATGGAAGAGAAGAGAAAAAAGAAATTCGCAGCGGGAGGCAAGTGGCAGAGAAAAAAATTTGTCGCGCTCGGTATAAAAACGCCATGTCCGGAATGCATCAACCGGGAAACGTCACAGGGACCGTGACCTTTTTCACTCTCTCTGAGCCGTGCCTCTGAAACCTTGAAGGCAGTAGCTTTTCGTAGAAGTGGCTCTGGTTTCAATTTGCCTCGGACGCATGATTTTGGGTGAAACAGAGGGGATCTGCTCGCTACAGGCTACCCGGAGGAGGCTCCGGATTTTTCGTTTCAGGTGCCCTGTCTATGAAGCCAGAATCCCCTTGACGACGCGAGCTTTTTCGACCCCGGTCAGTTTCATGTCGAGGCCCTGGAAGGGGAAGGTGAAACGGTCGTGCTGGAGGCCGAGCTGGTGGAGCATGGTGGCGTGGAGGTCGCGGACGTGCACTGTGTTCTCTACTGCATGGTAGCCGAGCTCGTCGGTGGCGCCGTGGGTGATCCCGCCTTTGATTCCCCCGCCTGCCATCCACATGGAGAAGCCCTTGATGTGGTGGTCACGGCCGGCTGTCGTTCCCTTCCCCTGCACCATCGGGGTGCGGCCGAATTCGCCGCCCCAAATGACCAGGGTATCGTCGAGCATGCCGCGTTGCTTGAGATCGGTGACCAGCGCCCAGGTCGGCCGGTCGGTCAGCCCGCAACAGATGTCCATGTATTTTTCGAGGTCGCCATGGTGGTCCCAGCCGCGGTGGTAGAGGTGAATGAAGCGCACTCCCTTCTCGGCGAGGCGGCGGGCCAGCAGGCAGTTCGAGGCAAAGGAGCCGTCACCTGGAGTGGCGCCATAGAGGTCGAGAATGTGTTGCGGCTCGTCCGAGACGTCCATCAGCTCAGGAACCGAGGCCTGCATGCGGAAAGCCATCTCGTAGGCGGCGATCCGAGTTTCGATCTCCGGATTGGCGACCCGGGAATTGCGGTGCTGGTCGAGCTTGCCGATCGTCTTGACGAGGGCTGCCTGCTGGGATTGAGAGACACCTTTCGGGTTGCGGACATAGTGGACGGGATCTCCGGCGGAGTTGAACTCGACCCCTTGGTATTTACTCGGCAGGAAGCCCGCGGACCACTGGCGCGAGGCGATCGGCTGGGGATTGCGGCCGCCGACACTGGTGAGGACGACGAAGCCTGGGAGGTCTTCGCATGCCGATCCGAGTCCGTAGTTGATCCACGAGCCCATCGAGGGTCGCCCGCTGATGGCGCTGCCGGTGTTCATGAAGGTATGAGCCGGGTCGTGGTTGATCTGCTCGGTGACCATCGAGCGGACGATGGCGATGTCGTCTGCGAGCTTTGCGGTGTAAGGCAGCCAGCTGCTGATCTCCTGGCCGCTCTGGCCGTAGCGGTCGAAGCTGCACATCGGGCGATGCGCCATGAGCTGCTGCCCTTGGAGCTGGGCGATCGGTTGGTCCTTGGTGAAGGCTTCCGGCATCGGCTGGTCATGCAGGCGCTCGAGCTCGGGTTTGTAGTCGAAGGTTTCGAGGTGAGACGGCCCACCTGCCATGCACAAAAAGATCACGCGTTTTGCCTTCGCCGCGAGATGGGGCAGTCCGGTGGTGGTGGGAACAGCCGCACCAATATCCCGCGCCATCAGTCCGGAGATAGCCGCCGAACCGAGCGAAAGCCCGACATTGGAAAGGAAAGCGCGGCGGTTCAGAAAGGTCGGGTTCATCGTGTCAGTTTCGAGTGATGGATTCGCTCAAGTTGAAGAGGGCGCGGGCCACGGTGGTCCAGGCAGCGAGCTCGACGGGATCAGCATTTTTCGGTAGTGGGCTCTGACCGGAGCTGAGTAAGTCTCGTGCAGCATGGGGATCGGCCTGGAATGCTTCTTTCGAGCGGTCGTGAAGCTCGACAAGAAGCTCCTGCTCGGTGGGATCCGGGGACCGTCCGAGGGCCTGGCGGAAGCTGAATTCGAGCCGTGCGTGATTGGTCCCGCCGCCCTCGGCCAGGATGCGTGAAGCGAAGGCGCGCGCGGCTTCGATAAAGGTCGGGTCGTTGAGGAGCGTGAGTGCTGCGCTCGGGGTGTTCGAGCGCGGGCGCTCGGCGGTGCACTCTTCACGACTTGGGGCATCCATGGCCTTCATCATCGGATGCAGAAACATCCGCTGCCAGTGGACGTAGACACCGCGTCGCCACTGGGCCTTGCTGGTGTCGTGAGAGTATGAGCGCTTGGGAAAATTAAGGTGCCGGAAGTAGCCGGCCGGCTGGTAGGGGCGGGCACTGCGGCCGCCGACTTCGCGGACCAGCAGTCCGGAAATGGCGAGGGCGGAGTCACGGATGATCTCGGCAGGGAGACGGAAGCGGGATTGGCGGTCGACGATTTGGTTGTGCGGGTCGCGCTCCCTGCATTTCTGGACTGGTGATTGACGACTGCCGGTAGGCCCGTGAGGTGACGAGGAGACGGACAAGCGTTTTCACATCCCACCCGGACTCGAGAAATTCTACAGCGAGGGGCGTCGAGCAGGGTCGGGTTGGCAGGAGCTTCGCCCTGCCCTCCGAAGTCGGTGAGTGAACGCGAGATCCCGGTGCCAAAATAAAGATACCAGAAACGATTGGCCATCACGCGTGCGGTGAGGACCGCCGACGCCCTTGCTCCGCATTGCAAAGCCAGTTGGCGAGGTCGAGGCGGGTGGCACGCCGAGGTTGGCCGGTTGGTTCTGCCCCCTGCTTGCCCTCATCATCAGTGGCGATCTGGGGAAGAAAGGCGGGAACGGCGGGTTCGACGACTTCCCCGCTGTCGTCCTGCCAGTCGCCGCGCGTGAGGACGCGCATGACTCGCGGAGCTTTGGCCACGGTGATCATGGTGCGGGGGACGGATCTTTCGATTCTGGCGCGTTCAGATTTGAGGGCCTTCTTTCGCTTCGCCTGCGGAAGTTCGGCGGTCTCGGCGGTCTCGGCGGCCTCAGGGGTCTTGGTTGTGTCAAGCTGGACAAGCTGCGTTTCGAGGGCTGTTTTTTCAGGACCTTCTGGTGTCGATACGATCTTCTTCTCCAATTCCGCGACCCGCCTTGGCGGCTTTTTCTGCCTCGGCCAGCCGGGCCAGTTGTTTATCGATCTCGGCGAGTCGTTGTTCCTGTTGGTTTGAGTAAAGGGCGATCTCGGGCGGCCGTTTGGTCGGTGTTGAGTTGCCGGTGAAGCCGGCGTCGTGGATGTCGGCGAAGAAAGACGCGAGCGCGTAGTGGTCCTTGATTGAATACGGGTCGTATTTGTGATCGTGGCACTGGGCGCACCCGACGGTAGCACCCATCCAGACTGCACTGAGGTTACGGACTCGGTCGGCAGCGTAGATGGCATTGTATTCTTTTTTCTGAATGCCGCCCTCGTGGCTGGTCTGCAACAGGCGGTTGTAGCCGCTGGCGATTTTCTGGTCCAGAGTCGGTTTGGGGAGGAGGTCACCGGCCAGTTGTTCGCGGGTGAAGCGATCGAATGGCAGGTTCTGGTTGAAGGCGGCGATGACGTAGTCGCGGTAGGGTGTGATATGGTGCACCTGGTCGCCGTGGTAGCCAACGGTGTCGGCAAAGCGGACCAGATCGAGCCAGTAGATGGCCATCCGCTCGCCAAAATGGGGGGAGGCGAGGAGCTCGTCGACCAGGTCGCCGACAGCAGTGTTGCTGTCTTGAGTGAAGGCGACGACGAAGGCTTCGACCACCGCAGGTTCCGGAGGAAGGCCGATAAGATCGAAGTGGAGCCGGCGCACGAGAGTAACAGGATCCGCGTCCGGTGAGGGTTTGAGGCCCTCGGCTTCCAGTCGAGCGAGGATGTGGTGGTCGACCCTGTTGGCCGGCCAGGTGGTGTTCTGCACCGCGGGCGGCTGCTCGGTTTTTACAGGTGGGACGTAGGCCCACGGCGCGTCATAATGGGCACCCTCAGCCACCCACTGTTGTAAAATTTTTGATTCTTTCGGCGGAGAGCGTCTTGTGCGACTCCGGGGGCGGCATCAGGTCGTCCTCGTCGTCGCTCAGGATGCGGTAGAGGGAATTCGCTCTGTTTGGCCGTCCTCGGCGGCCAGCGTCTCGGCCGCGCCCTCGGCGGTGTCGAGCCGGAGGTCGGCTTTGCGTTCGTGCGCGTCGAATCCGTGGCAGAAGAAGCACTTGTCCGAGAGAATCGGGCGGACGTCCGCGGTTTGAAGTCGAGGGCGCGGGCAGTCGCGAGCCCAGGCCAGAGGGCAGCTGCGCTGAGCAAGAGCTCTTTCCAAGGGCAGAGGGGCCTGGGTCTCGCGAATCGGTTAGCCGATGGATGGAGCGGCCGACTCTGCGCTGTGATCATGTTTTTGATACGCTTGAAGAGGGGCGTTCTTTCAAGAAGAGATTTTGAGGTGATTCCTGTGGATCGCCCGCTCAGGTGATTTCCGGGAGTTGGTGTCCCTCGCGGTAGTGCCCGGAGAGAAAGGTGTTGGCGGTCTCAGCGAGGTCGCCGGTGAAGCGCTCGCTTGTCGCATCGAAGCTTAGCGAAGGACCGAGGGTGGTGGCATGCTCAGGATCCGGCTTGATGCCGTTGGCCGCGAGGTGCTCAAAAAAGCGGTCGACGGTCTCCTTCCCCAGGACGTCTTGAGCGAAGCGTTCCTCAATCTCTCCCTGCGGGGTCGCTTTCCCAAGGCGGTAGGAGATGTTTCCCATGTGGGCGAGGGCGGCGGCGACGTGACCGTGTTTTATCAGGAGGTTATCGTTGACCGGTTTCCCGGCCCTGAGCGATTCGATCCACTGCTGCTGGTGGCGGCCTCCGCCATCGGCGTTGAAGCGTTTGATCTCGTTGCCGTCGTTGTCGTAGGCCTTCGACTCGACGATGTATCCGCCCTCGCAGTGGATGACGTTGCCGACGCGGGTGCCCGCCTTGCCGATGATGTAGGCGGGGACCTGCCCCCACTTCATGTCCTTGGCGGGGAGACCGCGCACTTCAAAGATGATCGGCGGTGTGCCATCATCGTATTCGTAAATGCAGACCTGGGTGTTGGCGGTATTGCCGTCGTCCTTGTATCCAAAACGGCCGCCGAGGCTGACAACGCGTGCGGGGATGCCGGCGTTGTCGAGCATCCATGCTGCTACGTCCGTCTGATGGGGCCCCTGATTACCGAGGTCACCATTGCCGTAGTCGAATTGCCAGTGCCAGTCGTAGTGGAAGCGCTGGCGCATGAGCGGCTTGATTTCCCGCGGTCCGCTCCACAGGTCGTAGTCGAGTGTCTTCGGCGGGATTTGCGGGCCGTCGACCTTGCCGATGCTCGGGCGTTTCTTGTAGCAGAGTCCGCGCGAGCAGAGGATCTTGCCGAGGTGCCCTTCTTTGAGCCATGCATGTGCTTCACGCCAACCACCGTCAGAGCGGCGCTGCATGCCGTGCTGCACGATGATACCGGGGCGCGCCGCAGCAGCCTCCACCAGCTTGCGTCCCTCCCAGATGTTGTGAGAGACCGGCTTCTCGACATAGACGTGTTTGCCATTGGCGATGGCCGTCATGGCGATGACGGTGTGCAGGTGATTTGGGGTGGCGATGATGACGGCATCGACTTCCGGGTCCTCGCAGAGCTTGCGGTAGTCGGTATAAGTTTTCGGGCTGAGATTGCTGTTGTTCTTCAGCTTATTGACCCATTTGTCGATGACTGCCTGGTCAGCGTCGCAGAGACCGACCAGGCGCACTCCTGGTTGCTGGATCAGTCCACTGATATGACCGCCACCCTTACTGTTGAAGCCGATGACCGCGATGCGCAGATCGTCGTTGGCGCCTTGCGCACGGAGGTAGGTGGGAGTGAACCCGGTAGAGACTCCGAGGGCGGCAGCGGTGCCGGTAACATTGTGCAGGAAGCGGCGTCGCGAGGTGGTGTTTACGGTGCTCACTGTTTGGTCGGATAAAAGGCGCTTTTTTTGCGGTAGGTCTTGACTTTTTGTGCTTCCCTTAATAAGAATATTAAAGGTTTAAGAGTCGTATATAAAGGGTAGTTATGTCGTAATCATAAGAGATTTGTGATGGCTTTTTCCTGTCCTTATGCCCGTTTTCGTCCGTGCGAGCACGCCTCGCCTGAGATTCCGCTGGGTGCCCGCAGTGTCGGCCACCACCGGGTGACTGCTGGTTGGAAAGATCAGGTCTTTGAGGTGGGGCATGTCATCGTTCTTTGGGGAGTCTTCGGGCGCGGGCGGGTGGCCCTCGGGGGAGAGTTTCGTGAGCTTCCGGCCGAGCACCTCGTGGTACTTTTTCCCGGGGCGACCCAACGGCTCGAGGCGAGCATAGACGAGGAGTGGGAGTATTGCTGGTGGACGATGGACGGCCCGCAGGCCGAGGCACTGACTGCGGGATTTGGTTTCGGGAAGAAAATCCTGCGTGCAGGCCCTGCGCCCCTCGATCAGATTTTTCTTTTGGATAAGGCAATCCGGCGCCCTGGCCGGGTGGGGGAAATCGCTGCCAGTGCCAGTGCTTATCGCCTGTTAGCGACGGCAGCACAGGCGTGCAGAACCCACGGTGCCTCGCGCCTCGATCCTGTACTTGCCACGGTGGAGGAACTTGTCGAAGCCCATTGGGCGGAAGCTGATTTCGGGGTCGAGGCGATTGCCGCAGCCGTCGGGATGCACCGTTCGACGCTGTCGCGGCGCTTTCGGTCTGCGACCGGGATGACCCTCATCAGCCACCTTAATACGGTACGACTGCAGAATGCGATGGGGATGTTGAAGGGCGGTAGAGACACCGTCTCGCAGGTGGCTGCAGGTTGCGGCTTCAGTGATGCGACCTATTTCTGTCGGGTGTTCAAGGCTCAGCTGGGTGTGACTCCCGGTCATTTCCGGAAGCGTGGCTGAGCTAAGAGGGTGACGACTGCCGCGGGCACGCAAGCCATCGTAGCAATGAAGGCGCGCCGATCAATCGGGATGCAGGCCCCGCTCATCGTGGCTGGGCGGTCGCCGCCCGGATCGGGCATGTCTTCCAGCCTCAGGGCACCGGGGTGGCTGGCCCAGTGGGCTGGTCACCCGCTTCAAGTTTGCGGATTTCGATCGACCGGACGGCGATCTGCATGCCCTGAAAGTTGCCGCCGTGGACCTGGATGCCGATCCTGCCGTCCGGGAAAATTCGATCGCTGCCCTCGACGAGGGTTTTCTCGCCGAGCTTTTTGCCGTTGAGCCAGAAGGCGATGGTGTTGCCGTTGGCATAAATCTGCCCCTGGTTCCAGTCGTCCTGGTTTTCGAGGCTCTCATCGGCATTGACCCAGGCGAAGGTGCCCGGGCATTTGGGGTAGTAAAACGCGCCACTGAAAGTTTTGGGCTTCTGGTATTTAAGGATGTCGAACTGGTAGTTGTCGCGGAACCAGATGCCGCTGTTGGCCGGCCAGTTGACCTTGTAGCTGAAGCGCAGCTCGAAGTTATCGAATTTTTCGAGGCTGAAGAGGTTTCCACCCTTGCCGTCATTCTGCGAGCCAACGATCTGTCCATCCGCGACCCTGAATCGGGTCGCGTCGTCAGCTTCCCAGCCGGTGAGGTCAGTGCCGTTGAAGAGCGGTTTCCAGTCCCCGCCGGTGGGTTCGGCCCGAAGCTTGCGGGGAGCGATCGTGAGGAGTCCGACTGCGGTAAGCAGGGCGGTGGCCTGCAGGAGAAGATACGGGAGCTTACTGTTCATGGCTGTCGCTGGCTGGAGTGGTTGCAGCAGGCACTGATACACCGTGCGGGAGAATATGTAGCACCGGAAAATGGCGGGCAGTGGACGCTGAGCAATCGCATCGATTTCGATGCCGGCGAGCGGTGATCGCTGCCATGGAAGGCGGCCGGCAGCCTAGGCCTCGGCTTTGGCTTTGGCTTTGGCTTCGAGGTCGAACTTGATGACCACGTTGTCGCGGATGAGGTCGTCGGGCTTGCCCGGGTAGACGATGCCGAAGTCTTTCCGGTTGATGTCGAATTCGGCGTGTACTCTGACCGTGTCACCGGTCTGGGTGACCTGTGTTGGGAAGGTGATGTTCTTGGTCTCACCGTGCAGGGTGAGGTTGCCTGAGAGTTCGTATTGCTGGTCGGATTTCCTCGTGAAGGCAGTGACTTCGAAGGTGCTCACGGGAAACTGCTCGACGTCGAAGAAGTCGGGTGCCTTCAGGTGGCCGGTGAGTTTCTCGTTGTCCGACCAGGTGGAGTCCATCTGGATGGTGAATTCACCTGCCTCGGGCGTGCCATTATGGACGACGAAGTGGCCGGAGAACTTCTTGAAGCCACCCTCGTGACTGCCGGTGACCTTCGAGCCGACGAAGCCGATCGCGGAATTCTGGGTGAAGGAATAGGTCGTGTCCTGGCTGGAGGTGGCTACCGGGGCGGATTCCGCTACCGTGGCGTCGGTGGTTTTCTCCGCCGGGTCACTGCACGAGGCCAGGGCGAGGGTGGCGGCACTGATGGTGGTGTTGAGGATGGGTGCTTTCATGGATTCTATCGAGTGTGGTGGGTTGGTTAGTCAGGTGAATGGAATAGCGTTGTGGGAGACACGACGAGTTTTCAGCAGAGGCGGAAGAGCAGCAGGCGCACGGCGGACCTGGCATCGATCACGAAGGCCTCGGGCAGGTTCTCGATTGCGATTCCGTCGCCGGCATCCAAGTGCTCGCCCAGCACATCGATCTCGCCCGCGATGACCTGGATCCAGGCATGGGGCGCAGGTGCGGAGGCAGGGATTTGGAGCGTCTGGCCGGCGTCGACCTTGCCGAACCAGATTTCGGCATCCTGGCGAATGGCGGTCGCGCCGTCGCGACCGTCGCCGGAAAACAGTAGGGTCAGGGCATTGTCTGCAGTCGCGTTCCCGAGCGGCTTTTCCGCGTAGCGGGGTGTGCCGCCGCGTTCATTCGGATGCAGCCAGACCTGGTAGAGGTTGGTGGGGTTCTCGCTCGAGGGATTGAATTCGCTGTGGTGGATGCCCGAGCCGGCGCTCATGTATTGCAGATCTCCGGCACGGATCACTGAGCCGTTGCCCATACTGTCTTTGTGCTCGAGTTCACCGTTGATGACGTAGGTGAATATCTCCATGTCGCTGTGCGAATGGGTAGGGAAGCCCCCGCCGGGTGCGATGGTGTCGTTATTCATCACGCGGAGTGCATGGAAGCCCATGTGCTCGGGATCGAAGTAGTCGGCGAATGAGAAGGTGAAGCGGGCTGTCAGCCAGCCGTGGTCGGCCGTGCCGCGATCCCTGGCGCGACGAACCCGAGTGTTGGGAGTGATGTTATGCTTCATGGGGAGAAATTACGGTGCACTCGTCTGCGCTGACCAATACCTTGTGTTTTTGCCAGCTATGCCTTTTGGTTATGCCTCATGGAATTGCGCCACCTGAAGTATTTCGTCATGGCAGCCGAGGAGCTGAGCATCAGCAGTGCGGCGGCAAGGCTGAATGTTTCGCAGCCGGCGGTGTCGCGGCAGATCAAGAGCCTGGAAGAGGAGCTCGGGGTGGTGCTTTTCCTGCGCGAGAGTCGGGGTCTTTCCCTGACCCAGGCCGGGCAGTTGGCGTTGCCACTGGCGCGTGATCTGTTGCGTCGCTCGGGGGATTTGCGGCTGGCGATGGAGGCCTTTAAGCGGCCGACTCGCAGTTCGTTACGAGTCGGATTCATCGCACCGGCACTGCCAGGCTTCCTGGCGGGAGCGATGCGGAAGTTCAACCGGATGCACGGTGAGGTGTGCCTGCAGATCCGGGAAATGTCGCCCCAGCAGCAGGAACGGGCATTGCGCGCGGGGGAGATCGACCTGGCCCTGCTCGGCTCCGCCTGTCCTGAGTTGGCCAGCGAGTTCGAGGTGGAGGCGATTGAGAAGGTGCCGATGGCAGTGGTGTTGCCCGATGATCATCTCTTCGCCTTGCGCAAGTCGATCGACCTGGAGGAGCTTGAGAATGAGCCCTTCGTCAGCCTGCGCGACAAGCATTTTCCGGGACGTGCTGCCATGCTGGCAGATCTGTGTCGCCGGGCTGGGTTCGTGCCCGATGTGCGCCAGAAGGCCGAGGGACTGCAGGAGATGCTCGGCCTGGTGTCCGGAGGAGGTGGCGTGGGGGTGTTGCCTGCAAATGTCGACCAGCTGCCTCACCCGGGCGTCGTCTTCGTGCCAATGAGCCGGCCTCGATTGGAGCTGGTCTTTTCCGTAGCCTGGAACCGCGCAGGCGAGACCAAGGCCTTGTTGCAGCTGGTGGATCTGCTGAAGTCTGAGGCCGGCGGTGGCAAGCCGTGAGTCCAGGTGGCGCAGCCTGATCGACGGACAGGCCTGCAATTCAAGTGCGGGGCCCGAGAGAGAGGGGGAGCTATGCCTCTCGCCATAAGGGCTGATGAAAGTAATCTCAGGAGCGGAGAGGATCTCAGATCTCAGCAGCAAAAAGAATCAGGAGTCGGCTTGTTCTTCGGATTCAAGGGAGAATTCCTTTCCCACTTGATCGGCCGGAATCTTGGCGTGCGCGCCATCGCAGAACGGAGCATTCGCCGTCTGTTTGCATTGGCAGAGGTAGGCTTGACCATCGGCCTCTGCGGTGAAGGCCTTGGGTGTAAAACCGGTGCCCTTGTGCGCACCGTCGCAGAATGGCTGGCTGGCAGACTTTCCGCAGGTGCAGAAGTAGTAGGTTTTTCCGGCTTCGAGTTCGACCGGGATGGGTTGGTTGTTGGCGACAGTTGGTTTGTTCATGGCGAATTCAAAGGGAAGATTGGGAGGGGTGAAGTGAGCGAGGTGACGAAAGGAAGGACGACCCCTGGAAGGTAACCAGACAGGCGGCGGTTGCAAATTTGCTTCGAGGTTTTTTCGGGCTGGGGTCGCGGTCTACCGCAACGATGATGTGCGGTGAGGCCGGCCGGATCCCGGCGGGCCCGGGTTTGGTTTTCAATGACAACCGAACTGCGCTTGAAATCGGCTAGGAGTTTGTCGGACTAAGAAAATGAAGGTCTCCAGAATCGTGTATCACAGTTCAACAATTTTAGATTTATGATCCGCGCAGTTCTGGAAGGCTTAATTTTCCTGTTTTTGGATTTTTTTCCTAAGTCCGACAGGCTCCTAGGAAATCGCTTTTTCAACCCTTTTCTCCCTCGGCGGCTGGCGGGCGGGGTTGGAGGGGGTGTGATGCGTGGCTTCGAGTCGGTTTAGAGAAAAAAATCCCTGACGAAAAGACTTTCTTGAAAAACTGATCCAGATTGAGCTGGCGGACGGCGAACTGTCTTCCTATTGCCGGGTGTAGCTCAGCAAGATCCTGGCCCTGGATCCCGCCAATGATCTCGGCAATTTTTGTTTGGGTTTGTAACTGACCCGAATCGGCAAGATCGAAGAAGCGGAATCCGTCTATCGAAACGCGCTCGAAACTCGGGTCACCAGAGGGGCGCTCAACAACTTGTACTACCTGCTCGTGCTACGGAAGGAATTCGGCGAAGGCGCTGCCGCTTATTCGGAAGAGCCTGCGGATGGATCCGTTTAATCCCGACATCCTGGACACCCTGGCGGAGGTGATGATCGGTCTGAATCGTCCCCCGGAATCCTTGGACGCGCTGGCCGGCGAACTCGGCCTGTCACCCTCACATCCCGGCGCGGTGCTGGCAAAGATCCTGATACACGTCAAACGAAGAGAAATGAACCAAGCCCGGGGCCTGATGACCTAAGCGGAAAGAGATGGTATTTCCTTCTCCCTCCCTCCTCCCCGTCAACGGGAAGTGCTGGATCGAATCCTTCGTTAACCGCAAGCCTTAGGGCGGGACCTGCGCACCACCAGCAGGGCCAAACCGAGAACCGCCAAAACCGCGGTCGACGGTTCCGGAACAACCGTCGTAAAGGTGACGCTGCCCAGGGCGGTATATTGAAGGGTGGGATCTTGAAGGGTGGGATCATCAAACGATCCATCATTGCCGTAGGTGTAGGAAAATCCTTCGACGACGGCTTCACCGAACAGGATCGTCGCGTCGCCCGACTCGAATCCGGCTGTGGGCGATTGCTCGGAGTCCTCATTTCCCACCAACCGCATGTTCGAGGCCCCGTCGTTCACAATAGCGAAGGAAGGCGTGCCCGAGATGGCCGTGGCCGTAGCGGGGGCCGTGCCTCCGCCCACCAGATCACCCTCGATGTTACGGATGTCGTCCCGGAAAACCGAGACAGGAAATCCAAAAGCTAGTATCTCTTGGTAATCGATATCCAGCAGGGTTGCCTCCACCCCGGTGACCGACGCGGCATCCGACGTTCCGGTCAGAAGAAAATCCACCGAAATGTCAATGGATTCGGCCAAAGTTGCGTGTGAATCAATGCGGAACCACAAAGCTTCCCGGTCATCCGGGCCGATGCCGACAGCATTCATGTCGAGCGCGGGAAATCCGGCAGCAAAATTCCCGGTATCCCCGGTGATGGAAATGACGATGTCTACGCCGGATCCATCAACATCTGTGTAGGTCTGACTTAAGGACCCTGCCGTCCAAGCAGTCAACGGATCCGCAAAATCCGCAAAGGAAAGCGTCACGGCGGCCTGCCCCTTGCCGATAAGCACGACCCACATGAAAGCTACAACTAAAAAACTACGCAGATAGGTCATACTAGAAACTCGCCTTTTTGGATTTGCTTGCACTTCTTCGACTTAGGATTGTTAGCAGTAGCACAGGGTGGTCATAACACAAGTAAAAAAACACCTATTGGGGCGTGTCGTGTTGCCTCACAATGATTGACCCGGGGTGGCCAGAACATCCAGCATGAGTAAAAAGACTACTCAAGAATATCAGGCAGGAGAAGATGCGAGATCGCTACCAGCGCAGAGGCAGGGAGGCCGAAGGGTAGTCCACCAGCGAAGGCCGATTTACGGGGCGTCTTTCTTAAGCGCGCAGTAGCCAAGCAGGTATGGCTGGCGGTCAAGCAACCGTGCGGGAAACTGCTCAAGGGCGTGTTGCCGTTGTGGCTGCCTCATCTCGAGGAGAAGATCGACTAGGAAGTGCTTAAGCGCGTACTGGCAGCCAGTGCCCCGACGCTCAACCGATTACTCAAGCCAGTGAAGGCGACTCAAGCGCAGGAGGCGCAACAGCGGCACGAAACCGGGGACGCTGCTCAAGCGGGAGTTCGGGTGTTTGCCATCCGTGTTCGTGCCCGCCACACCACCATTCCGCAGGTGGCGGTTCGGCCTCGTCGCTCCACCCCCATTGGAGCGCTACGTCGGACGGCTCGAAGGTGTGGATGTCGAACGGAGGACGGGCCGGCGGTGGCAACGCGATGAGTCCTTGCCACAATCCGTGAAGGCGCACTCCATGAGGTTGGCGGGTTCGGGTTGAGAAAGACCCCGGCCAGACAGCAGCAGCACTAGTAGCTGGTCATGGCCTTAGGGTCACGGAATGGACCCGGCAGGAATCCGTTACGGGTTCGATCCGAGCGTGTGGATGGTGTTCTGGATCTCGCCGATAACTGGCTGTCCGTCTTTGCCTTTCAGGGTGTAATTGATCGCCATCTGCCAGACCGGGGCCATGGCATCGATGGCGAGTTCCAGAGTGGTGCCGTCCGCCGAGAGGGTGGCAGCAGTCACGGCGTGGAGTTTTTCGTCGTGGTGCTTCGACCCGTAGGCTGCGCTGCGCTTGAGTGCCCAGCTGCGGGCCTGAAACTGTTTGGCTGTGTCGGTGATCGAGGCCGGATCGAGCGGGTCGGAGAAGGTGATGCTCATTCCCTTGGTATGGGCGTGCATGGCGATGGGCAGGTGCGCCGGCTTCCCGGTGGCCCGGATCCGGTAGAACCCGCCGGGCTGCTGCATGCGGGCTGTGCCCCAGGCGGCCATCCCGCAGGCGTAGAGATGACCGTCGCCGCCCTCGCCCGAGTGGAAGCGACCGCGCATGGCGCCGGTCGGGAGGTCGGGGATCGGCAACCGAACGAGGCCACCCTGGTGCCGACCGTCGGGGAGTTTCTCATGCGGGACGATTTCCAATCGCCCGTGGCCGTAGGAAATATGCAGGAGCTGGCCGTCGAGCGATCCCCACGACGGGCTATCGACCCACAGGAGCTCGGCGGGCGAGCGGTCGAAGCCTTTGTCCACCCAGCACAGCGGCGGCTCCATGGCGGAGTCGGAACTGTCCTCGGGTGCGCCGTAACCCCACATGTTGCCGTAGAAGCGCTCGCCGGGAACCACGTGGTTGATGCGGTTCATCGGGTTCCAGTGTCCTTCCTGGTCGGTGACAAAGAAGCTGCCGTCCGGGTTGCGGCAGACGCCATTGGCAGCGCGGAACCCCTTGGCGAGGATCTTGGTGGTGGAACCGTCGGCGGAGACCTTGAGCAGCGTGCCGTGGTGGGGGACCAGCGGCGGCCGGGCGTGGCGGGCGCTCTTAGCGTAGTAGAGGTTGCCCTCGTTATCAGCCTGCAGCCCCATGGCGAACTCGTGGAAATGCTCGGTGACCTGATGGTCGCTGTTGAAGTTCTCGTAGAAGTCGGTCTCGCCGTCGCCGTTGAGGTCGACAAGCCGGACGATCTGGTCGCGGCACGACACGAAGATGTCGTCGCCAATGAGCTTCACGCCGAGGGGTTGGAACAGGCCGGAGGCGATGCGGCGCCAGCTGGCGTTGGCGGCGTTCGCGTCGGTGATGCCTTCGACCCGCCAGACATCCCCGTCCCAGCAGCAGACAATGGCGGCCTTGCCGTCCGGCGTGAAGTCGAGCCCGCTGGCACGCATCCGGCTCTTCCACGGGTTGGCGAAGGGCATGGTGAAGCTGTCCCATTGGAAGGGACCGTCCTGGTTGCCGCGGACGATGGGTGAGGCGATCGGCTCTGGCCACTGTGCCGGGCCGCCGAGGGTGAAGGGAGTGAGGTCTTCGGGCTGGGCGGGCGCGCCACCACGATCGATGGTGAAGGCAATGTTCGTGGGCGTCGTCTCAGAGGGGATGGTTACTACCCAGTAGCCGTCATTACTGCTCATCGTGCTGAGGTTTTTTACCGTGTGTGAAAGCTTCAGCGAGCTGGGTGCCACCCGGAGCGTGAGCAGTTTGCTCGACTTGCCGATGTTCAGGTAACGGACGAAGGCATTGTCTTTGGTGAGTCCGTGGCTCTCGAGAATTTTGGCGTCGCCTACCGTGTAGCTGAGAATGATCCGGTCACCGTGCTTGTAGAGTCCGCGGTAATGTCCCCATGCGCGTGGCAGTGGGCCATAACGGCGGCCGTCGAGCCCTTCGATGCGCGCGTCCTCGAAGCTGCCCGTCTCTGGGTTCGCCCAGCCCGGGCCGTCGGCGATCTCCATGCGCGGCTTGCCGATCGTGCGCGGGCGGAGAACATGGCGACCGTTGAAGTTGATGCCCTGCCAGTCGATGAAGCCCTCGCCGGCCCAGACTCCGGCGACGCGCAGAGTGTCGTGCTCGAACGCCGACCAGAGCTTGCCCTGGCTGACCCCACCTACGCCCGGGTCGAGACGGAAAGTGATCGCCTTGTAGGCGACGTTGGAATCCGCCGTGACCGCCTCGGGACTGCCGGCGGCCTGTTCTTCCGGAGTAGCAATCTCGAAAGTGCCGACGAGGAATGGACCGTAGTCCATTTCCTTCCACGGTTGGCTCTCCACTGGGGCCGGGCCGAGGTCGGAGCCTTGCGGCAGGCCGGCGAGGTAGTTTTCGTCGATCTTGAAATACTGCGAGGCGTTGCGGCCCTTGATCAGTTTCTCGCGGATATGGTGGATGACAGCGTATTTCTCGCGCGGGGTCAGCTGCACCTGCGGTGGCATCAGCCGCCATCCGCGGGTGATCGTTTCATACATGGTGTGCGGATCGCTGCCGTGCTGGAATTCCCCTTGGGCGAAGCGCAGCGAGTTGGGCAGCGAACCGCGCAGGCTGGCGTCACCGTGGCAGTTGAAGCAGACCTGACTGTAGACCCGTTGGCCAAGCTTGAGGGGAGCCTTGCCTTTGTCTTTGATCAGACTTGCATGGTCGATTTTCGCCTCGTATTCCGGCAGGGCGGTTGCGGGCAGAAGAAAGAGAGCCTCGGGCGCTACCTTCGGCGGGGGGACGTCCTCGTTTTCGGCGGCGGCAGTGGCAGCGATCCCGAGCAGTGCGAGGGAAAGGACCAGTGCGAGGGTCCAAAATCGCTGAACGCAGGGCATGGCAATCACCACGAGACTACGTGAGCTGATCGGAGTCCTTTCAAGGTGTTGCTTCGTTTGCAGAGGAGAACCACTCCGTTTCGACCCACGCTACACTTCCTTTTGCGGTGCGGAAGCACTTCGCCTGCGGTCGAGAAACACCTTGGCTGCGCTTTTCATCCGAGTGAGGACATAATAAACCGTCTGGCTGCGCACCCGGACGAGCTCGGCTCCGATGATGCGGGGGACAAAATCGGCGGGGATTTCGAGGATCGTCTGGAGGGTTGATCCGTTGAGTCCTTTACAGAGGATTGCAGTCATGGCCCGCGTCAGCGTCTGCACCTGTGGACCTAGATCGATTTTGAATTCTGCTGTGTCTCCCTCTCCGACGTTGAGGAATACACCTACGGTATCGGTACATTCCTCGTCCTTTCGAATGTCGGTCAGGTCATAATCGCCAGCCTCTTCGGAGGCATGTTTGCTGGCGTTGTCGGCGTAGCTGATGAGGGCTCCCCGACGTTCGTCCTCAGGCAGGAACTCAAAAAGTTCAATGATTTCTTCAAGTGCTTGGGGGTAGCTCATTTGGGCTTGTTTGTCGTTCATGGGCTGTTGCGTTGCTCAGTCGAGGCGCATCCGCTCCTGAATGCGGAAGCGCTGCGGGATGTGCAGGAAGTTGTCCTCCTGGGCCAGTGCGTCGTCCAGCCAGATGATTTTTGGAAAGTCTTCGAATTGGATTTCATGGACCCCGTCGGTGGGGAAGTTAAAGGCGACATCAAGATCTCGGATATCGCGAATGGGCCTTCCGTTCACCGATTTGAGAATTGTTCCGCCAATCCCCTCGTAGCCTTGCACGCTGCGGGTGGGCAGGATTCCGGCGAGGAAGACGACTTTTCTGCGCCCTTCTTCCTCGTATTTTTCCGGGTGTCTCATGGCGTAGACGAGCTTGAAGGGCGCGCGTGAGCGCCATTCGGATCCGAACGACTCGAGGTAGGGACGCGAGAGTTCCTGGAAGAGAAGGCCGCCCATGATGAGGAAGTTTCCGCCCCGGTCGAAGATATACGGGTCGACGAGATAATTCTCCGGGGCCTTCCTCTGAAGCGTGGCTTTGAGGGTTTTTTTGGCTCCGTTTCGAAGAACAACAATCTTTGACTCATCGCCAACCTGGGCATTGCCGCGGACGAGATGGCTCAGGTTGAGAAGCCCGTAGGCGGGATCGTCGTAGTTGCCTCGTGAGTCAATGGCGTGTCCGTCGATCGAGAGCAAGACGTCGCCAGCCTCGATCCCGGCGGTGTCTGCCGAGGTCTGCGGCCGCACCGAGGAGACGTAGACGCCCGTTTCGTCGTCGATCCCGAGGTAGGATCGAAACTGGTCGTCCAAGGTCTTGGCGTATTCGATCCCAAGATTGGGAAAGCCGTCGTAGAATCCGTCCTCGGCATCGGTGAGAAAGTGCTGGATGATCGGGCTTGGCAGGATTGTGGAGACCTCATTTTTGGAACTGTAGCGAAACAGGACACCGCAGATCTTGCCGTCCTTGATGACCGGAAGGGTGAAAGTCCCTGAGCGGTACTGGACGTTTCCGGAAGCTTTATATTGAAGGAGAAAGTGGCCGGGGACGAAGCAGGAACCCACTTCGACCTGGGAGATTTCGACGGTCGTGGTGACCGGCGTCCCATTCGGTTCGATCTGCCAGACCTCAAGCTGATCCCCGACAGCACACCCGTCGCTAAGACGTAAGGGAATCAGGCCATCAAAGAACCCATCAGGGTCATCCGTCGGGTGCAATACTGCCAGATTCGATTCGTAATCGATGATTCCAACCTGAGCAGTCAATTTTCTTCCCGATCCGGGAAGCTCAAGATCGATGTAGGTGGCGTTGGCGACGAGTTCCGCGGTGACGAGGACGCGATTCTTTTTAAGCAGTGCGCCGAGGCCGCGTTTCCCGGAGGGCTGGTTTCGTTTCCACGGGAGACGGAAATTGGAACTCTGGTTGGAGACGTTGACCCGAAGGATCGAGGTCGAAGGTGATGGGGCGCCGGCCCCTTGGTCGAGGGACGGGGCTGCGGTTCCCGATGGTTCATGCGCGGCAGTTCCTTGGTTTGCCAGGACCTGGGTGAGCAGGCATGGGAGTAACAGAAAAGAAAAAAAGACGCGTGGAATGATCATCGAGCTGGTTCAGTAGCGAGGCCGGATAAGCTTTCTTGTGGCAGCAAGAACTTGGTTTGAATTAAGAAGAATGCGACATGTTTTCCTGACCACGAGGAGCGACGGGAGACGGAGGATTTCGGGGTTTGAGCTAATGATAGGACTGGATGGAGAGCGTGGTCGGTGATTGGTTCGCCCTAGCATGGCATCCAGGTATCGAAAAAGCGCGAGCAACCGAGAGGGCAGGGTCTTCCGCAGGGTGTGCCGGATGCTTGTCATTCTGGTGCTGGTTTTGATGACGTGGTGGACGAGGAGTGGCGAACCTTTCCTGAAGGAAGCAGGTGTGGGTTCTCCGGTGCAGGCGCCGAGCGCGGTCACGCCATCCGTGAAGGGAGATTACCAGGTGCTTCGAGGTGCCCGGCTGATCAGCCACCGGAGCAATGATGGCGATAGCTTTCATATCAGTCATGATGGAAGGGATTACGAGATGCGCCTGTACTACGTCGACTGTCCTGAGAAATACATCGCCAAGCACAATGCGAAGCGTCTCGGTCACCAGGCACGCTACTTCGGCGGGATCGGCTTGGATGAGGCTGTCGGTGTGGGATTGGAAGCGAGGGAGTTTACGCGGGGTCTTCTGGAGGAGGGATCCTTTGAAGTCTTCACGCGGTGGGAGGGAGTGTATGGGAACGAGCGTCACTACTGTTTCGTCATCCTCCGAGATGGAACGCATCTTTCGGAATTGCTCGTCGAAGAGGGACTGGCCCGGATTTATACGAAGGGTGAGCCGACTCCGGACGGGCGGAAGGTCAAAGAGTTCAAAAAGCACCTGAAAGAACTGGAGTATCGAGCGAAGAAAGCTGCCAGGGGTGCCTGGGGAATCAATGCTCCGGCAGGCAGAAGCTGAGGTTTTGAGAAGCGCTACCATGTTTTCAATCGAAGCAAAAGACGAAGACTCATCGGCAAGAGCGGCTGTCCTCAAGACGCCGCACGGTCCCGTTCTGACTCCAGCCTTCATGCCGGTAGGAACCCAGGGGACTGTGAAATCCTTGCACCCGGATGAGCTGGTGGCTCTCGGGGCACAAATTGTTCTGGGGAATACCTACCACCTCTTTCTCAGGCCTGGGATGGAGGTGATTGCCGCCATGGGTGGTCTCCACGGCTTCAGCCGCTGGGAGCGGCCGATTCTCACCGACAGTGGCGGATACCAGGTGTTCTCGCTGGCAAAGTTGCGCAAGATCACCGAGCAGGGAGTGCGTTTTCAGAGTCATCATGACGGCTCCGCATGTTTTATCGGTCCGGAAGAATCGATGGAGATTCAGGCGACTTTAGGTTCGGACATTGCCATGGCCTTTGACGAATGTCCGCCGTACCCCTGCGAGCGCTCCTACGCAGAGGAGAGTCTTGAGCTGACCTTGCGTTGGGCGCGCCGTTGCCGCTCCTGGGTCGATGCCAACCAGCCGGTGACCGGGGGAGGAAGACAACAGCACTTCGGGATTGTCCAAGGATCGGTCTATGCGGAGCTCCGGGAGCGCTCCGCCAAGGAATTGCAAGAGATCGGGTTCGACGGGTATGCGGTCGGGGGAGTGAGTGTGGGTGAGCCTGAAGATGAGATGTTTCGAGCCATCGAGAATTCGGTTCCGTTTCTTCCCGAGGGAATGCCGCGTTATGCAATGGGTCTGGGAACGCCAGCTCAGATCCTGCAAATGGTCTCCCGGGGGGTTGATATGTTCGACTGCGTGATGCCTACCCGGCTCGCGCGGCATGGCACCGCAATGACCTTGGACGGAATGATTAATTTGAAGAACCAGAAGTTCGAAATGGACGCCTCCCCTCTCGATTCGGTCACTCACCCACTCTGTGAGGGTTTCTCACGGGGCTATATCAGGCATTTGATCAAGGCGAAGGAAATTCTGGGGATGAGGTTGATTTCCCTCCACAATCTGCATTTCTATCTGTCGCTGCTTGAGCAGGCTCGTGCGGCGATTCTTCACGGAGACTTTTCCTCCTTCCGTGATACTTTCATCGAGCGCTTTCAATACACATACAAATTACTATGAACCTGTTTCCCATGACCCCTCTTGCTGCTATCGAATCTTTTTCTCTTCTTCTCGCGCAGGCTGCTCCACGGCCGCAGGGAGGTCCCATGGATTTTCTTTTCCCCATGCTGATGATGGGGATCATCATCTATTTTCTGATGATCCGTCCTCAGCAGAAAAGAAGCAAGGAAATGAAGGCGATGCTCGATGGCGTCAAAAGCGGCGACAGTGTGGTGACTGCTGGCGGGATTCACGGCCTGGTAGCGGGAATCAAGGAAGGCACAGTCACATTAAAAATTGCAGACAATGTGAAGATCAAAATCGACAAATCATCGATCGGTCGTATTGAGAAAAGCAAAGAAAAGTTGGTGTCCGACGAGGATGCAGAGGACGCGAGTTAGTATCCCCGAGATGCTTTTCTACGCCCAGCTTGTCAGTTCTCGGAGAATGTCGGCATCATTCGCGGCACTTTTGATTTTGCTTTTCGGGCTGAGTTTCCTATGCACTGGCTGCGAGAAAAGAAAGACTGGTTCGGATGCAGGAGGAGCTGAGTCGGCACGCGAAGTTATCGTGTCGTTCGGCACAAGAAATGGCGTCAGATTGAAGCCTGAGGAGGTGGAATTCTTGATCAGCTCGGTGCGCAGGCGGTTGATCAAACTTGGTTTCGAACGGGTAGAAGTGAAGGCAGCACGTCCGCGAGATGAATTGCTGATCGGTTTTGCATCGTCTCCGGCGACCGGAGCACCGGGAGAACTCATGAAGCAGGCGTTCTCACGCCCCGGGCTTCTTGATCTGCGACGCCTGCACCCAGAGTCCGCAGCTCTGGTAAAAAGTCTCAAGCTTTTTGCCCGGGTAGGCCCGGAATGGACGGTTGCCCGCGATCAGAGAGGCGGCCAGTTTGTGGTGGGTTGGGAATCCCATTTGAATCCTCGTTACCTTGGCGGAGTGAAAGTCACCCGGTCAGTTTCGGGCGAGGGTTTTGATGTGTCCGTGATTCTCAGCGCTCAGGGAGTGTTGATGCTTGATGAAGCGAAGGCTGGTATGGCTGGGGGTTCGCTCGCTCTCCTGCTCGACGGCAAAGTACTGGCAGCCCCCCTCCCACCGATCGCTGCCGCGGACAGGGCCATTCTTGTCAACAGAGGGGTGAGCGAGGCAGAAGCGAGGGAGCGTGCCTTCGCTCTGGAAGCCCCGTTTGTTGTTCCCTTGCAAATAAAGAGCGAAGGGGCTATGTGACCCACCTTTTTTAACCCTCCTCTGGGCATACAGATGGAACTGCAACCAATACACGTCTTTCTCATCGGGATCACCCTCCTGGCCTTTTTTGTCTGGTATTTTGCTGCCGAGACTTTCAGGCGCAGGCGATTAGTGGGGTCGATTCTTGCCATATTTCTCTCTCTCTTCTGTGTCTATTGCCTGAAGACGCAGCCATTAAACAAGGGAGTCGACCTTCAGGGAGGGATGTCCTTCACCGTGCAGCTGGATCCCGAGATAGATGCCAGCACGGGTAAGGAAAAGCCGATTTCCCCTGCGGCGCTGGAGGAAGTCATCGGCATCATGCAGAAGCGACTTGATCCCGATGGGACTAAGGACCTGCGCATGCAGAAGCAAGGGGTCGATCGGGTCATTATCGAAATGCCTGGCGTCACCAATGAGGAGATGGACGGAGTCCGCGAAAAGATTAAGCGGGTCGCCAAGCTTGAGTTCAGAATTGTTCACGAGGAGTCCGAGGCCATCCTGGCCCGGATTCGAAGTGGCGGGGCAGTCGAGCCGGGGTGGGTTGAGATGCCGCCACGGAACCGAGAGACCGATGTGTCTCTGCTCGTGCGCAACCGAGCTGATCTGCAAGGGCGTTATGTGAACGGCGCCTATGCCTTCCTGAGCCCACAGACGGGTTGGACGATCCAGCTCGACTTTGACGGCGAGGGTGCCCGCAAGTTCGGGGATTTGACGGCTGCTCATGTGAATGAACGGCTTGCTGTGATCATCGACGGCGAGATTATCTCTGCGCCTAATCTGACCGAGGCGATCTATGGCGGGAGCGCGATTATCTCTGGGAGCTTCAAAGAGATGGAGGCGCGTGAACTGGCCAATGCACTGGAGAATCCTCTTTCCAATCCGCTCAATGTCGTCCACGAGGCGTCCACGGATCCCCTCTATGGAAGAGACACGATACGGCAGGGGATTTTTGCCGGTGTCGCGGGGCTTGCTGCAACCCTCCTTTTTATGATCATTTACTACCGGGTTGCCGGTGTCATAGCCCTGGTCGGCCTGGCAGTGAATATCCTGCTGCTTTTCGGAGCGATGACCATTTTCGGGTTCACGCTGACCATGCCGGGAATTGCCGGTATCCTCCTCACCATCGGAATTGCGATCGATGCCAATGTTCTTATTTACGAACGCCTGCGCGAAGAACTTGTCTCTGGCCGCTCGCTTTGGTCGGCTGTGCAGGCTGCTTATGAGAAGGCGTTCTCAGCAATTTTTGATGCCAACGTCACCACGTTGATCACGGCCTTGATTCTCTTCATGGTCGCCAGCGGTACCATCAAGGGCTTTGCGGTGACGCTGACAGTGGGAATTTTTGCTTCTCTCTTTGCTGCGCTCCTCGTTACCCGGGTCTGTTACGGCTGGCTCATTCGAGAAAGGGAGGAGAAAAATCTGATCAAACGGATCAGCTTTCTCAGCCTGCTCAGGGAACGGGGCTACAAGCCGCTGGAAAAACGCCGGACCGCCAGAGTGGTTTCCCTGGCCCTCATCGCACTGGCTCTCAGTATGGTGTTTTACAAAGGAGCCGACAACTTCGGGATCGACTTTCGAGGTGGGGATATGATCACCTACACCTTGAAGCAAGGGCAGAGTTTCGGGCAGCCCGAAGTTGATGAGGCACTCACTGGGCTTCAGATCACTACAGAGGACGGAGTGGCAGCCCCTCTGGGAGAGTATCAAGTGCAAAGCCAGTCCGGTGCAGGTGGTAATTTTGTGCTTGTCCGCACCGAACCGGGAAGCAGTGGTGTTGTAATCAAGAAGCTCGCGGAGGAGGTGGCCTCCGGTGTGAAATACGAGAAAAGTGCGGTAGGACCGACAGTCGGCAAAGAGTTGGCAACCTCCTCCGGCCTGGCTTTGATCCTCGGCCTCGTGGGAATCCTTGGTTACGTCACTTTCCGTTTTGAGTTTGCTTTCGCTATCGGAGCAATCATTGCGCTGATACATGACATTGTCATCACATTCGGCATCCTCAGTCTCACGGGGAGGGAAGTTTCACTCATGCTGGTGGGTGCATTCCTCACGATCGCAGGGTATTCAATCAATGACACGATTGTGGTCTTTGACCGAATTCGGGAACTGCTGAAAAACAAAAAGGGCGATGTGGAAGAGATCATGAACGAGGCGATCAGCACCACGCTCAACCGGACGATCCTGACCTCCCTGACCACCCTGGTCATGGTTCTGACGCTATACATTTTCGGGGGTCCTACCCTCAGAGACTTTGCATTCACTATCATTGTCGGCGTGATCATTGGAACCTACTCGTCGATCTTCGTGGCTTCGCCGATCGTCCTGTGGTGGACCCGACGTCAGGGGAGGAATCTTCGGAAGCAGGTTCTGGCAACCGAGGCAGAGAAAGAACAACTCAAGAAGATCCGGGACAGCGGAATCGAAGTCGGCCCGGCGCCCGAGGCATAGTGATCATCGCCGATATGGGGTTGACGAGTGGATTTCGAACCACTAGTGTGCGCGCCCTTCCTCCTGATGAGGAGGACAATTTCAGGGAAACAACTTACCAAGAAGAGAAAGCAGAAATCCACCATGCCTAAGGTAGAAGTGAAAAGAGGAGAGTCGGTCGACCGTGCTCTCAAGCGGCTTAAAAACCAGCTCGAGAGCGAAGGTATTCTCGAGGAAGTGCGCCGTCTGCGTGCCTTTGAGACCCCTGACCAGCGGACGAAGCGCAAAGCACGTGCCGCAGCAAAGCGTGGTCGCATTCGTTTTCGTTTTAACGCCAACTACGATGCCCCTCCGGAAGAGGCGGGTTCCGAGGACTCAGAGTAAGAGAAAAAGCGGTCTTCCCTGCGACCGTAAAACCGTTCGAGGTCGGCAGGAACCGGCAGGAACCGGCGAGAAAGTTTTAAAAAGGGCGGGCCTTCAAGGGCTCGCTTTTTTGTGCTCTCTCTGCAACCACGGCTCACCGCCCAGGGCCGCGTCGCCGTTTTTGTCTCCCTTCACCACGTGGGGTGGAACGTCGGCTCGGGCGAGCCACCTTTTTTTTCGGCGCGCTACGCGAGATATGTTCGCCTTCGAATCCCTTGACCTCTTTCATGCGAATTTTTTCGCCCAGAACCTTTTCGATGTCGGCAAGAAGTTTCCCCTCGTCGGCGCAAACGAGGGAAACCGCCTCGCCCCCGGCTCCGGCGCGTCCCGTGCGCCCGATGCGGTGGACGTAGTCCTCGGGGACGTTGGGGAGGTCGAAGTTGACCACGTGAGGGAGCAGTTTGATGTCGAGCCCCCGAGCGGCGATGTCAGTGGCGACAAGAACCCGGATCCGGTTTGCTTTGAAGTCAGCTAGGTTCCGAGTCCGAGCGCCTTGGGTTTTGTCACCATGAATGGCTGCCGCCCGAATGCCTTGTCGGTCCAGTTGTTTGGAGAGGCGTTCAGCGCCGTGTCGCGTCCGGGCAAAGACAAGTACCTGCGACCAGTTTCCTTGTTCGATGAGGTGGATGAGCAGGTCTCTTTTTTTCGAGCGCTCAATCGGGTGGACAATCTGCTGAACTATTTCGACCGCGGTGTTCCGCGGGGTGACCTCGACCATCTCGGGATTATGGAGAAGTCCGTCGGCAAGCTGTCGGATCTCGCGACTGTAGGTGGCGGAGAAAAGAAGGTTCTGACGGCGTTTGGGAAGAAGTTTAAGGATGCGCTTGATGTCGTGGATGAAGCCCATGTCCAGCATACGGTCCGCTTCGTCGAGGACAAGAATTTCGATTTCCCTGAGATCGACGCACCCCTGGCCGTGGAGGTCGAGCAGGCGCCCCGGGCAGGCAACGAGAATGTCGACTCCGTCGCGAAGTCTGTTTTTTTGCGGTGTGATGCCGACTCCTCCAAAAACGACCGTGGCCTCGAGGTCGAGGTGCTTTCCGTAAGTGACGATGCTCTCGCCGACTTGTGCAGCGAGTTCACGGGTCGGCGTGAGGACGAGGGCACGTGGCTTTTTTTTCGATGATTGTTCCGGTCTCTGTCCTCGGGAGGCGAGTGAGAGCAACTGAAGAATGGGCAGAGTAAAAGCCGCGGTCTTGCCCGTCCCGGTCTGGGATCCTCCGAGAAGATCTCGCCCGGCGAGGATGGCGGGAATCGCTCGCTTCTGAATCGGGGTGGCTTCGGTGTAGCCTTTAGCCGTGACGGCTTCGAGGATGGCGGCGTTGAGGCCGAGTGATTGGAATGACATAAGGAAGGCTTGTGATCGGAGGGCGGCCAATGGACAGGGGTTTGGTGTCCGTGCCAAGCGGTATCTTCTTCGCGACCGCTGCCTGCGATCTCAGGCTGGGAAGGGTTTTACTTCCCAGCCGTCCGCGCGCAGATCCTGGTGAGCTCGCAGCGTTGTCCGTTGCGCGTCTCCTTCTCTTGGACAGTTTCTCGTGATTCGAGATGACAGAATCCGCAAAGAGTGCCTGTCGGTTTCAGAATTAGAAATCCAGGTAGATCTCGGCTCTGCGGTTACGTGCGCGTCCCTCCGGGTTGTCAGTGCCGTCGGCTTTCTCGTTGGGAGCGAGTGGCAGCAGTTCGCCTGCCGCTTCAGTGATAATCTGTGCGTTGGGGATTCCGGCCGTGACGAGGAACTCGCGGACCTCCGATGCGCGCTCCCCTGAGAGTTCGTCATTGTAGCCGGTAGAGCCGTGAGCATCGGTGTGTCCGGTGATGCGAATTTTCTTTGCTTCGTCACTTTCCAGAAGTTGTGCGATGATCTCGAGTTGGCGTTTGGCGCGCGGGTGAATTGCATCGGAGTCATAGGGAAAGTAGAGGACCAGCGACTCGCCGCCATTCGGTTTCTTGACGATCGGCGTGTAGGGGATTTCACTGGCTTCGGTTCGTGCGGCGTAACGCGCAAGGACGTCCGAGAGGTTGATGGCAGCGATGCCCCAGGCTTCCGGTCCTTCTTTTTCTTTAGGTGCTGTCTCGGTCGTGGTGGTGACTGTCGGGCGACGTTCAATCTCCATCCCGAATTCGAGTTCTTCTTTCCATGCCGGGACGTAGATCTTGGTAATGGCCCATGCGGTTTCCTCGGTGGCAGCGGTGACGCGAATGTGAGTTTCTGCATCGATCCGGACCTGGGCGTCCTCAAAAACAAAACAGAGAGCGGCCACTTTTTCAGCAGGCAGTTTCTGGGGAATGCTCTGAGCACGAGCCTTCCGATAGTCGAGCTTGATAACGGCATCAACGAAACGGGAGGCAACGATTTCGGCGGGACTGGGTGCGTCTTTTTGTTCCGGGTCGACCTGCGGTGATGGGGTGGCCGAGGGTGGTGTTTGTTCTGGCTTGGCAACTATTGGTTTTTTCTGCAGTTCCGAGCCGAGGGCGGGTGGGAGTTCAACCGCCGTGAATGGGCGCCCCTCCGGGACCTGATTGAACTCGAACCAAAGGTCATGGCGTTCAGTCTTTTCTTCTTTGCTCCGGGTGAAGGGGAGAAGATAGCTGTCCGGCTTTGATCCTGCGGGTGCTGGAGTTGCTGCCGCCAGGTCGGGCGTATATCCCAGTTCGTGGACGATGCGTTCGAGAACGAGTGCGGTGACGCGAGGTTGGTCGGGATTATCTCCCGGGGTAAACATGGCCTGCACGGCTTCCATGTCGCGGGCAGAAAGTCCGGCTGCCAGAGCTGCGAGGTGCTTTTTCCGCAGCGCGTCAAGCGCCTGAGCGTTCGTATCAGCTATCTTTTGCTGGTGTTTTGCCTCGGCAGTCACCGGTTCGGAATTTTCCTCGCCAGTCTGGGATTTCTCCTGCGGGGTATCTACGTTGCGGTTCTGAATTTTCTCTTGAGCCTTCTTCAGCGTGAACATAAAGAAAATGCCTGCACTCGCGGCAAGGATGGCAAGGATGGCGAGGATAGAAATGCTGTGATTTTTCTTCTTTTCAGACATGTGTCAGGTGGGTCGTTTGGAACGGTTAGGACGGTTAGGATAAGCGCAAACGGTCAGGATCTCACCATCAGGTTGTGATTCGGCTGTCGAGGTTGAAAACCTGACCGGAAATGCCGGTGAGTGAGTCGAGGTTGGAGATGAAACGTGCGGTATCTTTTGCCGTGGTAAAGCGTCCGAGGCAATGATTGATGCGGGCTTTTTCAAGAATCGATTCTGGAAGGTCGGCAGTCATCTTTGTCTCAAGAAAACCGGGAAGAACGCAGTTGGATCGGATCCCCCTTGCTCCGACTTCCCGGGCGAGGCTTCGGGTGAGTCCAATCAGCCCGGCTTTGGCAGCAGCGTAGGCGGCCTGGCCCCGATCACCGGCAAGGGAAGCGAAGGAACCGATCTGGATAAGATGTCCAGGGGTGCGTGACTGAAGCATCTGTCGGACCACCTGGCGGGCGCAACGGAAGGCACCGGTAAGATTGGTGTCGAGGACGGCGTCCCAGTCACCCTCGGTGAGCCGAGCGACGCTGCGGTCGCGGGTGATGCCAGCGCAGTTCACGAGGAGGGTGATTCCCGGACGATCGACCATGTAGGCAGAGACCTGCTCGGAGGAAGTCACATCGAGTTCCTTGCGGCCAGGAGCATCAACGAGGTAGCCCAGGGAGCCAAGTTCTTCGGCGATGGCCTGAGCGAGATCTCCCTGGCCGCCGGTGATGACAGCATGTTTGAGTTGAGGCACGAAAGAATGTGCCAGAAATGGCCGAAGAGGGAACCCTAAGTTTGCGGGCGGCGTGTCGCCCCGCGTCTGCCGGATGCGGGGACTCGGTGTGCGGGAGCTTCAGTTTTGAAGGCAGGCGGAAGTGAAGTCATATCGATAGTTTCACCGGAGGAAAAGGCCGAGGGAAATTTTTTTCTAAACTGTTCAGATTTGGTGATCATCGCGCATGAGCGAGGGTGGGAACGAATCAATGCGTCTGCTGAAGAAAAAATCAGGGGGTTGGCGGGTGGCTTCGCCTGTGCTGGCGTTTTGCTCGTCGGAGTGAGATAGATAGAGGAAGTGCATACTGAGAAAGCCAGTGATCCTATTGCCATTGACCTCGTTCTTGTCGGGGGTGGCCATAGCCATGCCCTGCTTTTGAGGATGGTCGGGATGAAACCGATGCCGGGGGTTCAGATCACTTTGGTATCGGACGTCAGTGAAGCCCCCTACTCAGGAATGCTTCCCGGCCATATCGCAGGATTTTATACCCACGAAGAAGCGCATATCGATCTGCGCAAGTTGTGTGTCTTTGCGGGTGCACGGTTTGTGCATGCCACGGTTGTCGGCATGGATCCCGGGGCACGTGAGGTTTTCATCGAAGGTCGCGCTCCGCTCAGCTTCGATCTGGTATCGATTAACATCGGCTCGACTCCATCCTGGGGCGGGGTTCCCGGTGCCGCGGAGTTTGCGACCCCCAGCAAGCCTGTTCCGGAGCTTCTCGAGCGGTGGGAGAGCATCAAGGCAGATCCGTCTTCGGTGCAGAATCTCGTCATTGTAGGCGGCGGAGCGGGCGGGGTGGAGTTGGCGCTTGCCATGGAAAAGCAACTCGGTGGAGGCACATGTATCCGCTTGATCCACGCCGGTGAGGATATTCTGCGGTGGCATAATCAGGGGGTTCGTGACCGTCTCGGGAACATCCTTGGAGAACGTGGAATCGAAGTCATTCTTCAGGAGCGGGTCATCGAGGTCACGCAGGATGCGGTGCGCATTAGCTCTGGCGGTAAGATCGCAGCGGACGTGGTCTTCTGGGTGACCCAGGCGAACGCTCCGGCCTGGCTCGCAGAGGCCGGCTTCCCCGTTGATAAGGATGGCTTCCTGATTGTTGACGATACGCTTCAGGTGAAAGGCTTTCCCCAGGTTTTTGCAGCGGGCGATGTCGCGAGTATCGCGCGTTACCCGCGTCCTAAGTCTGGTGTTTTTGCTGTGCGGATGGCCAAACCGCTGCTGCGCAACCTGCGCCGCCTTGCCGCTGAAAAGCTACCTTTCCCGTGGCGGCCTCAGAAGGGATTTCTCAGTCTCATTGGAACGGCGGATGGCTCAGCGGTCGCTTCGCGGACGCTCCTTGCCCATGCCTCTCCGCTCATGTGGTGGTGGAAGGATAGAATCGACCGCAGGTTCATGGAGAAATTTTCCCGACTTCCAGCCATGAAGATCTTCACCTCCGATGCTGTTGAGGACAGCGCAGGCAGGAATGATGATCTGGAATCTCTACGTCGTCGCGCGGCCATGCGGTGTTCCGGATGTGCGGCGAAGGTAGGGGCTCCCATCCTCTCTCGGGTGATGGATCGGATCAGAGAAGAACGTGCGGGTTTAGAGAACGTCGAGTTCCCTCAGGTGATCGCTGGCATTGATGATCCGGACGATGCTGCGATTCTCGTCGTTCCATCCAGAAAGCACCTGGTTCAGACGATCGACTACATTCCGGAGATCATCAGCGACCCGTATCTGTTCGGTCGGATTGCTGCGAATCATTGCCTGAGTGACATCTTCGCTATGGGAGCCGAGGCGCACAGCGCGCTCTGCCTTGTGGTAGCACCTTTCGGAGCGGAGGCAGTGATGGAGGAGTCGCTTTTTCAGGCTCTCAACGGCTTGACCACCGCGCTTGAGAGTATGGGAGTGCCATTGGTTGGGGGCCATACTGCAGAGGGCGATCGCCTGGCTCTGGGTATCAGCGCGAACGGTTTCATCCGGGCAGATCGGGCCACGCGGAAGGGCGGGCTTCGAGCGGGCGATCTTGTCATTCTGACGAAGCCCCTAGGAACCGGCTGTCTCTTTGCTGCGGAAATGCGACTCGAAGCAAAGGCAGGATGGATCGACGGGGCGGTGGCTTCCATGCTTCTCGATAACCTCCGGGCTTCAGAAATCCTTCGCGAGCATGGCGCCGGTGCCATGACCGATGTGACCGGTTTCGGGCTTCTCGGTCACCTTGCCGAGATGATGAAGGCCACAGAGAGTGGCGGCTCTTATCGAGTAAATAGCGTCGGGGTGGAACTTCTGATGGATCATCTGCCGGTTCTTCCAGGTGCCGTAGAGGTAACCAGTCGTGGAATTTTGAGCTCGCTTCACCATCACAATCGATCTGCTTTCGAGGCGGTCGAAAATGTCGATGAGTTCACGGATCATGAGGTCTTCCCTTTGCTGGTGGATCCGCAGACTTCGGGTGGGTTGCTTGCAGGCGTTCCTGAAAAGGGGGCTGCCGATGCTGTTGAGGCTTTAGTTGCGGCTGGCTACTCCGAGGCTCGAGTTGTGGGCAGGGTTCTTGAAATGGAGAGTGATTTCCCGGTAGTCCTCGGTTAAAAGGTCCACGCCTGGTGTGAATTTTCTCCATGAGTGAGGCTTTTGCTGAATCCCTGAGTCTCTCGATGGGGTTGGCATGCGTAAAAAACCAAGATGAGTACAGTGCGTGAAATTCTTGTCATTGGTGGAAATTCTGGAATTGGTCGATCAGCTGTCGAGCAGCTTCTCGCCCGCGGGAACCGGATCACTGCTCTCTGCCGTAATCCGGGTGATCTACATGGTCTCGGAATAGAAGTGCATCCCTTTGAGGCTGAGGACACGGGAGCACTCGAGACGGCACTTCCAGAGAGACTGGACGGGGTCCTCTACTGCCCGGGATCGATTACTCTCAAGCCATTTCATCGCACCAGTGAAGAGGATTTCCTTAAAGACTACCGGATCAATGTTCTCGGTGCCGTCCGTGTTCTTCAAGCGGCTCTGCCGGCGCTCAAAAAATCCGACCAAGCGGCAGTTGTTCTTTTTAGCTCGGTCGCTGCAGGAACCGGGATGGGGTTTCATTCCAGCATCGCGACGGCGAAGGCAGGAGTGGAAGGACTGGCGCGTTCCCTGGCGGCGGAGTGGGCTCCTCGTGTTCGCGTCAATGCGGTTGCTCCTTCACTGACCGATACTCCACTCGCGGGAAATCTGATCGATACTCCGGAGAAGCGTGTGGCGGCGGGAAAACGCCATCCCCTTGGAGCCTTGGGAGACCCTGAAAAGATTGCTCAGCTGGTCGTTTTTCTTCTTTCTCCTGCTGCCGACTTCGTCACCGGTCAAGTCATCGCGGTGGATGGAGGGATTTCCGGAGTGCGAACTTTCGGATAGCAAATCCCGCAGGCGGGAGCCGATAAATCTCGCAGGCGGGAGCCGATGATTCTCTCTAGTCAACGGTTTCGGCCTCTTCTTTGAACTGGAGCTTAATCTCGAAAGGGACCTCTAACTGGTCGGTGAAAAACAAGTAGCTGAAGTAGGCGAGACTGATGAGGAGGGAGACTAGAATCAGGTTCAAAATCCAGCCGATGATCGGGCTGTCGCTCTGGGAGACCCTGCGCGGGGGAGGAGAAGCATGGCGGTAGAGCATGTCGGAGTCCTCAGGGTCTTCTTCGAGATCGCTGTGCAGGTCGATTCGGTTGATATTGCGGACAGCAGGCGAAGGAACCCGCTCAGGAACCCTCGCCTGGGCTTGAATACGGTCCTCGGATTCCTTGCGGTCAGTAGTAAAAGGCTCTGCTTTATTTTCAGACGCATCCTCTTCGGCCGGTTTGTCATTTTCCTTGAGATGCTCGGCTTTTTTTGCGGACTCAAGACTGCTTTCCCTTTCCAGAAAAAACTTATGTCCGCATTCGCAGCCGAATTTGCTCCCGACAAGAGAGGCTTCGATGTCGAGGTAGGCTTTTTCGCATTTCGGACAGACGACATCCATCAAAGATGTGGCGTGGTGACCTGACGCATCCTCGTCCGTCTTCTTGCCGTCATCCTCCAGATCATCCTGGCCTTTGGAGTTCTCCCGGCTCTCCTCCCCGGAGCATGCTCCCTGCTTGTTTTCATTCTCAGGCTCAGGCTCAGGCTCGGGAACAGAGGGGGCCCTCTCGTTCTTATCCCGGTCGTTTGATCTCTCGGTCTCAACTTTTGAGTCTGCGCCTTCGTCAGAGAGGAAAAACTTGTGGCCGCATTCGCAGCCGAACTTGCTCGCGGCGAGAGCGAAATCGATCTCGGGGTAAAGTTTGTTGCAGACTGGGCATCGGATGTCCATGGAGTGTTAGGGAGTTGAGTTTCGGTCGCCTTCCGGCCGTTCGTTGTTTCTTAAGGCGATGGATCTCTGCAGATGAAACCTGCTGCGAGACTGCCGCGGAGGCAATAAAAGAACGCAGAGATTGTTGAGGGGACAGCGGTGTCCGAAATGGTGGCGAAGTATTGCGATGCAAGTGCCCAACCTATACCGAGCATAATACCTTTCAGACCCATACGCTGTGATTCGATAAGAGCTGTCTTTGGGAGAGGGTGTGAGATGGTTTCCACTTCTGGTCGCTCTGGTTAGAAATGACCCATGGTGTAAGATGGTGCGAGAGCGCCGTATGTTCAGGCTGGAATCTGTGCACGTGGTTTACCGAAAATTTCCAATCAATGAAATCAAGTCATGCCTCTGAGGAACTGCGCATTGCTGTCGTCGGTGCAGGCGCGCTCGGCGGCTATTACGGTGCGCGCCTCGCGCAGGCCGGGAGAGATGTCCATTTTCTCATGCGATCGGACTTTGATCACGTCCATCGAAAAGGGCTGAAGATAAAATCGGCAGAGGGCGATGTGCATCTTCAGGAACTCCAGTGCTACCAGAACCCGGCTGCGATAGGTCCGGTTGACCTCGTAATCATTGCTGTGAAAACAACCGCGAATGAGGCCTTGCTCGAACTGCTCCCTCCCCTTCTTCATGAGAAAACCCATCTTTTGACCTTGCAGAACGGACTCGGGAACGAGGAGTTTCTGGCTGCAAATTTTGGCGGCAGCCGGGTGCTGGGAGGGCTCTGCTATGTCTGTTTGAATCGCACTGCACCCGGAGAAATTCTTCATCTGGGCAAAGGGAGAATGCATATCGGAGAGTTTGATTGCGGCGATGGAGGGTGCCCGGAAGAGCGTACTCATCGAGTGGTGAGGGAGTTTAAAGCGTGCGGCGTTACCAGCGCGGCGGTCGATAATCTTGCCACCGAGCGGTGGAAAAAACTTGTCTGGAATGTCCCCTTCAACGGTCTGTCCATCGTGGCCGGTGGTGTTTCGACCTCGAGACTGCTCGAAGATGAAGGTCTCATGATTCTCATCAGAGAGCTCATGGAGGAAGTCATCGCGGCGGCGGGGGCACTGGGGCATCAGATCCCTAACGCGTTCATAGAGACGATGATTGAGGTCACCCATGCGATGGGAGATTACCGCCCGTCGAGCATGATCGATTTTCTGGAGGGGCGCGAAGTCGAAGTCGAGTCGATCTGGGGTGAACCTTTTCGGCTGGGGCACCAAGCTGGAGTGGAGCTCGGGAGATTGGGATTCCTCTACCGGCTAATACGGCATCTGGTTGCCAGCCGGGGTGCCACCAGTTAACCTCATTTTCATGCCCGCTGTTCCGGAGAACGAGTTTTTTGGGAAACTTCCGAGTGCGATGGTCGACTTCGCTCCGGAACTGGGGTTGGTTCTGGGCAGTGGCCTGGCTTCCATCTTGGATTTGATGGAGGTGGTCGAGACTGTTTCTTACCAGGAAATTGATGGTCTTCCGGGCACCGGGGTTCCCGGTCATGCCGGTCGTTTCGTGCTGGCGAGGCTTGGCGCTACCCGGCTTGTCATTGCCGAGGGGAGAGCCCATTTGTATGAAGGGTATGCACCAGTGGCAGTCACTGCGGGGATTCGTTGTCTGCATGCCTCTGGCATCAAGAGACTGGTGCTGACAAATGCTGCCGGGACGGTTAATTCCGAGTTTCAGCCGGGAAGATGGATGATGCTCAGTGACCAGCTGAACCTGACAGGTTCAAGCCCTCTGCTCGGGGGTGCGCATTTTTTTGACATGTCAGAGATCTATTCGGAGGCGTGGCGTGCCACTTTCCGTAACAGGGCAAAGTCCCTCGGGATCGAGCTCTATGAAGGCATTTATGTCGGGGTCCTGGGGCCGCAGTATGAGACGCCGGCTGAGGTGCGGATGTTTTGCCGTCTCGGTGGAGATGCGGTTGGAATGTCGACTGTTCTGGAAGCAATTCAGGCCCGGGTTCTGGGGATTGAGGTTTCGGGGTTCTCTTGCCTGACCAACTGGGGCGCCGGCCTCGGTGAGGGATCCCTCGATCACGGCGAGGTAATGAAGGCAGGGGTCGAAGCAGCAGGTGACCTTGTTGACCTTCTCGGTGAGGTTCTCCCCGGGGCGTGAGGGTCGATTTTTCGTAGCATGGCCTCTGTCGTTGCCAAGACCCTCATCCGCGGGTAGAATCGCCTTTCGATGGACTTTCAGGAGCTTTCTAAGATTTATCACCAGCCGTTTTTCTCCCTGCTTAAACAGGCGCGTGCAGTCCACGAGGACCATTGGGAAAAGGAAGAGGTTCAGCTTTGCACGCTGCTGAGCATTAAGACCGGAGGGTGCAGTGAAGACTGCTCCTACTGTGCCCAGAGCGCTCGTTACAGCTCCGGGGTCGAGGCGGAAAAGCTGCTTGGTCTCGACTGTGTGATTGAGCGTGCTCAGGCAGCTCGTGACGGGGGCTCCACGCGTTTCTGCATGGGAGCTGCGTGGAAGGGAGTGCGTGGTGGCACCAAGCGTTTTGAGGATGTTCTCGAGATTGTACGTGAAGTCAGCAAGCTCGGGATGGAGGTCTGCGTGACTCTCGGTGAGCTCGGAGCGGAAGAGGCTGAGCAGTTGAAGGAGGCGGGGGTTACTGCCTACAATCATAACCTCGACACCTCGCCGGAGCATTATCCAAAAATTGTTTCGACCCATACGTTTCAGGATCGATTGAACACCATTCGGCACGTTCAGGACGCTGGGATGTCGGTTTGTTGTGGGGGAATCCTCGGTCTCGGTGAGACAGTCGATGACCGCCTGCGCATGCTCGAAGTCATCAGTAATTTCAACCCGCAGCCAGAGAGCGTGCCGATCAATTCTCTGATGCCGATGCCCGGAACTCCATTGGCGGAGAGCGATCCAGTCACCGTGTTTGATGTGGTGCGGATGATTGCGACCGTTCGTGTTGCGGTTCCCAAGGCGAAAGTCAGGCTTTCCGCGGGGCGCACCCATTTTTCGGATGAGGCACAAGCGCTCTGCTTCTTCGCTGGCGCCAATTCGGTTTTTTACGGTGACAAGCTCCTCACAGCTGGCAACCCGGCCATGCAAGCCGACCTTGATCTCCTGGAAAAACTCGACCTTTCCCCGCAGGCGCCCAACCCGTCGATGGAAGCCCCCGTGAGCACGCCAGATGTGCCCCTCGAGCCGGTTTTAGGGGCGTAGCTTGACCCCTGTGACTCTCCAAATCTACGGGATCTGAGCTCGGTCACGTGCCTGCGGTGGCGCTGTCGACCCGGCCGCAGCCGTAAGCAGTGAAGACTAGCTGCAACTCATCTCGAACCTGTCTGAAGATTTCGAGCTGTTCATCTTTTGTGCCGCCGGCCAGAGCGGGATCGTCAAAGCCCCAGTGGTAACGACGCACCTGCCCAGGAAAGCCCGGGCAGGCCTGGTCGGCGTTTCCGCAGACGGTGATCACCGTCTCGACCTCACGGTTGAGGAATTCCTCGAGCGATTTGGAGCGTGCGTCCATGAGATCAATGCCGAGCTCATGCATCGCCTCGATGGCGAGAGGGTGGACGAACCCGCTCGGCTTCGATCCAGCGCTTGCGACTTCGAGGCTCTTCTCACCCGCTTTCTTGAGGAACGCCTCAGCCATTTGTGAGCGGCAGGAGTTTCCGGTGCAAAGGATGAGGACGAGCGGCTTGTCAGACATGCAGAAGGCTTAGCTTGGGAACCGAGACGAGCAAATCGAAAACTACGCGGTTTGTTCTCCTGAGAATGAAGAAAACCGGCCCGAATTCTTATCAAAAGCAGGGCCTTTGTCGGCGTCAGGTTGCAGTGCTGCTCCGAGGCGACCGTGAGGGAAAAGAGTTGGAACGAAGTGAGGAGCTGGTGTTTCTTGAGTGTCTGAGGGACTGCGCGTCTCAGGCGAAAAGTCTGGGATCATTCCATAGAAAGCACTTTCCCTTCACCCGGCGCGGGTCCGTGATTCGATGCAGACTTTTCTCTTCGTCCTTTTTTTAGTCGGCTACAGCCTGGCCTGTGTCCTGGGAACAAACACCGGGGTAGGAGCTGCAGGGGCTGATGAAACGAATATGCTCTTCCAGTGGCCTGGCTATCTCGCCCTCGGCCTGGTAGCTGTTCTTGCACTTTTCAAATGGCGGGTGCGACTTCCTCACGCTCCCTGCGAACTCTGTCTTCTCGCAGGGGCTTTCCTGGTTGCCTACCTATCCTGTCGCGGTCTTTTCTCCCCAGTCTACAAGGCGAGAATGGATACGTCGCTCGCTCTTGCCACGTTCATCGCCTTTGCTCTCTCAGCATCCCTCTTCTCCCACCCGACTTATCGTCGTGCCTGGTTCTGGCTGACCGCGGTTCTCGTGGTGGTGAATTTTATAGTCGTCGTCGTTCACCTGGCTGGTAATGAAACCTACTTTATTCTGCCCGGTTACGACCGCCCTGCCGCAGTTGGTGGCGGAGGCCGCGCAGGGGGGCTTTTCATCGACCCGAATCACCTCGGGTGCTTCATGCTCCTCTTTCTCTTCCCCGCTCTCGGTCTCTGTTTTTTTGGCGGAGGACGGCCGCTCAAACGGATCTTTCTTTTCCTTCTTGCTCTCGTCGCCATGGTGTCGATCGGGGCTTCGGCAAGCCGGGGGGCACTTCTCGCTGCGGGCGTCGGGATGGTGCTGTTTTTTGTTCTTTCGCTGTATCTTGGAGCCAGGCTTTACAGGGACCGGTTCGCGCGCGTGCTGGTAACAACCTCGTCGATCGGTGTCGGGATTTCTGCCCTCGGATGGTTTCTTGCTTCGCGTTTTGTTGGCGGCCGTTACCAAGGCTTCCACCTGGGAGAAGTGTTCACTGCCTTTGGTGACCGCAAGTGGTACTGGTGGGCTGCTTACGAGCAGTTTAAAACAGCGCCTCTCATCGGAACAGGGAGTCGCACGTTCGACAGTTACTGGCGCGAATTCCGGCCTCTGGGAACCCCGCCCTGGCTTTTCGAGGCTCGCTTCGCTCATAGTGAGTATCTTCAGCTTTTGGGTGACTACGGCCTTCTTGGCATACTTCTCATGGTTTTTTTCCTGGCCGCTTGCGTGGTGCATTGCAGCAGGTTTTTGCAGTGGTTCTGCAGCGAGCGTGTGTATCAGAGAAGAGTGTCTAAAGGGAGCATGAATCTCGGCCTGGCGCTTGGCGCTCTCTGCGCCGCCGCCGCGCTTATTGTCGCCTCCGCATTTGAGTTTCCCATGCACCTGCCCGCCGTAGCTATTCCGGCTGCCGTGCTCCTCGGTATTCTTGCCAATCCCGGGTTTAAGAAATTTTCCTACCGTCCGATCCGAAAGGCCGGGCTGCGCGCCATTGTGAAGTCAGGGGTGGCTGTGGCTGGTTGTTGTCTTCTCTACGGGGGGATACGTTATCTCCCGGCCGAGTATCTGTTTGAGCGATCCAGGTTCGCCGAGGCCGAGAACAGGCCGGAGCTTGAGCGCATCAATCTGATCAACCGCGCAAAAAAACACGACCCCTATAACCCACTGATCTTTTATCATGGTGGGGTCGCACGAATGAATATGCTGAGCAGCAGAATGTCTCCGCTCGTCTCCCGGGCGATCGCTGTGAAGGCAAGGGAGGATTTCGCGACGGCGGTAGCCCTTGATTCCCGCGACGTCTATTCTCGGATCGTCTATCTCGAGTGCCTCGACTGGCTCGGGCTTACGGCCGAGGCGGATCGCCTTTCAGAGGAGACGATCAAGTTGGCGCCGATCAACACAAACATTCGCATCAGTCACGCAAGACACCTACTTCGTATGGGGCGTTGGGATGAGGCTGAGGCTTTCTACCGTTCGGTGGGAGGAGTTTCCCGGACCATGCATGATACGAGCTCGGTCCATTCTGATATGGGTTATATCAGAGAACAGCGTGCTTTGGAGCAAGAGGCTGGACAAGAAAAGTGAAGGCATCGAGGAAAAGGGCGTGAGTTTCTGCAAAGATCGCCTTAGAACTTGAAGGCACCCGCAACCATAGAAAAAACACTTAGATCCCATGATGAAGATACTGTCTGGCCGAGCTCATCCTGAATTGGCGAAGAGCATCTGTGACGTCCTTGATGTCGAACTCTGTGCCTGCAACGTCGATACGTTTCCGGACGGTGAAACCTTCATCAAGATCAACGAGAATGTTCGGGGCAGGGACGTATTTTTAATTCAGCCCACATGCCCGCCGACCAATCAGAATCTGATGGAGTTGCTGATCATGGTTGACGCCGCGAAGCGGGCGAGCGCCGAACGCATCACTGCGGTCATTCCATTTTTTGGATATGCGCGGCAGGACCGGAAAGATCAGCCGCGGGTTCCCATCACCGCAAAGCTTGTCGCTAATCTCCTTGTTGCCTCCGGGGTGGATCGTGTTTTGACGATGGATCTCCATGCCGGGCAGATCCAGGGGTTCTTTGATATCCCCGTGGATCATCTCTATGCCGCCCCGGTTTTGATTAACTATGTGAAGAAAAAGGGAATAGATAACCTCGTAGTGGTGTCTCCAGATGTTGGAGGCATCAAGATGTCACATGCTTATGCGGGTGCTCTGGGTGTTGATTTTGCCATTGTGGCGAAGAACCGGATCAGTGCCACCAAGGTCGAGGCCCTCAGCGTCATCGGAGAGGTGGAAGGGAAGAATGTGCTGCTCGTGGATGACATGACAGAGACGGCGGGTACGCTGACTGCCGCTGCCCAACTTCTCCGTGAGAGGGGCGCTAAGGACATTTACGCTGGCGTCTCCCACGCAGTACTGTCTGACCTGGCCATCAAGCGTCTGGCGGACTCTCCCATTCAGGAATTGGTCACAACCAACAGCACACCGGTTGAAAAAAGCGAGCGGGTCACCCCGCTGAGCGTCGCAGAACTGCTCGGTGAGGCGATCCGAAGAATTCACTGGGGAGAGTCGGTGACATCTCTCTTTGACATCTAGGATCCTGGCGGCTACTCTCCGCGCTCGATTTCAAGAACCATTCACAGGAGAATTTTAGACCGATGGCACAGCACAGCAGCCTCATAGCAGAATCAAGGCAGCGGAGCGGAAGCTCAGCGATTAACCGGATGCGGAAAGAGGGACTCGTCCCCGCCATCATCTACGGGCGCAACTTTGAAAATGCGAACCTCAAGATTAACCGGAAGGCCATCACGGACCTTCTGCACGGATCGGCCTCAGACAACGTCTTGGTTGATCTTCAGATCGAAGGAGCAGCGGGAACGCAACTGGCTCTCATTCAGGCTGTTCAGCACGACTATCTGAAGGGCGATATTGTGCACGTTGATTTTCGGGCCGTGAAAGAGGACGATCAGATCAATGCGCAGGTGCCTATCGTTCTTGTCGGCACATGCATCGGGGTCAAGAACGGTGGCGTTCTTGACCAGCAGCTCAAGGCCCTCAATGTGATCTGTGCCTCGAAGGATCTCCCGGAATCCCTGTCTTTGAATGTTGAAAATATCGACGTCGGAGACGCCGCCCACATCAGCGAACTCGAAGTGCCGGAAGGTGTGACCGTGAGCTTGGATGACGGGGTAGTGGTTGCCATGGTGCAGGAGAGTCGGGTTGCCCAGTCAGAGGAAGACGAGGCGGCCGCTGCAGCAGCAGAAGGCGCAGAAGGCGACGCGGAAGGTAGTGAAGAAGCCGCCGCCGGAGAAGAATCCTAAGCATCTGTTTCTCTCATCAGAGTATTCCCTGACATCGATGGGAGTCACAACCACAGGGCCTGATGTGCCTTTTTTACCAGAAGCGTGGCATTCGATTTCTTTTCTGGATTTGCGGGGAGTGAAAAACAAGACGATCGCGCCAAAGTTCGCTTGATCGTGGGGCTCGGGAATCCGGGGAAGTGCTACGTGAAGACCCGTCATAATCTCGGGTTCATGGTCGTCGATCTTGTGGCGCATGAGCGCGAGGGAAAGTGGGTGCAGGCGAAGACATGGAAGGCAGAGGTCGCCAAGCTGGACAGCATCATCCTGGCCAAGCCTCTTACTTTTATGAATCTGAGTGGGGATGCCATTTCCCGGATCGCCAGACATTACCGACTCGCTCCGAGTCAGGTCCTGGTCGTTTACGATGACGTTTCGCTTCCATTCGGGAAACTTCGCATCCGCCCGAAGGGATCTGCAGGGGGGCACAACGGAGTCAGTGATACGATTCGGGCACTGGGAACTGATGAATTTCCGCGTCTCAAGGTGGGGATTGCACCGCAGGAAGAGGCGAGGAAGGAGCTTTCTGAGTTTGTACTCGATGAATTTACCAATGAGGAGCGATCCGAGCTTGAAAAAGTCCTTCGCCATGCTACACAGGCGGTTACCTATGTTCTCGAAAATGGTGTCGAGAGTGCAATGAGTAGATTTAATGCGACAGGGTGAACCTCCCTGAGCGCGCCCAGTGAAAGAAAGATCCAAGACAAGCACGAAGCAATGAATAGAAATTACGAATCCCTGATCGTCCTCGACTCCAATGCATTGGAAGAAACAGTCGATGATATGGTCAGTAAAATTGGCAAGGAGATGGAGGGAGAGGGAGCGAAGCTCGGCCAGGTCGATCACCTTGGTCAAAAAAAGTTTTCTTCCGCTCCAAGAGGAGTTTCAGGTGGTTATTACGTGCAGATAGCATTCAGTGGAGGGCCGGAGATTATCGAAAAAGTAAAGAATAAGCTCCGTCTCAACACGAAAATTTATCAGCAATATTACCAGCGAATCGCCTGAAGAAATTCGACTCAAAGCAAGCATCCGTTATGTCCTCGTATAACAAAGTTTTACTCATGGGGAACCTGACTCGGGATCCGGAGGTTAGGTACACACCCAAAGGCAATGCGGTTACCGATCTGGGTCTCGCAGTGAATCGGGCTTACACTCTCGATAGCGGAGAGAAACGGGAAGAGGTCACCTTCGTGGACATCACGGTCTGGGGAAGGCAAGCAGAACTCGCGGGTCAGTATCTGCACAAGGGCCGATCGGTATTCATCGAAGGACGGCTCCAACTTGACAGCTGGGAAGACAAAAATACCGGTGAAAAGCGCAACAAGCTCCGCGTGGTCTGCGAAAATATGCGCTTTATAGGGAGTCGTGGAGATTCTCAAGGGCGCGAGGGCGCTCCCATACCTGCCGGAGGCGACAGCGAAGCCTCCTCGTACGGGTCTGGCCCAGGCACGGCAGCAGCAGCACCCTCGGCAAGCGCTGCGGATGCTGAATCGGCGTCACCACCTTCCGAAACGGATTCGACTGCCAGTGAGCTTGACGAAGAAGACGACATTCCATTTTAGAAGAATCGCTTGCCCGGTCTGAGGAGATTGATCCGCAGCCACCTCAGGACGCTCCCGGGTGACGCATGGCGGGGTTAATGCGCGGCGATTCAGCCCGACGTTGGTTTGCCTTGAAAACGAAATCCCCACGGGAGAAGACGCGCAATGTCGAGAAGGTCGCAGAGTCTCCCGTCCTCCGTGCTTTCGATGGCTAGAAGCGTCTGATCGTCGGCAAATTCATAGAGAACCTGGCGGCAGATCCCGCAGGGTGATCGGTCAGAGAGCGAGGTTTCAGGAGGGAGCTTCTCTGCGAAAGCGAGTGCCATGATTCGAATGCACCGGAAGCCGGAGGAGCTTGCCGAAAAAAGCGCTGTTCTCTCGGCACAGTTGGTTGCTCCAAAGGAACTGTTCTCGACATTGCTACCGGTGAAAATGTTCTTTTTCGGGTCGTCGGCCATGGTAAGGGCAGCGCCTACGGAGAACTTTGAAAAGGGCGCGTAGGCGAGGAGAGATGCCTCTCTGGCTTCTTCGAGGAGCTGGGAGATTTCTCCAGAGTCAATTTCAAGTGAGCGTCCGGCGATTCGATGTCCCGGAACCACCATCTGGCCGTGCGGAGTGGCGATTTTCTCGTCGGGAAGTTTTACCTCAGGCAGAACAATCCTCATCGGCAATTATCCTCCAGAAGAAGGGTTGAGAAAATGGAATTTTTCCGACATGAGTATTCTTACGTGAAGAAATGTGAACGATGATTCCATTCCTCAAAAGCAACCATCGATGATGAAAACCTTGGCTTCTTTGAAATTCCTGCCTCTTGCCACCCTTCTGTTTCTCATTCCCCTCGGCGGAGAAGGAGCCCCTCCGAGATCGGAGAAAAAAAGCTCAAGAACGAATTCTGATCAGTCCGCACCTGCAGAGAGAGGTTATCTCGGCGCTGGCTTTGCTCCGATTTCCTCGTCGCTTCGCAGGCAACTCGGAATTGAGGAAGGGGTGGGTCTGGTTGCGCAGTATCTGGATCCGAGGGGTCCGGCTTCGGCAGCGGGGTTGGAGATCCAGGATATTCTTGTCGGTCTGGACGAGCAGATTATTGTCGGAGACCGTCAATTAGTCTTGCTCGTTCGACGCCGGGAACCTGGCTCAGAAGTGAAGCTGCATGTCCGCAGGAGAGGCGAAAAGCGGACCATTACCGTAACTCTGGGAAGCGCTCCTGCCCAAATTTCAGGGGACCTAAGCTCCAACATCCGAGGAGGAGCTATTCCGGGGCCGCAGTATTTTTTCGGTGATCAAGGAGCCTTCCCAGGAGGTCCTTTTGGCTGGGGTGCCAGGTGGTTCTCATCCGGGCAGTCATGTTGATCAGATCATGGAAGACCTGCGGAGACAGTTTTTCGAACAAGGGCCTGGGAGAGTCAATGGCTTCCCGGGTGGCTGGCAAGGGCGATCGCGACCATTTCCGGGAGACCCGGAATCGCCTCTGGAATCTTCACCAGGATGGAATTCGAAAAACCGAGTTGTGGAGTCGAGTTCAACAGCCATCAATATTAGTGACGGGGAACATCACATTTTCTTGCAGGGGCGGAACGGCACCTTCAAACTGCGCCTTCAGGATGCGGAGAATCGACTGATCTACGAGGGTCCATACGATGGCGAGGAGGATTACCAGAAGATTCCGGAATCTGTACGGAGAAAAATTGAGAACGCTCGCAGCATGATGGAAAACGAGCCCTGGGAGAAGGGGCGGAAATCCAAGCCGGACACCAGGAAGATACCCCTCGAAGAGGGATCTGAAGAGGAAACCATCTAATAAGAGCTTTTTGAGAAAAATGCGCCTGACTGCAGATTTTTGCTGACACGGGGCACAAGCTGATCTTAATGACCCATGGGCGAGATACCACTGAGTCTGAGTTTTGACGATGTCCTCCTTGTTCCTCAGCGCAGCGAGGTGATTCCGGACGAGGTCAGCGTAGCCACAGAACTGGCCAAAGGCTTCCCGCTTCATATCCCGATCGTGTCATCGGCGATGGATACGGTTACCGAGTCGGAGTTGGCGATATCTCTTGCCAGAGAGGGTGGGCTTGGCGTCATTCATCGGAATATGCCCGTCGAGCTTCAGGCCGAGCAGGCGGCTCGAGTAAAGCGCTCAGAGAACACCGTAATTAATGACCCATTCACGGTCTCTGCTGATTTGACGCTGGCCCAGTTGCAGGAGGTCATGGCGCAGAAGGGAGTCTCCGGTTTTCCTGTGGTGGATGAGAAAGGCTACCTGGTCGGGATGGTCACGACCCGTGACATCTGGTACATCGAGGACAACAGGCGAACGGTGGCTGATGTCATGACGCCGAGGGAGCGACTGGTCACTGCGACTGAGGTTTCCAGGCTCAATGAAGCGAGAGAGATTCTTTACAAGAACAGGATTGAAAAACTGCCATTGGTCGATGCGGAGGGAAAACTCACGGGCCTGATCACGAGTCAGGATATCGAGAAGCGGCAACGTTTCAGCAATGCCTGCAAAGACGCGAATGGGCAGCTTCGCGTAGGGGGCGCCGTCGGGGTGGGAGAGGACTGTTTCGACCGGGCTGCAGGCCTCCTCGATTCGGGAGTGGATGCTCTGTTTATCGATGCCGCCACCGGACACACATCACGAGTTTGCAGTGTGGTCGAGAAGCTGGTCTCACTGAGCAGCGGTCGTGCCATTGTCGTCGCTGGGAATGTGGTCACGAAGGATGGGGCAAAGGCGCTCATAGACGCGGGTGCCGCTGCCGTGAAGGTAGGGGTTGGCCCAGGTTCAATCTGTACGACACGAGTCATAGCAGGAGTGGGCGTGCCTCAATTTTCAGCCATTCGCGAAGTGGCGGACTACTGCGCCTCGCAGGGTGTGACAGCGATCGCTGATGGAGGAATTCGTTATTCCGGAGATATCGTCAAGGCACTCGCCGCCGGGGCGGGGTGCGTGATGCTGGGGTCTCTTCTTGCGGGCACTCGCGAGAGTCCCGGCGACACGGTGAATTTCCAAGGTAGGCGCTACAAGGCCTACCGAGGAATGGGTTCGCTGAAAGCGATGAGAAAAGGTTCCTCCGATCGTTACGGTCAGAATGCCTCCGGCAAGCTTGTGGCTGAAGGAGTGGAAGCGCGCGTTCCCTTCAAAGGCTATCTTGGCGATGTAGTTTTCCAACTGCTCGGGGGGCTGCGTTCAGGCATGGGATACCTCGGGGCAAAGACTCTGGTCGAGCTTCGCGAGCATGCCACCTTTGTCAGGATCACGGCTGGAGGGCTTCGCGAGAGCCACCCGCACGACATCACGATAACCGAAGAGCCCGTCAACTACCAGAGTATGTAGGAAAGACACGTCCGACCCATTCCGGCTATCCGGAGGATCTCGAGGAAGACGGGATTGCGGCTGGCTGGGAAGCAGGGTGGCGAGGAAGCGAGGGTAAGGACCTCCCGGATGGATCAGGCAGAAGGATCTGTCGCGGTGCCCGATGAAAGTTGTCTTTTCGCTATCTGCCACTTTTCTTCGAGGGAGGCGATCGTCTCTTCCTCCCATCTGTCTACAGACTGCTCGACGAGGCCAAAGCGCTCGGCGAAGCGATTAGAGGCCCCCGCGAGCGCCTCCTCTGCCCCGAATCCGTAATGGCGCGCGAGGTTGACGGTGGCAAACAGCAGGTCTCCAATTTCAGCCTCCAGTGCGGCGGTATCCTTTTCTTTCGATGCTTCATCGACCTCGCAAAGTTCCTCCTCCACCTTGGCTCGCACGCCGGTGATATCAGGCCAGTCGAAGCCGACCTTGGCCGCATTGGCCTGGAGCTTCTGCGCGCGAAGAAGCGCAGGAAGGCCCTCCCCGACCTGGTCGAGAAGTCCGCGCGGTGCCTGGGCTCCTTTTTCTTCGGCTTTGATGGCCTCCCAGTTTCTGAGTACGGTCGAGGTGTCTTCAGCCTCGACCTCGGCAAAGACATGAGGGTGGCGCCGAATGAGTTTTTTGGTGATGCCTCTGGAGATTGCATTGAGATCAAAGTGTTCTTCTTCCGAAGCAATTTGCGCGTGCAGCACAACCTGAAGAAGGACGTCACCCAGTTCTTCCTCGAGGTTTTCTTTGTCCCCTTTCTGGATGGCGGCTACTGCTTCATAGGCTTCCTCGAGCATATGCGAGGTCAGGCTTTCGTGGGTCTGTTCAATGTCCCACGGGCATCCTCCAGGCTCCCGAAGCATACGGACGACTGCGATCAGTGCGTCGAGTCCTGTGGTGGTCTCCAGGTCAGGTGGCGTCTTATTCGGCATTTCAGGCTGAAGATAGCTGCCGCCGGCTGGCGCGCTACAGAAACCATGATCAAGGACTGGTTGACGAAGATGGAAAAACGGGTATCTATCTTGCCCCTTTTCAGATCACGAGAATTTTTATTTGTAAAACCATGGCCAAAGTCTGCAGCATCACCGGCGCCCACGTTCGCGTAGGAGGAAAAATCCATCGAAGTGGTCTGGCCAAGAAAAAGGGAGGAATCGGTAAGAACCTGGTTAAGACGAACAAGCGTACTGTTTCGCCGAACCTGCGTAACAAGCGGATCTGGGTTCCAGAACTTGGTCGGTATATTCGCGTTCGCCTCACCGCGCGTGCTCTCAAGACGATCGATAAGAACGGCGCCTTTAAGACCCTGAAAAAAGCAGGCCTGATTTAAGGCGCTTTTTCATTTCATGGCGCGCGCGCGCGTTGTCGTCCCGTCCCCACGGCCTGTCTTTCTCCGAGCGAGAGAACGCTTCAGGAGAGGAAGGTTTTTTCCCGGCAAGAGAAAGCCTCAGTTTGCAAAGGGGTATAAGCGCAGGGATTTCTGATCAGCAACAGCTTGTTCCGCTGCAGCAGTCACTTGCATCGGTGGTGGCATGGTAATCAGTTCCTTTGGTTTCCTCGGGATACCGGAGGCGGGTGATCGTACAATCGAAATCAGTGGCCTCGCCGACAGGAACCTCGGTCAGCGGGTCGACAAACTCAAACTGATCGGGGTAGTGGGCCCGATAGAATTCGTAGGTTCGACCACAGACAGCGTAGCGTTTGCCACGTTCCATCGGGTGGCCCTCGTCATCGAGAACCTTTTTGAAGGGTCCCTTGTAAATGACAGCTTGGTGCTGCTCGAGGCAGGGTCCCTCGGGTGGCTTCACTGCCTCGAGAGTCATACTGCGGAACTCAAAGCCCTTGACGGTCTGCCAGGGCTTGGCATCAAGATTGAGGCACCGAATGGCCTGGAAGCCAGCGTCTTCGAAGGCTTTGAGGAAGAGATCCTCGCGGTAGGCTCCGGAAATGCAGCCGCTCCAGAGGTGTGGGTCGTCCTGGAGTTCCTGCGGGATGTCTGCATCGCCTACGATATCGGAAATGACAGCGCGACCGCCCGGCCGGAGAACGCGAAAGATTTCGCGGAAGAGTTGCTCGCGAGCTGAGACACTGACGAGGTTGAGAACGCAGTTGGAGACTACGACATCGACGGAAGAGTCCGGGATCAGGGGCTGCTTGATACGGAGCTCAGCGGCAAGTTCTTCGAACGCAAGGAAGCTGTTGGCGTCTGCGATGGGGTTTTCGGAAAGTCGGGACTCGAGCAGTTCCAGGTCGAGTGCGAGGTCTTGGATTCGGCCTTTGCGAAATTCGACATTGGCGTAGCCGATACGTTGGGCGACAACCGGTGCATTGACGCGAGCCACCTCGAGCATGTCATCAGTCATGTCAACGCCGATCACGCGCCCTGTTTTGCCAACCACCTGGGCAGCGATGAAGCAGATTTTTCCGGTTCCTGACCCAAGATCAAGAACTGTCTCGCCTTCACGAACGTGTTTGGAAGGATCTCCGCAACCGTAGTCACGGTCGATCACTTCTTGAGGGATGACCTCGAGGTATTTCGGGTCGTAGTCGATAGGGCAACAGAGGGCGCCTTCCTGAGCCTTTGCCCCGGCTGCATAGCGGTCTTTGACGGCAGATTCGGTTTTCATAAGGAAAAAGAGAAGGGAAAGAAAGTCTGAGGGCGTAGAATTCCGGCCTCTCCGGAACACTCACATCATCGAACAAGAGCTGGGTCGATGACAGGGAAAAGTTTATTCGGTTTTGCTTTTTGAGGGCATTGCAGCGATCACGCTCGGCTCGGGGAAGCGTCCACTTGAGACAGCAGGAGTGTGGAGATGAAGTTTTTTCCGAGAGCTAGCCGATCCAATGAAAATGTATAGCGAGGTCGATTTCGGGATGGAGGCTTTGTTTCACAGGACAGGCCATGGCGGCAGTTTCGAGCTTCGGCCGATCAGGATGGTCCTCGGGAAGTGGCACCTTGAGTTCGACTTCGATACGGGAGATACGCCTCGGGGTATCGGTGCTCATGTGCTTGAGCACTTTGACCCGGGTCCCGTCGAGCTGGAGAGCATCGCGTTGTGCCACGATCCCCATAATTGTGAGCATGCATGCTCCCAATGCGGTTGCCACGAGATCGGTGGGCGAGAAAGCCTTGCCTCGGCCGTGGTTGTCGACTGGGGCGTCGGTTATCAGGGTGTCACGGGAAGGGCCGTGTTCTGCGCTGCAGCGGAGCTGGCCCTCATAGCTGATCTTAATCTCTACCATAGGAGAAACTCTTAGCGGGTTCCCGGGAGAAGCCAAGCTCGAGAACCAGAGCTCAGCGATTTGATGCAGGGAAGATCAGTTCGTCGATTCCGATGTTCGTCGTGATCGCAGGCTTGCCCACGTCGTTACGAATTTCAATCGTGAGTGCCCTGGTCGCCCAGTTGATCTGAATCAGCCCGAAGTTTTTTTCACGGAAAACCGGGTGGATACGGTGAGTGTCGAGGCTGTCAGGCGAGGATTTGCGACTATGAGTGAGCCCACTTGAGGTAAATTCGTAGATCGGGTAGCCGACGCCGTGGGAAGGGTGGTCTGCAGGCATGCAGGAGACTTCAGCATGGTGACGGTCACCGCTCAGAAGCACGATACCGTTGGCTCGGGTTTCCCGGATGAGCTGGAAGAAGCGCTTCCTTTCGGCTGGAAAGTTGCCCCATTTTTCCCATGCGTGAGCGTTCGGGATGAGCTGGATGCTGGTACCGAGGACTCGGAGATCTGCAGGCTTGCGGAGTTTTTCCCGAAGCCATTGCCACTGAGATTCCCCGAGGGATGGTGGCATTCGGGTCGATACTCGGCTGGTAAGGGCCGAGATAATCCTTGCCCCGCGGCCACTTGCGCTTGGGCAGGTCACTGAGAGCGCTCCGATGGTAGCGGGTGTCCAGCAGGATCACCTGGACCACGCTTCCGGGCTCTCCGAACTGCCATTCCCCAAAAACCCCTTGCTGCTTCCTTCGCTCTGAGTCTTCGGGTTCGCGAAAGAAGTCGAGAAAGACCTGTTGTGAGGCTGCCCTCTGCTCGTATTCGGCTCCGGCGTCGTTTCTTCCGAAGTCGTGGTCGTCCCAGGTGGCGAGGACGCGGGTGTGCCTGCGGAGCTGCTGGTAGCCAGCTACGGCGTCCTGCTGCGCATATTTCTTGCGGAGCGTTTCCATGTTGTCGGTGTCGCCATAGATGTTATCGCCGAGGAAGAGGAAGAGCTCCGGGCGCGCAGCGTTTGATCGGCTTCCAGAGTGGTTGTTTTGAACTCTGACGGGAACAGGATCCGAAGGCGATGCGTGTGATCTGTTGCGGTTCTCCAGCTATCCCATGACCTGCTGGACCGCTTGCAGAAGCAAGCAAAAGCAGCATCGGAAGGAGGATTTTAACGGTGGCAAGAGGCATGGCCAAAAACAGAGTTAAAAAGCCCGCAGGTCAAACAGGGAAATCGTAGATCGAAGGAGAACTCATTCCCTGACGCGTCGCTGAAGTCCTGGCAGCCTCTGCTGCAGGCACCGACTTTTTAATTTAAACCTTCTGCCACCTTTCGTTCTTTGCGAACGAAAGTGATGGTCCCAACGACAAAGAGGACGCCGAGAAATGCGATGCCGAGACTGCCGGGGAGGCCTTTTTTGGAGAGCACCCAGACGGAACCGATGGTAGCGATAGTGGTGGAGCTACCCATCAGGATGTTCCACAAGATGCGGTTGCCACCCCGGGGGAGCTTGTCTCTCAGAGTACTTCGGGAATTCATGAGGAGGAAGAAAGTAAAGTAGGCGATGGGAATAAGGGATCCTCCGATGACGGAAGTGGGGATTGCGAGAGCCGCCTTGGCTTCGGCATTCCCCCACAGGAACGGGCCCGCGGCTCCGGCAAGGCCGGCAATGGCACAGCCAGCGAAATAGATCGGTTTGTTTCCTGGCTTTCCGAAAAGTTCCTGGAAGGCAAAGCCGTTGATCAGCATGAGGATGATGATGGTGGAAAGGGCCATGCCGAACACTCCGATACCGAAGACATACTGTGCCACCGTATCTCCGGTCAAAGGCCCAAGAGCCTTGGCGAGTTGGAAGTTGTCCCGTTTCACCAACATGGCAGCAAGCCGGGTGTCGTTGGCATTTTGGTTTCCAGGTTGGATCCTTCGGATTGCCTGAGCTTGTCGAGAGTCTTGTTCACGGAATTTTCGAACTGTGCCACCGGCATCCCGCCGGGATCGAGCACATCATCAACTTTCGCATGAAACTGAGAGGCGGCGGCAATCACGACGCAGCTCGTGGCGATGACGAAGGGAACAAACAGGCCGATCGAAAGGTCGAAGATGGCGAGGCCGCGGTGCTTTTCGCCCCACTTCTTGCGCAACATCGAATAGGGGAGGAGGAAGGTCATGTTGATTCCCACGGCAGTTCCGAAGGCGGTAATAATGATGTCGAGCTGGTCCCGTCCGATCTTGGATGTCCACCATGCAGGGTTTGAGGATTGGGTGATCAGTTCTGCATAGGCAGGTGCGGGCCGCCAGAGGTAGGACGGGTCTGGGATGATGCCTCTGAAGATGTCGCTCCACGGGATCGCCCCCTCGAGTCCCAGAGTGACGACTACCAGAAAGAACGAGAGCACAATGATGCCGACCATCGATTTGAGAATGATCTCGAAGGCTTTGATTCCTCGGCCATCTGATTCATAGGCCAGGTTGACGAGCAACGCGGTAACGAAGAGTAGGAGACAGATGACAACCGTTGAGGTGGTTCCCTCGCCGACGCAGGGGAGAAGATTCTGCTGCACGGCAGCGCGACCGAGATTGAACTGGGGCATGCACCAGACAATATTAGCCATCACGGTTGCGATCAGCCACGACCAACCGAGGAGCGGATGGAGGTGGCGGTTGATGAGGCCGAATGGGCGTTCTTCGGTAGAGAGGGTAACATAGGCGATCCCGGAGAGCATGATGATGCCACAGACCATCGCCAGAGGCTGAAGCCACATGAGATTGAAGCCCGAGATGACCCCGAGGTAGAGCGCGCCCGCGAGGGAACCGCCGCCAAGGGTGATGGCTCCTTGCAACCAGCCTGGACCAGAAAGCCGGGTGTAGGCTTTGGCTTTTTCTATGGAACCCTTGTCAGCGACCGAGAGGATCGTATCCAGTTCTCGTTGCGAAGTATTTGGATTCATGATGCTGCGATAATTCGGGGTGGACCTTTGGTTTCTTGCGGGCTCAAATAGGCGTGTAGAGCGAGGGAAAATGGTCGTTCAGGGATCAAGGAGCGTAAACTTTCTGGAGGTAGGCCATGCTTTGTCGGGCAATTTCTTCTGGTGACGGGTCGTATTTGAAGACCTCGACTGAAACCCAGCCGTTATACGAGATGGCATGCAGTGCGGCCGCGGCCGGGCCGTGGTCGACTTCGCCCATCCCGGGCCCGAGCAGGTTCGGGTCATTGGCATGGTAATGAGCAAGGAAAGGTGCGCTCGCGAGGATGATTTCTCCGAGTCCCGCGACTTCTGATGACATCGCTTTGACATCGAGGTGGAGGCGGCAGGCCGGGTGGTCGACTGCCTCGAGGAGGCGAATTGTTTCAGCGGCACTGGTAAGGAAGTTGGTTTCAGACGTTCCGAGTGGTTCCATGGCGATGGTGACGCCGAGCGAGCCACAATGCTCGGAAGCCGATCGCAGGAGTTCCGCGGCGCGGTCAAAGGCTTCCTGGTAATCCCAACTGTCCTCCAGGGAGCGTTGCTGCGGGCTTCCCCAGACCATGATCGAACCGCCCATGGCATGGCAGATCGAGGCGAGGTGCCGGGCATGGTTGAGGGTAGCATCCCGGACCTCCCGATCGGGAGACGTCAGGTGGTAACCCGTTGTTTTGGCGAGAAGCCAGTGAAGTCCGACCGTCTCGAGCCCGTGGTCGCGCACGGTGGCACCGAAAGCCCGAGCGTCGGAGACGGTCAGCGCCTGAACCGTGTCCGTCAGAGTGAAGGGAGCAATCTCAAGACCAGTGTATCCGAGGTCGGAGGCAGTGCGGCATTGCTCGGCAAAGCTGCGGTCCTGGAAGGTCTCGTTGCAGATGGCAAACTTCATAGGAGGGATCGGTATTCCAGTGAGAGAGATGTGAAATTACCGATCGATACCCAGAGCGGAGCGGAGTTCGAGTGCCTCAGCGAGTGCGGCATCCGGGGTCTCCCCGAGGACGGTGAAATGTCCCATTTTTCGCCCCGGTTTGGCAGTGCGTTTGCCGTAGAGATGGAGCTTGGCGGTGGGGTGGGAAAGGATAGGGGACCAGTCAGGGTCTCCACCTCCTTCCGGCCAGAGGTCGCCGAGAATATTCACCATCACGGCTGGGGTGTGTTGCTTGGTGTCACCCAGGGGGATGCCGGCCACTGCACGGAGCTGCTGCTCGAACTGGTTGGTGACACAGGCGTCGATCGTGTGGTGGCCGGAGTTGTGCGGCCGGGGTGCGATCTCGTTGACAAGGATTTCGTCCTCCTCAGTGAGGAAAAGCTCGACAGCGAGGGTGCCTACGTAGTTGAGGGCTTCGGCAACTTGCTCTGCGACTTCGGCGGCCTTCGCAGCGATTTCCCGAGAGATGCGAGCAGGGGCAATTGTGATGTCAAGAATCTGATTGCGGTGGATGTTCTCGCAGACCGGGAAGTGGACGAAGCGCCCATCCTGCCCACGGGCAGCTACGACTGAGAGCTCGCAACGGAAATTGATGAGCTTTTCGACCACCCCCCTCGGGGCGCCGAATGCCTGCCAGACTGCATCCATGTCTTCAGAACCGTCGAGCCGAACCTGCCCCTTACCGTCATATCCGAAGGAAGCGGTCTTAAGCATGCACTTGCCACCGAGGTCATCGACAGCGCCTTGAAGAGAAACCGGGTCATCGACGACCCGGAAGTGCGCATGAGGGATTTCCTCGTTCCGGAGGAAGGCTTTTTCTCGTTCTCGGTTCTGGCAGAGGTGGAGGGCACTGCGCGGTGGAAAGACGGGCCGTCGCTGCTCGACCGCTTCGATGAATTCCCCGGGAATGTTTTCAAATTCAAGAGTAACAACATCCACAGCCGAGACAAAGTCGGAGACTGCCTCGGGGTCGAAGTAAGGGGCGTTGATTTCTCTGTCAGCAAGCTGACCGGCCGGGCTGGGAGGGTATTCGTCAGTAAAAACGACGACCTTAAACCCTCCGACGCGCGCTTCGCGCGCGAGCATGCGACCGAGTTGGCCGCCGCCGATGATGCCGAGGTTCTGGCCTGGTTGGAGCATGTTGAGAATAGAAGGAAAGTAATCGGGTGGCTGCAGAATCTGTCCGATGCTCTCCGTGGTGCCTGAGCTTTATTCTGGAAGCTCGGACTGGGAGTCGTGGACGGCCTGGGTCTGCTCGGTGCGGAAGGCGATGAGTTTTGCGGCCAGTTCCGGATCGTCGAGGGCGAGGATAGCGACGGCGGAGAGTGCAGCGTTGATGGCTCCTGCCTTGCCGATGGCCAGAGTAGGAACAGGAATTCCAGCCGGCATCTGAACGATAGAGAGAAGAGAGTCGACGCCTTTCAAAACCCGTGACTCGATCGGAACTCCGAGGACAGGAAGGAGGGTCATCGAGGCAGTCATGCCAGGTAGATGGGCGGCACCTCCAGCGCCGGCAATGATGACTTTCAGTCCGCGTCCGGCAGCGTTCTTTGCGTAATCACAGAGGAGATCCGGAGTTCGGTGGGCACTGACGACTCGGGATTCGTGCGAGACACCGAAGTCATCGAGTTGCCGACTCGCGTGCTCGAGCGTCGGCCAGTCCGACGTGCTCCCCATAATGATGCCTACTTTTGCCATGATCGAATGCTGCGGTCTAAGCTTCTTCCAGGTCGGTGATAAAACGTTCTGCGTCGAGTGCGGCGCGACACCCGTCACCGGCTGCGGTGATGGCCTGGCGGTAGACGTGGTCGGCGACATCGCCCGCGGCAAAGAGGCCTGCGAGGTTGGTTTTCGTGGTGCCGGCAGGCTGTTGAATGATGTATCCGTTTTCGTCGGTATCGACGAGGTCACCGAGGAATCCCGCGTTGGGCACGTGGCCAATAGCAACGAAGACGCATTTGACCTCGAGTTCCCGCTCTACGCCGTCGACAGTGTCTTTGATCCGGATTCGGGTCATCTCGCCCTTGTCATCGGTAATGTATTCGGAAACCGTGGCGTTCCAGACTGGTTCGACCTTCGCGTTCGTCAGGGCGCGGTCGGCCATAATTTTGGAAGCACGAAGTTCGTCTCTGCGGTGGATCAGGTAGACCTTAGAGGCGAAGCGGGTGAGGAAGGTGGCTTCCTCTGCGGCAGAATCTCCCCCTCCGATCACGGCGACCGGGACATCCCGGTAAAAGGCGCCGTCACAGGTTGCACAGGAGGTGAGGGCCGTGGCCGACGAGTTCTTTTTCGTTAGGAAGACCGAGGTGGCGTGGGGAAGCACCAGTTGCGATGATGACGGCTTTTGCTTCTTTTGTGCTGCCGCCTTCAAGGTAAATGACAAAGTGACCAGCGCTGGTTTTTTCCACTTTATCGACCGTGGCATACTCGACCCGGGCGCCGAACTTCTCTGCCTGTTGTTGCATCTGCATCATGAGATCGGGGCCCATGACGCCTTCTGGAAAGCCGGGGTAGTTTTCGACCTCAGTGGTCGTTGTCAGTTGTCCTCCCGGTTGGGTGCCCGAGAGGATGAGCGGCGCGAGTTCGGCCCGGGCGGCGTAGGTGGCGGCGGTAAAGCCGGCGCAGCCGGTTCCAATGATGATGACGTTTTCCATGCGGCTTCGAGGATGAAGGTGAGCAAGCTAACCACTCGGGAAAGAACTGGTCAAGGTGGATAGAGCTCGGGGAGAAATTAGCGGAGGAGCAAAAAGATTCTTTCGTTTCGAGGAGAGGAAAGGAGAGGAGAGAGGATGGCAGTGGGATGGGTTTCTCTTTCCAGGCATTCCTTGCTCAACCTTTTGCGTCCGCTTGTGAAGCTTCCGTAGGCGCCTGGGGATCGGATTTCGAAGAGATGCTTCTGAGAACGAAAAAGACCACCAGGAAGACTGCCAGAAGACAGGCGAGAATGATTCCGAGTTTTCTTATGCCGGTTTGGTGGGAATCGTCCGGTAGTTGGTGTAGTCGGCTCGTCGTGCCCGGCAGGTTTGTGGTGTTAAGTCGGTTGGTTGAGGTCAGTCGGTTGGTTGAAGTCTGGTTGGTAGTGGTCAGTCGGTTGGCGGGGGGTGGGGACGAGCTGTTCAACCTTTTGGTCGCATGGCTGGGCACGGAGCCGGTGACGAGTTTTCGTGAGGAGGATCCTGCTCGCGAGGTGATCATCGGTGAGTTGGTTTCGGTGGGCTCAGCGACCTCCTGCGATTCCGCAATCGGGTGAGCATCTTCGAGGAGAAGGGTAGGCTCGAGGACAGGCATGGCCTCCTCAAGAGTCGGGATGTCTTCCTCAAGAGTCGGGATGTCTTCCTCGAGAGTCGGGATGTCTTCCTCGAGAGTCGGGATGTCTTCCTCGAGAGTCGGGATGTCTTCCTCGAGAGTCGGGATGTCTTCCTCGAGAGTCGGGATGTCTTCCTCGAGAGTCGGGATGTCTTCCTCGAGAGTCGGGATGTCTTCCTCAAGAGTCGGAATGTCTTCTTCGAGAGTCGGAATGTCTACTTCAGCAACAGTAACAGCCTCAGCTTCCTGAGCCTGGCTGGTTGGCGCCGATGGTGAGAGGCTTTGCTTGTGGAGCGGGCCTGCCTCTTGAATGACCTGAGCCAGTTCGACCATTGCGTCCGAGGCATCAGCAGGGCGCTCGTCCATGTCTCTGGAAATAAGTCTGTTCACCCAATTGACGACTGACTCTGAAAGGTCGGGTCGGAATTTCTGCAGCGGGATAATTTTGTGATCCAGGTGCGCCATCATGATGCTGGCCGCGTTGTTGCCTTGGAAAGGATACTGCTGGGTAAGGCTGTAGTAGAAGACGCATCCGAGGGCGTAGAGATCGGTGCGCTTATCCAGAGGACGGCGTTCAAACTGCTCCGGAGCGAGGAAGTAGATCGAGCCGAGAATCGCATCTCCATGATCGATCGTCTGGATAGTTGGCTTGACGGTGAGCTTGGCGAGTCCGAAATCGACGATCTTGACCTGAAAGCGTCCAGTGGCAAGCCAGCGAATCATGAGGTTCGATGGTTTGATATCGCGGTGGAGCATGCCGACTGCCTGAGCCGCGGTGAGCCCGTCAAGGCATTGCTCGGCGAGGTTGATGAAATCGCCTTCGGTGAAGGCACTTCGGGACACGGTTTCATCGAGGGTTTCCCCGTCGACATATTCCATCACGACAAAGCCGCCGTCCTCGTCCACCCCGGCGTCGTAGACGCTGATGATATTCGGGTGGGTGATGGAGGACATCAGGGTTGCCTCCTTGGCGAGAAGTTGATCGGGCGCTTCATCAAGCTCCGACTCGTCTGGGGGGAGCAGGCGCTTGAGTGCGACGACCCTGCTCAGCTGGTGATCATAGGCGCGGTAGACGGCGCCCACCCCGCCCTGCCCGATCTTTCCAGTAATTTCGTATCGCTCTTTCATCCATCTTCGGAAGAAGCCGCAGGCTCACCGACCGAAAGGATATCGCAAATTATGGGTTTTGCACAAGAGAAGACCGATCAGAAAAAAGCGCCGTCAGTCACGTCGTAAAGATGCCTGTTTTTCATGCAGCAGCAGGTGCGTGTCATCAGGTTTGCAAAAGCTCCTGCTTCAAGCGAACCTTGTCGCCTCATGGTTCGTAAATCCTCAGAGGGAGTCGGTAAAGTCGAGTCCCGGTTTTTTCACTATTCAGAAAGCTTCCCTCTGGCCAGTGGCGGTGCATTGGAGAGCTTCGATCTGGCTTATGAGGTTTATGGTGAGCTTTCGCCGGCGAAGGACAACGCGATTCTGCTTTTCCATGCCCTCAGTGGCAGTCAGCATGCCGCTGGGATAAACCCTGAGGTTCCGGGACTCGGAGACCGTTGGACTTCCGAGTGCAGGGAAGGGTGGTGGGACCTCTTCATCGGTCCGGGTAGAGCACTCGATACCAATCGCTACTGCGTGATCTGTGCGAACTACCTGGGAGGCTGTTACGGGTCGACCGGGCCGTCCTCTGCGCATCCGGCTGACGGCAAGCCTTATGGATCGAGATTCCCCCGGGTGTCTGTCTCAGATATCGTGCGTTCGCAGCTTGCGCTGCTCGATGAGCTCGGCATCGACAGGCTTCACGCCGTTGTGGGTTCGAGTGTCGGAGGGCTTCTCGCATTACAACTGGCAACCGACTGCCCGGATCGGGTGCGCAATGTGATCACCATGGCCAGCTCGATGGTCACTTCTCCGCTCCAGCATCTTCTGAATTTTGAGCAGATCAGCGCAATCGAGAGCGATCCACATTTCAGACACGGCGACTACTACGAGGGCAGACATCCGGATGCGGGACTTGCCCTGGCCCGGAGAATCAGTCACAAGACCTTTGTTTCAATCGAGACGATCGAAAGACGGGCCAGGGGGGATATCAAGCAACCTGAGGACCATCTTTCCTGGTATGAGCTGAATCTGAGCCTGGAATCTTATATGCTCCATCAAGGGAATAAGTTTGTGCGACGCTTTGATGCCAACACTTACCTGCGAATAGTCGATGCCTGGCAGCGCTTCGACCTGGTAGGCGAAAGCGGGGGTGTGGATGCCGACGTCTTCAAGAGGTGTGAGGACCAGCATTACCTCATTTTTACCATCGACTCGGACGTCTGTTTTTACCCGGAACAGCAGTCACGCCTGAAGCTGGCTCTCGACCAGGCCGAGGTGCCGAACATGCACATCACGGTGCACTCTCAGAAGGGGCACGACTCGTTTCTGCTCGAACCGGAGCTCTTCACGCCTCATCTGGCCTACGCGCTGCGTTCCTAATAAGCAGCCAAGCAGCCAAGCAGCCAGCTAATTCTCGTTAGTCGTCGAGCGCATCGAGCGCGAAGAGGGCACGGATGCTGGGGTCATGAACGTCCAGCCCGTCGTAGTGACCGTCCCGCATGATATGGAGGAGAGCCTTGAGAGGTGGGCAGGCGTAGTCGATCGAACCATCCTCAAAGTAATTGTGAGAGACCCGTTCCATGGATTCGCAGATGTTTTTGATGCCATCGGCGTGGGCCTCGAGATCTTGAATTTCGGGGCGCAGCATGTCTGCGGGAAACACAGTCCCGGGCTCAGCAAAGACCCGCCCGAAAAAACGAGCTACAAATTTTTCGTTGATACGGTATCCGAGGCGTGAGGCGAGGATGGTCTCTCCGGCGTGCTCGAAGTCCTCGCATTTCTCAAGCATCTCATGCTCAATCAGCCAGGCAGGCTCGCGTTCGTGAATGTGCATGCGAGACCAGACTTCCGGAACCAGAAGGGAGACGTCATGATCGACTCGAAAACGAGGCCCTACATATCCCGCCACACTTGAAAAGACCGGCTGCCTGGTGCGCAGGAGTGAGCGAAGTTCATCGTTGAGGTCATGGATGGGGAGCAGGGCGTTGAAGGGTCCCTTGGTGAGGGCGCCCTCGGACCCGGCACCAGTGGTGGAAGGGGATTTTCCGGTGAGGCAGGCGATGAGATCCATGAAGAGCTCGGGAAGCTCCTGGTAGTGGATGGGTCCATAGACCGCGAGGTTCCGGATTCCGGCGTCTGGGTCGGGAGGGTTGAGTCTCCGGCCGGGAAGGACGGCATTGACCGGGGTAAGGGGTTTGGTGGAAGAGTCGAGACCACGGTAGAGGCGCATTCCGACTTCGGCCAGGTGTTCGCCTCTGGCGTTATGAAGGTCCGGGCGGTCTTGAAGGTAGCGGGGGTTTTTGGTCACCTCACCGTTCGGCCCGGTGACCCGAGGGTGGCTGGGCAGGGCGAGTGTGCGTGTCGCGTCACGCTTGCCATCGGGGTCCTCGAGGAAGTTCCGGATGACTTCTTGAACCCCTGGGGTGTAGTGCCCGAAAGTAAGAGCGTTGTCTCGCTCGGCGGTAACCTCTGCGACGGTGAGAGGTTGGTAGTTGGAGAAGAAATTGCCAGGCCGGACGAAGTCGGCTTCGGTGGTTTTGTCGTAGCCGCGGTGGATGGCGTCATCCGGGCGTTGGAAGAGCCGGTATTCGCAGTTTTTTATAAAGCGGTATGCTCGGTCGGTGGGAAGGACCGGGTGCATGCCTGGTTGCCCCTTGACTTCGAGGACGGTGGAGGCGGTGATGTCGTCTTCGCGCTGGAGTTTGACAGCGGGAAGAAAGTCTTTGCGGAGGGAGAAGAGGCGCCATGATCCATCGGGAAGGTATCCGACCCGCACGTAGGATTTCTGAAGTTTCTGGTTCCGGTATTTCAGTTCGCGCCCGGGTTCCCCATTGATCAGATCGACAGAGAAACGGTGCGACCAGGCATCCCAATCATCGGGGCTTCCCCAGTCCTCTTTGTAGTAGCGCTTGATGACCATAGCGAGTTCGATGGCTTCGGGCGAAAGGCTCTTGAGCCATTGGTTGTATTCGGGTTGGTAGAGAGAACTGGCGGTAAGGAGGCGGAGCGCCGAGCCGAGTGAGCGTCGCTGGTCGAGGAAAGCGCGGCTCTTGTTGGCGGTGATCCGCGGTTTGATCCAGCGTTGGCAGTAGTTTCTCTCCATGAGTCCACGGACTTTTTCGAGAGTGGCTGTGAAGTCGGGGATGATGATCGGGCCGTCGAGCATGGCATCCTGGAAGGGCTTTGAGATCTCGGATTTTCCACCCCCTGAGACAGTGCACGGCTTGTGGAGGAGAGTGCCTTCGGCCTGGGTGCCACGGATCCGCCAGCGTTGGTCGTTCGAAGGCTGTGCCATTTCGACTTTGTATCCGGAAGGGTAGACATAGGTGGAGCCGGGCTGGAGACGTATCTCCTGCGGCTTGCCATCTTCGTTCTGCCAGTGGATGCGCTGGCCATTGATCTCGATTCCGGCATTTTCCGGCAGGTAGATGATGTGCGGGAACGTTTTGTCCACTGCGTATCCTTGCGGGTATACTTCGACGGTCTCCCCGAGGATTTGCATGGCGCTCTGGAAAGTGGCCTTCGCGGCATATTGGTCGATGGTCTGGAGGGAGAAACTTTCGCCGTGGTCAAAAGACGGGAAGGCTAGACACCCTCCGGAGTGCTCTTCCTGAGAGGTTTTTCCGAGATTGCAGGAGAATGAGATTTGGGTTTTGACCTCTTTCTTGCAGTAGCCGAAGTAGTTGTCGGCGATCAGGGTAACCATAGTGCCGCGCTCATCCCGAGCGGTAACTTTGAAAGCTCCACCGTCGTTGTAGAGTTCGTCGTCCGCTTCCCAGCACATGCCGTCGCGCAACTGGCGCTTACTGGCTTCGCTCCGGTGAGGGAGCCCGACTGCCTTTTTGGTGAGCTTGGTGAGGTGGGGGGCGAGGATTACGCAGCCGGTATGTCCGGTCCAGTGTTCCGGGTCATTGGCGGCGTCATTCTCTGGCAGATGCGGGTCGCCGGCGTTGCCGAAGATGCTTTCTACGAAGTCGAGGTTGGAGACGAGGTTGCCCGGAGCGAAGAAGCGAATCTCAGAATACCTGGCAGGCGAGAGTCCCGGTACCTCTGGTGAGACGAGGGGCCGGAGAAGAATCGAAACGAAAGATCGGGCGGGGGATTCTTCATTTCCGGTAAAGGGTAGCAGCATCAGATCATCGGGAGCCTGGAGAGATTTTTGAAGTAGCGCGGCAAAGGTCTGGACCGGCACGGCTTTTTTATCAGCCGGGATGGGGAGGCCTCCCTCGGCGACGTGGAAAACCCCCTTGGTGGTTCTTCGATCGCTGGCAGGATTGTGGCAGACGCCAGTGTCGACACGGTAGGAAGTAACGATATCCGACTGGAAACGGTTGCCGTCAGCGGGTAGCGAGAGGAGGCGTGAAATGCCGTGCTGCTCGAGAATAAGAGGCTGCGGCGGGAGGAGATCCGCGTCTTTGGGGAGGATCTCCTCAGGCACCGCAGCGAGGTAGTGAGCGAGCCAGTCGTGGATGCGCTGGTCGACCGGGCAGAGGTGATCGGCGAGGAGGGTGAGCTTTTGCCGGAAGTTGGCGATCAGCCCATGAGCGACCTCAAGAAAAGGATAGTCCTTCGGATCACCGACAATCTGGAAGCCGCGGGAATCGAGCTTGAGATTGATGTAGTCGAGGAGGTTTTTCGTCGACGGATCGCGAGGGTCATAGGATCTGTTGAGGCCGATGGCCCGTGCTTCGAAGTCTTCAGGCATGCTACTGGAGTCGTGTGATTGGAGATTCGTGAAAGCTTAAACCGTGCCGAATACGAGCAAAAAGCATCTTATGGCAGCACTTTCTGATAGGGTCGGCCCGGCGCTGGCTGCTTATAAATACTTCTGGTAGGCAGCGACGGCCAGCTCGTCTGCACGGTCGTTCTCGGGATGGTCGCTGTGGCCTTTGACTTTGATGTAGGTGACCTCGTGCCGCTCGAGTTCCTGATCGAGCCGCTGCCAGTGCTCCTGGTTCTTGATTGGGACGAGCCGGTTCCCCTCTCGGCGTTGCCAGTCCCGTGCCTTCCAGCCCGGCAACCATTCGCTGATTCCTTTGCCCACGTAGGTGCTGTCGGTGAAGATCTTTACCTTGCAGGAACTGGTAAGGGTGCAGAGTCCTTGAATGACAGCCTCCAGCTCCATTTGGTTGTTGGTGGTGTGGGGCGAGCCGCCGGATCGTTCGATTTCTTTTCCGGTGGCCAGTGAGCGCAGGATGAACCCCCACCCGCCCGGGCCAGGATTGCCGCTGCAACCTCCGTCGGTGAAGAGGTGGATCTCGGTCGATTGTTCTGGATTCTGGTTCTCAGGCATGGGTGTCTTTCTTTCAGTCTCAACAGGAGAGGGATCTTGGGCCTGCGTCAACTCTGGTTCCTTTTCCGGCAATCCAGACCTCGCGGTGCGCCGTGGAGTGGCCACGGTAGACGAGGAGCGTAAGGATTTCCTCCGCAGAAAGGTCCGGTTTTTCCGTGCACCGTCCAGAACAGGGAAGAACGGCGTCGAGATCGGTCACAAGCAGGTCCGCTTCGGCGCCGACCGCCAAGCGTCCGGTGTCCTGGTCGAGCGCTGCAGCGGCCAATGAGGTCGCCATGCGGAAGGCCTCGAGGGGGCCAAGCTCGGGCACATCGGAATTCTGTAAGCGTCGCACTTTCTGGATCTCGATGGCGGAGCGCAGGACTTGCCACATGTTCAGTTCGGGGCCGCCAGCCACGTCGGAGGCGAGGCAGCTGCGGATGCCTGCACGATCGAATTGTTCTTTGGGTAGCAGCCCGCTGTTAAGAAAGAGGTTGGAGGTCGGGCAATGGGCGATCGTGCAGCCATTCTCAGCGAGTGTTGAAATCTCTTGCTCCGCAAGATGGAGGCAGTGACCGAGGATGGTCTTTGGGGTGAGCAGGCCGCACTGGTCGTAGACGTCTGTGTAGTCACGGGCCCACGGAAAGCGTTTTTTGACGATTGCGATCTCAGCGTGGTTTTCGGAGAGGTGGGTCTGAATGAAGCAGTTGTATTTACGGGCGATTCGGGCTGCGGCAACCATCATCCCGCGGCTGCAGGCCACAGCAAAACGTGGGCTGACGGCATATCCGAGAAGCCCATCGTTGGCCCCGTGCCACTTTTCTGCCAGTCTTTCCGTCTGTTGGAGAGAGAGGCGGAGCGCCTTGTCGGCGGGAAGACTGCCATAGCTGCTGTCGTCCATCATCACCTTGCCAAGGACAACCCGCAGGCCCCGGCGCTCGGCAATCTGGAAGGCGAGCTCGCAGCTGTCCTCCCAGATGGCGCCATAGAGGACAAGGGTGGTGGTTCCGTTGGCGAGGGCTTCATCGAAAAACAACGTGATGGCTTCGGCCGTTTTTTTCGTCGGTGGCCTGGAATCTTGACTCAAGCGGGAAGATGTGGCGCTTCAGCCATGGGAGAAGCTCTTTTTCCGAACGGGCTACTGCGGGGGTACTGGGGGAGATGGGCGTGGATGTCGACAAGCCCGGGAAGGATCACCGGATAACCCTCAGGGAGCTCGGGGACCGCGATTCCGGGGTGGCGGGAACGTATCTCGTCGGGTGTTCCCAGATCAGTTATTATGCGACCTTCAAGAAGCAGGCAGCCGTTCGGAATATCGGTCGGCGATTCCTCGATGGCAGCATCGACCAGGTGACCGCGGAGCACGGATGGGGAGGGCATACAAGGTGAGTGGAGGCAGGTGAACCAAGCGCGGGACAGGCCAGGCAGATGAATGGGTGGATGAGTGGGTGGGCGGGACTTATGCAGAGAGCCCGAGCCGCTGGCCGATGAGAAGAAGGCCCTGGAGAGTGAGGTTTTTCTCGAAGTGATTGATCTGGGGGATTTCGTCGCAGATGAGGTGGGCGTTTCCTCCGGTGGCGACGATCGGCATCGAGTCGGTATCGGGGTGGATCTCGGCGGCAATTGCGACGAGAATCTCCTTCACGAGTCCACGGTATCCAATCACTGCGCCTGTCTGCATGGCATGGATGGTGGATTTTCCGATAGCGGATGCCGGCCTTTCAAGTCGGAGCTCGGGGAGAAGCGCAGTCCGGTGATGGAGGTAGTGGGTCATAGCTTCCAGACCGGGAGCGATGGCACCACCGAGGTAGACGGCACCCGCACCAATGACATCAAAAGTCACGGCGGTGCCGAAGTCGACAGCGATCGAGGGACTGCCGAACGCGTGGGCGCAGGCGACAGCATTGGCCAGTCGGTCGGGGCCGATTTCTGCGGGGTGGGGGTAGTCGATGGTGATCCCGAGGTCGGTTCTGTGATCAATGAGTGTAAGGTTTTCGCCTAAGGCTGAGGCGAGAAGGAAGCTTTTCGCGGGAACCACGCTGGAGACGATGAAGCGCAGGGATGACGGGTCGTCAATCTTCTCTGCAGCGAGCAAGTCGCGGAGATAAGTTTCCGAGAGGTCGCTGGTGGGAAGCGAAAACTTCTTTCCCACGACAGTGCCGTCGGCGAGAGCAATCTTCGTTCGAGTGTTACTGATATCGATAAGAAGGAGATTCATGAGCGAGGGATCTGAAAGAGCTTAGCGCCAGTTGGGACCGTTGAAGGTGCGGCTTTTCTGGTTCTCGATCCTGGCGATGTCGAATGCCTCTGTGTCTTTGACAAGGATCTTTGTTTGATGCACGAGGAGCCAGAGTTGCCCGAGCAGATGTGAGTCCTCGAGCCAGAAAGAGAGTTCGTGGGTTTCTTTTTCGCCCGGTTCCAAGGCATCAGGTTTGGCGAACTTGGGAAAGAATGCCGGGATCTCAGACTTCGTGCTGTCTGTCAGGCGGACGAAGGGGGGAGCGAGCAGCTGGGGCTTGGGAGTGGGATTGTGCAGTGTGATCTTGAGGGTGAGAATAGCGTTCCCATAATCACGAGTGAGAGTGATTTTCTTGAGCGTCGAAGCTTTGGAAGAAGGCGAGGCCTTTTGAGAGATCTTCTGGTTGCCGCTTATTTCTTGTCTTGGCTCTCCACGGTAGGCGGTCGTTACGGCCCAGATTCCGGTGCCGAGGGCAACCAGGCCAATGCCGATGACTGCGGGGTGCCTGAAGAGAGCCGACATGGGTAGAGCATAAAAGCGAAGGATGCCATCGGCAAGGAAGCGTCCGGCGAGGGCATCTTCGGTGGTTGAATGAGCTAAACATCAGGATGAGATAGAGAGAAGTTGCAATCCTCCGACTTTCACTACCTCCTTCCCGAAGAGCTGATCGCAACCCGACCGCTCCCCGATCGGTCTGGGTCACGGATGATGGTCGTGGATCGTGCAAGCGGGGAGATTTCTCACCGAAGGTTTCGGGACCTGCCAGGCTACCTGAGGCCAGACGATCTTCTGGTCCTCAATGATACCCGGGTGGTGCCCGCGCGTGTTTTCACCGATCATGGGCGGAAGGAACTCCTCTGGCTCGAGACGGTGGGTGAGAACCGCTGGCGCTGTCTGGTGAAGCCCGGGCGCAGGATGAGGGAGAACCAGGAGTTCACGGTAGGGGGTGTTCGTGGGGTGGTGGAGAAGGTGTTGGAGAACGGCGACCGAATTGTGGCTTTCAATGCCCCGATCGACCTGGAAGAGCACGGGCACCTAGCACTCCCTCATTACATGAACCGAGAAGATGAGGTGGTGGATCGGGAGCGTTATCAGACAGTTTTTGCGCGCGAGGCAGGGGCGATCGCCGCGCCCACCGCGGGCTTGCATTTCACCTGCGAGATGCTCGAAAAGCTGCCTCATACTTCGGTGACGCTCCATGTTGGAGTGGGCACCTTCCGACCGGTGACAGTCGAGCGGATTGAGGACCATCGCATGCATGCGGAATCTTATGCTATCTCGTCCGAGGCAGCCGAAAAAATCAATGCATCGGAACGAATCGTGGCGGTGGGGACGACTGTGACCCGTGTTCTCGAACACGTATGGTCAGAGCATGGAAGGATCGTTCCCGGTTCCGGAGAGACCGAGATTTTTCTCCACCCTGGGAAGCAGTTCGGCCGCGTGGAGACTCTCCTGACGAACTTTCACCTTCCCGGATCCACCCTGATCATGCTTGTGGCCGCCATGGCTGGCCGGGATCTGATTTTGGAAGCCTACCGACAAGCGGTTGCGGAGCGTTATCGCTTTTACAGCTACGGCGATTGCATGCTGATTCTGTAGGAATTGGAAATCAGCTGGGAAGGGTTGCCGTCGGTGAGCTTGTTCCCCCAACCATCTTCGGCCTCCTCTTGATGGAGAGAGAGAGACCGCAGGTGAGCGGCCTATCGGTAGCAGTAGGTGAGAGCTAAGTGGGCGGGCGTGGCCCCGAGGTTGATCACGCGAAGGCGATGCCTTCCGGTGGTCTTTGGCTTGAGGTGAAGAACGTGGAGGGCACCGTCATGGTAAAGGTAGGAGCTCTCCTCGACACGTTTTCCTGTGGCATCGCAGACGGTGAAAGTAAGCGCATCTGTCTGCTCGCGGCTGGCTAAAAGAAAACAGTAGGTATTCTGTTCGAGGAGATAGACGTCCAGATCGATGGTCTTTCCAGCTGGCAGATGCCTCTCGGTCATGACGGCTCTTCGCTCGTAGCCGTCTCCAGCCAGCACGCGCGCTGCATGCAAAGATACCGACGCGGGCAAGATTTCCTGTTCCTCTGCGCAGAGAGCGGAGCAGCCCGTGGCAAGAAGGAGAAGAGCGAGCACTGTTCCAAGGCAACTCAGGGCTCGTGGATCTTGGCAAGAAAACCAGCCGGCTGTCATCGCTGCGCCTCCATGGTTCGGTTTAGAAAGTTACGGATTTTTTCGGCAGTCGCCGCGACATGCTCGGAGACGTCCTCTTCAGGAGTGACCTGGGACCATCGCACGCGAAGTCGCTCAAGCTCTTCGCTTAGGTCACGAAGAAAAGGAATCTCACGCGTTGAGGCAGGGAGCCTGGTGATACGCTCGATGAGCGTGGCATAGTAGACGGGATCGTCGATTCCCACGGGGTGACTGTCCTGGCTGGCAATGGCCGCGCAGACATCGAGACAACGCAGCTGGTGGCCAAGCCCGATCAGGGTTGTGAGAGGGGCGTCCATTTGATTTTTGAGAAGCAGCTGAAAGCTCCCTTCGAGTGCTTCGATTTCAAACCTGAGACATGGCCAGTTCTGCTTTTCGGCGAACTCATGGATGGCTGGCAGGCGGTTGTCCAAGGCTTCGGCCAGGCCAAGGAGGGTGAGACAGTCCCGGACGTCTTGGATCGAGTTTCTCACATACTGCGCGTCCCTCGCTTCAGCCGCAAGAAGCGTCTCGCAGAGGAGCGAGCCGAGGGCGAAGGCGGAGTGGTTGCGCTTCCGGTGCGGCAGGGACGAGGTGGCGCGGTAGAATTGCCGCCAGCGTGGGTTGGCCTCACGTGCGGCAGCCCGAAACAGCTCCGGGGAGCTCGGCAGTTCGAGGGGCGCGTGCAATCCTGACGCTCTCCCAGCTACTTCCTGCTGAGGCGGCTCAGCACGGATCGCCGGGCCGGAAAAAAGAATCACCCAGATCACCCGGATGAAAAGGACATGCCCAGGTCTTCGGCACACCCTGGAGGCCATCGGGGCAGGATTACCCGACAGGGGATTGTGATTACTCAACCGTGACACTTTTGGCAAGATTTCTCGGCTTATCCACATCGCAGCCGCGCTCCGCTGCGATGTAGTAGGAAAGAAGCTGCAAGGGAACGATGGAGAGGAGAGGTGTCAGAGGAGGCGGAGCAGAGGGAATGTAAAGCACCTCATCGCAGATGCGCTCCAGCCCGGTTTTACCTTCGGTGGTGATGCCGATGATCGGCCCTTTTCTCGCCTTCACCTCTTCGATGTTGCTGACATTTTTTTCGTAGACGGCATCGTCCGGGGCGATGAAGACGGAGGGAGTCTCTTTGCTCACGAGCGCAATGACTCCGTGCTTCAGTTCGCCACTGGCATGCCCTGATGCCTGAATGTAGCTGATCTCCTTCATCTTGAGAGCGGCCTCGAGGGCGATGGGATAGTTGAACTGGCGCCCCATAAAAAGCATCGACTCGGTAGCGCTGAAACGCTGAGCCACTTCTTTGATCCTGTCGGCCCCATCGAGGATCGTCCGTATCTTTTCCGGGATTTTCTCAAGCTCCGCGATGAGCTCAAGTCCGTCGGTTGTCGAGAGGTGACGGATCCTTCCGAGGAGGAGCGAAAGGAGAGTCAGGATGGTCACCTGGGAGGTAAAAGTCTTGGTTGCTGCCACCCCGATCTCGATGCCGGCGTGCATGTAAACCCCCCCGTCACTCTCTCGGGCGATGGTGCTCGCAATTCCATTGACGATGCCAAGGACACGGCACCCTTTCCGCTTGCCCTCACGGAGAGCGGCAAGTGAATCGAGAGTTTCGCCGCTTTGACTGATGACAAACTGGAGAGTGTTTTTGTCAGTGGGAATGTTGCGGTAGCGGAACTCGCTGGAGATCTCGACTTCGGTCGGGATTCGAGCGAGTGATTCAAGAAGGTATTCGCCCACCATGGCAGCGTGCGACGCCGTGCCGCAACCGGTGAGGATGATCCGGTCGACTTCTCGGAGCTCACGGGAAGTCATCTGCAGGCCGCCCAGCATGGCGGTGGCGTCCTCCTTGGAGAGGCGTCCCCTCATCGCATCCCGCAGCGCCTGAGGCTGCTCATGGATCTCCTTGAGCATGTAATGCGGGTAGTCGCCGATTTCCGCGGCGTCTTCCGCCAACTCCACTTCACTGATTTCGTAGTCCGCCTTGCCGCCGGAGAGCGCACTGATCTCGAAGGCGTTCTTTCGGATCGTGACAAGGTCGCCATCGTTGAGGTAAATTGCCTCGCGGGTGTGGGTGATCATGGCGGACACATCACTGGCGAGGAAATGTTCGTTTTCTCCCAAGCCGAGGACGAGAGGACTTCCGAGGCGGGCTCCCATGATCAGACCGGGAATGTCCGCGTGTGCGATTGCGATTCCATAGGTGCCAGTGACACGGGAAAGTGCTTTTTTGATGGCGTCGGTGAGGCGTGCCGCAAGCGAGGTGGAATTCTCTTCTTCAGCGTAGTAGCGACCGATCAATTGAGCGAGCACTTCGGAATCGGTGTCGGATTTGAACGTGTGGTCGAGCTCGATCAACTCGGTGCGGAGCTCCTGATAATTTTCGATCACACCGTTGTGGACGAGGGCGAGCTTTCCGCTCTGGTCGAAATGTGGGTGTGCGTTGCTGTCGGTAGGCTCACCGTGGGTCGCCCAGCGGGTATGCGAGATGCCGGTGTTCCCCTCAATCTTCGAGGAAGCGACCAGCTTCCTCAGGTTTTCGATTCTGCCCGCACATTTACGAACCTCAAGCACACCGTCGTGAAGCACGGCCATTCCTGAGGAGTCGTAGCCTCGGTATTCGAGCCGCCTGAGCCCATCAAGGAGGATGGAGGGGGCTGATTTTTCGCCTACGTAACCGATGATGCCGCACATGTGAGAAGAGGGAGGATAGAAGGTGATTCAGGTGGATTCTATGGAAGGAGGCCGTGCCGGGAAAGGCTGGCAACCTCTGCCAGAAAGAGAGAAGTATCCTTGCATTCCCGGAGAAGGTCAAATCGACTTCTTGAGGTGTTTTGGAAGCCTGAGAAGGACGCAATAAATGTTGGCGGCAACGGTTCGTAAGGTAAGACGAGCGCCCGAAATGAGCCAAGGCGAGCGCACCGATGTCAGAAAGGAAGCAGAAAAAGATATTGAAAGAAAATAGCGTAAAAATTAAGTGATTTTCTTAACCCATTAAATATAAAACAATTATAAAATTTCATAACCGAAAAAAAAACAAAAAAACAAAAAAACCTTGAGTCACCCCCTACATCTTGTGCATGATTCGCGTCGGGGGACCTACATGTAGTGAATCTCTCCTGGCTTTGGTCACGCAGATGACCTCCCGGGAGATGCACTTTGTGTTGGTTTTCTTGTCTGTCAAAAAGTTGGCAAATCCGTAAAATCAACAAGTACAAAATATGGAAAAAACGTTCGTTCTGGGGCCCCGATCTTTTGTTCTCGACCAAGGTAAAGCAGAAGAGGCGTATGCCGCGAAGGCTGTCATCAATGGTCGGGAAACGATGACTTTCAATCTGTTGCCCTTGCGATACCAGTGGGCCTATGACCTTTACCAGGTCATGAAAAAGAACCACTGGGAGCCCGAGGATGTCGGGATGCAGAAGGACGTGGAGCAGTGGCGGTCGTCAGAAATTCTTTCGGACAGTGAACGCTGGATCATTCGCATGGGTATCGGTTATTTTTCCGCTGCTGAAGGGATTGTAGGGGACAACATCATCCACGTAGTCAGAGAACTGGTCACTGCTCCGGAACTGAAACTCGTTCTCGGGCGCCATGCTCACGAGGAGAATATCCACGCTGACAGCCTCCTTTACATGATCAGTTCCCTGGGAATCAATCCGCATGAATGCGAAGCCATTTTCGAGCAGATCGAGACGGTCCGGAGGAAGAATGAATTTGTTACAAAAATCTCCAAGGACCTGAGAAGGGACATCGACTTGACTCTGGTCGAGAACAAGCAATTGCTCGCCAAGAATATTTTTGTTTTCGGGCAATGCATGGAGGGGACGCAGTTTTACGGTCTCTTCGGAATGATCCTGAGTCTTTATCGCCAGAATAAGTTCCCGGGAATCGGTCAGATGTTCCGCTACACCCTGAGAGATGAGTCGAATCATATCGAAGTCTTCCGCAATCTCTTCATGGATCTCGTCGAAGAGAACAAGGAAATCTGGACACCTGAGTTCCGGGAAGAGCTTCGCGAGACGATGCGGGAAGCGGTGCAGTTGGAGAAAGATTTCATTGAGGACTGCCTGCCCATGAGCTCGGTTGGTCTCAGCGCATCGGAGTTCATGCCTTACATCGATTACATCGCAGACCGGCGGCTTCAGGGCGTGGGCCTTGAGCCACTGATAGGAGGTGTGGAGAATCCGTTTCCGTGGCTCGCGGAACTCATGGACATCAATAAAGAGCAAAACTTCTTCGAAGGCCGGGTCACCGAGTATCAGAAATCCTCTGCCCTTGGCGCGGTGGATGACGATCTTCTCTAGGAAGTTCCGGGAGAGGTTTAAGAGACAAAATACAATATCATTTAGCCGAAAGAACACGAGAACAACGATGATCAGTAAAGACTTTTTCGAAGAGGACATCGCCCTGAAAAAACTCGCCATCGGACCGAGTTCGGAACGACCGCGTTACGATTGGCGAGGCGTTACCGAGGAGTCACCATTAAAAAACACGGCGCGGATTGCAGTGAGCGCCGAGGATGGTAAAAACGGGACTTTTGATCTCGCTGAGATTGCGGATGGGCTTGGAAATGCGCTGACTGCTCTCCTCGTTTCCCGGAGCGAGGAGGATATTTTTAACGAGAAAAACCAGAAACTGGTTGCGGAAGTGGCGCAAGCCGTTGCCGAAGAACTCGTCGGAAAAGTAGCGGCAGGCGGGGACGATGCCACAGTCACTCAGGATGAGGTGAATCGGATTACCCAGGAGGTACTCGTCAAGCGCCATGCCTATGACCTTGCCAAGAGCTATCTTCTCCAGACTCGCTACGTGGATGGCACGATACGCTCGGTGACCCCCTGCAATGGCAGGAAGGTGATTCGCCGGAACGGGGAAGTCGTGACCTGGAACCCGGACAAGATCGAAACTGCGGTCAAACGGGCGTTTCTTGAGCTGGAGGTTGATCCTTCCCCTGCCGAGGCGATCGCCCGGTGTCTGACCGAAGAGATTGTGGGCGGTGACCAGGAGTATCTGCACATTGAAGACCTGCAGGACAAGGTGCAGGAGGAACTCATGCGCCAGGGTTACTACAAAGTTGCCGAGGCTTACATTCTCTACCGCGCCCGCCGAGCGGAGCACCGGGTCAAAGAGGTCAAGGCTTGGGAAAAGGAGCAGGAGAGCGGAGAACACCAGGATGCGCTGATCCTAGTGACACGGGAGGATAAAACGACCTACCTCTGGGACGGCGCAGATCTTCGCAAGCGGGTCGAATTTGCCAGCATTGGTCTCGACCTCTGCCTGACGCAGGAGCAGATCATTGATGAGCTGAAGCGTTCGATTTTTTCGGAGATAGATGATCGTCAACTCGAGAAAACCATCACCCTCAATGCCAAGGCCCTGATTGAGAAAGACGCCGATTTCTCTAAGTTTGCCGCACGGATTCTCCTCAGTTACATCTACGAGGAAGTGCTCGAATGGGATATCGTAGCCGATGGGATCGGCAAGCTTCAGGAGGTCCATCGCAAGGCCTTTAAGCGGAATCTTGCCCGCGGTGTTGAGCTCGGGCGCATCGAGCCGAAGATGCTGGAGCTTGATCTCTCACGGTTGTCAGAGCTGATTGACCCCGCTGCTGACCTCGACTTTGATTTTCTGGGGATTCAGACTCTTTACGATCGTTATCTGATCGTAGACAAGCAAGCGGATGTGCAGCGTCGCCTGGAGGACGCCGCAGCTGTTCTGGATGCGGGTTGCAATGGGGCTGTTTCTTCATGAGGAGTCGCAGGAAGAAAATATTGGAAATCTTTACAGGCTCTACTGTTCTCGACGTTTCTGTTCCTCTACTCCGACGCTATTCAATTCAGGAACCCTGCACTCGCAGCTCTCATCCTGCTATCTTTACAAGGTCGACGACTCGATCGAATCGATCATGCAGCGTGGTATTGCGGAGAACGCTTACCTCTCAAAATGGGCGGGAGGTCTCGGCGGCAGCTGGACGGCGGTCCGCGGCACGGGTGGTCACATCCACGGAACCAATGGCGAGAGCCAGGGCGTCATCCCGTTCCTCAAGTTGCACAATGACCAGCTCTGCGCGGTGAACCAGGGGGGGAAACGGAAAGGATCGGGCTGTGCTTACCTCGAGACGTGGCACAACGATATCTTCGACTTCCTGGAACTGCGCAAAAACACCGGGGATGAGCGTCGCAGGACGCACGACATGAACACGGCGAACTGGATTCCGGACCTCTTTATGAAACGGATGGAGGCACGGAAGAACTGGACGCTTTTCCGTTCCTCGGACGTTGCGGACCTTCATGACCTTTACGGCAAGGCATTCGAGGATCGTTACATGGAATACGAGGCATTGGGAGAAGAAGGGAAAATCTTCAGTGAAAACATTCCCGCCATCGACCTCTGGAAGGCGATGCTCAAGATGATCTTCGAGACCGGCCATCCATGGATCACCTTCAAGGATCCATGCAACGTCAGAAGTCCCCAGGACCACTGCGGAGTCATTCACAGTTCCAACCTTTGCACAGAGATTACTCTTAACACCGGCCCGGAAGAGACCGCGGTGTGCAACCTCGGGTCGGTGGTGCTCGAAAACCACCTCACCGAGCAGGGTGAAATCGATCACGAGAAGCTGCGTGAAACCATCAGCATCGCGGTGCGGGCACTCGATAACGTGATCGACATCAACTTCTATCCGACCGAGGCGGCCGCCTGCTCCAACCGGAGGCATCGTCCCATCGGCATGGGAGTCATGGGGCTTCAGAATTCACTCTACCGAAAAGGGATTTCCTTCGCTTCAGAAAGCGCGGTGGAGTTCAATGACGAGTTCATGGAAGCGATTGCCTACTACGCCTACGAGGCCAGTTGTGATCTCGCGGCCGAGCGTGGGACTTACGAGAGCTACGAGGGTTCCAAGTGGTCTCGGGGCATTCTCCCGCCCGATACGGTGGACCTTCTGGAAGAACAGCGTGGGATGAAAATCGATGTCCCTCGGGGTGGAAAGATGGACTGGGCGCCGCTGCGGAAAAAGATCGCGCGTCACGGGATGCGTAACAGCAATGTTCTCGCTATCGCACCGACGGCGACCATTTCGAATATCATGGGCTCGAGCCCGTGCATTGAGCCGCACTACAAGAATCTTTTCGTGAAGTCGAATCTCTCAGGAGACTTCGTGATCCTGAATCAGTTTCTTGTTCGCGATCTGAAAGCCCGGGATCTGTGGGACAGCGAGATGTGTTCGAAGCTTAAGTACCATGATGGTGAGCTTGGCGAGATCGAAGAGATCCCGGCCGATATTAAAGAAAAATACATCACGGCATTCGGCATACCTTTCCGGTATTTTGTTGACGCAGCAGCTCGGCGCCAGAAATGGATTGATCAATCGCAGTCGGTGAACCTGTTCCTCGCCGAGCCAGATCTGAAAGCGCTCTCCCACATGTATCGGGCAGCATGGAGCCAGGGACTGAAGACCACTTATTATCTTCGCACTCTCGGAGCTTCGAGGATTGAAAAAAGCACCATTGACGTGAAAAAAGAGGTGCGAGGGGTCGTCGGGACTTACCGTGAGGCGGTAGCAAAGACCGCCGAGGCGCGTGCCTGCGAGATCGGCAACGGTGATGAATGTGAGGCTTGCCAGTAAAAAAATAAGAGCAGCAATCAGGGAAATTCGAAGCCCAGGGCAGGGCGTCGTTGTTCGGGTTCCTGGGGAAAGCCCTGATAAGAAAAATGGTATTGCTAAGGGCTGACGATCCCGTGCAGGTGATTCAATTGTCTGCTTGCTTGCTTCTTGGAAAAACTTCGCCACATTCCCCGTCCACCAGCAGACAGATCCGGAGGGATGGCTGAGCTCGGTTTAAGGCGCCGGATTCGAAATCCGGTGTGGGAGCAATCTCACCGTGGGTTCGAATCCCACTCCCTCCGCCATTGCTGGCACGCGCAGCGTGCCAGGGAATGGGGAGTGGGATGAGAACGCAGTTTGCTTGGGAGCGCAGCGGACAAATCCCGAGCACGGCGAGGGATAATCCCACTCCCTCCGCCATTGCTGGCACGCGCAGCGTGCCAGGGAATGGGGAGTGGGATGAGAACGCAGTTTGCTTGGGAGCGCAGCGGACAAATCCCGAGCACGGCGAGGGATAATCCCACTCCCTCCGCCATTGCTGGCACGCGCAGCGTGCCAGGGAATGGGGAGTGGGATGAGAACGCAGTTTGCTTGGGAGCGCAGCGGACAAATCCCGAGCACGGCGAGGGATAATCCCACTCCCTCCGCCATTGCTGGCACGCGCAGCGTGCCAGGGAATGGGGAGTGGGATGAGAACGCAGTTTGCTTGGGAGCGAGCGGACAAATCCCGAGCACGGCGAGGGATAATCCCACTCCCTCCGCCATTTTGCTGGTTTGTAGCCAAATCCCCGAAAATCTCTGTGCGTCTTAACCCGACTTTCGCTGTTCAGGGTGTTTTGAAGCCAGAATCGTTGATTTAGCGCTGTTTTTTTCGCCAGGTCTCCACCACATGCTGGTATAAGGCTTGCGCTGGTTCAGTGGCGGAGAACTTTTTTTGGGCAGTGGATTTCGGGTGGAGCCTGGGCCGGCAGGACGAGATTGAGCTGGTCAAGCAGGAGTTGGTGCACCTTTTCGGGCTTGGTGTAGCGCTTCATTCGCAGCTCCCGGCCATCGGTGGCAGGAATGCTCACGTCGAGCATCTGAATCTCACCGAAGCGCGCCAGGACGCTGCGGGCGCTCAACCCGGTGGCGGCCTTCTTGTTGTATTTCTCCAAGGTGACGTGGAGGCAGTAAGCAAGGAAGCTGATAAGGATGTGAGCCTCGATTCGCGCGTCGTTCTGGTGGTAGACGGGACGGATGTTGAGATCGCCTTTGAGCGTGCGGAAGCTCTCTTCGATACGCACGAGGTTCATGTAGTTATTCCACAGAACTGCCGGGTCCTCGCCGGTAAGGTTGCTGGCAAGAGATACTGGCCTTCCCGGAGGCGGGCTTGTTTGAGCCTCTTGCGGTCGAGTTCGAATCGCAATCTCGTGGGGCCATCTTGCGGGTTCTCGGAGGGAAGGACGAGGTTTACGAGGCGGTGAGCGGTGCGCCCGGATTTTTGCTTGGCCGCCCCGATGGCAAGCAGGAGGTCGTCGCGGGTGATGGTTTCCCGGTCCCGCAGTTCCCCGAGGCGCTGCCAGTAGGCCTTGAGCTTCTTCTGGCGCATGGCCCGTTCCTTGGCGCGACGTGGGAGGCTGCGAGCCAGCACGTAGAGTTCACCGCCTTGCGGGAGGAGTTTAACACTGACGTCGTCCTTGACCTGCTCCCATTCTCTGGAGGCGAGCTGCTTCTCGAGCTTGGTGAGCCTGCCCTTGGGAGTTCCCACGAGGTAGGAGACACCAGGATCTGCACCACGCATTTCTTCGAGGACCTCTTCAGTGGGGATCCCCCGGTCCATGATCCAGGTGCGCCGCGCCTTGCCATACTGGCCAGCGATTTTGTCCAACATGCCGCGCAGGGTGGTCTTGTCCGACGTGTTTGTTGCGGCGCAAAAACATAATCCAACCTGACAAATATCGCGCCGGGCAGGGAATTGTCTGCGGAGTGGGTCTCCACCACAGCCCGTTTTGAAAATGAAACCCTGTAAAATCAGACGTTGTAGCGCCTCAGGAAGGCAGAATTAGCCAGATTTGCTAGCGAATAGCGAAAGTCGGGTTAGGGTATTTCAATTTCCCTAGATGACGACCCGAGCTGTTTCTCCCGAGAGGGAGCAATACCCTGACCCTCAAGCCCCTCCTCCGGGATGGAGCGGGGACACGCCTGGCGAGGAGTCACGCTCAGACTGGTCGGTTGAGGATGCCGCCGACGCCTACGGGATCAACCACTGGGGCGCCGGGTATTTCGGTGTCTCTGCAGAAGGTGACCTGAGTGTCCTGCTGCGCGATGATAGGAACGGCGACACCGTGCCGGTGGGTATCCCGCGGCTTCTTCGGGATCTGGACGACCGGGGTGTGACGGCGCCGGTCTTGATTCGTTTTCCCCAGATCCTTGAGGACCGGATCGCCCAGCTCAATGGTGGTTTCGGGCGGGCCATCGAGGAGCTTGATTACCGGGGCGCCTACCGCGGTGTGCTCCCCATAAAGGTGAACCAGCAGCAGCAGGTGGCGGAGGAGGTGGCGGCCTTCGGGCGCCGTTTTCACTACGGCTTCGAGGTTGGAAGCAAGCCCGAGCTGATCGCGGCGCTGGCCTACCTGAAGGACCCCGAGGCACTCTTGGTCTGCAACGGCTACAAGGACGAGGAATTCATCAACCTCGCTCTGCGTGGCCAGATGTTGGGTCTGCGTGTCGTGCTGGTCATCGAGATGCTTCAGGAGTTCGACACCATCGAGAAGTGCGCTGCAGAGCTTGGGGTGGAGCCGGTCATCGGTATCCGTGTCAAACTTGCAGCGGAGGGAGGTGGCCAGTGGTCGGCCTCCGGCGGGGAGCGCAGCCCTTTCGGACTCAACCTGGGGCAGCTCGTTCAGACGGTGGAGCGGCTCAAATCACGCGGCCGGCTTTCCTGGTTGCGCATGCTGCACTGCCACCAGGGATCGCAGATTCCAGACCTGACCACCATCCGGCAGGCAGTGGAGGAAGCCACGCGCATCTACTGTGGGCTGGTGACCGAGGGCGCGCCCATGGGTCTATTGAACCTGGGTGGCGGCCTCGCTGTCGACTACGATGGATCGCGATCGATCCGGCCGACCAGCGCGAATTACTCGATCGAAGAGTACTGTCATGCATTGGTCGATGCCGTGAGATGGGTTACCGATGAATGCAAGGTGCCGCACCCGACGCTGGTTACCGAAAGCGGCCGCGCTGTTGTGGCGCATTATGCAATGCTGGCGATTGAGCTCCTCGACGTCAATGTGCACGAGAGCAGGCAGCCGGTTGAGCTGGAGGGTGAGCCGCCTGAGGCCCTGCGGGCCCTTCGCTTGATCGCTGAACACGCTGGCGCGGACAATCTGCTCGAATCGTTCGGCAAGGCCGGCCGCTTCCGGCAGGAATTGCACGAGATGTTTCTTTCCGGGGAAATCGGGCTTCGTGAGCGCGCAGCCTGTGAGCAGGCCTACTGGCGCGCGATGACCCGGATCGCAGTAGCCAGCAGGGAGCTGCGCCATCCGCCGGAGGAGCTGCGCGATCTGGGCGGGCTGCTTGCGGACCAGTGCTACGGGAATTTCAGCATCTTCCAGTCGCTGGCCGATTCGTGGGCCATCGATCTCGTTTTCCCGGTCATGCCTCTGCATCGCCTAGCGGAGAGGCCCACTCGCGAGGGCGTCATCCACGACGTCACCTGCGACTGCGATGGGGTGATCAAGCATTATGCGGCGAACGCGGAGATCCTCGAGACCCTGCCGATCCACGAGTTGCGTCCCGACGAGCGTTACTACCTCGGCATTTTCCTCGTCGGTGCTTACCAGGAGACGCTCAGCGACCTGCACAACCTCTTCGGGGACACTCATGCGGTCAGTGTCGAAATTCGCGATGGATCCGTCCGCTTGTCGCGCGAGGTCGAGGGCGATTCGGTGGCCGACGTGCTCAGTTACGTCGAGCATGATCCGAAGAAGCTGGTGGAGCAATTTCGGGCCCTGGCGGAGGAGGCGATTCACGACGGCAGGATCACCCCGGCTCAGAGGCGCACGACTCTCGACGTCTTTCGTCAGGGGCTGGCAGGCTACACTTACTTCGAGTCTTAAGCGATGCAGACTGATCCCACAGCAAGCAAATCTACGGATGCCCCCACTGCCTCCCCCGGAAGCAGCCCGGGATCAGTGTCCGCCTTCCTCGAACGGCACTTCCGTCATTTCAATGCGGCGACCCTTGTGGAGGCGGCCAAAGCCTACGCCGAGCTGCTCGATCGGGACGGTGGGCGGATGCTGGTCACTCTGGCTGGCGCTATGAGCACCGCGGAGTTGGGGATCTCGCTGGCGGAAATGATCCGCCGCGGGCGGGTGCATGCCATCTGCTGCACCGGGGCCAACCTCGAGGAGGATCTCTACAATCTCGTCGCGCACGACTTCTACCGTCGCATACCCAACTGGCGGGACCTCACCCCGGCGCAGGAGCAGGCACTCCTCGACGAGCACCTCAATCGGGTGACCGACACCTGCATCCCCGAGGAGGAAGCTTTTCGTCGGCTCGAGCACGTCATCCTGGAGGAGTGGCGCCGTGCCGATGGGGCGGGCGAGGCCTTCTTCCCGCACGAGTTTCTCTACCGCGTTCTGCGTTCGGGATCTCTGCAGAAACATTATCAGATCGATCCGGCAGACAGCTGGCTGGTCGCAGCCTGTGAGGCTGATCTGCCGATCTTCGTGCCCGGCTGGGAGGACAGCACGACGGGAAACATTTACGCAGCCCACTGCCTGCGCGGTAATATCGGCAATGTCCACACGGTGCGGTCGGGCATCGAGGCGATGCAGTCACTCGCCCGGTGGTATACGGAAACCGCTCCGGCATCACCCGTGGGTTTCTTCCAGATCGGCGGAGGAATTGCCGGTGATTTTCCCATCTGTGTCGTGCCCATGCTTCACCAGGACATGGGAATGGAAGACGTCCCGCTCTGGGCCTATTTCTGCCAGATTAGCGACTCGACCACGAGCTATGGCTCCTATTCCGGAGCGGTTCCCAACGAGAAAATTACCTGGGGAAAACTCGGAGTGGATACCCCGAAGTACATCATCGAATCCGATGCCTCGATCGTCGCTCCGCTCGTCTTTGCCCATGTGCTGGGCTTGTAATTCACCTTATGCTGTCGGCAGGGCGCGCTGTATCAGGCGGGCAGGGCTTGGGTCAGGCAGTGGAAACCCCCGCGCCCCCAGATCAGGTCGCGGGCGGGCAGCGTGACGACCCTGCGTCCGGGGTGCGCCTCGCCGATGATGGCAGCGGCCTCGGCATCGCGCCGGTCGTCGAAGCCTGGAACAAGAACCGCCTCGTTGGCGACGTAATAGTTCGCGTAGGTGGCAGGCAGGCGGTCGCCGGGTTCCCTGGCTCCGGCTCCGCTGTCGTGAACCGGGTCCGGAAGGGGCAGGCCGAGGAAGGTCCAGCCACGCTCGCCGCAGAGGCGTCTCAGGCGCTGCGCGTTTTTCGCCAGCGCGGGGAGCGCGCCGGCTTGTTCCGGAGTGGGCTCGACGACGAGCAGGCCGTTTCCGGGCGCGAAGCGGGCGAAGCAGTCGACGTGGCCGTCGGTGTCGTCGCCCGGAAGCTCCGCCCTAACCCAGATGATCTCATCAGCCCCGGTGTAGTCCCGCAGCTCGGAAGCGAGTTCGTCCCGAGTTCGTCCCGGGTTGCGGGATTGCGTGACGACCGAAGATTCCGAGATCATCAGGCAACCTGCGCCGTTACTTTCCAGTGACCCTCCCTCGATGGTGAGATCGCGCCTCGGGCAGGTTTCGATTCCCGCGTTTGCGGCCATGCGCTCGTTGGCGGCGGCGTCGAGGTCCCAGGGCGGGTATTTACCGCCCCAGGCATTGTAATTCCAGCAGACCGCGAGTCGGCATCCGTCTGCGGGTCGCCGCAGTACGGTCGGACCGTGGTCGCGGCACCACGGCTCGTTGGTCGGGACGAGCTCGAGGGAGATCGCATTGAGGAGGCTTCCAGGGAGCGCGCGTTCGATTGCCTGCCTCTCCACCGGGTCGGAAAGGTTGAGGATGACGCGCTCCCCGGCATCAGCGAGTTCGGCGACGAGCTTGTGGAACGTCGGCAGGATGGCTTGGGTGTGGGGTCCTGGGAAGGACGCGCCACGCGCATTGGGCCAGCTCAGCCAGGTGGCGGCATGGGGCTCCCACTCGGCCGGCAAGGTGAAGCCGCGGGCAGCCGGCGTCCTGGTTCCTGTGGGCGGGTGAGTGGCCATGGTGATGGTGGTCAGGACGTCGCTGCTCCGGGAGGAGGGTTCTTAGGCTTCCGGGTGGAGAGCAGCCCGGGTTTGGTCAGGACTTGTGTCCTGCCCCTCTCCCGAGAAACGTCTGTCGAGTCCCCCATAGGCGTCGATGCGGCGGTCGCGCAGGAAAGGCCAGGCGATCCGCTGGCTTTCGATGCGGCCGAGGTCGAGATCGGCGACGAGCAGTGCCTCGTCGTCACCGGCGGCCTCGGCGACGACCGCGCCGGCGGGGTCGGCGATGAAGCTGCGCCCCCAGAACTCGATCTGGCTTCCCGCGGGACTGGTCTCGGTTCCCACGCGGTTGGGCGCCGCCACGTAGCAGCCGTTGGCAATCGCGTGGGCGCGCTGCATGGTCTGCCAGGCGTCGTGCTGCTGGCGGCGGACCTCCGGGGATGCGGCGTCGGCCGGAATGTAGCCGATCGCAGTCGGGAAGAAGAGTATTTCTGCCCCCTGGAGGGCGAGAAGGCGGGCGGTTTCCGGATACCACTGATCCCAGCAGATGCCGACTCCGATCCTGCCGTAGCGCGTGTTCCAGGCACGAAAGCCGAGGTCGCCGGGAGCGAAGTAGTATTTCTCCATGAACTGCGGGTCGTCGGGAATGTGCATCTTCCGGTAGAGGCCGAGAAGACTTCCGTCCGCGTCGAAGATGGCAGCGGAGTTGTGGAAGAGTCCCGGAGCGCGACGCTCGAAGAAGGGAGCCACCAGCACGATAGCATGGGCCTTGGCCCGCTCTGCCAGCGCCTCAATCAGCGGCCCCGACACGGGCTCGGCGAGGGCGAAGTTCGCGCCGTCCTCTTCCTGGCAGAAGTAGCGCGCATGGAACAGTTCCTGCAGGCAGACGACCTGCGCTCCGGCCGCGGCCGCCGCGTCGATCCGCTCGAGCGCAAGCGCGAGGTTGGCAGCCGGACCGTCGACGTTGCACATCTGCACGAGGGCGGTTCTGACAGGGGCGGGATGGGTTTCGGTGGTCATGATATGCGTGCTGCCTGGGAAAGAAAGGTGATTTTACACCGCACTTTGTTCCCGCGCACGCGCGGAAAGTTTGAAGCTTAAGGGCGAACGAGGCCCCGTGTAATGTCGTCTCCCGGAACCAGTTTTTGTGACCCTTTATGGTTTTTGACAATGCACCACCGACTCACCGACTGAGTGGCAGAGACAATTGCCTGAATCGAGGCGTGCCCTCCCCTGGAGCGGGCTGCTGAGGATGGCGAGATGCTTCCCTGATGGTTTCGGCTACCTGACGGTCTGAAGGTTCTGTTTATGCGCCCATCCGGAATCACCGTTGTCGAGGTTGATCCTGATCCAGTTTCCCTCACGCTCGACTACAGTGCCCTCGGTCCCTTTTAATGGCTGAAATTTGATCTGAGATTTGGTAGTGGGGCCTGTGCGAAAATTGCTTTCACTGTCGATGAAAGCCATGCGTTCTTTTACAATAGATTTCACTCGTGGAGACCAAACGGCAAGTTCTCCATAGGGCTTAAAATTAAGCTTTTTGAAAACTAACGGTTCGTCACCGCTCAAGACTCTCATGGGAATGGTGCGATCCTCTGAGTAGGGGAGAGCCTCGCCGTTGAGAAGCCTTTTCGCTCCGCTCCAATCTTCAAAACCTGAAAAGAAGGTTCTCGAAATATTGTAGTCCTTGTTGTCGCCCAGATCGAGAATCAAAGTGAAATCTTCTATTTGTCCATCCGCCCAGCGGTTGGCAGCAGTTAAGACATAGTCGAAGTTATAATCAAGTTCAACGGATCCCGATAGTTGGAATATATACTCGTGTCTGATCGTATTGGTGTCTTTTTTGAACCTGGTATTAAAATAATACACATAGTCGAATTCCGGACAATTCGGATCAAAGTGCCCGCTCGTAGCGACCTTCTCCGAAATCGATCTGATTTTTCCATCGGAGAAATAATGTTGTGAGTCTACGATCGCAACCTCGTGATCCAGGAGGACGTCGTTCATGATGACTTTGAAGTCCTTCATGTATGGGTGCTCGCCGTTTCTGGGCGTTCCGTTCACGTCGCCGGAGGGGGAGTTGGCTTCGAATCCAACCAGTATCTCTTTTTCATCTCCCGGGTTATGGAATGTGTAATCAACTGTTACATGTAGAAGATTGCTTTCTATGCGTTTTATTTTTAACACTTCTTTTACGACTCTGACTTGGGTCTCATTGATGGGGATCAGTTGATTTCCTGTCATGTAAAAAGCCCCATCATTGGCATTTGCGTTAAAACTAGAAAAAAGAAGGAGTGTAAATGTGAGATATCTGAAAAATATTGTCATGTTCGTTCTTGTCGTAAGGATTATATTGGTGCCAAGCGCATTTATGGTTACTTGAGTAAAGAATCCACCACCAGAGGTGGTGGCTTTGGCCAGGACTCTAAAAGAGGCCGAAATCCCGCGCATCCCCCTCCTCTCTCCGCTCATTATCCTCCTGATACTTCACGTAACGCCTAATCTTCTTGTACTGGTTCACCCTGAATCGGACAAAGATGGCTACGCTGCTACTGAGTCCTGAAGGTTCTTGTTGTCTGAGATTTCTACCCTCTTGAGGCGGGCCTGGGCAAGCTTTTTGTCCCGCTGTTTATGGATGGCATCCCGACGCCCCTCCCGCGCCTTGCTCCTGCTGATGGGGGCTGCCGTGACACTGCTTCGGCTTCGCGGAGGAACGGAATGAGATTCTCTGCGTTCATAGAGGGAGAGATTCTCAAGGGTTGCAGGATTCCCTCAGTCGTTCAAGGCAATAGGCGGAAAATTTCAGGGGGTGGTACGCCGGTTGTCCTACCGGGAAGCGATAGAATGGTCCTGATCTCAATTCAGGCGCGACAATGGACAATCGATAGGATCTTCCCAAGAGGGAGTCTTTCGTCCATGGTGTTGTCTACTCGACCCATGGCCACCCTCATCCCACCCACCGACATCGAATCAATCGAGAACTATGGCGAGAAGCTGGGCGCTGCGGCGCTTGCTAGTCATAGAAGGTCTGACCCTTTATGGTTTTGAGAACGGTGTCCAAGATTCTCCTCCAAAAACCGCCCCAGAAGGGGGCTGGGAGGCTATAGGAGCCCCCTTGAGAAGCCCGTTTCATCCGGGTTGAAATCCCCTCGGAAGGGCTGCCGGAGTTCGCATAACGCTTGTGCGGGCCCAAAAATACCCCTTGACAGGTGGGCGGCAAAATTTTTTTCGCCTCCATATGGACAATGCAAACACTTCCGTCGCCCACCTCTTCTTCCGCCCGCTTCTCGACATCGCCGATCATCTGACCTCCTCCAGATCCTGCCCCAAACTCGCGGATAAGGACTGGCTCCAGACCGGCGTGCGCAGGGTGCTCTCCGCCTGCGACAGCGGCCTGGACTTCCTCTCCCAGCTCGCCTTCTCCGACCTCGGCGAGATCGGCCGAACCCATTTCTTCGAGACCCTCAAAAGCAGCCGCCGACTCTCCCTCTGCCAGGAGGCCGCCCACTCGATCCATGACCATCTGGCCTCGGCGGCGCCCGACCGCCTGGCCCCCATCCCGTCGCTCGAGGGCTTCGAGATATTCGCCGGAGATGGCCACTGGCACGCCGCCGCCGCGCACGACCCGAAGAAATCCGGAAAGAAGCACGCCGTCGGACATCTCTACGGGCTCGACCTCAGACACAATGCCCTCTTCCATCTCCAGGCTGCCGACCAGCAGAACAAGCTCAAGGAGCACGACATGTCGGGGCTCAAGCGCACGGCGATCGAGGACCTGCGCCGTGGTGCCCCGAAGGGGAAGAGGGTGCTTTGGATCTGGGATCGCGCGGGCATCGACTTCCGGCAGTGGTACCGCTGGAAACAGGGCAGCGGCATCTACTTCCTCAGCCACGCCAAGGAGAACATGCGCCCGGAGACCCTCTGCGAGCACCCGTGGGAGCAGGGCGACGCGGTCAACAACGGCGTCGTCTCCGACCGCGAGGTCTCCACCAGCCAGGGGGTGAGCGTGCGCCAGGTCATCTACACCGATCCCGCCACCGACAGGGAGTTCACCTTCATCACGAACCTTCCCAGATCGATCCCACCAGGCGTGATCGCCCAGCTCTACCGGATGCGCTGGGATGCGGAGAAAGTTTTCGACGAACTCAAGAACAAGCTCGGCGAGAAAAAGGGCTGGGCGTCCTCCCCGAATGCCAAAGCGATGCAGGCGTCCTTCCTCTGCATGGCCCACAACCTGATCGAGGTCGAATCCCTCCGGCTGGAGAGGGAGCACGACGTGAAAAACGTCGCCGAACACAAACGGAAAAAGAAGCGGCTGGCAAAGGAGAGAAAGAAGGCCAAGGAGCCGCTTCCAGAACTCTATGTGAGGCTCCAGCGTCTCACGCAACACTCAGTAAAGCTCATCCGCTGGATCACGATACCACCTCTGGAAAGAGACTTCACTGGAGGAAGCCCTCCCGCAGCTACGCACCCTCTACGCGAAATTGTGAGCAGGAACTTTGGACACCGTTCGGGTTATGAGGGGGCGGAGTTGGTCGGCGGCGGGAAACCTTGAGGGAGGAGCTTGTCTCTGCTACGGGTGAAGGATGCGTGCTTTCCTGGTGGCCTTGTTTCTCTGTGGGGTGGTTCGGGCCGAGTCGGTGTGGGTGGAGGGGGAGGATGCGGTGAGGCGCTCGGTGCATCCGCATTCGTGGTATGACTCGGTGAAGAAGGAGGAGCTTTCCGGGGGCGCGTGGTTGTCGAATTTTGTGAAAGGGGAGGGGAAGGTGGGGACGGCGGAGTATGAGGTGATGGTGTCGGCGCCGGGGAGGTATGCGTTTTGGCTGAGGGCGAATCCGACGCAGTCGCGGTTGTCGGTGAAGATGGACGGGGGGGGAGTGGGAAGAGGTGAATACGGAGGATGGATGGAGTGGGCGGGTGAATGTGGCGGGGGATGGGAAGAATGATTTGCGATACGTGGCGTGGAAGAAGTTGGGGACGTACGAATTGGAGAAGGGGGAGATGACGATTGCATTCCGGATGAATTCGCCGAATCACAATCATGGAGCGATCGATGCCTTTGTGTTGAGCACGGGGGTGTGGAAGCCGAAGGGGATTCAGAAGCCGGGGGAGGCGGCCCCGGAGGTGGATCTGGACACGGATGATGACGGGAAGACCTGGGCCTTTCGGTACGGCGGGGATACTTTGCGGGAGGGTTCGCCGATTGATTTGCGGAAGTTGAACGAGAAGGTGGCGGGGGAGCGGGGATTTATTACGCGGACGAAGGATGGGGCGGGGTTCGCGTATGGGGATGGGAAGCCGTTGCGGATTTGGGCGGTGGGGTCGGGAGCGGGGGCGTACGATGAGGATGACATGGCGCGGAATGCGCGGTTCCTCGCGAAGATTGGAGTGAACATGGTGCGGTTTCACGGATCGTTCTCGCCGCGGGAGAAGGCGGCGAAGTTGACGGAGGTGAACCGGAAGGAGATTGATCGTTGTTGGAAGTTGGTGGCGGCGATGAAAAAGGAGGGGATCTACACGACGATTTCTCCGTTCTGGGGGCATGCGGGACATAGTGGGGCGCAGGCGTCGTGGGGCCTGGAGGGGTATGGGAAGGAAGACGTTTGGGGGCTGTTGTTTTTTAATGAGGAGATGAAGGCGGCGTACAAGGGGTGGATGCGGGAGTTGTACACGAAGAAGAATCCGTACACGGGTGTGCCCTTGGCAAAGGAGCCGGCGGTGGGGCTGATTCAGGTGCAGAATGAGGACAGCCTGCTGTTTTATACGATGCAGGGGATCAAGGCGCCGCAGAAGGCGATTTTGGATCGGAAGTTCGGGGAGTGGTTGGTGGAGAAGCACGGATCCCTGAAGAAGGCGGTAAGGGAATGGGATGGGCATGAGGAGAAGGGGGATGATCTGGCGGGAGGGAGGCTCTCGGTGATTGGAGTTTGGGACATGACGCAGCCGCAGAGTGGCGGGAAGGCGAAGCGGTTGCGGGATCAGACGCAATTTTTGGGGGAGTTGCAGCGCGGGTTCTACCAGGAGATGCATGAATTTTATCGTGATGAGCTGGGGTGCAAGCAGCTGATCAATGCCGGCAATTGGAAGTCGGCGAGTGAGGCGCGCTTGGGGGATTTGGAGCGGTGGACCTACGGAGCGAGCGAGGTGATTGCGGTGAACAAGTATTACAATGGGGGCCGGCATGTTGGTCCGGACAACGGGTGGCGGATCAATCCGGGGGACTTTTTCCAGAGTGGATCGGCGGTGCGGAATCCCTTGGCCTTGCCGACCTCGTTGAAGCAGAGCGCGGGGAAGCCGATGATCATTACGGAGAGTACCTGGGTGCATCCGCTGGGGTATCAGAGTGAGGGGCCGTTTCTGATGATGGCCTATCAGTCGGTGTTGGGGATTGATGCGTTCTATTGGTTCAACCAGGCCTCGGTGGAGTTTGATCAGGAGCCGTATCACTCGTGGACGAAGGTGGGTGGGCAGTATGGGATGCAGAAGTGGGGGTTGCCGCCGGCGATTGAGGCGATATTTCCGGCGGCGGCGTTGGCGTACCGGCAGGGATACATTGAGGAAGGGGAGCCGGTGTTTGTGGAGAAGCGGACGCTGGAGGATTTGTGGGAGCGGAAGGTGGCGGCGATTGCGGAGGGGGCGAAGTTTGATCCGAATCGGGACAAGGACTTTGCGGAGGGGAAGGTGGAGGGGACGGAGGGTGATCCGGCGCAATTTTTGCGGGGGCCGGTGGTGGTGGAGATCGGGGAGCGGGCCGGGGTGAAGGCGGCGGCGGTGAAGTCGTCCGGTGGGGTGGTGGAGAGCGTGACAGGGGAGGTGAGGATGGATTCGAAGACGGGGATTTGTACGGTCAATGCGGCGCGGGTGCAGGGAGTGACGGGATTTGTAAACTCGGCGGGGACGGTGAAGTTGGGGTCGTTGATCGTGGAATCGAAGAACGAGTATGCGACGGTGCTGGCGGTGTCGATGGACGGGAAACCGTTGGATGTTTCACGGAAGGTGTTGGTGCAATGTGGAACGACGATGCGCCCGACGGGGTGGGCGACGAAGGCGGCGACACACAAGGGTCAGGAGGGGCTGGAGGTGGTGAGCACGGGCGTGATGCCGTGGCGGGTGGCGGTGAATGAGACGACGCTGTTGTTGAAGAGTGCGACGTTGACGAAGGCGACCGTTCTCGACACGGCGGGATTTCCGCGGGGCGAGGTGGAGTTTGAGCGGGTGGGGTCAGCAGTGAAGTTTGTGTTTCCGCGGGATGCGGTGTGGGTGGTGCTGGAGTGAGGGGGGGAGACATTCTTGTCTCCCCAGACTGTCGATAACGAAAACAATAAAGGGTCAGAAAACAATAAAGGGTCAGACCTTTTATTGCCCGACCTTTTATGGCCCGTGCGGGCCCGCTTGCTCAACCTTTCCCGCCAAAGCGGTGGGCTGCTCGAGGCCCTCATGGAACAGTATGCGATGGGGCGATTTCTCTATCGCCTCGCTAATAGGAGGCCATAAAAGGCCAGGTCTTTTATTTTCTGAACAAGAAACCACAGCCCCGCACAGCACTTCCCACATTCGGACCATGTCGAGGGTGTCGAGGGTGTCGAGGGTGTCGAGAAGTTCCTGCTCGATTTGTCGGCGGCGGTCTGCCGGGGTGGATTCGGCGGCGGCCTCGCGGAAGGCGGTGCTGCCGTCGGCGATGCCGCCGAGGTCGAGGAAGGCGTGGTGGGTGAGTTCTTCTGCCGCGTCGAGGCGGTGCAGGCTGTATTGGAAGGAGGGGCGGGTTCCTTTCCAGTCCGGGACCGGGAAGGCGACGGTCTCGAAGTCGAGAAACCACGCCGGTAACCCGTGCGGGGCGAGGTCGGCAGCGGCGCCTTCGCGGGAGAAGAAGGCTGTTCCAGAGAGGGGCACCTCCTTGACCCGGCGCTGCAGCGGGTTCAATGCCTAGTCCATCCATCCCCATGGCGGTTTACGGCCGTTTTTTTCCGAGGATTCCATTGTTGCCTTTATTTCTAAAATTGAGTAACTTGTCACTAGGTTACTGTAAAATGAAAAGTCAGCGTTCCCAGCTCCAACGACTCGCGCGAGAATCACGGCTTCTTCGTGAGGAAAGCCTGCGTGAAGCCGGGGTGAGCAGCACTGTGATCTCGCAGGCGGTGAAGGCGGGTGAGCTGATCCGGCTGTCGCGAGGGGTTTACCACCACCCCGAAACGGAGCTGGATGAGAATCTGAGCCTGTCAGAAGTGGCCGCCCGGATTCCTCATGCGGTCATCACGCTGCTTTCAGCCCTGCAGTTTCATCAGGTCGGAACCCAGCAACCCCATGCCGTTTGGATACTTCTTAAACAGAACGCGGCAACTCCAAGAATCGACTATCCCCCGCTGGAAGTGGTTCGCAGCAAGATCTCCAGTTCCTTCTCGAAAGGGGTCGTGACCCACCAGCTCAACGATATTCCCACCAGGATCACCAATCCTGCTCGCTCGGTGGTCGATTGCTTCAAATACCGAAGCCGGGTCGGTCTCGATGCCTGTCTCGAAGCACTCAAGGATATCCTCAGCAAAGGCGTAAAACCGATGGAGATCATGGACTACGCCAAAGCCCAGCGCGTCACCAGTGTGATTCGCCCTTATCTCGATGCCCTGGTATAAGCCATGAATCTCGTCGCCTCACTCCAGGACCGCCTCAAGAACGAGGGGCGTCGAACCGGTATACAGTATGCCTCGTTGCTCGAGCAATTTGCCCTTAGTCGCTTTTTTGCGCGCCTGGCTCAAAGTGCCTATGCGGACCGCTTTATCCTCAAAGGTGCTCAGCTCTTCCGCTTTCTGGAGCAACAGGGGCACCGCCCGACCCGGGATGCGGATTTCCTCAGTTTCGGCGACTATGACCCCGAGTCCTTGAGGGAGATATTCACTGAAATTTGCCAGCTTGCTCCGGAAAAGGAAGATGCCTTGAGCTGGGAAAACATTCGGGCAGCGGCGATTCGCAATGAGAACAGCTACGGCGGCGTGCGGGTGTTGATCACCTGTCAGCTCGGTAGAGTGAGAATCCCACTGCAATTTGACATCGGCTTTGGAGACATCATTACCCCCGAAGTCCGAATTCAGGAGTGGGCAGCACCGCTCGACTATCAGGACGTCCCTCTTGCGACGTATCCCATGGAGACTGTTGTGGCCGAGAAACTGGAAGCTGCTGTTTCTCTGGGGATCAATAATAGCCGAATGAAGGATTTTTATGATCTTCATTGGCTCCAATCTCGCATCAACTTTGACGGAAAAGATCTCACAGAAGCGGTCACCAATACCTTCGCCCGGCGCTCGACCGTCATCCCTGGCACGATCCCTTTGCCATTTACGGAAGAGTTCAGCTCTGACGCACAAAAGATCGTGCAATGGTCCGCTTTTCTCCGTAAGGGGAGGCTTCGTCACCTCGAACTGCCGGTTGTTCTCAGTGACTTGGCAGCGTTTCTACTCCCCGTGCTTCAGATACAGGTTTCTGACCAAGTTTGGACTCCTCCCGACAAGTGGAGTCCAGATTCAAAACGCTCATGAAATTCACCGAGGGTCGCCAGGGACACTCAACTCATCTGGAGACGCTGCGAGCCTGTTGGCAGGAAGTGTGTTGGTAAGAAATGTCAGTGGACCATGATCGACAATAGACTCCCGGCGCTCCGGACAGCCTGACTACGAAACCATAGCCCCGCTGAGCACTTCCCACATGCGGACCATGGCGAGGGTGTCGAGAGTGTCGAGGTGGCGTAGGCGAAGAACTCCAGCTTGATTTGTCGGCGGCGGTCTGCGCGGGTGGAGGGTTTGAGGAAGGGGCGGCTCACGTCGCGGTTGAGGGAAGACCACGCTTCCTCGTCGATCTCAGCTCATCGAGCAGCTGAACGATCTCTTCGGACATCCTCAACTTCCCCCACATCGGCCCAAGCCCTCTTGCTTTCCTCTACTTTTTCAAGTCGACCAAAACAGCTTCACCGGAAGCTGCTCTGACGGAGCTAGAAACTAAAAAACATCCAGAGCAGCAGCTTAATCGCTATCAGCCAGACGGCCACAACCTGCACCTTATTGTAGGAAATCTCACCCGGCGTCTCACTCCGGCAGTCTAAAGCGCGGCCGAAGATTTGATCCCATTTCTTGAGGACTATCAGACCACCAATGATAGTGAGCGCTAAAGCCAATCCGAAAAATATTTTTAGGGCAAGCATTACTGGGAAAGAATAAATTAATCTCGCAACGATGCAACCTTCGCGGGGATGTTGACCTGCACTGCTCGCCCCTGGTGCCGCTAATTGGAGACAAGGCATCTTCAGCAAAGGCTCTCTCATACGCCCTGAGTCACTGGGGTAGGGCTACTTTTTCTTCTTTGGTGGGGTGGGTTTTTTTGCCCCATTTACCGAGATCAGATCACGGAGGGGAAATTTCTCCGAGAGGTTACCGCTTACTGGAGATGAAAAGAGGAGAAAGGAGCCAATTCTTTGTATCCGTTTTTACCCCGAATTGGGCCGCATGGAGCGCTTTTAAGACGCACAGAGATTTTTGGGGATTTGGCTACAGCCCAGCAAAATGAGGGAGGGAGTGGGATGAGAACGCAGTTTGCTTCGGAGCGCAGCGGACAAATCCCGAGCGCCTGGGAGCGGCCAGAAAAGAGGCCGGGCGCGCCTGGCACCTGGTTGAAGTCAAGGTGCCGGAAGACGGACAAACCATCGGCCCAGAGAGTTTCAGCTATCGGCTCAGGCGCGATAAACTGCGAGCGCTCATGCGGCGCGAAGGCCGTTATCTGTTGCGTGCCTTCGTGCGGGAAGCGATGGCAGCAGCCGAGATCTGGCGGCAGTATATCGGACTGACCGAGGTCGAGGAAAGTTTCCGCAATCTGCAAGGTGATCTCGGCCTTCGGCCGATACATCATCAGAAAGAAGACCGCATCGAGGCGCACATCTTCATCAGCCCCCGCTGGCACCGGCATAGCTGGGTTGGGAACTCAGTAGCATAGCGTCAAGGGTGCGCCCTTTGCCAGTCCGGTGGCCGATTTCTCAACTACGATCACGCTGGCTTTGACTTCCAGATCAAAGCGACCGGCCAGGTGTTGCTGCTTCCTTTGTGCAGTCGCGATTGCGATCAGCACTTTCTCAGGAGACCTGTCTTGCAGTCTTCGTTCTGAATGGATAGGAATCGCAGCGTTGACGAGCGCTCTTGTCGCGAGCATCACAAGGATGCTGCTGGTGACGAAGGATGGCAGGTCAAACGTCATGCAGGTTACTCTGCACGGGCATCTCGTCCAGATTGTGTGAGCTCACGCCCATAGAACCCTTGGAAATAGATGTGCGAAATTACCGTCTGGCTTCGATTCATGGCTCTAAGAAAAGTTCAAAGACGAATCCGAAAACTTTTGGGAACAGTGCCCCAAGGAGCGCCCCCAATGCGACACCTCCTCCGGCAACCGCCAGGATTCCCTTGAATCCCTCGAGTGGAAACCCATCAAAGACAAAAGGGTAGGCGATCGGCATAAGAATCCCAAATAGCAGGGCTCCAAAGACGGCGGCAAGAATTCTTTTGATCATAACTTAATAATTTTTCAAGAGTGCAATGGTCACGGGGGCGTCGCTGGTCCACGGTTGTTCGGTTGGTGCAGTGGCACGGTAGAGGAGAGAGAAGCACAGAGCGCATTCAGGTTCACGAACTTTTTTACTCTCCGTCATTCACGCTCCAGTCTCCAGAGCGGGTGAAATTGAGAAAATCGAGCGATAAGCATGACCGCCTGGGAATTGCCTGATCAAACACCTTCAAGGTCGCTGATCACCGGCAAGGGGTCGAGAGGGTTTCTGCACGCGTCTCACAGATTACTCGGCCAAGGTCGCGTTTTGAGCCGCCGCCAGGGCCTCAGCGAGCTGCCTGGCGGAGAATGGCTTGCTCACATAGTCATCCATTCCGGCAGCCAGACACTTCTCCTTGTCCTCATTTCTCGCGTAAGCGGTCAGTGCAATGATCACGGTGCAGTCGGCTGTCTTGGTGTCGGCCTCCAGTCGTCGAATTTCACGGGTAGCGCCGAAGCCGTTCATGTAAGGCATTTGGCAGTCCATGAGAATGATGTCGTATCGGAGGGATCTCCATGACTCGATGGCATCACGGCCGTTTGTGACGAAGTCCGCGCGGCATCCGAGTTTTTCGAGCAGATGCGCGGTCAGTAAGCGGTTGGTTTCATTGTCTTCAGCGACGAGAATTTTCAGACCGTGGTCAAGGCGCGGGTAGGCGGCGTCCTGCCCGCCTGTGGTCAGTCCGTGCTCGGTTTCTACGGGGGCGGCGTTGACCGTCCCTGCCTCATCCGGGGCGGCATTTTCGCCTGGCTGCGTCGTGCCGGCTGCTTCTTTACCGATCGCGAGCGTGAGCTCAAACCAGAAGACGGAACCCTTTCCGGGTTCACTCTCGACGCCGATCCTGCCACCTTGAAGCTCGACAATGCTCTTGCTGATAGCCAGTCCCAGGCCGGTTCCGCCCCGTAGATGAGAGTGGCTGCTTTCGATCTGGTGGAAAGGGGTGAAGAGGAGTTTCAGATCTTCCTCGGTGATGCCTGCTCCGGTATCTTCCACTTCGAAACGCAGAGTGACCGGATTGGTATTCTCTCCGATGCGGCTGACTCGGACTGTAACTTGCCCGGCTTCGGAAAATTTGATGCCATTGTCGATGAGGTTGGTAAGAACCTGGCGAAGGCGCCCCTTGTCCCCGATCAGCACATCTGGAACGTCATTTGCCGTCTCTATTTCGAGAGTAACCGTTTTCTTATCGGCACGTGGGACCAGAGACAGTCTGATGCTGTCCAAAAGATTTCGGAGTTGGTAGTCGGACTTGTGCAGGAGAAACTTCGCATCACTCTCGATGCGTGAGAAGTCGAGAATTTGGTTGATGATTTCCAGGAGCGCTTCCCCGCTCTCTTCGACGGTTTTGGAGAATTCCACCTGCTGCTCATTGAGTGGTGTGTCCAGGAGGAGCCTGTTCATACCAAGGATCGCATTCATGGGCGTACGGATCTCGTGGCTCATCATAGCGAGGAAATCGCTTTTGGCCTGGTTGGCCTGTTCGGCTTTCTGTTTGGAAACCTCAAGTGCGTCCTCGGCGTCCTTCAATGTGCTGATATCTGTATGGGTTCCTATGACTCGGGCCGGTTTCCGGTCTGCTGTCCACTCAACCACTTGTCCCCGATCGAGAACCCACTTGTAAGTTCCGTCCTTGCAGAGAACTCGGTGCTCGTTCTGGTAAAATTCCGTCTCGCCGCTGAAATGCCGCTCAAGATCCTCGTAGCATTGTTTCTTGTCATCCGGGTGAACTCGCTTGTCCCATTCTTCCAATTCGTTGGATATCTCGTCTGGATCATGCCCGAGCATTTCGATCCATCGCTGGCTGAAGAACACCTTGTTAGGGGCCACTTCCCAGTCCCACACTCCGTCGCGATTACCTTCCAGCGCGCGCATCCAGCGTTCTTCGCTCAATTGCGAGTTTTGTCGCCAATTGCGGAGTTCGGCTGATTTAAATTCCCCTTCAAGCAGTTCTGTGAGGTCGCTGAGGAGTTCTCTGCGTGAAGGCGAGAGGGGTGTCGGTTCGCGGCCGCCGATCCAGAAAATACCGATGCGGCTACCATCAGAATCCAGGAGAGGTTTTCCGGCAAGGAAGCGGATGCCACATTCCTGCACCAGCCGAAGGTCACGAAGGCTTTCGGCATTCGAGGTGTCGGGGATGCTCAGGATGCCTTTTTCCCAGGTGGCATCGCAGAGGAGAGTCGCCAGAGGAATCTGTTCAAAGACGCCGGATTCCTCGACTTTCTTGCACCACTGGCGGTGTTTCTTTTCCGTGGACACTCCGACTGCCTTCGCATCAAATATTTCACGAGCCAGCCTCGAAATTCGCTCTGCATATTTTTGTGAAAGTTGCATCCTCCAGGGGCATTGAGAAAATCGAGCAATGCTTCGGAAGCATTCGGAAAGGAATTTCTAGGGTCACGCAGATAGAAGATTTTTCAAGTCAGCAGTTATCGTAGATCACAGGAGCATGCTTTGTCGTATTACTGCAGTTCAGGCGACCGGGTAGACGCTGAGTGGGATTCGGCCGCGTCAGGGCACTGGGGCGGCAGAGCTCGGGCGGTTATTTTTCACCGCGAGAGAATTGCCTGCTCAAACACTTTCAAGGGCGCTGGTAATGGCTTTGATGGCCGGCGTGGTCAGAGCCAGATCGCACGTAAACGCAAGTGCTGTGCCGCGGCATTTAGGGGATAGAGGTCATAGCCATCCAGTAGCAGCCCAGCAGCCCAAGGAAGCCGCAGGGGAATCCGATCCATAACGGGCGCCAGCGGCGGAATAAACCATTCTAGTCCTCGGGCCACAGTTGTGAGGGGGCGCAGTGCCTCCCGCATTCGGACTATCCGCGGCGAGGAATCAAAGAGTTTGAAGAAGCAATTTTCTGGTATCATCCACTTCACTACTGGCAGGGAGCACGAGATCCTCTGCGGGTGAAAAGTTCAGCGAGGATTGCCCTTGTTCCCAAGCCTTTAAGAAAGTAGTGATGATCATGTCCCCTTCGATCAGACGAGTTGCGTGCACCCTCGGCTTGCTGCCTGCTCTGCTGATATTCGGCTGCGCTACAGGCCCAGGCCCCTCCGGCCTGCCGGCAGAGCCAACCATGGTGATCTACAACTCCCCCCCGGAAATCAGTCACTTTGATCTTGGGGACTCGGGTCGTACCCACGGAGAACTCATTAGCTGGCACGCCGATCTGGACGCAGTCGAAGGTGACACATCGACATCAATCGGGCACTGCAACGGCACGATGCAGATCACGCGTCTTGGGGCCCGGGAGGACGGCCGTTGCCACCGCATGACCAATATCGAGCTGGATTGGGATGACTCCGACGACTCGCTGCTGGTGGCCGGCTCCCACCCTTACAAGCACGGTGCGATAGAAACCGATATCCCGATCGTGCGCGCGATCATCGGTGGCACCGGGACCTTTGCCGCGGCTCGCGGTCAGATGGTCAGCGAAAAACTCGTCAGCGGTTGGTATCGGCACTCCATTTGGATCGTGGACTGAAGAAGCCTATCGAGGCTTTCGCGGAGCGTGTAATGCCACTCGCCGAAATTCTGCCCACATTCAGAACAATAAAGGGTCTAACAGGTTTTTCTATGCGGGGAATGGCCCTGCACCTGTTGCAAGGTGACCCGATCAAAGGGTCGCTGAAATCCAAGTAGCAACGGGCGGCACTTGACCCATCATACCGCACAAAACTTATTTAGAAGCTTCATACGTAACCCCTGCTACCGACAGACGCCGAGGGTGAAAAGAGTTGCAAAAGGAAATCCCTAGCTGGTAATGTGGGCGTGCACAGCCGTAGATATCTTGAGAGTAAGGACTGGCTGGAAGCTTCCATCCTTTCTTGCTGAAGATGCCCTGCAGCAAACACCAGAAGATAATAGCTATGCGGCCTGCCAAATGACGCAATGAATCCCTCAACGGGAATTTCGGTCACAATCTCAAAACGTAACAATATTTCAGGCCGCTAATGACACCGGCAAAGCATTGAATGGGCGCCATTCGCCTGAATTTTTGATTTTGCGTATCCTCCTCATGCCACCTAATTCTGCCGTGCACCCTTCACGACTGTCGATATTCTTGGATTTGTGTCGGGGAGCCGCCATCATCGTAGGCTGTTTTTATGCTGGGCTTGGCCTGAAGGCGGGACTTGGCCTGATCATTCCGGCAAATGTGCTGGGTCTCTTTATTCTCCTTACACTTCTCGGTATAAAACTTGTTCCGCTGGAGTGGGTGCAATTAGCAAGCAAATGGCTGTTGTTTTTTTTGCCGATGCTATTCGTGCCAATCTATGTTGGCGCGGCAGCGGACAAGGCTCTCTGGGCCCAGTGGGGCTGGCTCCTCTTAACGGTTATGGTCACAGCCGTCGCGGCCATGTGGCTGCTTGTCGGACACTTGGCTCAACGAATTTTCCCTAAGGCATGAGTCTTCTATTCTGGAGTGCCGCTACAATCGCGTTGTTTTTTGGTACACGTGTCATCTTCATGCGCACGAAAAACTCCCTCCTTCACCCAGTCCTATGGAGCACGGTGGCCTTGATTGTTCTCATCGAAATAACCGGCCACACCTATCCCGCTTATGCTTATGAAACCAGCTGGATGGTATGGTTTCTCGGACCGGCGGTAGTTGCCCTTTCTGCACCCATTTATCGCTTGCGCGGGGTGCTTTTGACAAACGCGATTCCATTTATCGTCGTAGTCGTGTTCGCCGTTCTGTTTAGCATGACAAGCGTATATCTCTTGCTTATGGCCTTTCCGCTCGACCGTTCAGTGATGCAAGCTCTCACCCTGAAATCCATTACTGCGCCGGTCGCATTTGAAATCGCTAAAGGAGCGCATCTTCTGCCCGCCCTTGCCGCAGTCGGGGTGATGTTCGCCGGATTGATGGGCGCTATTTTTGGCCCTTGGGTGCTTCGTATGGGCCGCGTGCGCGATCCTCGAGCAATGGGTTTGGCGCTGGGATGTACTTCCCACGGTGTGGGCACAGCCCGCGCTCTGGAATTAGGCGAAACACAGGGGGTTTTCGCCTCGCTCGGGATGTCCTGCTCCGCCATCGCCGCTTCGCTCATTTGTCCCGTCTTACTTCTTTATGTCTTCCACTGATAAAACCATCGCAGCCAACCCAAACTCGTCACGTTGGAAAGGCATCAAACGGGACTACACCGAAAATGAGGTAAAACGCCTTTCCGGGACCGTGCGTGTTGAACATACCTTAGCGAAGCGCGGAGCCGAACAGCTGTGGCAGTTATTGCATAGCGAGGATTATATCCCCGCGCTCGGAGCTTATACAGGCAGCATGGCGGTGCAGCAGGTGAAGGCTGGCCTCAAGGCCATCTACCTTTCGGGCTGGCAGGTGGCGGCAGACGCCAACAATGCCGGCCATATGTATCCCGACCAAAGTCTTTATCCTATGACGTCCGTGCCTGAAGTCGTGGCACGGATTAACCGTGCCTTCCAGCGAGCCGATCAAATCGCGCATATGGAGGGCAATGACCGCACAGACTGGTTTGCCCCCATTATAGCGGACGCCGAGGCTGGATTTGGCGGGCCTCTGAATGCTTTCGAACTCATGAAGGCAATGATCGAGGCCGGTGCGGCCGGTGTTCACTTTGAGGATCAACTCGCCTCGGAGAAAAAATGCGGCCATCTCGGCGGGAAAGTCATTGTCCCGATTCGCAGCTTCATCCGCACCTTAAATGCGGCTCGCTTAGCGGCGGACATCCAAGGCGTTCCGACTCTTTTGATCGCACGAACCGACTCACACTCGGCGCAATTTGTTACGTCCGATATTGATCCTCGAGATCACCCGTTTTTGACCGGCGAAAAGACCGATGAAGGTTTTTTCCGCATCAAGCCGGGTCAGGGCGTTAAGTATGCGATCACACGCGGACTCGCGTTTGCACCCTACGCCGATCTGCTTTGGTGGGAGACTTCGGAACCCAACATCGAGGAGGCTGAAGAATTCGCAGCGGCGATTCACAAGCGATTCCCCGGCAAGCTTCTCGCCTACAATTGCTCTCCTTCTTTCAACTGGCGGTTAAATCTGGACGAGCGGTCGATCGCAGAATTCCAACGGCGATTGGGCAAGATGGGCTATAAGTTCCAATTTGTGACGCTGGCTGGATTTCACCAGCTCAACTACGGTATGTTTTCGCTGGCCCGAGACTACGCCGACCGAGGCATGGCTGCCTACACGGATCTCCAGACGGCAGAGTTCCAGGCGGAAAAGCAGGGATATACCGCCACCAAACATCAGCACGAAGTGGGCACCAGCTACTTTGACGCGGTCTCCGCTGCCATTTCCGGCGGCAAGAGTTCGACCCTAGCCATGAAAGGTTCGACCGAGTATCAGCAGTTCGAAGGCCATCCGCCACCGCCGTAGTCTTCCGCTTTAACTCAAATACTGCCAGGAAGCCTGTCGGACTTAGGCAGAAAAATCCAAAAACAGGAAAATTAAGGCTGCCAAAACTGCGTAGATCATGAATCTAAAATTATTGGACTGTAGCACACGATGATGGAGACCCTCATTTTCTTGGTCCGACAAACTACTGGGAAATCGCTTTTTCAACCCTGTTCTCCCTCGGTGGCTGGCGGGCAGGCTTCGAAGGGGTGTGATGCGTGAGCGATGAACAAGGCGAGAGCAAGCTCTCGCCCTCCATGGACTGCGGCAGCTTGCAACCACTAGCCTCCATTCAAATCAAGGCCGGAGAGCAAGCCAGTTGATCCGAAGCGTCTCAGAACTCGAAAGGTGGCAGATGCCCGTCGCCCATCAACTGATTCTCCCTACGAAGCTCGGCACCTCTCAACCGGATCTCTTCCACACTCTGAACGCCCATCAGACGTGACAAATTGAGTGTCCCTAGCGAAGCTCCTGCACCGGGAAACCGGAGTAGCCCGCGAGAAAAGGCACGACGGCAACACCGCAATTTTCAACAAACAAAGGCTGACAAAAGCTCATCAGCCATAAGATCTCGATCGAGAGAATTGATTCCCTTGAGGCGAGGAGGAGACTGCGCTAAATTCTGACCATGGTCACGATTGAAGACATTAGGCAACTAACTAAGGATGAGAAGCTTAGGGTTATGGAGGCCATTTGGGCCGACTTGACCTCAAACGGCGAGGACATCGAATCTCCCGCTTGGCACGAGAAGGAGCTGCAGGAGACGACTGAGCGGGTCGCAACTGGCCAGGAAACTCCCATTGACTGGGCGAATGCCAAAGCAGACCTCCGCGCCGAGCGCAAATGATCCTCAAGATTCTACCGTCGGCCCTTGATGATCTGCGGGACGGGTGGCAATTCTACGAGGAGCAAAGCGAAGGGCTTGGCGACTATTTCCAGAACTCGCTGTTTTCCGACATCGATTCGCTCCTCCTCTACGCTGGCATTCACAGAACCGTGTTCGGCTTTCACCGGTTGCTCTCCCACCGGTTTCCGTATGCGATTTACTACAGAATCGCGGATTCTCAGACAGTGGTTGTCTGGCGTGTATTGGATCTGCGACGAGATCCAGAATCGATCACGACGGAACTACGGGAAGATCGAACAAGGCGCGGATGACCAAGCCGCTGCTGCTGTGGACTCGAAACCGTGAAGGCAATTTCGTCCCTGAACCCCGCGTCGAGAGCGCGCCCTTCGCAGCGACCGGCATCGCTATGACGTTCGGCATAACAATGAAGACCGGAACGAAATTTTCGCTGTCCGCAATGTTTCTGGGAGCGGCAACCTTGGTCGGGATAATACTTCTCCTTTACTGGTTCAGCCCCGGGGGGATCCGCAGCAACTATCCGGCGAAGGAAAATGATCCGAAACTATCGAAAATCGCTCGATCCGTGGTGCCTATCATACAGAAAGTCGAAGCCTTCGAGAGCCGGAAAGGCAGATTGCCAGAGACACTGGAGGATCTCGCAGTCGAGCTTTCACAGATTCCTCCAGTTTACTACATGCCCATCTCGAACCACTATATACTGTCGATAAAGCTTGGATGGGATCCTAAGCTCACGTTTGATTCGCAGGATCGGGGTTGGACTTTTGACCCGGGAGATGGCTCACCAGAAAAGAAAATCAAATTGGATGTCGAAACAACGTTCGGCCAGAAAGCGGAGCAACTGTGAATCGCAGGAAGAATGATACGGCCGAACAAGGCGTGACTTCCAGCAGGCTGCCCGCCGCGAGTTCAACACGTCATGCCCATTAAACCCTCGATTCGCAGTCGAAGCCGCGCCCTTGGGCAGGTGTAGGAGGACTCTGACGTTCTGCAGAATAAAGTATAAAAAAATTGAAGGGCTAAAGCCTAATGATTTATTGATGACATGACTGAATCAGAGTTAATCGAAAAGCTACAAAAGATCGAAAGATTATTTTCTGGTGCTTCAACCGAAGGTGAGCGTGGTGCCGCAGAGAATGCGCTTAATCGTATTCGCGAGAAATTGAAGTCGGTTGAGAGGATAGAGCAACCAGAAGAATATAAGTTTTCATTATCGGATCAGTGGAATCGTAAATTATTTTTGGCGTTGCTACGTAGATATGGAATCAGGCCTTATAGATTGCCACGACAACGATACACAACAGTGATGGCGAATGTGCCAAAATCCTTTGTAGACAATACGCTTTGGCCTGAGTATCTGGAATTAAGCGATGTGTTAGAGAAGTATATTACTGAGATTACAGAGAAAGTGATAAGGAATAATATATTTGATGATTCATCTGAAGCCACTGTGGTACAAGAGGCTATGAAGCTCGGTGGTTGATGAAAGCCTTCACTAATTCGAGGCAGAACCCCAAAGATAGGTATCGGGCGTAGCCCCGAACCTATCGGTTGTTGAACAGGTCCGCCAAAGTTAGAATGCCTCCCGTGATGAAGTTCCTAGCAGCCCCCCTCCCGGGCGCGCCCGGGGAAAGCCATCGATGAAAATCAACGATTTATGGCAGGATTCGCCAATCCAGTTTCATAAGAGCCATCAATGATCAGAGTCTTCGCAGAGCCACGAGGCATGTAATCAGGGAACTCGAAGATCACGGGTTCTGGACGAAGAAGGTCCGGAGTGCGCGGATAAAGCTCATTCCGTTGTCTCTATCTGCCTACGGCTGGCAGTTCTACAAGGGAAGCGGACACATTCACATCCCCCGAAAACAATAAAGGGTCACGAAAACAGAACGGTGTCCAAGATTCTCCTCCAAAAACCGCCCCAGAAGGGGGCTGGGAGGCTATAGGAGCCCCCTTGAGAAGCCCGTTTCATCCGGGTTGAAATCCCCTCGGAAGGGCTGCCGGAGTTCGCATAACGCTTGTGCGGGCCCAAAAATACCCCTTGACAGGTGGGCGGCAAAATTTTTTTCGCCTCCATATGGACAATGCAAACACTTCCGTCGCCCACCTCTTCTTCCGCCCGCTTCTCGACATCGCCGATCATCTGACCTCCTCCAGATCCTGCCCCAAACTCGCGGATAAGGACTGGCTCCAGACCGGCGTGCGCAGGGTGCTCTCCGCCTGCGACAGCGGCCTGGACTTCCTCTCCCAGCTCGCCTTCTCCGACCTCGGCGAGATCGGCCGAACCCATTTCTTCGAGACCCTCAAAAGCAGCCGCCGACTCTCCCTCTGCCAGGAGGCCGCCCACTCGATCCATGACCATCTGGCCTCGGCGGCGCCCGACCGCCTGGCCCCCATCCCGTCGCTCGAGGGCTTCGAGATATTCGCCGGAGATGGCCACTGGCACGCCGCCGCCGCGCACGACCCGAAGAAATCCGGAAAGAAGCACGCCGTCGGACATCTCTACGGGCTCGACCTCAGACACAATGCCCTCTTCCATCTCCAGGCTGCCGACCAGCAGAACAAGCTCAAGGAGCACGACATGTCGGGGCTCAAGCGCACGGCGATCGAGGACCTGCGCCGTGGTGCCCCGAAGGGGAAGAGGGTGCTTTGGATCTGGGATCGCGCGGGCATCGACTTCCGGCAGTGGTACCGCTGGAAACAGGGCAGCGGCATCTACTTCCTCAGCCACGCCAAGGAGAACATGCGCCCGGAGACCCTCTGCGAGCACCCGTGGGAGCAGGGCGACGCGGTCAACAACGGCGTCGTCTCCGACCGCGAGGTCTCCACCAGCCAGGGGGTGAGCGTGCGCCAGGTCATCTACACCGATCCCGCCACCGACAGGGAGTTCACCTTCATCACGAACCTTCCCAGATCGATCCCACCAGGCGTGATCGCCCAGCTCTACCGGATGCGCTGGGATGCGGAGAAAGTTTTCGACGAACTCAAGAACAAGCTCGGCGAGAAAAAGGGCTGGGCGTCCTCCCCGAATGCCAAAGCGATGCAGGCGTCCTTCCTCTGCATGGCCCACAACCTGATCGAGGTCGAATCCCTCCGGCTGGAGAGGGAGCACGACGTGAAAAACGTCGCCGAACACAAACGGAAAAAGAAGCGGCTGGCAAAGGAGAGAAAGAAGGCCAAGGAGCCGCTTCCAGAACTCTATGTGAGGCTCCAGCGTCTCACGCAACACTCAGTAAAGCTCATCCGCTGGATCCGATACCACCTCTGGAAAGAGACTTCACTGCACGATGCCCTCCCGCAGCTACGCACCCTCTACGCGAAATTGTGAGCAGGAACTTTGGACACCATTCTTACCGGAATACCTGCACCCAGAGCCCACCGGCCCTTGACCAGCTGAGGCTGCCGACTGAACAACTACGGAAAATCCTATCTCCTGCAACGCGGCAGACCAGACCTGGTGGGCCTTCGGTGTATCGTAGATTGTATCTTGGCCCTTAAAGGAAAAGCAGGTGGATTGCGTCCAGCCGGGGCTTGCTGGCGTGCAGTTGAATTTTATGTCCAGGGCATCGTTGAAGCACTTGGGCACGCACATATACCATCCGTCGTTGCCGGCAGAATCAGGATCATGCAGGAGCATTTTTGAGCGCTGTGATCCACCTGATATCAGCGAGTCAAGAAGGTCGAGACTGGCGTGGTTTTGCGAATTCATGGTCTGTCCTGGGATATCGAAAATTCTGCTAGGCTCTGGCAGGCTCTGGCAGGCGTGACTATCGCCAAGATATCTAGGCTCAGCTACTGGTCAATCCAACGCAATTAGGCAGCATAGTTAGGCTCCAGCCCCTCGGTGTCACCCATTCTGAGGCAACGATCCCGAAAAACCGTCACCAATTGGAGACAAGGCATCTTCAGCAAAGGCTCGTTCGGACGCTCTGAGTCACTGGGGTAGGGCTATTTTTTCTTCTTTGGTGGGGTGGGTTTTTTTGCCCCATTTACCGGGATCAGATCACGGTGGGGAAATTTCTCCGAGAGGTTACCGCTTACTGGAGATGAAAAGAGGAGAAAGGAGCCAATTCTTTGTATCCGTTTTTTACCCCGAATTGGGCTGCATGGAGCGCTTTTAAGAGGCACAGAGTTGGCTACAGCCCAGCAAAATGAGGGAGGGAGTGGGATGAGAACGCAGTTTGCTTCGGAGCGCAGCGGACAAATCTCGAGCGCCTGGGAGCGGCCAGAAAAGAGGCCGGGCGCGCCTGGCACCTGGTTGAAGTCAAGGTGCCGGAAGACGGACAAACCATCGGCCCAGAGAGTTTCAGCTATCGGCTCAGGCGCGATAAACTGCGTGCGCTCATGCGGCGCGAAGGCCGTTATCTGTTGCGTACCTTCGTGCGGGAAGCGATGCCCGCAGCCGAGATCTGGCGGCAGTATATCGGACTGACCGAGGTCGAGGAAAGTTTCCGCAATCTGCAAGGTGATCTCGGCCTTCGGCCGATACATCATCAGAAAGAAGACCGCATCAAAGTGCACATCTTCACAAGCTTCCTGAGCTACTGCTTGCACGTGGCGTTGCGCGGCAAGCTGCGGGCGATGCCCGGGGGCCTGACCTCGGGGGCAGCGTTGGAGAAATTAGCCAGCATGCAAATGATCGACGTGCATCTACCGGTCGTCGCTGCCAGCGAGGCCCACGAGTTGGTAATGCCCCGCTACCCCGAACCTGATAAAGATCTCGCCCAGCTGCTGACACGAATGCGCCTGCAACTACCCTGCCATCCCCCGTCGAAGATTCGCAGGTCTGTGGGGGAGACCTTTTAACATGAGCCCAGCAACTACTGCTCTCTTCCCGCTTACTATCGCCGAATCGTGAAAGTCGAGCTGGGGCTATGGAAATGCTCGAGCCTGCAGACGGGTCCTTCCGGAGGACCCTTCCCCCCCTCTCTTCTCTGCCTCGATCCGGCTCTCTTACGAGAGTTGCTTTGCTGCTCCCTCAAACCAGCTTGCTGCGGGGAGGGAATAAGGGTGGAAGATCTCGAGGTGTCCTTCCTGCCCATTGTAGAACAGGCCGCGGTTGAGTCCCAGAGTGCTCGCTTTGGGGCTGTCGGTAAGGGCTGCCGAGTCGTTGGCGCTCATCTGGAAAAGGACGCGGAGTTCACATTCCTGCTGGGCCTTCCGTGAGAGGAAGCGACCGAGATTGCCGTAGGTATCGCAGTTGAAGAGGATATGGATACCGAGTCCAGCGCCCTCGCAGAAGATGCTGTCGAGCTGGTTTCCGGGCTTGGCGCCAGTGGTTTTGTCATCATCCATGGAGAACGAGAAGTCGTCCTCATAGCGCAGTTGCTTGAACTTCTGAAGGTTGTTGATGAGGAAAAAGACCGGGGGCTTGCCATCCGCTCCCTCCGAGGAGCGAAGCTGGAATTCAGATTCCAGATCGGATAGCAGTGGTGCGATGTCTGGGGAGCGGATGTGCTCAATCGGGCGCGGGAGGGCCTCGATGGCCTGCTTGAGAAGCAGGTTTTCGGAGCTGTCTGGCGAGGTCGCGTCCAGATAAATAATCCGTGCGGTGTCGGCGCTGCGAAACTGGGAGCAGAGCGAAACCAGAGCAATACTGAGAATCGAGAGGGCCGCATCGTCGCGTGGGCCGACAATCATCAAATGATTTCCGCCAGCGCGGCGGAGCAGAGCATGAGACGGCCCCTTGATGGAATTCGGCGCCCCAAGCCAGATAGGTGTCGGCGCATGGGAATCCGCTCCTCCGGGCGGTGCTGCCAGAGCCGCGCGCAGGTCAGGGTTCTCGGTGACTTCAGCAGGCACGTTGCCTTCGAAGACAACGGGCTCGCGCAGTGGCTTGTTGACGGCTTTTGCGTGCGCAATGACCCGGTCGATCTGGGCATCGCGAACTTCGTCGGGAAGCCATACCACCTGGAAAGGCGAGTTGCCCTCCATCTTTCCCGACATGTCGTTGTAGATGCCCTCTCCCGGGCGTGTCAGGAGGCGCGGCGCGGGATTGTTCTCATCCATGATCAGGTAGGCATCTGACTCATCACACATCAGAGCTACCCGGATGGCCATCTGCCCGAGCGTGGTGCGGGCGAGAGTAAAGGCACCGCCAAGCGTCTGCGAACCGAGAATGACGTGGATGCCGAAAGCCCGGCCCTGGCGAACGATTCGATCGAGAAGAACTGAGGCGTCCTGGGATATTTTGTCCTCTTCAGTAAAGAGCTCCTGGAACTCGTCGATAAGCAGCAAGGTGCGCGGGACAGGGCCTTCGCCACCGGCTTGGAGATAATTGGCAATGTTCTGGACGCCCAGCTTTCGAAACGCCTCTCCCCGGCGCCGGAGTTCGTCGTCCACCCGTTGCAGAACTGAGAGCCCGAATTCGCGGTCCGATTCGATGGCGATGACGCGCGCATGAGGAAGTTTTCGAGTGGCGTAGGCTTTGAATTCCACCCCTTTCTTGAAGTCGACGAGATAGAATTCAACCTCGTCCGGAGAGCACCAGAGGGCGAGGTTGGTGATCATGACATGAAAGAGAGTGGACTTTCCGGAACCTGTCTTACCGGCGATGAGTGCGTGCTGGCGCGTGCCTTTGCCAATGGCAAGTTCCTGGAGCTTGGTTGCCCCAGTACGTCCGATGGGAACCACGAGTTCTTTCGAAGTTTGTCGCGTCCAGATTTCGTTGTCGGGTGGTGAGACCTGATCAAAGGGAACCTCGACCCGTGAGGAGTCGATACTTGCTGTTCCGACTCGGTGGATGAAGGCATTGACGCCTTCGTCCTCGGGCGGATGATCGAGGTTCAGGCTGACGCCCTCACCCATGAGCTCAGGGAGGGCCAGTTCACCATTACTTGTCGTGGTAATACAGACGGAAGCCGCTTGCAGTTCCTCGAGGTTGAAGCCATTGGGGAGGTTGGGGCGGGGGTCGTGGTGAATCAGGGTGAAGACTCCGCATTTTCCACCGGCACTCGCGATACTGAGGAGGCGCGAGGCGGCCTGGTCGGAGAAGGCGTTGGGGAAGTCGGCGCAGATAAGAAAATGGTATTTTTCGGCGATGTTTCCGGCTTGCTCGTTGTATTCAACGATGGTTTCGAAGTCCTTGCGAAGATACATCTGGATGACTTTCTCCATGTGCTCGGTGAGTTCGGAAAGCCGTTGGTCGATCTGCTGGGTTTGCGTCCAGATTCTATTGTTGATGATGCCTTCTTCGTAGTCAGCAAGATGCATGAGGGAAGAAAAGTTCTCGCCGAGGCCAATTGGGTCGATGATAGTGAAGTCGACTTTTCCTGGAGGCAGAGCGGCAAGGAGCCGGAGGACGAGATTGTTGAGGCTGGTGATGGGGACTTCGTGATTGCGGCTGCCGGCCTCGATGAGAAAGGATCCTTCCTCAGGGAACGTCAGGTGGAGCGGTGCGGAGAAGCGTTTTCCATCCTCGATCTCAGGCATCTTCAGTCCGCGTGACTCGGGCAGGCCGTCGGCGAGTTGTTCAATGTCGATGTTCACCTGGCCGAAACGCACCCCTTTTCCAGCGCAGGTGGCAGGGCTCCAGGCATCCCAGGCAGCGTGATCGTCCCAGGCGGGGAAGAGTGCGAACGAGGCTTTGGTAGAGGCGGCGAGCGTTTGCAGTTTCGGCTTGATATCGGCGTCCCAGGACGCCTGGAGCTCGGCCATGGCGGTGTCGGTGAGCGCCTGTTCCGCCGCAATCTTCGCCTCATGATCCTCGATATGCTGCCGTCGGCTCGACTCGATCTCGGCAGTGATGGCAGCAAGCCCGGTGTCTCTTTGGTGTGTGATGGTCGCGGTTCTGGCGACTGCCTGGGCCTGGTATTTCTTAAGAATTCGCGCGTATTTTTCGGCAATCTTCTGTGGGCGGGAGGCGCGCATTTCCTCGGCCTTGCTGAGCGCTTCGTGGTATGACTTCTCTGAGTCTTCGATCGAGCTTTGGTAGGTTTTCTTGATTTTTTCTCTCGTTTCTTCAGCATTCTTCTGTGCCAGGGGAGGACAGATCTCAAGATAGCGGAGGAGGCGGGCGACGCCCGGGGCGATCGCTTTTGCGGACTTCCTGGCTGGTCTTAAGCCAGCGGCCCAGATGGCAAACAGAATGCAAAAAGCTCCAGCAGAATATGGAAGAATCTGCTCATGGGAGTCTGTGAGGCCAAGAGAGACGGCGGCAAAATGAGCGGCGGCGAGGAGTATTCCCCATCCGGGTAAGGGCATGGGGGAAAAAAGCCGCGGGGGGAATTGCTTTTTGAAAGCTTTGACCTCGGAAACGGTGCTGACGAGTTGCTCCTGAAATTCCTTGAAGAGCTTGGTCGGTGAGTCGGCCTCGTTGATTTCGGTAGCTTTAGGATCGGCTTTCTTTATCAGCCGCGCACAGGAGGGGTAGCCGATGAGCCGCTTGCGGGACTGCGCGATGACCCGAGAAATAGTATCAGTGGCCTTGACCAGCCAGGCTTCTCTTTCTCGGAAGGTGGCTTCGGTCTGACTCGAGGCGGCGTCGCGCTCGCGCTCGGACATCAAGTTGACTTTTTGGAGACGAAAGGTGCCTCCTCCTTCCTGTTGATTCAGTGCATCTTGAAGCTGCAGTTCGACAGCTTCACGCGCGCGCTCGATTCGCGAGGCACGATCTGCGTTGATCGTTGTGGCGACCTCGAGTGTCGCTTCAAACCCTTTAGCTGCCTGCTCATGACGTGCCTGGTTCTCGAAGTCATGATTTTCGAGAAGTTCTGCGTGCGCTTTGTTGAGGTGGTATTTCTTGAGTGCGTGAGAATCGCCAAGCTCCTTTTCACGAGCTACATGGTCGCGGATAGAGCTGCGCAGCTCCTGGATGAGCGTAACAGTGCTGCTGAATGGGAGAAAAGAGTGGTTACTCACAGTCTTTGCGAATCTGGTAGAGGGCGCGGTCAAGTTCTTCGAGGAGGGACCCGGAGCGATCCAGTTCCTGAAAGAGAGGAAGAAGATAGCGTTCCTCAAAGTCTCTGCTCTTGGAATCTTGCCAGAATTGTTTGGTCTGCTCCCAGCTGATTTTAAGCTGTTTTCCGGATGCGACCAGAGTTCCTCTACTGCTGCTTACGCTCATTGGGTTGTTTCGTTTTGCTTTTAGGATCTTGATCCAGGGACTTGTCTGACACCGGGTCATCTGATGCCTGCGTCGGTTCCGTGGGCCGGGAGGACTCCGTATAGCGACGGAGATTCGTGGTCGCGCTGTCGATAAAAGCCAGCGCCTTGGGCATGTCCTGTTCGAGGAGATATTGGAGTCCGTCGACTTTTCTTGCCAGCGGCGTGACTCGCTGGTCAAAGTCCCGCCCCCATTTTTTTACCTGGCGAAGTTTGGTTTCCGCCTCTTCAACCGCGAGCCGACAGCGTTTGACGATGATCTTGAGCTGCGCGGTGTTTTCGTTCCATTCTGATAACCGGGCGGTGTAAAGTTCGGCCTCAGTCTGGTCGAGGGTGCGTTTTCTCTTCCGGCACTCGTTCAACCAGTGGTTAGGTTGGTCGAAATGCGTCCATGTGCGGGTGCGCGAGACCTGATCGCCAATCTCATTCAGGGCACGGTTTGCCTTTTCGAGAAAGAGGACCAGGGAGTTTCGGAAGGCCTCGAGGGCCTCAACGGAGGTGACGTGTGCTTTGCTCAAGCCTGACGGTTAGTGGTGAAGGGAACAAGATTCGGTTGATTGAAAGAAAAGGGCTGGCGGCGGCTAGCGCTGGCCGAGGTAGTCTTCGATCCGCTGGGCTTTGCGGAGCAGGAAGGGAGCATGGTGCTGGGAGGCTTCCATGAATTTCTTCATCGCCTTCATGGTATCCGCGAATTCCTCGGCGAACTTGGTTTGCTCCTGGTCTTTCCAGGTGTCGCCGAGGGCGCCAAAACGGGCCTGGAGAGATGACATGCGGTTGCCTACATCGTTATTGAAACGCTTGAGCTCCTCGGCGAAGCGTCGGACTTCTTCTGGGTCGATAATTGCCTGTGCCATAGTAGTCGGGTGGTGGGGGTAGTAGAGGTGGTGGATACCAGTATCACAGGAGACCAGCTTTTTCCAAGGGGCTGTCTTGCCTCTGGATCGGTGCCAGGAGGATTGCGAGGTGTTTTTGCGCGGACGCCTTGATTGACGCGGTGGCGGCTGGGTTTTAAGCTGAGGAGAGGAAAGGTTTTTCCGCCGTCCACTTTGTCCTTTTCCTTTGCTCCATTGTCCCGGCATGCCGCGTCTTCTCATCGTCAACCGTGCTCAGGCGCCATACTACAAGGCGCTATATTCTGCCTTGGCGAATGAGCTGGGCAAGGATTGGGAGATTCTTCTGCAGACTCTGGACAAACACTGGAAAGGCTTTGATGGAGATCGGTTTCAGCGGGGTCTGGTGCTTCCCGAGGGAGTGGCGGTGCAGGAGTATCGAACCAAGAGAATTTCTGGCCTGGGAGAGCTTCCCCAGCGGGCGATGTGGCGGGATGCCCGCTGCTTCCGGCCCGATGTGATCCTCGTGCACGAGACAGCCGTGTTCAATCTCGCTGCTTTCTGGCTGGCTATTGCCAGCGGTTCACGGTTGATGCTTTCTACCGAGATCGGGTTAGCAAACTGCCGGGATTTTTCGTGGCGGGTGCGAATGGCTCGGAGTCTTATTCGTCCTCTGGTGGCAGGTGTTGTGGCGCATGCGCCTGCGGCTATGAAATCCGATCTGAAGGTGGCTGCTGACCGGGTCGCGAAGGCGTATCATGCCAGCGACTCGCGGCAGGTCATCCCGGCTGGAAAACGCGATCTTGAAAGTGTGATCAGGATGGTTTTTCTCGGCCAACTGATTCCAAGAAAAGGTCTGGATCTCTGGCTTTCGGCGATTCGAGCTGCCGTCGACGGCGGCATGACGGTCCATTTTGATATCATCGGTGGCGGTGAAATCGAGAAGCTACGGAACCTGGTGGCGGAACTGGACCTCGGAGATTTTGTCGTTGTGCATGGGTTTCTTGAAGGCGCAGAGATCACGAAGATTATGCAGAGAGCGGAGGTTTTTGTGCTCCCGAGCCGCTACGATACCTATGGAGCGGTGACCCAGGAGGCAGCTTGTTACGGGTTGGCTCTCCTGATTTCCAGGCACGCGGGATCAAGCGTACTCGTTGAAGAGGGTGTGAACGGTTATGTGATCGATCCGGAAGACCGGCAAGGATGCGTAGAAGTGATCCGGCGGATGGTGGATCCTGATGTAAGGCGCTCGATGATGGAGGCTGGGCGAGAGACCGGAGTGGCCTTTGGAGCCGAGCGGAATGCCCCTCCTGTGGCGGCGTTAATACGGCAACTTTGTGGCGGCAGCTAACCAAGGAGGGGAATCGACTATGGATACTAGAATGCGCGTTCTCCTTGTTCCTTCTCTTCGGTTTGAGAACTGGAGGAGCATGGAGGTCTACGAAGACTTTGTCGGAGAGGGGCTGGAAGCTACGCCTGGGATTCAGGTAACACGGTCGAAGCTTTCGTATCGGATACAGGCCACGCGTGCAGAAAGGTTTTGGAAAAAATACGTGGCTTACCGGACAACGATCGCCCGCGCGTGGAAGTCCGCTGGCCCGCATGGAATCGTGCACCATCTTGATCACGGGTATGCGCACCTTGTCTCTGTACGGCAGCGCACTGTGGTCACGGTGCATGATCTGACGCATTTCGAGTTTCCCGAGCTCTCTGGATATGCGCTCGCTTCGTGGCGCCTGAGAATGCGGTGTCTGCGGAAGGCGGATCACTTGGTGGCAGTGTCTGAGAATGTGGCTGAACTGCTGACGAGACACCTCGGGATCGATCCTGAAAAAATCACCGTGCTTTATCATGAGATCCATGCGGAACGGTTTCTCCGGCTCGATCGTGATGCTGCCAGCCAGCGATGGCAGGAAAAGTTGCGCGGCAAAGAAGCCTGCGATTTATTGGTGGTCTCGGTGGGAACGGCCTCTCCCAAAAAGAATCTTATCGCCACTTTAAGGGCGGTCAGGGAGTGTCAGAAGATGGGACGTCGCGTGAAGTTAGTGAGGGTTGGCGAGACAATTCGTGGAGGTGAAGAGTTTGAAGTGGCCCGTGCCCTGCGTGCAGACGGGCTGCTCGTGGAGCTTGGCTATCGTCCTCATCGAGAAGTGGCAGAGATTTTGAGCGTGGCAGATGTGCTTTCCTTCCCATCCAGATACGAAGGCTTTGGGATGCCGTTGATGGAAGCGCAGGCGCTCGGTTTGCCGGTAGTAGCGGCGCGGGCTTCCTGCCTCCCTGAAGTGGCGGGGGAGGAAGGTGCGCTCTTTCATGATCCTGAGGATGCTGTCGACCTGGCGCGACAGATGCTGCGGATAAGCGATGAGGAAGCGACCAGGGAGGCGCTTTGCCGGGCCGGCTTGAAGAATCTGGAGCGCTTCGCTCCGGGAAGTCACGTCGCTGGTCTGGTGGGGGTTTATGACAATCTGCTCAGCAGTGATAGCTGATAAAAAACGCTTGGAACGGGGTGGGACGGTCAAGAAGCGGAGTTCTGGAAGTCACCAATCACGCTGAGGAAATCCGGGAGGTATTTTTTTGCTTTGGTCGGCCCGACACCATTGAGCAGCATGGCTTGTTCGGTGGTGGTGGGCTGGATGGCAGCCATTTGTTCTAACGTTTTGTTGCCGAAAACGACATAGACAGGGACGCCATTTCTTTTGGCCAGCTGCACCCTGAGGGCGCGAAGTTTATCGAGAAGCTGACGGTCGGGTGGAGTCTCAGCGAAAAGAGAATCTGAGGAGGCCTTGGAGGGCGCTCCCGGCGGGTCGGGCCAGCGGAGCGAGAAGTCGCGGCTGCCGCGCATGACTTCCGCCCCTCTGGGAGTGAGCGTGCAGAGCGGGTATTCGCCGTTCACGGTGCAGGTAAGACCACTTCGCTCGAGCTCGCGCAGCAAGGTGTTGAGGTAGGCGGTGCCCATCTCGCGGAGGATCCCGTAGGTGGAGAGTTCGTCGAGTCGCGCAGCCAGAACTTCCTGCGAGCGACTGCCAACAAGCATCTGCACAATTTTTCCTTTGCCGAAGCGCCCCCGCCAGCGCCCGCTCTCTGATCGCGACATGCGGGCGATCCCACTGAGGGCTTTCTGCGCGATGAGGGCCTCGGCTTCGTTTTCCGGAGGCCGCGAGCTGGTGGGACCGCCGGCGAGGCACTGGTCGCAGTTCCCACAGACCGTGCCATCCGCGTCGCCAAAATAAGCGAGGATTTCCCCCTGGCGGCAGTCGTCACTGTAACAGAGGGCGACCATGGCCTCGAGTTTTGCGCGGTCGCGCCGCTCCTTTTCGGAAAGTGCTTCAAGGTCGAATTCCAGTCCCTCGCCCTCTGGGGGGTAGCGGAGGATGCGGGTGGCCTTCATGCGCTGCCCCTGGACGTCGTAGCGTTGGATGTAGCTGGAGCGCACAAGATGAGAGATCGCGGTGCTGGTGGCCATGCCGTTGTCGGCGCCGGCGAGTTCACTGATGTCCTTGATGGTCAGGTTGATGACGCCCTCGGGATCGGTGTTGCCTGCGAGGGTTCTGAAGACGCTGGTGATGAGTTCAGGTGATGGGTTGTTGCCGTCGATAAAAAATTCCTGGGTGCGGGTGTCGGCGTAGTTGAAGAAAAGCTCGCAGTGAGCTGGCTCTCCGTCGCGGCCGGCGCGGCCGGCCTCCTGGTAGTAGGCTTCGATCGATCCAGGGATGTCGAAATGAGCGACGAAGCGAACGTCTGATCGGTCGATGCCCATGCCGAAGGCGTTGGTGGCGACGGCCACATCGGCTTTCTTTTGGATGAATTGTTCCTGAACCTCAGCGCGCTGGGCATCCTCCATTCCTCCGTGGTAGGCAATGACGCTGATCCCCCAGGAGTTGAGTTCCTCGGTGACTTCATCGACGCGCTTGCGGGTGGCGCAGTAGACGATTCCGGTGGCTTGTTGTGCGAGGATTGCCCGGAGACGGCCATATTTATCTTTGTGCTTGGCAGTATGGCTGATGTTGAGACTGAGGTTCGGTCGCCGGAACCCACTGGTTATGATAAAAGGGTCGCGGAGGGCGAGGACGGCGGCAATGTCGCCGCGTACCTCCGGGGTGGCCGTGGCGGTAAGAGCGACGACTTGAGGACGACCGATTTCGTCGAGGGACTGTCCGAGGCGGAGGTAGTCGGGGGCGAAAGTCGTGTCCCCACTGGCTGAGGCAGTGAGCCTCATCGATGGCGAAAAGCGAGATGTCAGTCCCGCGGACAGCCTCGCAGAAGCGCGGATCGCGGAACCGCTCGGGCGCCACGTAGACGAGTTTGTAGTCACCATTCCGAAGCCGGGCTATGCGCTCGCCCTGCTCGGAGGGTGAGAGTGAAGAGTTGATCAGGGTGGCAGGAATTCCCTTGGCCTCGAGGGCATCGACCTGGTCCTTCATCAAGGCGATGAGAGGACTGACGACGATGGTGGCGCCTGGAAGGCAGAGTGCAGGGAGCTGGTAACAGAGAGATTTTCCGCCCCCGGTGGGCATGATGACGAGTGCATCCCTGCGCTCGAGGATCGCTTCCACAACCCGTCGCTGGCCATCGAGAAACTCGCGGAACCCGAAATGTTTCTGGAGAGTCTCGTAGGGGTCCTGGATGGTGGTTTTGCTCATCTTGGGTGGCTGATAAGGCATAAGCGTTCTGACGTGAAGGCACAAGCGGGACATGGTGTGGGCCATCGATAGCACTTGGAAAGCGCTGCATTCTGGGCGAGCGAGAGAGGTGGCTTTGATCGGAAAGAGAAATCGACTGGTGATCCTGAGGGACTCGGATTTCGGGCAGATTCTCGATGGTGGGAAGCATCTGGGCGAGGTTTTGCTGCCCAATCGTTACGTTGATCCTGAAATCGAGCCAGGGGACGAGGTCGATGTGTTTTATTTACGTGGACTCAGAGGACCGGCCAGTGGCCACAACGGAGATGCCGCTCGCAGAGGCCGGGCAGTTCGCTGCACTCGAGCTCAAAGATTTTTCCCGGGCAGGAGCCTTTCTTGATTGGGGGCTCCCCAAGGACCTGCTGCTTCCTCGTTCCGAGCAGAAAAACAGCCCGACGGTCGGGGACACGGTGGTGGTGAAGGTCAAGTTTGATAAAGTGAGCGGGAGGATGATTGCCACGCAGAAGCTCGCTGTACACAGAAGTCAGGAGCCACCGGATTTCCAACCGGGTGAGAAAGTCGAGGCGCTTCTGGCAACTTCGAGCGAGTTGGGATGGACCGCGGTTGTCAATGGTGTTCATCTCGGATTGATCTTCCACAACGAAGTCTTCAGGGATCTCGCCCAGGGGGAGGTGGTCGATGCCTACGTGAAGGAGATTCGGGAGGAGGACGGGCGCATTGACCTTTCGTTGCAGGCGCCAGGGTATGTCGGAAAGATTCCACCCTTGAGGAATCAGATTCTCCGGGAGCTTGAGATGGCGCAGGGAGGGTTTCTTCCGTTCCACGATAAAAGTGCTCCGGAGACGATTCGGGACGCCTTTTCCTGCAGTAAAAAGAACTTCAAACAGGCGGTGGGGGCGCTCTACCGGGAGGGATTGATCCAGCTAAAGGCAGACGGGATCGTTCTCAAACGAGCGCCGGGAGCTCAGAGTTCTGGTCGTGGCAGGAGCGACAGTGCTGGCCGTGGCGGCACTCGCGGCTGATCTCCGCTGATTCAGGCGTAGCGTGCGCGTCGAGGAGTCGCCAGACACGAACGCAGACCATAGCCTGGAGAGGGAGGGTGACATGCATCGGAGGGTGAGGAAGAGGGTTTGAAAGAATTCCATCCGCTATCGAGGGGCCTCCGGGAGTGACGAAATTTCCTCGCCTAGAAGAATTCGCGGCCAGCAACTGTCACTTGGACGATGGCTGATTTTGCAGGAGAGTTCACGAGTGTCATGATGAATGTTTCTCGTTACCAGGATCGTCGCACGGAGCGGAGGTCGTGCCTTGCCCGAATCTTTAGAAAATTCCTCGCATGCCTGACGCTTGCTTCTCTGAGTCTTTCCTCGGCCCTCGCGGCGCAGGCGCTTGTATTGCAACTTGAGACGGCAGACGAGCTTGGGCGAGAAGCCAAGGTGCAGGTGGTGACGCCGGGGTGCCGCGATCTGGTCGGATTTTCCTTCGACCTGAATTTTGATCCTGAGCTCTTGTTCGTCAACGCGGTTGAAGGAGTGGATCTGCTGGCTGGTATGCTGGTCGAGTCTGAGGCTCTGAGGCCGGGGCTGATCAGCATTTCGGTTTCCAGTGAGTTTCCGATCACTGGCCGTGGGTCTCTGGTTGAGCTCCATTTCGAAGCCTATTCCCCCGAGGGAGGCAGTTCGCGACTGGTGCTCGCCGAGGCCCGGGCCAGAGCCCGTGCTGCGGGCTCCGATCGCGCGGTGAATCTTCCCGTCGAGGTGCGCCAGGGAAAAGTCACCATGGCAGCTGAGCAAAAATCCTGGAGCTCCTGGGGAGGGTATCTTCTTCTGGCTGTGGCAAGTCTTCTTCTCGTACTTCTCGTCGTCGCCAAGCTCACGGCGCACTCGGGAAACGAGAGAGAGGAAGAGTGAAAAAGAGCTTGGGTTTGTTGGCCGCAGGCTGATTGGGAAGGCCCCCTGGCTTCAGGTGGAAGCCAGGGCAGCTTCGAGCTCTGATCGTATCTTCTTCTTGAGCCCTGCCGGACCGATCACAGTGCACGGAAGATCTGGCGGCATCTAGTGTAGGCCGTCTTACAGTTTGTATATTATAATATAATGTGTATATTGGGTGCATGCGAGTTGCACCTATCATCAATTTGGACGTCACGGAGCGCAGGAAACTGGAGAGACTGAGCAGGGCGCGCAGTAGTGCATCACGCGTCAGGGAGCGGGCGAAGATTGTGCTTCTAGCTGCCGAAGGACTGCAAAATAAAGACATCGTAGAGCAGACGGGTTGCGATCCCGGTAAAGTTGGGCGCTGGCGCAAACGTTATGTGGAATCGGGGCTGGCCGGGATTCTTAAAGACAAAACGAGACCGGGACGCATCCCGCCGATTTCCTCTTCCCTTCGGTCTCGCATCCTCCACTTGACGCTCAATGCGAAGCCGGAAAAGGCGACACATTGGAGCCGTGAATCGATGGCGCGTGAGGTAGGCGTAAGTCCCTCCACTGTAGGAAGAGTCTGGGCTTCAAACGGTTTGAAGCCGCATCTGACGAAGAGTTTTAAACTCTCAAATGACAAGGCATTCGAAGAGAAGCTTGAGGATATTGTGGGATTATATTTATCGCCACCTGAGCATGCTATTGTGCTGTCCTGCGACGAGAAGAGTCAGATCCAGGCACTGGATCGAACCCAGCCTGGGTTGCCTCTCAAGAAGGGACGGTGTCAGACCATGACGCATGATTACAAGCGCAATGGCACCACTTCACTTTTCGCGGCCATGAACATTGCTGATGGAAAGATCATTTCCACCTGCATGAAGAAGCATCGACACCAAGAGTGGATTCGCTTTCTTAACCTGATTCGAAGTAACACACCAAAAGCGAAGGAGGTTCACATCATTTGCGACAACTATGCTACCCATAAACATGCGAAAGTGAAGGCGTGGCAAAAGCGTAATCCACGCTTTCACTTTCATTTTACTCCAACCAGTGCCTCGTGGCTCAATATGGTCGAGCGATTCTTTCGTGACCTTACCGTCAACCAGCTCAGGAGAGGGGTCTTTTACAGTGTTCCAGAGCTCATCAGGGCGATCGAAGAGTATATTGGAAACCACAACAAGAATCCTAAGCCATTTGTATGGACGGCCTCAGCCACCGACATTCTGGAGAAAGTTACACGTGCCAGATTAAAACTAAATAAAACGCAGTCTGCTTGACGGCCTACACTAGGAACCGCCATCGAAGACAAAGCTGAAGTAAGTAAATCCGTACTCTTTCGCGTGATTGCCCCTGGGGCATCTCGAACTCGCAGCGGATGAAATGGATTCCCTGCTTTTTTCTCTCTGGCGGCAGGTCAGGGCCTCTCCCGGGAGTGTTCTGATCCGATGCGCACCCAGTCTTTAAGGTGACTGTGCTCGAAAATCATCTCATTCTGGAGCTTGAGATCCTGGCCCAGGCCCGCCTCATACGCGTGTTGGAACATGGCATAAGCAATTCCGACATCCACATAGGCCAGTCCTACCGCGTTGAAATAAGTGCGTTCTTCCGGGCTTTCTCTGCCGGGCTTCTCCCCGGTGATCAGGTCGACGAGGTTGCCATGGATGTCACCGTCAGTCAGCTGATGATCCTGGTACATTCTCGAGAGAGTCTGGGTGCGGTGCTTCACTGTCTCCCAGTCATCACAGACAATTTTATCGGATTGTCTGGCCACGCCGTAGTCGTCCTCCCATCCCCCGACGTGGCTGTAGAAGGCACCTGGCTTGACCCACTCCGGTTGCAGCAGCGGTGCCTGGGCGCTGGTGGCGGTTACGATGACATCGGCCTCGGAAGTCGCTGCGGCGAGATCCGTCCCGGTGCCGGCAATCTTCATATCGGGCAGAATCGGGGACATCTCGTGAACGAACTGCTCTTCTTCGGCCACTTCTTTCGCTCCGACCCGGCAGATTTTGAGCGAGGGGAGAGCTGTTTTCATTGCGATGAGGTGCATCTTCGCTTGTTCTCCAGCTCCGATAAAACCAATGCTTTCGGAATCCTCCCGGGCCAGGTATTTTGCCGCGATTCCTCCCATTGCTCCGACGCGCATATTCGAACAGAGGGTGCCCTCAAGAAAGGCGATGGGGAATCCATGGACGATCTCCGAGAGGATGATGACTGCGGAGAGGTTCTGTAGACCGTGTTTGACCGGGTTGGGCGGGAAGACGGAAACCCATTTCATGCCACAGACTTTATCCTTGAGGAAGGTCGCTGGGAGGCAGTTGATGCGTTCCTGGGTGTCATCGTTGAAGATCTGAACAATTTTTTCTGGGAAGAGGACATCACCTGCCCGGTAGGCTTGCATGGCTGACTCGGCAGCATCCATGGCAAGTTTCATGTCCAGGCATCCAGAGCCAAGGAGATCTTCTTGAGAGAAATATTTACAGGTAATTTGGTGATTCATAATGGATAGGTAAGTATCTCCCTGCTGACGTGACAATCATAGCAAATCATGTCAATTCATCCGCATAAGATGCTGCCCGTGTTTCAACCTTATGGTTGCGATCTGGTGCCTGGCGGTCACTTGACTGAGGAACTCGGGGTCCCGTGAAGTAAAATTATTCATGCAGAAAACCGGGTGACAAGCACGGTTGATCCGAGGAAGATTCCTCGGTCTGGGCTGAACGGTTCGCAATGCGATTATGGCAACAAAGTTTCACGATTATTACGCGACTCTGGGGGTTTCACGGGAGGCGACACAAGAGGAAATCAAGAAGGCATTTCGTAAGCTGGCTCGGAAACACCATCCTGACGTCACCAAAGGTGAGGCGGGGTCGGACGAAAAGTTCAAAGAGATCAATGAAGCGAACGAGGTTCTCAGCGATCCTGAGAAGCGCAAAAAGTATGATCAGCTTGGCTCCCGCTGGCAGGAGGCTGGAGATTTTCAGCCGCCTCCCGGGTGGCAGGGTGACGGTGCTGGCAGCGCTGGTGGTCAGGAGCACGAGTTTCATTTTGGTGGCACCGGCTTCAGCGATTTTTTCGAGCAGTATTTCAGCGGCGGCTCCCGTTACGGGTTTCCACAGGATTTCGCCGAGGCACCTCGGGGATCTGCAGGAGGCGGGAGGCACCCACGGCGTGGGCATGATATTGAAGGTGATATCCTGGTCACTCTTGAGGAGGCCATGAGTGGAACCCAGCGCCCGATTTCCCTCCAGAGCGTCAACCGCATGACGGGTGCGACTGAAACCCATACTTTCGAGGCCCGGATCCAGCCGGGGGCGGTCGATGGTCGTCGGATGCGCCTTCCCGGGCAGGGCGAGCCCGGAATCGATGGCGGAGAGCCAGGGGATCTTTACCTTCGGGTGCGACACGCTGCCCATCCGTTTTTCACCTCTCGGGGTGCGGATCTTTATCACGAGCTTGACGTTGCTCCATGGGAGCCGGTGCTCGGAGCTGAGGTCGTGGTCCCGACGCTCGACACATCTCTCAAGATACGGATCCCCGAGGGGGCGGAGAATGGCCAGAACCTCAGGGTGCCCGGTCGCGGTCTGCCAAAAGGTAAAAACGGCCGGCGGGGAGATCTCTATGTTGTTGTCAATGTCGAGTTGCCCACCAGCCTGAGCGATGCTCAGCGTGCTGCGTGGGAGCAACTGCGCACCGCCTCTTCTGACTTCAATCCACGCAGCTGATATGGACCCATCCGACTCTCAGAAGAATCTTCCCGTCGTTCCTGCCGAAAGTGGGATCGAATACACAGTGGAATATCTTTCCGAAATCACCGGCATCGAGCGCCAGAAGATTCTGCTTTATCGCGAGGAGGGGATGATCGCAGCCGCCGACCCGGATGCGTCCAAATTTGACGATCAGGCACTGCATACGCTGCGTCGCATTGAACACCTGCGGCAATCCTGCGAGATGAATCTCAGTGGACTTAAGATCCTGGCCTCGCTTTTAGACGAGGTCGAGGCGCTGCGGGCCGAGTTGCGGGCGAGGCGGTGAGGCAAGGAATTTTCTTTCAGAGTGGCTGCCTGCAGGATTTTTGGTGGCTTTCTGCCTCTTCTGATCGGTCGCGAATCTCAAGTGGGCACAGCATCGCCACAATGGTTTGGTCACGTGGGTATTTTGACGGAGGCAAACCTCAATTTCTTTTCGTCGAATTTTCGGAATAGACCTCGCGGTAGGTTGCGGCAGTGATTTCGGCCACCTGATTCCACGCGGTGGCCTGCCGCCACCGGGCCGCCGAGGCGTAGTCGGGCCCGAGAGCAACGAGCGATTTCACGGCATGAGCGAACCCAGCATCGATTTTATCGAATCGTATGACGCGGGGGTCAGGTTCGTGGAGATCGACCGCCTCGGCGCTCGCAGGCATGAGCAGGGGCAGACCCCACGAGCGTGCCAGGCAGGCTCCTCCGGAGCTGAAGGCTCGAAGGTGATTGCAGATGACGACGTCTGCGGCGCTCAACCAGGCATTGAGTTCAGGTTCTGCCAGCCAGGGTGCGACATGCACTGTAATGTGGTCCTGCTCTTGTGCCATGTTTTCAAGAACAGCCGCATAAGCATCGGCAGAATCATCTGCGGAGCCCCAGCCAACGACATGGAGGTGGGGAAGATCAGGATGCTCTCGCCACCATTCGAGAACTTGATCAATTCCTTTGTAGGTTCGGATGGCGCCGAAAATCAAGGCGATGGGCTTTTCCTGGTCGAGTTCGAGTGCGGATCGGGCAGCGCTTTTAAGGATAGGCGCTCCGAGTGGTGGCGCCAGATCTCCGAAGGGAATGGTGACAATTTTTTCCGGTGGGATGGAAAAGCGTTGGCCGACGATCTGGCCGGCTCTCTGCGAGTGAACGAAGACGCGTCTGGCGAGGCGATAGGTCGTCCGGGTATTTCTTTCCTGCATGAACGTCTTCCTGGTGTTGTGAGGAAGAAGATTATGAGCCGTAAGTACGAGAGGGTAGCGGCGTGCGGTGAGGTAGAGGTCGAGGGGGTAGCGTAATCGGCGCAGCATTTTGAAGTGCTCGCCAATCTGGTAGAATTTTTCGGGCCAGTGGAGGTGGAAGAGGTCGAGCTCAAGATCCCTGAGCCCACGCCAGAGCGGAAGGATGCGTCGATAGTGCCTGAGGTATTCCACAGCAACTCCATGGTTGTTGGAGAGAGCCGTGGCCAGCTGGGACTGGTAGGGGACACTCTGACTCCAGTCGGGAGCGAAGTTTACTTTCAGGATCGGGGGGGCGGTGGCCTTGATCATCCGGGCGATTTCGTATCTGGAAAGATTGCATGAATCGGGGTGCGTGGCTTGGAATCTTCTGTACTATCTATCATCATGGATGTGAAAGCTGCTGAGAGAGAGAGAGGAGAGTCGAGACAGAACAGGGCTCTGGATTGGATGCAGGGGAAAGCTTTCCGGAAGCAAAGAAGGATCACCTGCGACCGAGGCCCAGATTGTGGGAATAAAAGCAGCGGCTCCGTTCTCCGAGTAGTGGGGTGACCAAGGATCGACCAGCGTGAGATGACTGATTTTATGAAAACAAGGACCCCTGCGAGGGCGACTTTTGGGGCGGGCTGTTTCTGGTGTGTCGAGGCTGTCTTCGAGCGCTTGGATGGTGTCTCTGAGGTGGTTTCCGGCTACATGGGAGGCGCGGTAAAGAATCCGAGTTATGAGGAAGTGTGCGAGGGCGCAACCGGCCATGCTGAGGTGGTGCAGATCACCTTCGATCTGGAAATGCTCGATTATGAAAGCCTCCTCGACTGGTTTTTTCGCTGCCACGATCCGACCACCCGGAACCGTCAGGGAGCCGATTCGGGAACGCAGTACCGTTCCGTGGTGTTCTTTCACGATGAAAGCCAGAGACTCGCGGCAGCGAAGAAGATCGCCTGCCTCGATGCCGAGGCAGCCTTCCCGTCAAGAATCGTCACGGAGGTGACGCAGGCGAGTGATTTTTATCCAGCCGGAAATGAGCACCAGGACTTCTACCGCCGCAACAGCCACACCCCGTATTGCATGGCGGTGATTGCGCCGAAGATAGCGAGTCTCGGGATGGAAGGATAAGTGAGCGCGTGAGCGGCGGAAAAACCCCATCCGCCTTGATCACGCCCAGAGTGTCCGGTCGAGTGTCCGATACTGGATGGCCTCAAGAATATGGGAGGCGGCGATTTGCTCAGTTTCTTCCAAGTCGGCCAGGGTGCGGGCCACCCGGAGAATCCGGTCGTGGGCGCGAGCGCTGAAGTTGAGCTCGGTCATCGCGCATTCGAGAAATCCTGCGCCTTCTGCATCGATCTGGCAATGACGTTTCATCTGTCGGGAAGACATCCCACTGTTCCAGCAAGGCGAGTCGGCCTCGGTTTTTGTGGAGCGCTCGCTTTGCAGGTGACGTGCCGCCTCGACTCGGGCCCGGACCACGGCGCTAGCTTCGCCCGCTTCACCAGAGGCGAGGTGGCGGTATTCGACGAGAGGCACCTCGACGTGCAGATCGATCCTGTCGAGCAGTGGTCCGGAGATTCGCTGGCGGTATTTCGCGATCTGGTTGGATGAACAGCGGCATTCTCTTTTCGGGTCCCCATAGTAGCCGCAGGGGCAGGGGTTCATGGCGGCCACGAGCATGAAGGCAGAGGGAAAAGTCATTTTTCCAGCTGCTCTCGAGATGGTGACGGTGCGATCCTCGAGAGGTTGGCGGAGCACCTCAAGGGTCGATCTTCTAAACTCGGGAAGTTCGTCAAGAAAAAGGACACCGTTGTGGGCCAGGCTGACTTCACCGGGCCCCGGGTTGGATCCCCCTCCGAGAAGTCCGACATCAGAAATGGTGTGGTGGGGCGATCGAAAGGGGCGTCTTGTGACGAGTCCCAAGGTCCCCTCCAGCATTCCACCGGCGCTGTGAATCTTCGTTGCCGTGATCGCTTCATCCTCGGACATGGGAGGCATAATTGTGGGAATCCGTTTGGCGAGCATCGATTTGCCGGTTCCTGGAGGCCCGATCATAAGAAGGTTGTGGCAGCCAGCCACAGCGACCTCGATTGCCCGCTTGACCTGAAGTTGGCCTTTGACGTCGGCGAGGTTTGCATCGCCTGCTTCAGGATTGGCAAACATTTCCACCCGACGTGTGGGCTCAGCTTCGATTTGACGTTTTCCGGCAAGAAATTCGAAGGCCTCCCGGAGCGTTTGCACCCCGTAGACTTCGATTCCGCGGGCCGCGCTTGCCTCGGTGGCAGCCGAAGCCGGAACGATCAGCCTGCGACGCCCCCGTCTCTTCGCCTCCATGGCGGCAGCGAGACTGCCTTTCACGTGGCGGATAGAGCCGTCGAGAGCCAGTTCTCCGAGGACGCAGCAATCGGTTACTTCGGAGGCGTCTAGTCCCTCGACGAGCGAGATCATCCCGAGCGCGATCGGCAGGTCGAAGCCGGGTCCTTCTTTGCGTATATCAGCCGGTGCCAGATTTATGGTGGTACGTCCTTTGGGTCTTTTGAATCCGCTGTTGGAGATGGCCGCTACGACTCGATCACGGCTTTCACGAACGGCAGCATCAGGAAGCCCGACAATGACGATCTTCGGGTCGCCCAGGCCTTCGTTGACTTCGATTTCAATCTCGATGGCATCCACTCCGTGGAGAGCACTCGAAAAATATCTTGTAAACATGATTGTCTTATTGATAAAAACAGCGAGTTCCGCGTGTTTTCATTTGACGCGGGCTGTCAAATAATGTTGAACATCACCCCGCTGGTAACCGTAGATAGTAAAGTGCAGGTTCCTGCGGCAGTGAATTTTTCAGTTTTTTTTAAAATACGAAATATCTTTCCAGTATACAAACTTAAAGAGAATTGAAGAAAAAGCTGGCATATAAACTCCTTTTTCCTGCAATATTAAAGTGAACTAAGACCCATGGCTAATCTCGAACTAGACGGCGGCATTAAGATCTACCTCAGGGAGATCGGTAAGACTCCACTTCTGACACCCGCCGAGGAAGTGCAACTCGCCGACCGCATCAAGAAAGGCGATCAAGCAGCACGCTCTCACATGATCCAAGCGAATCTTCGTTTGGTTGTTAAGATTGCGCAGGACTACGCGAACTATGGCCTGCCGTTGCTCGATCTTATTTCTGAAGGGAATATCGGTTTGATGAAGGCGGTAGAACGCTTTGATCCAAACAAAGGAGGGAAACTCTCGACCTATGCGGCGTGGTGGATCAAGCAGTCGATTAAGCGCGCTCTGGCTAACCAGTCGAAGACGATCCGGCTCCCGGTTCACATGGTCGACAAGATTTCGAAGATGCGGCGTGTCGCGATGACCATGAGTGAGGAACTCGGTCGTGAGCCGACTGACGATGAACTTTCAGAAGAAATTGGCATCGACCGAGCCAAGCTCTCGCAGCTCAAAGCGGCCTCACTCCGCCCTGCCTCCCTCGATGCTCCGATCAGCGAGGAAGACAACACTGAGTTTGGTGAGATCGTTGGAGACGAGGCAGCCCAGACCCCTTTCGAGCTTCTCAGTCATAAGAATATGCACGGGCAACTCGATGGCTTGCTCGATGTTCTTGATGAGCGAGAGCGGAAGATTATCGATGCCCGATTCGGACTCGAAGGGCAGAAGCCGAAGACGCTGGAGGAGGTTGGTCAGGAGTTTGGAGTGACCCGCGAGCGAATCCGTCAGTTGCAGAATATCGCATTGAAGAAACTGCGTCGTGCCCTGCAGAAAAAAGAAGATCCCGGTCCGCGCCCGATTCGTGGACTCAAGCCCGAGAAGGTAGGCGAGGACGAGGACCTTGCGATGATTGTGGACTAGAGAAGAGGGGGAGAGAAAAAATGAGGGCTTCATAAGAAGTCTTGATCATGGGATCTGGAGGGAAGCTTCTCCTGAGGGTCCGGAAGGTTTCGTTTTCTGGCATCGTCGCTGCCGCTCGTTTTGAAGCAGGCAGAAGGAATTGAATGACAGATGGCCTGTGATGGCTAGAATCCGGATCACATGCCGGTAGCTTCCAACAGGGTAGATCGTAGCCTCGTGCGTCGGGCGGGACAGTGGTTTGTCTACACCCACTTCCGGATACTTGAGTTCCTCCTCCGCCTGTTACCGTTGCCCTTGGTCTTTTTGATCGGAGAAGGGGCTGGGCTGCTTTTTTATCTGGGGCTTCCCGGTTACCGGAAACTTGCGGTCAGAAACATGACGATCGCCTTCGGGCGGGAGCGCACACCCGAGGAGATTCGAAGCATGGCGAGGGCGAGTTTTCTTCGACTGGGAGGCAATCTCCTCTCGAGTCTCGTTCTGCCGCGGATCGGACGGGAAGCGATCGATGAGAGGGTTGAGGTGATTTATGAAAAGGGTGCGCGGGAAGTCCAGCAGGGGTCGTCAGGGGTCATTTTCTGCATCCCGCATATGGGCGCATGGGAATTGTTTTCGCAGCTACCGGAACTCTTCACAGGGGACCTCGCACCTTCGACCATGTACCAGACATTGAGGAATCCATTCTTCGACGCCTATGTGCGCAGAAGGCGTGCGACAATGGGCCTGCAACTTTTCGACCGGGGATCCGGGTTCCGCGGGCCGATGGCACATGTCAAGGCGGGTGGCGCCCTCGGAATCCTGACTGATCAACATGCCGGGGATCACGGAGTCTGGGCGCCTCTCTTCGGTCGATTGGCCTCGACGACTTCGCTCCCCGCAATTCTGGCTGGACGTACCGGTGCCGCTCTGGTTCCCCTCCATGCAGAGACCGTCGGAAGGGCGCGCTGGCGGCTGGTCTGTGGTAGTCCGGTTCCCCACCAGAAAACGCCGGAAAAGACAACTGCTGTCATGAACCTCCGACTTGGCGAGGTTATCGGTCGGTCGCCCGAGGACTGGTTCTGGGTGCACAATCGATGGAAGACACCGAAGCCGAACTTTCTGCTCGCTCGATATCGACGAGGCATCTTTTTGCCGGATGAAGTTTTGGTGAGCGACTTGCAGCCGTTCGAGATTCTCGTGCGTTCGCCGAACTGGCTGGGTGATATCTGCATGGCGATTCCGGCGGTGCGCGCGATGCAGGCGGGACGCCCCGACGCTCGGATCACCGTTTTGAGTCCGGCACGATTCGCCCCGGTCTGGAACTTGATGGAGGAAGTTGCGGCAGTGCTTGAGAAGCCTGACGGTGCAAGTCCCCGTGCTGTCGGGAAGCTCATCAAGAAAGCAGATACGCAGTTCGATGTGGCGGTTCTTTTTCCCAATTCCCTGCGCAGCGCTCTCGAGGCGAAGTGGGGGAACATTCCCAGAATCGTGGGGTTTGCCGGTCACCACCGAGCCTGGGTGCTTGATCAGATTGTTCCTCACGGGTCACCCAAAAAACCCCCGGAGCACCAGACCCAGGACCTCCTCGCCATGGTGGAATCGATGGGCGGAGAAAGAAGTGCGAGTGCCGCTGGTGGGCACGTGATCGGCGGGAGGCGTCTGCCTGAGCCAACTGGTCTGCGGGTCGGAGTATGTCCGGGGGCTGCCTATGGCGGGGCGAAAAGGTTTCCCACAGAAAAGTTTGCTGAAACCATGAACCTTGTCGATGCGGAGGTTCCCGGAATCGAGTGGGTGCTTGTCGGCACTCGGCAGGAAGCGGAGGTCGCCGCCTCGCTCGAGGCACAGGCAAAAGGGCGGGTGGAAAACCTGGCTGGTAAGACGGGGCTGGAAGAGCTGATCGAGACGCTTGCTGGATCTCGGATGCTGCTGACCAATGACACCGGAACGATGCATCTTGCCGCCGCGCTTGGTGTGCCTACGGTAGCCATCTTCGGTTCCACAGAGCCTGCCCTTACCGGTCCTCTGGGTCCGCGTCACGAGGTTGTTCGCAACCACGTCGACTGCAGTCCCTGCTTTCTTCGCGAATGCCCGCTTGATTTTCGCTGCATGCATTCCATCTCGGTTCAGGACCTTTCCAGGACGGTGATCAATGTTGTTTTGAGGGAGGTCCCGGCGGGGCAGGCGGAAGTCGGATAAGCGCATGCGCCTGCTACGGGGAGAAGCAGAAGTGGGAGCTACGGGTCTCGCTTGCCCGGAAGCATCAAGGCATTGCAAAAACCTTGGAGATCTCTTCTCCGATGATTCTGGCTCCAGTTGCGACGGTTTCGTGGTCCATGGCATAGCTGATGCGAATGCATTCATGGCGGTGCGACCAATCCGGGCTTTCGAGGCCGAAAAAGAAATACTCTCCGGGAATGACGAGGACCCCTCTTTTTTTCAGCCTTTCGTAGAGCTCCTTCGAGTTGACGGGAAGGCTCGGCAGCCAGAGCCAGAGAAAGAGGGCACCCTCGGCCGAGTGCAGCCGCCACGGGACATGCGCAGGCAGTTCGCGTTGGAAGGCACTTCGTGCTTCTTCGCACTTTCTGCGATAGTAGGGCTGTACGACGGTGCGAGCCAGGTCGAGGAGTTCCCCTGACTCAAGAAGAGGAGCCGCGATGGTTTGGCCGACGTTGTTGTTGGCCAGTCCGATGATGGCGGTCATCGAGGAGAGTGCGGAAACCACCTGTGGCGAGGCGATGACGATTCCGGTGCGTGTTCCAGGGAGCCCGATCTTGGACAGGCTGAGCGTGAGAATGATGCCTTCGTCCCAGATCGGTGTGGCTTTTTCGAAAACGATTCCCGGAAGAGGCTGACCGTAAGCATTGTCGATGATGAGCGGGACGCGGATGCTTCGGGCGAGATCCCGAAGGCGTGCAATTTCCGAATCGGTGAGGACATTGCCACTCGGGTTGGTCGGGCGCGAGACACAGATCGCGCCAATCTCGTGCCGTGCCGCCGTTGCTTCAACCGCCTCGAAATCGATATGGTATTTGAATTCCCTGTCGCCGATCTCTTCAATCTGTGGGGGGACACTCAGGAAGAGATTACGCTCCATCCCCTGGTCGGAATACCCGATGTATTCGGGCATGAGAGGGAAGAGAATCTTGCGTGGATCACCCTCCGGCATCTCGCCGGCGAGAAGGTTGAAAAGAAAGAAGAAGGCGCATTGGCCGCCAGGGGTGACTGCGATGCAGTCTTCAGTGAGATCCCATCCGAACTCCTGGCAGAGCCCGTCGGCGACCGCCTTGCGGAAGCGAGAGCCCCCGACCGGGGGCTCGTAGATGGAGAGCATACGCTGAAGGCCGTCCTTGCTGGCGAGCAGCTCCTTGATGCGGCGGCGCCAGAGAGCGTCCACCTCCGGGATCATCGCGGGTTGACCGCCTCCCAGCATACAGAGACCCTCGCCGGATGAGGCGAGAGCCTCTCCGAGGTCATCCATAAGCTCTCCAATCCCGCTCCCGAGGGCGAGTCGCCTGCCGACCATGGAGAATTCGAATGCCATGGAGGGTGGGTGCCCGGGCAGTTTGGAGCCCGACCGCGTTCCGGATTTCCGGCTTTTCGGGCGGATGTCTTGGAGGCCTAGAGGGCGAGATTTTCGTCTGTGAGCGCGCCGGTCGAGGCGGAGCTCACGGTGGAAGCATACTTCGCGAGAACCCCTCGCTTGTAGCGTGGCTTTGGAGTCTTGAATGCTTTGAGGCGTTTGTTGATCTCGGTCTTGGAGACGACGAGGTTAATTTGTCGCTTTTTCGCGTCGATCGAAATCTTATCTCCGTTTTTCACTGCCGCGAGGGGTCCACCCACATAGGCCTCTGGTGTGATATGGCCGACGACAAAGCCATGGGAGCCTCCTGAGAAGCGGCCGTCTGTGATCAGGGCAACCTTGTCGCCGAGTCCCTGCCCCATGATAGCGGCAGTGGGGCCTAGCATCTCACGCATGCCGGGACCACCCTTGGGGCCCTCCATACGGATGACGACGACATCGCCTTCTTTGATCCTTCCCTTCAAGATCTGCTGCATGGCGGCTTCCTCGGAGTCATAGACTTTCGCCTTGCCGGTGAAAGATTCGCCTTCTTGGCCGGAAATCTTGGCTACGGCACCTTCCGGTGCGAGATTCCCATAGAGGATGACGAGGTGGCTGTCCTTCTTGATCGGATTCTTGAAGGGCCGGATGACTTCCTGGCCTTCGCGGTAGGAAGCCGAGACCCTGGCGAGGTTCTGACCGATCGTGCGGCCGGTCACGGTAAGGCAGTCGCTGTGAAGAAGCCCTTTATTGAGGAGCATCTTCATGAGCGGAGTGGTGCCTCCGATCTCGACCAGCTTCTCCATCACGAAACGTCCGGAAGGCTTGAGGTCGGCGAGAACCGGGACCTTTTTTCCGATGCGGGTGAAGTCATCGAGCGTGATTTTCACGCCGATGGTGTTTGCCATCGCGATGAGGTGCAGTACAGCATTGGTCGAGCCACCGAGGGCGATGGTGACGGTGATGGCGTTCTCGAAGGCTTTTTTCGTCATGATGTCCTTCGGCGTGATGCCCAGTTCGATGAGGTTCATGACCGCGCCGCCCGAGTCGAGGCAGTCACGCATCTTGTCTACCGAGAGAGCCGTCTGTGCCGACGAGTTGGGCAGCGACATGCCGAGGGCTTCGATTGCAGAGGCCATGGTATTGGCGGTGTACATGCCTCCGCAGGAACCGGGTCCTGGGATGGCACGCTCTTCGATCTGGCCGAGCTCAATATCGGTCATTTCGCCTCGCGCGTGGGTGCCGACAGCCTCGAAAACCGAGACGATATCGATATCCTCGTCTTTGTGACATCCGGGGAGGATGGTGCCGCCGTAGACGAAAATGGCAGGGCGGTTGAGACGAGCGATCGCCATCATGCAGCCGGGCATGTTTTTGTCGCAGCCACCGATAGCAAGAAGCCCGTCCATGGCCTGACACCCCACCACGGTTTCGATCGAGTCGGCAATGACTTCCCTCGAGACGAGTGAGTATTTCATGCCTTCCGTTCCCATCGAGATGCCGTCAGAGACGGTGATGGTATTGAAGATGATCGATTTTCCGCCGACGGCATCGACCCCTTTGGCTGCCTCTCTGGCGAGGCGGTCGATGTGCATGTTGCACGGGGTGACGTTCGACCAGGTCGAGGCGACACCGACTTGACTTTTCTCAAAGTCTCGTCTCACGAAGCCCGTGGCGTGGAGCATGGCCCGCGAGGGAGCGCGGTCAGAGCCGTCCACGAGAGGTCCGGAGAATTTTCGGTGGAGGGAGGGACGTTTTTTGGCAGCTGCCTTCTTTGCGCTCATGGATTGTTGAAAAAGAATGAATTAATGAAAAAGAGGACACCATCCCGAGCGAGGGGGGGGCCGTCAAGCACGGAGGGGTATTCTGAGCAAGAAGAGTAAAAAATTGAGGCTGAAAAGTATGATTTTTATAATAAACCCAATAATTTTTGATTATAATAATTTTTAGCGCGGGCATCTCCCCATTTTTTTGTCGGTTTCTTGATCTTCGTTTGAAAAGTTTCCTCGATCGGTTACCTCGTTTTGGCATTCTTTCCTGCAGAAAAGGCGTCCTTTTGGGTTCTCTCTCTTGCCAGAGCGAGTTTTGTGGGCTTAGTCCCCATCCACCTATTTACTGACTATGGCACACCGTGTTCTCGTCTCCGATCCCATCTCTGACATAGGGGTTGACCTTCTTGCCAGGCATCCTGATATCGAGGTTGATTTTAAAACTGGCCTGACTCCTGAGGAGTTGTGCGCCATCATCGGCGACTATGATGCTCTGATTGTTCGCTCGCAGACGAAAGTGACACCGGAGGTTCTCGCCGCAGGAAATCGTCTGAAGGCGGTAGGGCGTGCAGGGGTGGGTGTTGATAATATCGACCGCGAGGCGGCAAATGCCGCAGGGGTCATCGTGATGAACACGCCGACAGGGAACACAATATCGACAGCAGAGCACGCTTTCACCCTCATGCTTTCAGCAGCGAGGAATATCGGGTCGGCGCACCGGGCGGTGACAAGCGGTGGCGACTTCAAGGCTGCTCGCAAGGGATATATCGGGATCGAGCTAAACGGAAAGCGTCTTGCAGTGATCGGGATGGGACGGATCGGGGCCGAGTTCGCCAAGCGTGCTCAGGCCTTTAACATGGAAGTGGTTGCCTACGACCCGTTCCTCACCCAGGCCCGGGCCGACGAGCTCCGGGTTGAGTTGGCGGCCTCGCCTGAGGTCGCGCTGAACGGGGCGGACGTGGTGACCCTGCATATTCCGATGACCGCAGACACCATGCACATGCTCAATGCAGATCGGCTGGCTTTGATGAACCCCGGCGCGTTGGTAGTGAACTGTGCACGCGGCGGGCTGGTGGATGAAAAAGCCCTCTTCGCTGCCATCGAGTCCGGGCATATTGCCGGCTGCGGGATGGATGTCTTTGAGGAGGAGCCGCCAGGTGCGGACCATCCCCTGTTCGGACTGGAAATGCACACCACCTTCACCCCACACCTCGGTGCCTCGACGAATGAGGCACAGGAAAATGTGGGCATTCAGGTGGCCGAGCAGATCCGGGATTTTCTCGTCACCGGGGAGATCCGGAATGCTATCAACATGCCATCGGCCGATGCCGCAGCGCTCGTTGAGCTCGGAGCGTTTCCGCAGATTGCAGCTGCCTTAGGGAAGTTGCTGGCCAAGCTGACTCCGGGAAATCCTGAATCCTTGAGGATCTCCTACCACGGTGATATTGCATCGAAGAATACCGCTCTCGTCTCGCGGGCTGGTCTGACGGCGTTTCTCGAAGCGGCACGAGCCGACGGTCAGGTCAATGTGGTCAATGCGCCCGCTGTGGCTGCCGAGATGGGGATCGACCTGGTCGAGCAGACGATCAATGCGAGGACCGAGTTTCATGAGCTGCTCGTTATGGAAGTGGTGAAGGGAGCCGAGCGCTTCCGTGTTGCCGGCACCGTGATCGGCCAGAGCCCGAGAGTTGTCGAGATCGATCACCTCTATGTCGATACGAATATCTCTGGCCATTTCCTGCTGATTCGCAACGATGACCGCCCGGGAATTGTAGGGGCAGTGGGAACCGAACTGGGTTCCGCCGAGGTGAACATCGCCAATCTCTCGCTGGCACGGAACAAGTCGCAGGGGAATGCCCTCACCGTCATCGAAGTCGACGAGCCGGTGGGCGCGGATCTGATGGCCTCCCTGCGGGCACTTCCCGGAGTTTTGGAGGTCAACGGCGTGACGTTGTAAGATGCGGTGGGCGTTGGGTTGGCGGGCTTTCTGATGCCGCGCGTCGCGGGCACGTGGATGTGTGACCGCAACGCTATCGAGCGATTCGATGGTCACTGGGTGAAAAGTTCGAGTTCCTGCTGGAATCCGTCACTTTTTCGGAACTGCCGCACCGGAAGTCTGGGCAGTGGACCGGTGGCAAGCCCACTGCGTCGGCAGCAGGCGCGGAACAGTGACTGGATCTGTTCCGCGAAGATTCCCTGGCCTCGGATGCGCTGGCCAAAGTCGGCTGCGCTGGTCGTTTCTCCCTGCATTGCTCGGATCCGACCCATCACTTTCTCTCTCCTTAAGGGGAAGTGCTCCTCCAACCAGTTCTCGAAGATTTCGGTCACCCCCCACGGGAGCCGCACTACGGTGAATCCGGCAAATTCCGCTTTAGCCTTGGCCACAGCCGAGAGGATCTCCGGGATCTCCGGCTCGTTGAGCATCGGGATGATCGGGGCCACCATCACCCCAGCGGGAATCCCCTCTGCCACGAGTTCCTCGACCGCGGCTAGCCGTGCGCGTGGAGACGAGGCTCTGGGTTCCAGGATAGAGGTCAATTCCCGATCGAGCGAAGTGACGCTGATGGCCACTCGAACTGCATCGAAGCGGGCGAGTTCGCGGAGGAGGTCGAGGTCACGCAGGACAAGGGCGTTCTTTGTGATGATGGTCACCGGGTGCCGCATTTCTGCGAGGACTTCCAGGCATCCACGGGTGATTTTGAGCGTTTTCTCAATGGGCTGGTAGCAGTCGGTGACCCCGCTCATCGCGAGCGGAGACGGCTTGTAATTTGAGCGGAGCAGCTCTCTTCTCAGCAGTTTGGGCGCTTCCTGCTTGGCGACGATTCTGGACTCGAAGTCAAGCCCAGCGGAGAAGCCGAGGTATTCGTGGGTCGGCCGTGCGTAGCAGTAGGCGCATCCGTGCTCACACCCGCGGTAGGGGTTTAGACTCCGATCAAACGGAATGTCCGGACTGGTATTTTTTGAAAGAATCGTCTGGGAGTCGTCCTTGAGGATTCGGGTAGCTCGCCGTTTTTCGGGCGGGACTTCCGGGTCGGGTGTGTAGTCGAGCCGCTCGAAGCGTCCATCCGGGTTTGATCCTGATCCTCTTCCTCTCATTATTTCCTACCGCTTCAAGAAATAGATGTTCATGAGAACAATTCAAGGGGCAAGTGAAGAGAAGGTAGCGAGCTGGGATGCCTCCGTGGGACACCTCAGTCTGTGCGTCGGCGGCAGAGAAATACCCGACATGCAGGCAGCTGTTGCACTCGACGGAAGCTGCTCTATGATTTCAAGATGGTAACTACTGTAGAAAAAGACGTCGTTCTCGATCACACCATCAATCTTTGCCAGGCGATCCTTGATCAGCCTGAGTTTTTCGGGCACACCCAGAAAATCGAAACATTCCTCGCTGATGACGGGGCGAAGAAAGTTTATATTGAGGTCACCGAGCGCGGCCAGGAACTCCACCAGATGCAGCACCAAGGAGCTGAGATTCCTGAGTCGGATGCCCGCGCCTTCGGTGAAATGAGGGACGGGATGATGGCGAACGCTGTCATCAGTGACTTCATGGGAGCTCAGGAAGCACTCAATGGCATCCACCAGAAGATTTCCAGCTACGTGGCCAAGACATTGGAACTCGGCCGAATTCCTACGGAAGAGGACCTCAAGGCAGGGGACTGCTGTGGTGGTGGTGGCTGCGGCTGTGCATAGTCGAGGTGAGAAGAATGCTTGGCCCAGTCGCGCTGCCATTCGCCCTTGAAGCTATCCGACACGACTCCTCCCCTAAATTCCGATTCCGCCGCCTGCCTGCCTGCCTACTCATCTCGCTCGCGAGCTCACTTCGTGTTGTGCGCCACTCGCATCGGTTTACCTGGTTGCTTTTCCACCTTTTTTCACGGTTTCTTCCCTGGTCGGGTGAAAAAATTCCGCAGGGTTCGCACTGCACCGAGAATTTGTTCTGCATTGCGGAACCCGAAGAGACGATGCAGAAAATCGTGATAGGCAGGAGTGAGTTTCGGGACCGGTAGACCGGCCTTCTTCCAGACTTCAATCGCAGATAGGGCGTGCCCTTGCAGCCCGTCACGATAACTCGCGGTAGCCGTCCAATACAGACCATCAAAGACAACATCCTTCCACGGCCCGGTAATTTCGATTTCCTCCTTGATCGCCTCCCGTGCCAGTTCCTCGCTGGCGGCGAGTGACCAGTTGCGGACGGTGCTGTTCTCGTTGCGGTAACGGATCGCCAGTGAGCCTTCGAAACAGCGCTTGTAAAGTACCACAGGGGTTTCCTGGTAGCGCAGTTCCGCGGCCGGGGTGAGCAGAGAGATGCGACCGAGGAGATTGAACTCCTCGCAGGTTCCGAGCTTGGGACTGAATCCGCCAGCGGCGCGGATAACCTTCGACTTCACGAGTGCCTCATTGAAGGTCGGGCCGTATTTCCTCGCTGTAGAAAGAGGATGTCCCGGATCGATCGGAGTGGTGGGCGGCGGAGGATCCTCGGAGGCCCGCTCGGCAAGGAATGACTCGGCATCCTTGTCATCAAAGCGTTCGATGCTTCCGATGAGGAGATCTGCCCCTGATTCCTCGAGTGCGGTCACTTGGGTCTGGATCGCCCAGGGCGGGAGGATGTCGTCGTGATCGAGAAACTTGATCAGATCACCTGTAGCAAGTCCCAAACCAATATTTCGGGCAACGTTCTGGCCGCCATTGATGGCAGTGAAGATATGGTGCGGCAGGGCTGAAGCGGCCAGAATTTTTCTGGCTAAGGCCACTGTTTGATCGGTGGATCCATCATCAACCACCACCACTTCGATCGGACGGTAATCCTGGTCGATGACAGAGTTCAGAGTTTCCGCAAGGAACTTCTCAGTGTTGTAGGTCGGGATGATGATGCTGACAGTCGAGGGCATGACAGTATGCGAAGAGAATGGCGGTGGATGACAGCAAAAGGAAGCGAAAATTCAAGCGGAAATGCCGTCCGAGTTGCCTCCCAATTATTGACACCGGGAGGTGCGATTGTGAGGCAACTGCTTGATAACGTTGCGTCAAAATGGATGACACCGGATGGCCAGAACATCCAGCATGAGCAAAAAGAGTGCCCAGGAATATTTGGAGAAGATGCGAGATCGCTACCAGCGCAGAGGCAGGGAGGCCCGTTCACGACTTCTCGATGAGCTGTGCGAAGTCTGCGCATACAACCGCAAGCATGCTATCAAGCTGATGCGTCCGGGCGGCTATCGACGAGGCACGCCGAAGGGTAATCCCGGGCGCAGATCGATTTACGGGGCGTCTTAAGCGCGCAGTAGCCAAGCAGGTATGGCTGGCGGCCAACCAACCGTGAGGCAAGCGTGATTTCTGGTGACCTCCTTGGCTGCCTTCCTCCTCCGCATCGCTCGCGAGTTCACTTCTACCAAACACCGCATGCGCCGCGCCCTGCGATTGATTGATTGATTGATTGATTTCCTCGCACCTCATGTTCGGTCACTCTTCGCGCAGTCTATCTCCGGTCGCACCGCAGCCTTCGATTCCCTGCGGTTGTGTCTTCACTTTTAAGCCTGATTTATCTGCCACCGGGGGTCTCGACAACAACGATGCGAAAGCCGTAGAAGTTACTGCGGTAAGTTGGGTGGTTGCAGTTGTGAAATGCAGAACGCAGCATTTTGGTGCCTCGGTTGCTCCAGGCGGCGCCTCTTAGCACCCGGTAGGGTTTGCCATCGCGGTGGACTTCCCACCTCAGAAGCTGGTAGGCTGCCAGGATCTCCGGAGGGTTCATGGTGTTGCGGTAGGCGTTTTCACACCACTCCCAGAGATTGCCGCCGAGGTCGTAAAAGCCCGAGGCGTTGGCTCGAAAGCTGGCGACCGGTGCGGTGCGTGTATGCTCGTCCGACGAGTCGGTTGCTCCGCCGTACCCCGGGTATTCGAGCTCCATTTCTCGGGAGAAGTAATTGGCGTCTCTGGCTGATCCCGGCCACTTGTTGCCCCAGGGAAAGACCGTGTCTCCGACGGCAGCGCTCCATTCCGCGTCGTATGGGAGGCGATAGCTCAGCCCTTTCTTTTTCTCCTTCTTGCTCAGCCACGCGCAGAAGGCATGCGCCTCGTCCCAGCTTACGCAGCTCACGGGATGCTCCTCGCCTTGCTTGAAGCCGGGGTTATCCCAGGAAGCTGAGGAGTCGAGTAGTCTTTTTCCCCCCTTGTAGATAAAAGCTCCACCTGTCTGGGTGTAGTCGGCTGCTTTCGCGTAGGCCTGGAAGTCTTTCACCCGTGTTTCGGTCCGGCACATGTAGACTCCCTGCATTCCGGGGACAGGAAGAAACTCCATGCCCAGAGAATTCACGTAGGGAAGCTCCGGGGTGGCGGCGGCAAGCTCCGCTGCCCCGACGGGCTCGGGCTCGGGTTCCTCGATCGGCTCGGGTTCCTCGACCGGTTTCGCTGGCCTGACTGTCTCGACTGGTTTGGCTGGTTTGGCTGGTTTGGCTGGTTTGGCTGGCTGGGCTGTTTCGACCTGCTTAGCGGGCTTGTTCGGAGCAGCTGGCTGGGCTGTTTCGACTGGTTTGGCGGGTTTATTCGGAGCAGCCGGTTTGGCGGGTTTGGCGGGTTGGCGGGTTGGCGGTCTCGACTGGTGGAGCGGGATTGGGATTCTCGACCGGTGCAGCTGACTTGTTCGGAGCAGCGGGTTTGGCGGGTTTAATTGGCTTTTCCGGACTTGGAGGAATCTGCGGTGATTCAGGCCTTTCCGGCAGGACGGGAGGTTCGGGTGGAGCAGGGGGTGCGACGATGGGTGCTTCTTCAACCGGTTCTGCATCTTCCAGTGATTCTGCGAGCTTGATTTCCTCCTCAAGTTCTTTGATTCGCTTCTCAATTTCCTCGATCTCGAGTTCCGAAGAGAGTGGGTCTTGGCCGTGACTCGTAAAGATGCTGGCAAGAAAGAGGGCAAAAATGCAGATGGCTTTCATCGAGGCATATTGGACGGAATATGGTGGTGACGGCAAGTGTTAATATCAAGGGTTTCGAGCCCGGAGATTATTAGGCACAAGCCTTGTGGTGCTCGACTGAGGAGGAATATCAGGCAAGTGAGAGGGTATCTGCCGCTGCTTCCCCGCTGAGAGAGCTGCGGGTTAAGCCAAGCAGGCGCGAGGATCGATGGGTGGTAATGAAGACACGACTTCAGCCAGATCGGGGGTGAAACCATGTCGGTCGGTCGGTCGGTCGTTTTTGGTAGCTCACTCATGAATCAGGCATACATTCATGTGGCAAAAAGCTCGAAGTCGAGTGATCATGGAATCATTTGATGGCGTGGCATAAAAAAGATGATTGTATGGACCACTGGAAGATAGTGAGCGGAATCTTTCGATGGTTCGTTGTGTTCGGCCTCGGATGGTTTGGGGTTTGCTTTGTCATGGCGACTCCTTACGGTCGCCAACTCGGCATCATGGTGGGTGGATGGGGTTGGTTGCTGGTAGGCTGGGGGGTCGGGTTGGTCGCGTGTATGATCTGCGCTGTGATCGCCTACGTGGGGAATCAGATAGGCATCATGACCCAGTCCCTCGAGCGTCTCGAGAGCAGGCTGGATTCATTGGTCCGGACCCGGATTGGCGAGGGCGAGGGCGAGGGTGATGGCGATGATAAGGACAAGGACGACGCCTCGGGGGAGTAGTTCGGCAGCGATTCAGTCTGGTTTAATCGGAAGAATTTAGTGAGGGAGGGTCTGATTCATGGCGGTGTCCGTCATTGTTGTCCGGATTCTGTGTGGCACGGCGCGAGGCGGAAGTGGATGAATATTCACGACCAACGACCAACGACCAACGACCAACGACAACGAGCAACGACAACGACAACGACAACGAGCAACGAGCAACGAGCAACGAGCAACGAGCAACAAAGCCACGCTGGATGGGATGCGGGCAGCAACCCGAAGGGCCTCTTCAGCGGGCTCAGAGCGCAGCGATGCTCACTGCAATCCAATTCCATTCCAAGTGGCGGGTAGAGCAATGGATCAGACCTTCCATAGGGTCGATCGCTGGCTGACACACAGCTTATTGCGCTGTGATGGAAAGCATTGATGCGCGTTTCTCCTGCCGGGGTCAGGGGGCTTCTGAGCGAGAGATGGCAGTCAATTTTGGGAGCTTTGCCGAGGCCGCGAAAATTGCTGCGAGGCCGCAAAGAAAGGCGGCTGCCGCAAACAGCGCCATGCTTGGCAAGTCCATGCCACTGCCAGGAGTGACGACCTGCGGCCAGACGGAAAGGAGCGCAGAAAGCAAGCCGAGAGCGATTCCAAAAATGAGCAGGAAGATGTTTTCTGAGATGACGAGCCAGCGTATGTGCCAGGGGGGGAACCCGAGGGCGCGGAACAGCGCGAGTTCGCCCTGGCGCTCGATGAGGTGGCGGGCAACGACCACGCCGAGCCCGAGGGTGCCAAGAACTACGCCGAGTCCACCAAGGGCCGTGAAGATGCTCAGATAACTGTTCTGAACATTGTGGAAGGCAGCAAGGCGTTCGCTGGCTGGCTGGAGGGAGAGACCGCGGGCAAAAAGCTGGCGGGTAAGCAGAGCGGAGATACTGGCGGGATCAACGGCCGCAGAGTCGACGTCGATGAGAAAGGTCCGGTATCCCGGCGTGGAGGGAAAGCGCAGGATGAAGTTCTCTTCTGAGATCAGCACGCTGCCCTGAAGGATCGAGTTGGAGAGGGTGCCGACGAGTTCGATCTTGAATTCCTGGCCGTGTTCGTCCGTGAAGGCCAGGGTGTCGCCGATTTTTTTCTTCAAGGCATAAGTGGCAGTATTGCTGTCGACGATGGCAGGGATGTGGCCTTTCGCGGTGAGTCCGATGAGGCTCTGCCAGGTCGTGGCGCCCCCGGCGAAGGTGAACGCTTCGCGGGTGGCGAGGGAGCCCGGATCGACTCCCAGTAGCACCGGGCGCTGAGCGTGGTTGAGGTTGAGACAGGAGGCGTCCTCTCCCGGCAGGGTTCGAAGTGGCACAACGGCGATGGCGTCGAGTTCTTCGGGGTCGAAGCCGAAGGCTCTGGCGCCCTCGGGCGTCTCGAGGTCGTGGTAGACGGGCAGGGAGGATTCGCCAAAAAAGGCGAAGCCTCCGGTTCCGGACGAGCGCAGGCTTGCCTGGTGGGTAGGGTTCAGGCGAAACGCGTTGACCGCGGCGACGAGAAAAACCGAGGAGGCAATGAGGCCGGCGACTGCCAGTGAGCGTCCGCGGCGACGCACGGTGTTTCTGATGCCGACGTGGGTGATGGTTGCGGGTGGGAGTCCGGGCCTGTCGAGGCGACGCAGGATCAGAACGAGGCCGGAGATTCCAGCTATCAGGAGGAGAGTGCCGGCAGCGAAGAAGGCACCCATCAGTGCCTGGCCGGACAGGATTCGTGAGGTGGCGAGAAGGGCCGCTGAGCCGAGGAGTGAGGCAACCGCAACACAGGAAGCGGGCGAAAGTATGGCGAGTCGCGAAAGTCGGTGCTTCTTTGCAGGAGAGGACGTCGGCAGCGGAGAGTTGGCTGCTGCAATGAGAAGCTGGAGAGGAGTTTTCTTAAAGATACCGCGACTTGCAAGGGCAACGACGAGGAAAGCGCAAAGCATCCCGGCGAGCGATCCTCCGAGGACATGGAGTGGCTGGAGGTGGAAGACAAAAGGCAGCGCTCCAGTGGCTTCCTGCCAGAGGTGGGTGAGCCCCCAGAGGCAGGCCTTGGCATAGCCGATCCCGAGGAGCATGCCGAGAAAGGCGCCGGCCGCAGTAATGAGAACGGCTTCACCGAGTATGGCACGCCGGGTGAGGCGGAGCGGGATGCCGATGGCTTTTTGAAGGCCAAGCTGCCTGGTTCTTGATTCGAGACAAAAGAGGAACAGCAGGGCGGCAAGGATCAGCGCAGCCATCAGAATAAACCAACTGAAGTAGAGGAAGTAGCTGCCGAGAGGCAGGGCGTCGTCGAGCGCAGCGTCGGAGTCGGTTCGGAGCGGTCGAATCACGATCCCGACCGAGGCAGGAGCGAGGCGATCACGCAGTGCTTTTGTCAGGTCTGCAGGAGCGCGTGGAAAACGGACCGAGGTGGCTTTGCCAAAGCGGTTTTGCCAAAAGCGCGTGCCGTCCTCAGGGCGCAGGAACAGCTTGGGAGTGCCTCGGTAGGTATCCCAATAGGCCTCGTCTTTGTCGCGAATGGCAGCGAGGTCGACCGCGAAGCCAGGTTCCCAGTCCCGGCAATTGTCGACTCCGGTGACACCCGGGAATTCGGGGGTCCAGGTGGCGTTCACTTCCGGAGCATCCATGGCAAGGATGCGAGTGACCTCGAGGTCGGTGGATGCCTCAACCAGCGTGCGCCGGTCACCGACAACAAAGTAGCGGATCGTCAAGGTGTCGCCTACGGCAAGGCCGCGGTCCTTGGCAAGCCATTGAGTGATCGCTGCGGGTGGCAGCAGAGAACCGGTTCTCCCCTCCGGGACGATCCCGCGGGTGGCGGTAGCCATCGAAACGGGCGTCGTGCCAGTGGCAGTGGCAGAGGTGATGGCGTTGACCAGGTAAGTGAGAACGGGTTGGGCGCCTTCCGGAGCAAGGTCAACGAGGGCCTGTTCCACCGCAGGCTTCAGAAAGACCCGATCGCTTTTCACCTCGAGGCCGCCGTCTCCCAGGAGTTGGGTTGTCAGCGAGAAGTCGGCAGGTGTCCAGGCGTTGTTGAGGAGCGACGGGGTGCATCCTGTGGAGAGAAGAAGATTGGCTTTGCCTGGCAATGCAAGCGTGCTTTGGAGGTCGCGGAGCGGGAGAAAAACAGTGCGCGCCGGGAGCTGATCGGTGCTGAGTTTGAATCCTCCCAAATGAGCGTCATCGATGAGGGCAGTGACCTGCTTTCGGATGGTAATGTCGTTGTCCGCTGAGCCAGAGAGGGGGGCGTCTTTCGGGAGGGGGCTGGGTTTCTCCATACGGATGACAACCGTGTCGCCGGGCGCGATCCCAAGTCTTTGCGCAAGATTCCTGTTTACCGCGCAGGCGCCTGGGGGCAGATCCATGGGAACTCCCGCCTCAGAGAGGAGCCCAAAGTTCGCTGGCACTCCGAGAACCTGTGTCTGGTTGGCGCGGATTTTTCCTCCTTTAGCTGAGACCGTGCCCTGCGCAAGAATTGCAGGAACATGCGTGCCTGCACCGAGCCGTGCAGCGAGGCCAGCAGTGAAGAATCGGTCGCCCGCGACGAGAGCGTCACGTATCCGCCCGAGGCGGGAGTCTTCCAATTTCTGTAAGCTCGCGGTGACTGAGTCGCCAAGGGTCAGTGACCCTGAGACAACTGCCGAGGCGATGGCGACCCCAAAAAGCAGGCCGACATGATGCTGCCAGTAGTAAGCGAGGCTCCTGAGAATCAGGCGACAAAGAGACATGATAGGAAAATCCGGGAGTCAGGATTTCGAGCCAGATGGGTTGAGGGCAGAGAGCTTCCCCCCGGAGAGGCGGAAGATCGTCTCCATCTGCGAAGCGACTTCAGGGTCGTGAGTCACCGTGACGAGCGCAAGTCCGTCCTCCAGGGCGAGTTGGGTGAGCAGTGCAACGAGACCTTCGGCGTTCCGTTCGTCGAGTGCGCCGGTAGGTTCGTCGGCAAGCAGAAGGCGCGGGGTGTTGATCAATGCCCGGGCAACGGCGGTGCGCTGCCGCTCGCCGCCGGAAAGTTGGTCCGGCCGGTGGCAGAGCCGGTCGCTGAGGCCGACAGCTGCGAGGAGGTTTTCCGCCCGCTCCCGAACCTCCCTGCGGTGTGCAGGATCGCGGCGCGCAAGGGTCGGGAGAAGCACGTTTTCGAGGGCGGAGAGTTGCGGCAGCAGGTGGTGTAACTGGAAGACGAATCCGATCATTTCGGACCTGATTCTGGCCAGGGCCTTTTCCTTAAGATGATCGGTGCGCTCTCCCATGATCTCGATGCTTCCCGAGTCTGGCGTGTCGAGTGTCCCGAGCAGGTTGAGGAGCGTCGATTTTCCACAGCCTGATGCTCCGGTGATGGCGACGGTGTCGCCTGCGGCGAGTTCCAGACTCAAATCATCGAGGAGAACGATGGCATCGCCCCCGCCCGCGTTCGGGAAGGTTTTGTGAAGGCTGCGGGCAGCTACGATGGATTCCGGCATGAAGAGAAGGAGCTGAGTGGTGGTGGTGGTGGTGGTGATGATGATGACGGTGATCGAGAGCGGTTGGCAGTGTGCCGGAAGGCAGACGGGGGATGGGACGAAAAGTCAGGCTTCTGCTCGTGTCCAGCGCTTCGCCTTGAACTCGTGACACGGCAGAGAACCCGGGGCGACCGCTGTGACCGGAATGCGTAGAGAGAAGCGGTTACGAAGAGCTTGCTCGATTTCCGGAGCCAGGCTGCTGTCGGTGGTTTCGACCTCGAGTTCGAGCTCCGCCATCGCCTTGACCTCGCGTTGCACGACGCGGAACTCATCGACCTCCGGGAAGCTCCTGATTACCTCTTCCACGGCTGAAGGGTAGAGGTTGACGCCGCGGACGATGACCATGTCATCTGCGCGCCCGAGAATACCCCTGTCGAGGTGAAGAACACCGTCGATGAGGAGCTTTCGGACCCGGTCTCGAGTCCGATACCTGAGGAGCGGACTGGCGGTGCGTGCCAGGGTAGTGAGGACAAGTTCGCCTTCGTGACCTTCTTCGACTTCGCTGCCGGTTTGCGGATCCACCACCTCGCAAAGAAAGCGCTGGTGGTCGAGACAGAGGATGCCCGGACTGTGCGGGTGCTCCCACGAGACGGGCCCGACCTCGGTCATGCCGTGGTGATCGAAGACACGCCCCCCCCCCCAGAGGCTGGAAATTCTGGTGCGGATCGCCGAGACGCTGCCTCCCGGTTCTCCAGCCACAATGAGGGTTTTTACGGCGAGCTCGTGGGCGCCGGGATAGCCGGCTTGGCCGATCAGTTGCCCCAGACGGGCGGCATAGGTCGGCGTTGAGCAGAGGACAGTGGCGCCAAGCTGCGCCATTTGTGCGAGTCGCGCTCGACTGTCCATGCCGCCCCCGGGGAGGGAGAGGTAGTCGGTAGCTGCTGCTTCGAAGGCGGTCCAGAACCCGAGAAATGGTCCGAACCCGAAGGCGAAGAAGATTCGGTCCCGGCCGGCTACGAGTCCGGCGTTGCGGAAGACTTCGCGCCACGTCCCGAGCATCGACTCCCAACTCTCTGGAGTATCGAGCACCGGCATCGCTTGGCCGGTGGCTGTTCCGCTGGTCTGGCAGAGGCGGGTATAGCGCGCGATCGGCTCGGGAAGATTCGACCCGAAGGGTGGGTGCTCCTCGCGATCGCGAAGCAGATCTTCTTTCGTCGTGAATGGGCAGGCTGCGAAAAATTCCTGCAAGCTGGCGACCGCCGGGCTCCCGCCACGGCCTGTACGGAAAACTGCGTCAAGCACCGGCCGGTAGTAGCTTTCTCCTCGCCCCAACCTGGCCAACAGGTTGTTCAGCGAATCCAGTTGTGATGCGATGCTGTGTTCCATAAGCCGGTAAACCAGGACATCTTGCCACGGTCGGCATGGGGGGCGCAAGCGGATCAGCGCGGGGACTGCCGGCCCGGCTGCTCGTGGAGAAGTGGTCAAATTCCTTGACCATGATCCCAGAAAGCACCTAGGCTCCAGCTGTGGAGTGAAGGCACACGGAGACCTTCGGGCATAAGCAATTCGATACCATGGCAACGAAAGTAGGAATTATTGGGGCTGGCGGAATGGTCAGCTACCACATTGAGGGGTTCAAACGCGCCGGCGCGGAAATCGTCGCCCTCGCTGACATGAACGAAGAGGCAGCGCAGCAGGTAGCAGACGCCAATGGCATCCCTGCTGTCTTTAGCAGTGCCGAGACCATGCTGGCCAAAGCGGGTATCGACGCAGTCTCCATCATCGTTCCGAACAAGTTCCATGCGCCGTTGTGTATCGAGGCGCTTGAGGCCGGAAAGCATGTGTTCTGTGAGAAGCCCCCGGCCCTGAATGCCGCCGAAGTCGCCGGGATGATCGCGGCGCAGGAAAAGGCAGGCAAGCAGCTGATGTTTAACTTCAATAACCGTGCCCGGCCTGAGAGTTTCGCCATGAAGGCTTTCATCGATGAAGGCACGGTGGGCAGGATCAATTCTGCCCAGGCCAAATGGGTGCGTCGCACCGGGATCCCCGGGATCGGAGGGTGGTTTACCAACAAGGCGCTCTCCGGCGGCGGGCCGGTCATCGACCTCCTCCACATGGTGGATCTCGCACTCTATTTCATGGGCTATCCCAAGCCGTCTCACGTGCTGGCAAATACCTTCGACGATTTCATCAAAGACCCGAATTTCAAAGGACCATGGGGGATACCAGATAATGCGCAGGGCATCACCGATGTGGAGGCCGCAGCTCACGGATTCGTCATGTTCGAGACTGGACAAGTTCTCTCCATGCAGTTTTCCTGGGCTGAGATGGTGAAGCGCGAAGAGGTGTCAGTTGTTTTCCAGGGAACCGGTGCAGGTGGAAAAGTAGAACGTCTCTTCGGCGAGGACGGAATCGACGAGACCGCCATCGACACCTGTGAACTCTATGTGCAGGAGGACGGGAAGTCGGTGGATAAGACGATCGAGGTCGCCTTCTGCGAGGATATGGGGCGCAGCCGATCGGCCGAAAACTTTATCCTCGCCATCGAAGGCAAAGAGGCGCCACTGAACACGCCGGGCCAGGCATACAATCTGATGAAAATTATCGATGCTCTGTATCAGTCTGCGGCATCAGGAGCGCCCGTAGCGATCGCGTAAAACAGTAACAGACTCTGACAAGAAAATAAGACAATCCCCTAACGGGAAAAAAGCTATGAAAAGAAAACTGAAAATGGGAATGGTCGGCGGAGGTCGCGGTGCTTTCATCGGACAAGTCCACCGCATGGCAGCAAATCTTGACGGGAAGATCGAACTCGTCGCCGGATGTTTTTCGTCCGACCCTGAGAAGTCGAGGCTTTCTGGCGAGGACTTTTTTCTCGACCCCTCGCGCGTTTATGCGAGTTACGAGGAAATGGCAGAGAAAGAAGCTGCCCTCCCTGAAGGCGAGAAGATTGATTTTGTCTCCATCGTCGTCCAGAACCACCTTCATTTTGCGGTGGCCAAGTGCTTCCTTGAAGCCGGTTTCCACGTCGTCTGTGACAAGCCGATGACCCAGACCTACGAGCAAGCCCTCGAGCTCCGTGAAGTCGTCATGGAGAGTGGAAGAATCTTCGGGCTCACCCATAACTACACCGGGTATCCCATGGTGAAAGAGGCCAGGCGCATGGTCGAGGATGGCGAGCTCGGAAGGATCCTCAAGATCGTGGCGGAATACCCGCAAGGTTATGCGGTCGGCGATGTCGAGGGCGATAGTCAGGGAAAAATCAGCAACTGGCGCTCGGATCCGAAGATTGCAGGGCTCTCAAACTGCATGGGAGACATTGGAACTCATGCGCACAATCTCGCCCACTACATCACCGGACTCGAAATCGAAGAAATCTGCTCGGAGCTCACGTCATTCATTCCCGGAGCGCAGCTCGACGATGACGGGAACAATCTCGTCCGCTTCAAGGGCGGCGCCAAAGGAATCGTCTACGCCTCACAGATTTCTAATGGCGACGAGAATGACCTCAATATCAGGGTCTACGGAACGAAGGCGTCACTCGAGTGGCACCAGGAGAATCCCAATGACCTGATTGTGAAATACGCCAACGCCCCGCGCAAAACCTTCCGCCGTGGCAATGACTACATCAGTGAGGCGGCGGCCGGGCACGGGTTCACCCGGACTCCGTTTGCCCACCCCGAAGGGTTTATCGAGGCTTTCGCTAACATCTACCTCGCCATCGGCCAGGCCATTGCGGATCAGATCGACGGCAAGCCTGCGCCCGAGGGTGGTTACGACTTTCCTGGGGTCGACGCTGGGGTGAGCGGCGTCGCCTTCATCAAGGCCTGTGTCGATTCCTCGGCCAGCGAACAGAAATGGGTGAAGTTCCCAGCGGTCCAGGCCGAGAGTGAGTGACTGAAGCGCGGGAGGGAATTTCCTGATCCGCCTTGAGTTCTCCCTCAGCCTCTTCTCGGCCGGCTCCCTGCGAGCGATCGGGAGAGGCTGGAGACACCGGTTCCCGTTGGTCTGCCTTGAACTATTCTGCAGGTGCTTCCTCGCCCGGTTCGAACTCTGTGATCTCGACGTTTTCGACGAGATGGGTGAGCGCTTTCTGAGTGAGTATGTTGTGGCGGATACGCCCGATTCCCTCGCTCTGCTGGAGCTCTTTAATGAGTTTTTTTGGCGCCTTCCCTTGTTGGGCGGCCATATTCATGATTGCGTTGCTGACCTCATCATTGGAAGCGTCGATCTTTTCCTGTTCCGCAATGTTATCGAGAATGAAGGCGGTTTTTACGTTGAGTTTGGCTTGCCGAGAGGCGTTTTCGACAATTTCGTCCTGCAGCGCGAGGATCTCGGACTCGGGCATGCCACGTTTCTGGGCGTCGGCCGCGATCTCATTGACCCGGCTCTGGGTCTCCTCAGCAATCATTTCGGGCGGAAGCTCGAAGTCGCATTGCTCGTCGAGGTAGGCGACGATTTGATTGACTTTCTGGCTGTGAATCTGTCCTTCCCATTCCTGTGCAAGCTGCTCGTGGATGACTTCTTTGATCTCATCCAGAGTTTTTCCTGCATCGAGCTTTTCGGCGAATGCGTCGTTGAGTTCAGGCAGTTCCTGCTCCTTGACTGCGGTGATCTCAACCTGGTAGAGGATTTCGGTGTTTCTGAGGGACTCGACCGAGAAATCCTCGTCAAGAACTACGGTGACTTCCCGGGTCTCCCCAGCGGCGGCATCGACGAGGCCATTGCAGAAGCCCGGTAAAAACCCCTCTTCGTCCATTTTGACCCATTGGGTGGCTGCCTTGACGAGGCTGGCTGGAGGGTTCTCGACGGCTTCGTCGACGGGCTTTCCATCGATACTCCCCTCGTAGGAAAGCACTGCAAAATCACCCATCTGGAGGTTTCGCTCTTCGACGTCGGAGAAGGTGGCGTAGCGCTCGCGGAGCCGCTCGAGGCTCTGCCCGACTTGTTCTTCACCAATTTCCATCCGCGGGAGCCGAACTGGGATTTTCGAGTAGTCGGGCAAGTCGACTTTCGGGTTCGTGGTGAGTTTGACCATGCACGAGAAGGTGCCGTCCTCAGGGAAGGTCTGATTCGTGATTCCCCCAATGCTGAGAAGGTCGAGATCTTCGTCCTTTGCAGCTTGGCGAATCGCGGAGTTGATGAGCCGCTCTTCGAGTTCGGCTTTGATCTGGTCGGCGAATCTCTGCTCGATGATCTGGCTGGGGATTTTCCCTTTACGGAACCCCGGAACTTTCGCTTGCGAAGCGAAAGTGCCCAGCACGATGGCACGTTCTGTGGCAACCGTTTCCTTTGGGATTTCGACCTGGAGCGTGGCTTTGCAGTCGGGGAGGCGTTCAAGCTGGAAATTCATGATCTTTTCGTGTGGGTGAAAATTGGATGACCCCCGATCTCTTTGGGGGGCGGAATCTATGAGTGGTCAGGAGGATTTACAAACCCAAAGGAAGAGCGATTCCCGGTGGAGAATTTTCGAGCATCGCCGAGCAGGGCAGGTATCATCATGCCATGAAGGCCATGAAGCGCGGTTCATTATTCATCTTCACAGTTTTCAGTCTGTTTTCCGGGACACTACTGGTTGCTGGGAAACCCAATGTCGTTCTCGTCATCACCGACGACCAGGGATATGGTGACCTTGGCGCTCACGGGCACCCGTTAGTTCAGACCCCGCACCTCGATGCCCTGCATGCTGAGAGTGTCCGGCTTGAGGACTACCATGTGGCGCCGACCTGCGCTCCTTCGCGCAGCGCCCTCTACACCGGTCACTGGACAAACCGCACCGGAGTCTGGCACACCATCCAGGGGCGCTCGATGCTGCGGGTGAATGAAATCACCATGGGTGATGTTTTTGCCGATGCCGGCTATGCGACTGGGTTTTTCGGGAAGTGGCACCTCGGGGACAATTACCCGTATCGCCCGGAAGAACGCGGCTTTCACGAGGTGGTCCGGCACGGAGGGGGTGGCATAGGACAGACGCCTGACTTCTGGAACAATGCATACTTTGACGACACCTACTGGCACAATGGCGTGGCGGAGAAATACCACGGTCACTGCACCGACATCTGGTTTAGAACGGCCCGGGAGTTCATCGCAGCGAGGACTGCCGCCGGCCAACCCTTTTTTGCTGTGATCTCGACCAATGCCCCCCACAGCCCGATGCACGCACCCCAGGAGTTTGCTGACCTCTACAAAGAATCTCTCCCTGATCATCCGAATGACCCGCTGAAAAAGCACGCCCGCAAAAATCGGGTCGCCGATCGCCACTATTTTGGCATGATCTCCCACATCGACAGCAACGTCGGCAGCCTGCGGGAGTTTCTTGCTGCCAGCGGGGTCGCTGAAAATACCATCTTCATCTTCACGACAGATAACGGAACCGTGGCCCCCAGGATTTTTGACGGCGGGATGCGCGGATGCAAGGGGAGCGCATACGAGGGCGGGCACCGGGTTCCATTCTTTGTTCACTATCCCGCGGGGGAGATCGTGGGGGGGCGTGCGGTGAAGACGCTTACCGCCCACGTCGATATCCTTCCAACCCTCATCGAACTCTGCGATGTCCCTGCGCCGGAGGGGGTCGTGTTCGACGGCGCGAGCATCAGCAGCCTCCTTAGACTTGGCGATGCCGGCTGGTCCCAACCAGACCGGGTGCTCATCACCGACTCTCAGCGTGTGAAAGACCCGATCATGTGGCGTAACTCCTCGACCATGTCGGGCAGTTACCGTTTGATTAACGGTGAGGAACTCTACGATGTGAGCGCCGATCCGAAGCAGAACAAAAACATTATCGACGAGCAGCCCGAAGTGGCCCAGCGCCTCCGCAGCGCCTACCAGGCATGGTGGGAGGAACTCGAACCGACCTTCTCCCAGACCACCGAAATCTACCTCGGGCATGCCCAGGCAAACCCCGTGCGGCTGACCAGTCACGACTGGATCAGCACGGGCAATTCCCCATGGAACCAGGGTCAGATCCGAGCTGCTCAGGACAATCCCGATTCCTTCGGCCCCTGGGCGGTCAAGGTCATCGAGGCTGGTGATTACCAGATCGAGTTCCGACGGTGGCCGGAGGAGGCGGATCATCCAATCCGCGCAGACCTGGTCGGCGCCCCCGGAGTCCCTGGAGAGGTCAGTAAACGGACACGGGTCGGAGTGGGAGTTCCGGCCAAGGAGTGTGTTCTTACCATTGGGGGAAAAAAATACCGCAAGCCGGTGGCAGAGGGCGACAAGGCGATTCTCTTTGAGGTGAGCCTGGAAGAAGGGCCTGCCGAGCTCTTCGGGCAGTTTTATCCGCGAAGACGGGAGTGCAATCGGTGCCTACTTCGCCTGCGTCGAGAAACTTTAATCCTATGCCACTCCAAGTGGCGGGTGGAGCAATTAATCAGACATTCCTTAGCTGTCAGAGTATGCTGGTCTCTGGCAGAGAAATTTTTCCTGCGCTGTGATCTTGAAGATGCGTGCGATCTCTTTATTTTTTGACTCTAAATTGGTATGGATGCTGCTTTTTTAGGGGGGTATCATGGTAAATACTATTTCACGGATCATTGCTGACCTTCATCAGGATTTTCAAGGCTGCTTGGATGGGCAGCTTGCCGACTATATTCCCGAACTGACAAAAGCCGATTCGAACTGGTTTGGAATCAGCTTATTCACCGCTGACGGTCATGGCTATTCGGTGGGTGACACGTCGCAGCTGTTCACGATCCAGTCGGTCTCGAAGGCATTCACTTACGGGATGATTCTTGACGAGCACGGAGTCGAAAAAGTGAACAGCAGGATTGGCGTGGAGCCATCCGGTGAGGCATTCAACTCGATCAGCCTCGACCCGGAAACGGGTCGGCCATTCAATGCAATGATCAATGCAGGCGCGATTACTGCCAGCGGCATGGTTGGAGGTTCAGGGCTCGAGCAGAGATTCGAAAAGATTCGCAAGCGATTCAGTGAGTTCGCAGGGCGTGAGCTTAAGATCGATGATGAAGTCTATCGATCCGAGAGCGCAACCGGATTCCGAAATCGAGCCATCGCCAACCTTCTTCGGAATTTCGAGATTCTCGACGATCCCGTCGACGAGGCGGTGGAGGTCTATTTCAAGCAGTGTTCGATTCTTGTCACCTGCCAGGAACTGGCATTGATGGGAGCATGTCTGGCCAATGGTGGCGTCAATCCAGTGACCGGCGATCGTGTTCTGAAGGCAAAAAATGTCGAGCGCGTGCTGAGTGTTATGTCTACCTGCGGAATGTATGACTACTCCGGCGAGTGGGTTGTGAACGTCGGGTTGCCTGCGAAGAGTGGAGTTGGCGGCGGGGTTGTAGGAGTCTTGCCGGGCCAGATCGGGGTGGCGGTGTTTTCACCTTTGCTCGATGAGAAGGGTAACAGTGTCCGTGGCCTGCGTGTCTTTGCCGAGCTGTCGCGCCTGTTCAATTTGCACCTGTTTAATTACCCGGCGATTTCGGAATATGTGATTCGGCGGGTCTACAAGCTCTCGGAGGTAGGATCGCAACGTCAGCGGATTAAAAAGCACCACGATGTGATTCATGAGCACGGTGACAAAGTGACGGTGATTGAATTGCAGGGAGATTTGTTTTTCGCCGCATTGGAACGCCTGACACGGATAATCGAACGGAATGCTGAGACGACATCGACTTATATTCTAGATTTCCGGCGGGTTGTTTTAACGGATGCAGCTACGGAAGATTTGCTCGTCAATGTCAGTGCCGATGTCGAAGTGACTGGTAAACAGTTGTTGATTGTCGATCCGGCTTCCGTCCTCGAAAGATCGCGGCCTGACTTAGAGGCTTGTAAGGTTGTCTTTACAGACGATGTCGAGCTCGCCCTGGAGTTCTGCGAAGACCAAATCATTGCTGAGCATGTCGCCGCCCCGACAGTGTCGGACTTGATCCCGTTTCATGATTTTGATGTTTTTAATTTTCTGACTTCGAGAGAATTATCCGAGATCGAGGGGGCGCTTGAGATGGAGCACTTCCAAGCAGATGCGTGTATCATCGAGCAGGGATCGCAGCCTGATATGCTGTATCTTCTCTCCCGGGGGTCGGTCAGTATTTGCTTGAGACAGGGTGAATCGGACAGTGAAAAAGGAGCTCGGGTGGCTGCTTTTGGTCCCGGTGTTTGTTTCGGGGAGATCGCAGTCATCGATGGCAAGCTGCGTTCCGCAGATGTATGGGCGGATGATCCTTCGACTTGCTACACGCTTTCAGCGGCCAACCTCGAAAAATTAGAGCAGGGATCCCCTGCGATCTACGCGAAGATCATCAAAAATATTCTCCTCCTGCAGATTGATCGTCTGCGGCGCTTCAATCAGGAAGTCAGCTCGCTGCGAAGCTGACGGGCTACTAAGCTCAAGAAGCCCTTCGGGTTGCTGCCCGCATCCCATCCGGCGTGGTTTTATTGCTCGTTGGTCGTGGATGTTCATCCACATCCGCCTCGCTCCGTGCCACACAGAATCCGGACAACAATGACGGGCACCGCCATGAATCAGACTCTCCTTAAGTTGGTGACAACGAGTCGCCCTGGTATGCCGAGGTTCCGGCCGCGCCGGAAAATGTGGACTTCACGGCAATCGCGTCGAAAATTTTACCAGCAAGCATGGCAGACAAAAATTTTGCAGCGGGAGAGAAAAATTCAAAAGGTGCCGATGTGCTGGTCACGGGTGCGGCCGGTTTTATCGGTAGCCATGTCTGTGAGGAACTGGTGAAGCGTGGCCTCCGGGTGGTGGGGTTGGATGACCTCTCGTCAGGGCGCCTTGACAACCTCGCTCCGCTCGCTGATCACCCGTGCTTTCGGCTGGTCGAGGGCGACATCTGTGATGCCACCGCAGTCGATCAGCTCTTTCAAGACGAGCACCCCGCGGCAGTCGCTCACTTGGCAGCTCTCGTCAGCGTCCCACGCAGCATCGATGATCCGGATGAAAATTTTCGTCTTAATCTCGCAGGCAGTCAGATCGTACTCGAGGCAGCTCGCATCGCAGGGACCCAGCGCTTCGTCTTTGCGTCCTCTGCTGCCGTCTACGGCGATACCAGGGCCCCTACGCACACTGAAGAAGAATCAAGCAAGCATCCGCTCAGCCCATACGGTGCTGCCAAGCTGGCAGTTGAGCACCTCCTCTGCGCGCACGCGCATTGTTTTGGTATGAGCGCGACGGCCTTGCGCTTTTTCAATGTCTACGGGCCGCGTCAGGACCCATCTTCTCCGTATTCCGGAGTGATTTCGATTTTTGCTGACCGGCTCGCCTCGGGTGCTCCCATCACGGTCTTCGGTGATGGCGAACAGACCCGTGACTTTGTTTTCGTGCAAGACGTCGCCCGTGGGGTGGCGGATGCAGCCCAGTTCCAGGAGACGGGTTTTCGGGTGGTGAACTGCTGCACCGGCCGGGCGAGTTCAGTTCTCGATCTGGTGCAAGGCCTGGCGCAGAGTTACCACGACGAAGTTGAGCCGCAAGTTTTTCACCAGGCTCCGCGCGCAGGTGAGATTCGTCATTCGCTTGGAGACCCGAGTGGTTTCGCCAGAGTCTTCGGATGGACGCCAGCGACTTCGTTGGCCGATGGGCTGCGCGAGCTTCTTGCCTCGGGTGGTCGTGGTGGCATGTTGAAGCAGGGCTGATTGAGGCGGAACCCTGCGCCGTGGTGGTGGGGCAGAACTTTGCCTGCGAGTGCTTTCGGTTTCGGTGGCCAAGTGGCTTCCGCGAGGGTATCTCAGCGCATGACCCGGGAAACACTTGTCTCTGTCCTCGAGGAGATCGCCCTGCTTCTGGAACTCAAGGGCGAGAATCCCTTCAAGATTCGCGCCTACCGCACCGGGGCCGAAGTGGTGGAGTCTTTTCCTGGCGATATCGTCAAAGAGGCTGCAGAAAACAACCTGGCCGGGACCAAGGGGATTGGAGACGCTCTCCGACAGAAGTTACACGAACTCGCCACGACCGGAAAGCTGGTCTTTCACGAGAGGCTTCGCGCCGAGTTCCCAGCGACGATCTTCGAACTCTTCGACATTCCCGGTCTCGGGCCGAAGAAGGTCAAGGCGCTTTACGAAGCACTCGGGGTCGACTCGGTCTCCCGGCTTCGTGAGGTCTGTGAGTCGAGCGAAGTCGCAGAACTCGCCGGGTTTGGGAAAAAGTCGGTCGAGAAGATTCTCGAGGCGATCGCGTTTCGTGAGAAAAACGCTTCGCGGTTCCGGCAGGAGGAAGTGGCTGGAGTCGTCGAGCAGATTCTCGATTTTCTCAAGGCGCACCCTGCGGTTTCGCGGGCCGAGGCGGCGGGGTCATGGCGGCGGGCGAAAGAAACTGTCCACGATGTTGATTTCATTACCGAGACAGGAGATACGGCTGCGGTGACCGCAGCTTTCGTGGAAGGTCCGTTCGTGGAAAATGTGATAGTGCGCGGAGAAACCAAGGCGTCCATCCACGTGGCAAAGGGGGTTCAGTGTGATCTGCGGGCGGTCTCAGCAGAGGAATACCCCTTTGCCCTCCATTACTTCACTGGCAGCAAGGAGCATAACATTGCCATGCGCAGCCGTGCGCTGACCCGAGGCTACACCCTCAATGAATACCGCCTTGCTCCGACGGGTGGTGCTCCGGGTGCAGAGAAAATTCAGACCGAACAGGAACTCTATCGATTTCTCGGTCTCGATTATATCGAGCCGGAATTGCGCGAGAATGCCGGTGAAATCGAAGCTGCCGAAGCCGGCGATCTGCCTCGACTGGTGGCCATGGAAAACCTCCGGGGAACCTTTCATAATCACACGAACGCTTCCGACGGGAAGGCGACTCTCAAGGAGATGGCAGAAGCTGCGCAGGAGTTGGGGCTTCAGTATCTGGGGATTGCCGACCACTCGAAATCATCCTTCCAGGCCAATGGACTGCATGCCGATCGCCTCCTCTCCCAGGTGCGGGAGATCCAGCACCTGAACGATGGGTTCGAGGAGTTTCGCCTCTTTGCCGGGAGCGAGGTGGATATCCTTAAGGATGGTGACCTCGATTTCGACGATGAGATTCTCGAGCAACTCGATTACTGCGTGGCCTCGGTGCACAATGCCATGACCCAGCCGGAGGCAAAAATGACCGAGCGCATCATCAAGGCCGTCTCGAATCCGCATGTGACCATGCTCGGACACCCGACCGGCAGGCTTTTGCTCCGGCGTGAACCTTATGCGGTAGATATCCCGGCAGTCATTGAGGCCTGCGCGGCTACGGCAACGGTTATCGAATTGAATGCCAATCCGTGGCGCCTTGATTTGGACTGGCGGTGGTGGAAGCACGCCGCAGAAATGGGCGTCAAGTGTGCGATCAATCCGGATGCCCATGATGCCGAGGGACTGGCCTTTCTCTATTACGGGGTCCGCATCGCGCGCAAGGGGTGGCTGACCCGCAAGGACGTCATCAATTGCCTTCCTCTCGGGGAAATCGAAGCGGTGATCGGTGCCTGATGCGACCTTTTCTCGTGTGCTTCTGAGAAGGGCGAGAGATGGGGAGGCGGGAAGCTGTAGAAAGCTTCCCAGGAACCGCCGCCGCGATAGCAGAATTGTGCTTGTATCTTTCTCATGGAATTGAGTGAAAGAGAGTGAGGCACGCAAGTACGCTGGTCACCTGCTTGCCTCATGAGGTTGCTATTTTTGATCATTTCCAGCTTGCCCTTCGACTCCGCCCCGTGAACATGATCAGGAGATGAAATCCCCTGCGGCTGCTTTTAAAGCTTTTGCCTTTTTCCTGGTCTGTAGTCAGATTCATGCAAAGTCTCCTCAGCGGTTTGCTGAGACCCGTTCCTTCACCAATGGAATAGGGCAGGAAATGATCTGGGTGCGACCTGGCAGGTTCCAGATGGGAGACATGACCGGAAGAGGAGAGGTGGATGAGAAGCCGGTGAGGAACGTGGAGCTTTCAGCCTACCACCTCGGAGCCACCGAAGTGACGCAGGGGCAGTGGAGCGCGGTCATGGGAAGTGTGGCAGCGAAAGCGGCAGGAGAAGACTTGCCCGTCAATGGAATCACCTGGGAGGCTGCAGCAGAGTTTTGCCGGAAATTGACAGACCAGGAGCGTGAGGCTGGACGGTTGCCTTTGGACTATTTTTATCGTTTGCCCACCGAGGCAGAGTGGGAAAATGCATATCGATCGAGGACGGTGGGAGACTATGCAGGTGACCCGGAAGGAATGGCATGGACCGATGGAAACTCGGGTGGGACAGTCCATGCGGTGGGGGGAAAAAAGCCGAACATATGGGGGTTTTACGACATGCACGGGAACCTCTGGGAGTGGTGTTATGACTGGTATGGATTGTATGAGGAGGCAGATACCCTTGATCCACAAGGACCGGAGAGCGGTTCCTCACGGGTGATCCGTGGGGGATGCTGGCTTTATGAAGAATCGGTTGGCCGCTCCTCGGACCGTTTCAGAGAGAAGCCCGATGGCCAGAATATGCTGATCGGCTTTCGGGTAGCGATCGCCCAAAAGTTCAAGCGTCAGGCATTTGTTGAGCAAGGGACTTTCACCAATGCAGTTGGATTGCAGATGGTCTGGTTGGCGCCCGGGAGCTTCCGCATGGGCGACCTGACCGGGGAAGCGCAATGGGATGAGAAGCCAGTGCGAACTGTCGAACTCTCCGGGCACTACATCGGTGCGACGGAGATAAGCCAGGAGCAGTGGAAAGCGGTTATGGGAAGCAATCCCAGTCAATTTCTAAGAGATGAACTTCCGGTGGAGAGCGTGCAGTGGGAGGAGGCAAGGGAGTTCTGTCGGCGACTGACAAAACTGGAACAGAGGGAAGGCGGATTGCCTCCTGAGTATGTGTATGCGCTTCCCACGGAAGCCCAGTGGGAACGGGCATGCCGGGCTGGGACAGAGGGAGACTATGCAGGAGATCTCGATGCGATGGCCTGGTACAGTCAGAACTCGGGGACCAGGTCACGTCCCGTGGGAACCAAGGCACCAAACCTCTGGGGGCTTTACGACATGCATGGCAACGTCTGTGAGTGGTGTTCAGACTGGTACGTTGGTAGCTACGAAGGGCTCGGGATGATAAACCCGACTGGACCGGAACGCGGCTACCGGAGAGTGCTTCGGGGTGGTTCATGGCGCAATGCCGCGCTCGAGTATCTCCGCTCGGCCGAGCGCAGCAATGACGCTCCGATGAGTCGGAATTCCCGCAACGGATTGCGTGTGGTTTTGATTCAAGCTACTGATCAATAGAGCTATCGAGACGCGGGAAAGGAGCACACTCCAGCTATACGGTGAAAACAGGCTTGTAATTTAAAGCTTGCTCTTCTCCTTAGGCCCGTGGACATCATGGGTGCATGAAAGCTACAAGTGTTGCGTTCCTGATTCTCTGTTCTGTTCTCGTAGGATGCGGTGAAAAACAGCAGACCTTTACCAATAAAGTTGGTCAGACGATGATCTGGCTGCCAGAGGGTAGCTTTCGCATGGGGGATCTGACCGGGAATGGTGAAGAGAACGAGCGACCGCCCCGAGAAGTCGAGCTTTCAGGGTTTTACCTCGGTGCGACCGAAGTGACGCAAGGGCAGTGGAAAGCTGTGATGGGGACGGGAATCCGCGAGCAGGAGAAGAAAAAAGAAATGGGCTGGATCAGTGGAGAGGGAGCGGACCATCCCATGTATTTTGTCAGCTGGGAAGACGCTATGGAGTTCTGCCGGAAGCTCACCGAGTACGAACAAGAGGCGGGGGAGCTTCCCGAAGAGCATGTTTACACGCTCCCGACTGAGGCGCAGTGGGAATATGCCTGTCGCGCCGGGACAGAGAGTGAGCATGCGGGAACTTTGGCGGAGATGGCCTGGTATGGTCAAGGCATGGAGAAGGGGACTGCGCATGCGGTCGGCCAGAAGCAGCCGAATGCATGGGGCTTCTACGATATGTACGGGAATGTTAGGGAGTGGTGTCAGGATTGGTATGCTGACAGCTATCAGGACATGGAAACAGTTGATCCGATCGGGCCTGACGAGGCGGATGCTTTCAGAAAGAGCAGGACAGGGAATGGTCCCTTTCGCGTCACGCGTGGTGGGTCATGGCTGATCAAAGCGGAGAAAAATCTCCGCTCGGCACGTCGGCACTACGATCTTCCGTCGATTCGATTTGGCTTTTACGGATTGCGGGTGAGTCTGGTTCGGAGTTCTGCCGAATAGGTTCGGGGTGTCTGGCGCAGCCAAGCGGTAGGACTTCAATCATGCTACTTTCTTCGAGCACCCTGCCTGAAAAAGAAAAGCGCCAGGTTTTGAACGCTCTCCACAGGAATGGTCCTGCCGGTAGAGGCTATTTCCTCCCCCAAAAGCATTGACCTCTCACCACCAAGAGGCTTCACTTTCCTCGAACATGAAGGGGCTGAAATGAGATTAGAGCACTGGTGGAGCATCGTGGCATCCCTTGCCTTGGGTTCCTGTGTGGCAAGGGGGCCAAAATCTGAATGGACGCTGGGTTCAGCTGATAAGGACCTCTCGGGAGCCAATGTTCACATTTTAAGAGATGCCGGGATAGCGGGTGGCGCCAGATTGGTTTCTGTCTGGCTCAATGGAAAGAAAATTGGTGAAGTCAGGGGGGGAGGGGTTGTCTCGGGAAAGTCCCGGTTGGGCAGTAATCATATTTCGGCAAGAATCTCTGCTGCACGATATGGAGTTGGTGGCTACGGCATGACATTTTATTCAAAAAAAGGCCAGGAGCATTATTTTATCATTGGCATCAATCCGGGGCTTATGAAAAATGCCATGATGATCAACGAAATAACCGAAGCCTCGTGGCGAAGCAGAGTGCGATGAGGTGGGTGACGAGACAGGGATTTTGTCTCGTGTTCTTTCCCAGAATGAAGCCATCGAACCTGAATCGTTGCTGGGTTTTCGAAAGGTAAAGATTTGGACGGTATGGAAGAGCCCGGGATTTCAAATAGTTATCAGAGAGGGCATGTGGCCCTGATTTTGCGTTCGTTTTACCAGACAACAGGCCGTCACCTGGTGCCTCCCGAATCCGTCAATGCGGCGGAGGATCTTTTTCTAGCACCTTTCTTTGTCGCCTCCCATGGCTGCGAGTCCGATCCGATCCTGAACTACGGAAACCGGTGTGCTCTCGACCTGTTTGAGATGTCGTGGGAGGTTTTTACCACCACTCCCTCGCGGTTCACTGCGGAAACTCCCGAGCGTGCTGAGCGCGCTCGCTTGTTGGAGAGGGTGGCCGCTCGCGGCTATATTGACGATTATACGGGCGTTCGCATCTCCAGCACCGGGCGGCGGTTTTCTATATCTGCGGCTACCGTCTGGAACCTCTCGAACGCGAAAGGTCGGGTTGTCGGCCAGGCTGCCACCTTCGCAAAATGGGAGCCTCTCGGTGCTTAGCGTTTGTTCTAATACGTTCATCCCTCGGTCGTTTCCTGTGTTCGGCGGTGGCTGAGAAGGAGCGAACTGCGTAGGGAGGGTCTGATTCATAGCTGCGCCCGTCATTGTTGACCGGATTCTGTGTGGCGCGGCGCGAGGCGGGAGTGGATGAACATCCACGACCAACGAACAACAAAGCCACGCTGGATGCGGGCGGCAACCCGAAGGGCTTTTTTAGCCAGCCCAGAGTGCAGCGATGCTCACTGCAATCCGAATCCATCCAAAGTGGCAGGTGGAGCAATTGATCAGACCTTCCTTAGCTTTCTAGAGCGAGAAAAAGTTCTCTGAATCGCTCAGAGTTGGTCGTAATGTCGCTTGCGGAGGTTATCTTGGCACCTTGTGGCTGACTGCACGCTTGTTTTTCCCTTCCAGCTTTTCGACCCGCACCCGGCCATCGCACGGGGGCGAACGATCGTCTTCATCGAGGACAGTCTGACATTCGGAGACCCACATGTGGGGCTCAAGTTTCATCAGCAAAAGATTGTGCTGCACCGGTCCGCGATGAAAAATTACGCAGCCGTTCTGGAACAGCGTGGGTATGACGTCGCTTACCGCGAGTTTCAGAGAGGTGCGACAGTGGAAGACCATCTTCTCGCGCTTCGGGACGCGGGCATGGATGCCTTTCATTTCTGCCAGGTAGTTGATTATCTGCTTGAGAGGCGACTGGCTCGCAGCGGTGAAAGGCTGGGGGTTCGATTCCACAGGTATGAGACGCCGATGTTTCTCACGCCGGACGGCATGTTGGAAGAAACATTCACTTCTGATAAGCGGCCGATGATGGGCCGGTTTTATGAAAAACAGCGCCTGCGGATGGGCGTGCTGGTCGACGCCGGAGGCGCGCCAGCGGGAGGGCGGTGGAGTTATGACGATGCGAACCGGAAGCCGATGCCTAAGAAAGGGCTGGATGTTCCGGGTGATCCGAATACTCCAGTGAATGCCTCCACGGTGGAGGCTATTGCCTACACGAAGAAGCATTTTGGCGACTACTACGGCGATGCCAAAGGCTTTTCTTACCCGGTGACGCACGCAGACGCTGAACTCTGGTTCCAGCGATTCCTCGAGAACCGATTTCACCTCTTCGGAACCTATGAGGACGCCATCAGTGAAAGGGAGCGGGTTCTCTTTCACGGTGTTCTGTCACCGATGCTGAATATCGGATTGCTCGCGCCACAGAAACTGCTCGATACGACGCTTGCATTTGCGGTCGCTAACGAGATTCCATTGAACAGTGTGGAAGGCTTTGTCAGGCAAGTGATCGGCTGGAGAGAATTCGTTCGCGGCGCCTATCAACACCTGGGTGTGACATGCCGGAACGGAAATTTTTTCGGTCTCGAGGACAGGCCGATTCCCGCCGCGTTTTACGAGGGACGAACCGGCATTGATCCCGTGGACACGGTGATTCGTCGGGTCATCGATTACGGGTGGTGCCACCACATTGAGCGGCTCATGATCCTTGGAAATTTCATGCTCCTCTGCGGGTTTCATCCGCGCCGGGTCTACGATTGGTTTATGGAGCTTTTTGTTGACGCTTACGATTGGGTGATGGTTCCAAACATTTTTGGGATGAGCCAGTTTGCCGATGGTGGGCTTTTCACAACCAAGCCATATATCTCCGGATCCAATTACGTTCTTAAGATGAGTGACTTTGCTCGCGGTGACTGGTGTGGCTTTTGGGACGGACTGTTCTGGACTTTCGTGAAGACCCATGAGGAGTATTTTCGCAGTCAGTACCGACTCGCCATGATGGCAAAAAATCTCGACCGGATGGGGAGTGAAAAACTTGAAATCCATCGCACGCAAGCGCTCGCTTTCCTCGAGACTCTCGATTGACCTGAAGATGAGCGGGGCTGGCTGGAAGGCACCTGCCCCTGATGACTTTTTTCTTTCCCATGCCGGACCTGACGACTTCCTCTACTCCCTCTACTCCCTCTACTCCCTCGAAGACACTTGTTGTCGGAGGAGGGCTCGCTGGACTCGCTTGTGCCCACAAACTTCATTCTGCAGGTGTCACCCCACTCCTTCTGGAAGGCTCATGTCATCTTGGCGGACGCGTTGCGACGGACGCTGTCGACGGGTTTTTACTCGATCGCGGATTTCAAGTTTTTCTTACTGCCTATCCGGAAGCACGAGAACTCCTCAAGCTCGACGAACTGCAGCTGCGATTTTTCAGGCCAGGTGCTCTCATTTTCCGGAATGGAAAATGTCACCGTATGATGGATGTCTTTCGTTCGCCCGCCCACTTGCTGCAAACCGCGCTACAGCCGATTGGGAGCGTCAGTGATAAATTGCGCGTGGCCAGATTGAGGCATCGCCTGAAGCGTTTGAAGCCAGATGAGATCGTCGCACAGAAAGATGTTTCGACAGAATGCTACCTCAGAGAAGAAGGGTTTACTGAGGCAATGATCGACGGGTTCTTCCGTCCGTTTTATGGCGGAATCTTCCTGGAAAAAGACCTGAGGACATCCAGCCGGATGTTTGCGTTCACCTTCAGGATGTTTGCGGAAGGATACGCAGCACTTCCTGCCCGAGGGATGGCAGAGATTCCACGTCAGCTTGCTGCCGAGCTTCCGGAAAATTCCATCCGGACCGACGCACCCGTGCGCTCGATAGGCAAGGGACAGGTGACGCTTGAATCGGGTGAACGCATCGAGGCCAGGCATGTTGTAGTAGCCACTGACGGCGAGACGGCGCGGGATCTGGTGCCTGGCCTGGGAAATTCTTTCGTCGGATGGCGCTCGGTTGTCAGCCTCTATTTTGCCGCCCCGAAGTCTCCCCTCAACGAGGCTATTATCGCTCTGAACGGAGACCCTGAGGGGTTGGTGAACACGGTCTGTGTTCCTTCTGATGTTGTGTCGGATTATGCCCCGCAGAACCAGTCTCTGGTTTCCGTTTCCGTCATCGACCTTGCGGAATCCAGCAATCTCGAAAGCAGGGTTCTGCAAGAATTGGAGTCGTGGTTTGGTCCGGAAGTCCACGCCTGGTCACACCTCCGGACCTACCGGATCCGCCGCGCGCTCCCCGAACAGTTGCCCGGGACGGAGGTGCCGGGGGGTAATGGATTTTTAAGGAGTGAGGGGATCTACGTCTGTGGAGACCACTGCGGGAACACTTCGATCGAAGGCGCAATCGCTTCCGGGTTGCGTGTTGCTGAGGAGATTCTCAAAAGCTGATTCGACCCTCCGTTACGGAAGAGATTTCTAGGCAGGGTCTGATTCATGGCGCCGCCCGTCATTGTTGTTTGGATTCTGTGTGGTATGGCGCGAGGCGGAAGTGGATGCACATCCACGAGCAATCAATGAGCAACACAGCCACGCTGGATGCGGGCAGCAACCCGATGGGCTTCTTCAGCGAGCCCAGAGTGCATCGATGCTAAATTTCATCCTATTCCACTCCAGGTGGCGGATGGAGCAATGGATCAGATTTTCCTCAGGCGCCAGGTTGCATCGTGGCGCGTTTGATTTCTTCGCGCTGTTTCTCAGCCCGTATTTTTGATTTGATCAGTCTGAGGGCTTTTTGTGCGGACTCATACCCTTGTATCCCTGCATTTTCAGGTGCTGCTGCCATCTGATACCAGCGGATTGCCTCGGCGGAGTTTGGGGCGATGCCCAGTCCGTTTTCATACATCCACCCAAGTTTTCCCTGCGCTCCGATATGCCCTTGTTGGGCGGCTTCTCGATACCAGAGCATCGCTTCGGTGTCGTCTTCATCAACTCCCTCGCCGGTATCATACAGCGATCCCAGCTGGTTCTGTGCCTTGGCGTCATTCTGCAAAGCAGCGTCGATATACGTGATCGCTCTTTGGTGTCCTTGCTCAGCTGCTCTGCGTAACCACCGTTCCGCTGTCGCTGGATTTTTCGAGATACCTGCACCTCGCGCATGCATGACTCCAAGAACAAACTGCGCCTCGGCATCTCCTTGTTTCGCAGCCTCCTGGTACCAAAATACGGCCTCTGTGTGGCCTTGCCGAGCTGCCCTGCGGAACCAGCGTTTCGCTGCGTTTATTTCTTTTTCCCCGCCTTTGCCGTTCTCGAGTATCTGCCCGAGGGCAAACTGTGCGTCAGGCTGTCCACTAGCAGCCACTTCCATAAGCGCTTTTCGAGCCCAGACATGACCTTGCTCTGCCGACTCGGTGTACCAGTGGACCGCTTGGGAGGGATCCCTGTCGATTCCCTCGCCACTGGCATATCGGGAGCCAAGAATGAACTGGGCACTCGCATGCCCCTGCTGGGCGGCTTTCTGATACCATCTGATCGCCTCGACAGCGTCTTTGCGGACGCCTTCCCCGCGGTCATGCATGACTCCGAGGTCGTACTGTGCGTCAGCGTTGCCCTTTTCTGCATCGCCGCGCAGTCTGCTTGCGGGATCATCTGAGCAGGCGACAACCAGCAAGGTGATCGGAATAATCACCCGGCTGGCGAGCGCTGAGAAAAGGTTCATCATGTGGAAAATGGCGCGCGTGAGGGAGAGCCCTGAGGAAGGCGTGGTGCGCTCTGGAGAGATGGTTCAGGGGATTTTGGCGTCAGGCCAGCGCCCTTGGAAGAAAAAACGTTCTGCAAAGCATAAAACCACCACCTTTTTTCCCGTGATCATCTCCGGCCGTGCGGCAAGCAGCTTGAGCATTTCCGGTCCACCACCACCTGCGAAGAGACGTTGTGGTTCTGCCCCGACGCGGAGAGTTATCTGCGCCAAAAGGTCGCAGCCATCAACGCCAAAATCAAGCGGCCACATGGTAAAGCAGTCTCCTACGAGAAGGATCCGGGAGGTTTTCCTGGCAGGATCAAACATGGAAATCGGCTGGCCATTCGGGCGCAGCACCTGAGTCGCAGTGTAGGCTGCTGGCAGGAAGGCGGATTCAGGAAAGTTATCATCCGTGCCGTGGAGACCAAAGCAGAGAGTGAATGCCTGATAACGTCGATCCGCTGCCGAGACAAAGTTGTATCGCGAGAGCCGTTCAGCCAGCTTGTCTGCTGTCACGCGGATCACGCCATCGGCCGGGTGCTGGTCGAGACCGTCATACATCATCCACTGGAACTCCCCCGAACGTTCTTGAAGAGTGGGAAGCAGATCAATCGCCTCAATGCCCGCCTCCCAAAGTTTTTCGTAAAGCTGGTAACGCCTGGCATCAATCAGGGGGTCGTCAAAAAACTTGGGTCCGACAAGGAGTTCCTTTTCGGGGATCGGGCAGACAATCAAGTCGATCCCACGGGCTGCCAACTGCTTGTGGAACGAGAACAGCGCCGAGAAAGGTTGCTCATCCCAGCCTTGCGAGACCTTGGATCCTTCCGGCAGGCGGGTGAAGCTCAAATGGCCACGGGTGAGGATGCCGCCAGAGTTCTCAAGTTCTGTTTTGATCCGTGGAACGAGAGCGGCTTTTTCCTTGATGATGGCGTCGAGATTGCCGCCCCTGGTTTGAAGCCACGATTTGAAAGTGTTGTAGTCATTCCTGATCACTTCTTCTCTTGAAATTCCAGAAGCAGTTTCGAAAGCGACCGGCGCGATGTATGGCTGCGGGGCGCTCTCGCAGCGGTGGGCGGCCATGGCAACCAGCGTCTTCAAGTCAAAGCTTTCGGTGGTATCGACCGTCTGGGAGGAAAAGATCCCCTCGGGAAGCTCTTCCGGCGAGAAGGTCTGGCATTGAAAAATGCTGCCTTTTTTTAAAATGGCTCCGGTCTTTGGTCTCCGTTCAGCGAAGCCGGGAAGAACCATTCTTACTACCTGTCCCGCACCAGAATCTAGGGTCAGGGAATTGGCCAGATTCACTTGCTGTGCCTCCACGACAAGGAGACATTCTCTGTAGGCGCTTTTGGCGGGGTCCGGAAGCTGGCAATCAGTCAGTATTTTCCAGAAAGAATAGGGGCGAGGATCCCAGTTGAAGGGTCTTCTTGTCTCGAAGAAGGCCGCTTTCAGTTCTTCCTGCCGGTGCCAGCGTTTGGATGCCTGGTCGCGGGCGTCCAGTCGCAGGCGGAAATGGTTTGGATCAGGGCTTGTAGAGAGATCCTTCTCTGGTTCCGAGTAGCTCGATTTCCCGGCCTGGTAGGATACGACAGCAATCACAACAGCACCCAACGTGAGTAAGCCATTTCGCTTGATACTCGCGTTCATAGTTTGTCGTGTTTCGTGAAGAGCGCTCAGAGAGTAAAGCAACTCACCCAAGGGGGAAGGGGGAAGGGTAGCGGGAAACAGTCGCTGAGAAAAGTTAAATAGGAGACCGCAGAGTGAGAACGCGGGCACCTCGCGCCGCTGCAATGAAGATATTAGAAATTGCCAAGATCCCGACAGATTACTAAGCTCCCTGAGTATGAATCCAGCATCGCTTTTCCATTCCTCCAAGTCCACGAAATCCTTTGCCGCCGGGGAAGTCATCCTTGAGCACGGCCAGCAGAATTCGAGTATGTATGTTGTTCTGGACGGTGAGATCGACATCACGGTTCATGGTGTCACGGTTGAGACATTGAAAGAGGGAGGAATTTTCGGAGAAATGTCGCTGGTAGATCAAAGTCCCTGCAGTGCGACTGCCTTCGCTCGTGTCCCTGCCAGGGTTGCGGTGGTAGGGCGCCAGCAGTTCATCTTTCTTGTTCAGGAGCACCCTACTTTTGCACTGCACCTGATGGGCGTCCTTGCCGACCGTCTCCGCCGGATGGACGATCGAGCTTCCGGAAGCTGAAAACAATCCTGTGACCACCGGAACAGTTGCTGGGGAAGGTCTAACCCATTGCTCCACCCGCCACATGGAATGGAATGGAATGGAATTGGATTGCAGTGAGCATCGCTACGCTCCGGGCTCGCTGAAAAATCCAGTCGGGTTGCTGCCGCATCCAGCGTGGCTTTGTTGCTCGTTGGTCATGGATATGGATGTTCATCCAGTTGCGCCTCGCCGCCCTTACACACAGAATCCGGAAAACAATGACGAGCATCGCTATGAATCAGACCCTCTCTAGTTCGCTTCTGCGAGGGGAGATTGGCGCGGATTGATCGAGCTCGGTTCGGACGGTCTCCACGCAGGCGCTCCCCACAAATCTTTGAGAGATCAATGTTGGGTGACAAGGTGAGATCTCGGCGAGCATTTATGCTGGTTTTCGCTCTGCTCTGCCGATGATTGCGGTAACGATCAAATCAAGGAGACAGTAGAAAATGCCGGCACAAACCGGCGGGTTGGTGCTGCTCAACCCGAGCCCGGGCACTTCCGCGGCCCAGCGCCAGTTGCCCAGCCAGGTGCCGTAGATTTCCATGATCAGGGCGAGCACGAACATGGTGGCATAGAGTTTCTTGGCCGGTCCGTATTTCAGGCAAAGCACAAAGACGACAAACCAGAGCAGGCCCTCTGTATCGAAGCCAGCAAAGGCGGCATAAAGAATGTAGGGAGACGCCAATAAGGGAACGAGCCAGACCGTCTGCCGGGGCACCTTCTGGGAGATCTTCACGCCGAAGGCGAAGAGAAGGCAGTGCCCAGGGAAAAACGTAGAGTGGAATACCGGGATTGCGATATTCATAGAGACCCCAGGCGATCGAAAGAAGAAATTCCCCGAGGGTCGCGAAGAAAAGACAGAGAAGCAAAGCGGCCCGCTCAAGTGGCTTGGAGCGAAACAAGAGAAGGGCGTAGAGGGCCCATACCCAGATATTGACTGCCGTCTGCCCCCAGGGAAAAGCCACGTCCAGATACAGGCCTGCGGCGATGGTGAGAATGATGACGATGACAATAGGCACTGCCTTGAGTAACATACTGGAGAGAGGCTTCAACAAGCAGCATGCAGCGAGGGCAGTCCGGATCGATCATCGAGAATGCGGGAAACTTCCGATGATGGTGGGAGAACGAAGGACAAGGCAAGAAGAAAGGAGGTGGGAGGGAATCTTCCAGGACGGAATATCAGAGGCTCAAAGTGGATCAAAAATGATATAAATAAATCATATAATAAAATAGTTCAAAACAAGGTTAGTACCGCGGGATGTTGAGAGAATGTTCCGTAAAAAAATGTAATTATTAAAATAATATGATTTTTTTAATGCAAAACAGCCTTTTTCGGGGGATTGTTATGCTGATGGAATCCCAAGCGATACCCGTAGCCATTCTGACAGGCATTTTCGTCAAGAAGAGGGCCCTGGCCGATCAGATCCATGATTTGCGCAAGGTCGCAGAGCTTCGTGGATGGGAGGTGATTGAGGTTGTCAAGAGACACGGTGGCAATGAAGATATGGATGGGGACTTGGATGGCGCCGCTGGGCTACGACGGGTTCTGGAGCTGGCACGATCTGGTCGCATTCAGAAAGCGCTCGTTGATGAGGTGGCAGGGGTGGCGGGTTCTAATCGTCTGGTCTGCGCGTTCCTTGAGGAGCTGGTCGGTTCAGGGATCAGCCTTTATTGGCATGCACTGGAAATGGAGACCTTGATGCAGGATGGCAAAGTCTCCCCGGCAGGATTCGTGCTTTCTGCTCTCATGGAGGAGATGACGCGCTCTGCAACCGAGCAGCGCAGGAAGCGCATCCTCTTCGGTCTGGAAAAGGCGAAGAAGCGAGGGAAGATTCTCGGGCGACCGCGGGGATCCCGTGATACTTCGCAAGCAGTTCTGCGTCGCTATCGGGAAGTGGTGGGGTATCTGGAGGCCGGAAATTCACTGCGCAAGACGGCTCGGTTGGCTGGAATTTCGCAAGGGACGGTGCAAAAAGTAAAAAAGATCATGCGTCAGCAGACGGCGGCCGCTCGGGAGACCACCACCCGCGTGGAAACTGCGCAGGATGAAGGATCGGCACAGTCCGGTCAGTTGCCGGTAAACCTTCTGTAATTCTGCCAGGGTGAAAAAATGTTTAGCGAGTGTGAAAGGGTGGCATTGAAATCTGGCAGGCGAAGCGGAGTTTCAGCCAGATGTTTTGGAAGAGGGATCGAAACTTTTTCCTCTGCCCGATGCGTCATGGCAGTCGTTTGGCTTTTTCCTTGCCTGCATGACTCTCTACCGTCTAGGTTCAAAAAATGAAAGTCACCTGTCTCTTGATCGTCTTTCTTGCTTTTGCTCTGGAGACCCGTGGCGAAGAACCAGCAGCAGCCAAGCCGAAAGTGGCGGATCTCAAACAGCGTCTTGAGGAACTGCAGAAGCAGCTTGCCTTGAAAAAAGCTGCTGAAGATCGAGCCGCTCAGGAAGCAGCCGAGGCCCGAGCGGCCGAGGAAGCAGCCAGGAAAGCTCGGGCAGCGGAGGAAGCAGCCAGAGTTCGAGCCGCTCGAGAAGCGGCCAAGGCTCGGGCAGCGGAAGAAGAGGCCAGAGTTCGAGCAGCTGTCCAAGAAGCAGAAGCTCGAGCGGCTCGAGCCGCTAAGGCAGCGCAGGTGGCACAAGCAAGAGCTGAAGCCTTAGCGACTCTGGCAGCTCTGGAGGCCTTGGCGGCTGAGAAAAAAGTTCCGCCGCCGCCGCCGGAGAAGCCGGCAGAGCTTGTTGCGGCCACACAAGAAGCTCCTTATATCAATGAATTGGGGATGGAGTTCTTACCTGTGCCTGGTAAGCCGGGCATCTACATGTGCCGGACGGAGGTGCGGGTGCAGGATTTTCGGGCTTACGTACGAGCGACCGGTTACGCCCAAAGTGGCGGGGCCTTTGTTTTCAAGGACGGAGCATGGGAGTTGGACAATTCTTCGTCATGGAAAAAACCCGGGTATTCTCAAGGTGATGAGCATCCGGTAACCTGCGTCAACTGGGAAGAAGCAAAAGGCTTCTGTGCGTGGCTCAACAGTTTGGAAGAGGGGTTGAATTACAGGCTTCCATCGGATGAGGAATGGGGAGCTGCGGTGGGAGGAGAAAAGTATCCGTGGGGGAGCGAATGGCCGGTGCCCGAGGGCGTTGGCAACTACTTCGCAAAGGAAATGGAGGATGAGTATCCGGGATATCCTCTCACTTCGGAGGCGTCTGATGCTTTTACGCGCGCTGCACCTGTCGCGAGTTTCCCTGCCAACGCATCTGGGTTTTACGATCTCGGGGGGAATCTCTGGGAGTGGTGTGAAGACGCCTACAAGAGCACCATGAATACTGCGGATATTCTCGAAGAGTATCCTGTGTTGCAGGTTGAATCTTACAGTGACGGAACGCCGTTTCGGGTGTTGCGTGGAGGGTCTTGGTCTTACAATTCCGAAGGCAATCTGCGTTCTGCGTATCGTGACCTCAATCTTCCTACCTGCCGGAGTTTCGACTACGGATTTCGCCCAGTAGTTGAAGTCGCTCCTGGTTTTCACGAATAAGGCAGGGTTCCTGACGCCTCTGTATAAATCGACAGAGGGCGCTGCTTGGCACTGAGTTTCTTTGACCACCTGCAGGGGGTAGTAGCACTGGAGGGGAACAACTGCGCCAGCGAGTTATCCTCATGGGACCAGTCAGGATCGAAGGATTTCGACGCTGATCAGACAAGGTCGACGATCGATCCGAAGTCCGGGTCGGCGAGGCGTTTGTAGGTGCGCACCGCGAATCCATCTGTCATGGCGCTGATATGGTCGCAGATGAGTCGAGCACGTTCTGCGGGGGACGCAGCCTCGATGATGGTGTTTTCGAGTGCTTCGGGGAGGAGCCTGAGGCCACGGCCGGAGCGCGAGTCAGGCTCGATGTAGCGGTCGGCGAGAACCTGGAAAAGCTCACGGAGAATCCGGGAGGCTTTGAAATCGAGTTGCTGGAGTTGGGGGGAGCGGAAGACGAGATCGACCGAGATGCGTTTCATGACCTTTGCCTCGGCCTCGGCGGCGGGGTCGATGACAAGTTGAAATCGGTGCCGGTTACTCAGGTGGCCCAGAAATGACGGGGCATCGATGAGTTGGACGGAAGCGATGAGCTGCCCGACTTTTTTTCCGATGCGTGCTTCGACCCGTTGGTCGCGGATGGCGCGGGCGATTTCTCTGGCGACTTCGCTGCTTTGTTTGTCGAGACTGGAGGCTTCTGCCCAGCGTTCGACCCGATCGGAGGTCAGAAATCCTGCGTTGACGCCATCGGCGATATCATTGAGCGAGTAGGCCGTATCATCGGCCCAGTCCATGATCTGGCATTCGAGTGACCGGAAGGAGTTGCGGGGTTTGCCGGGGGCGTATTCTTCGGGGAAGGCGCAATTTCCGAGCACAAAGTTGAGGATTGTCTCCTGATCGGGGTAAAGAAAGTGGGAGTTGGGGTTTTCGAGCTCGTGTTGCAGGGTTTTGTATTTGAGGACCCCGTCCATGAGCGCGCGGGATGGATTCATGCCCCGTCCGGTGGCAGAGAAGATGGTTCGGGTCAGGAGCCGGAGAGTCTGGGCATTGCCTTCGAAGCCTCCGTGTTCCGCCATCAGGGCATTGAGTTCAGTTTCTCCCGTGTGGCCGAAAGGAGGGTGGCCGATATCGTGGGCGAGGCAGCAGGCCTCAATGAGATCGGGATCGATGAAAAAGTCATCACTGAGGAGGTCACTGGTCTGATTGAGATACTGACAGATCGACTTCCCGATCTGGGCGACTTCGATCGAGTGAGTGAGTCGGGTGCGGTAGAAATCGTAGTGCCCGGAATTGAAGACCTGTGTCTTATTCTGCAGTCGGCGGAAGGCAGAGGTGTGGATGATGCGATCGCGGTGGATCTGGAACGGAGTGCGGAATTCGCCCTCGCGGAATTTGTATTCCTCGAGACCGGCAAAATCGAAGGCGTTGTAAAAACTGTTCTTCATCAGGTGAGAGAAGTGGAGGGAGCGGCCGCTGGCGGAATAAACTAGTTGGTGTGAAGAATATCCTGGTAGTCCCAGCGCAGAGAGAAACGCGGTTGGGTTTCGGATTCCGGGTGATAGATCTGCCATCGAATCTCGCCGATGCCTGCTGTGAGTCTGGCAAGTTGGAGGGCGGCATCAAGCGTTTCAGGATCGATGGGTGCAGCCGCAGCGCTACCGCGCTCCATCTGGCGTTGTCCTGCTCGACGGATCCAGCTGATGGCAGCTCGGGAAATGGGGAGGAGGTGCAAGTAACCATTGCTTCTGATGCCGGCGGCAGAGGTATCCGGGGTATGGCTTCTGGCATCAAAGAGGCTAGCTGGTGGTGCTGCTGAGGATGTCAGGGCGAGGGTGGCGTCGGTCAGGGCAGCGGCGGGGCGGTTCGCTCCTGCAAATGCGGGCAGCGTGAAGGCGTAGGTAGTGACGCCTCCGGCCTGCTCTTTTTCGGGTTGCGGAAGAGACAGCGGAGCGCCCGGTGTAGGCACGGACCTGAGGAGATTTTTGAGCGGAGCTTCGATCTGGCCCCATGCCTCTCCGACCCGAGCTCGTTTTTTGATCGAATGAGCGACTGTGATTCTTGGGAATGGGAGGGTGGCGGGAGCCTTGGTTTCGGTCCCCCGCGTAGCGGCCGGCTCCTCCCCGGCCAGATCGATGGTGAGAAGTGTCTCGCTTCCCAGGGCCTCATGGTAGAGCGCGTGGAGTCCGCCGTAGAGATCGGTGATGACCGGTTCGAGGAGGGCGCTCATTCCGAGAATCATTCCCAGTGGTCCTTGTTCGCTCTCTGCGCGGGTGGCACCTTCCGTAAGGAATGCCCGCACGCCGGTCGCCAGAGTGGAGGTGAGGTCTTCGAAATAGCGCCAGTCGAAGGCTCGGTCTTCGGGATTGCCGGTCCAGGCGAGCGACAGAATGGTGTCTTCTCCTTCTGGAAGTGTGAACGGAGCACTGTTCTTTCCATCGTGTTCGGAATGCAGGAAGCCACCGATTCCCTCGTAGTGGAATGCCTCGTCCGTCCACCCGATCCCGACGTGGTCGGTGGTTTTCGGGTGACGGTGGGCTGTGTCCCCCCGTGCCACGAGCTCCTCAAGTTCGGTGCAGAGGCGGGAGTTTACTTCTTCCAGGTTCTCGCTTGCCCTGAAAACGGCCATCACTGCCTCAAGAAAGGCGCTCACCGGGTGGTGCCCCTGACTGGCATCGAGGAGGGATCCCTGGGCCCAGACGAGGGTTGTGATCTGCGGATTGAGGAAGGGTTCGATGCTTGCAAGCCGTTCCGAGTTTGCCAGTGAGGCTTCAAGAGGAGCTTCGAGGACTTGTTCAATTCCAGCTTTGTCCGGGCCAAGGTGGATGGCGATGGTGGATAGGTCGAGCGCACCGAATGACAGGTCGAGGGTGATTTGCGAGAGATGCGAGAGAAACGGTGCCGCATCCTCCCCGAGGGTCTGTTCGAGCGATTGTCGCAGCGGTGGGCGGATCAGCTTCTCGAGGGTCGTTTTGTAGCTTTTGAAGGGCAAGGCGTTGGCCCCTTTGAAGATAGTATGCGTGATGCCACGACCCTCCGAGGAAATGGCGAGTGGCGGGAGCGAGGCGAGAAGGCCGGGGGCATCGGTGACGCGGAAAAGCAAGGTGATGGAGGGGATCCGCAAGCCATCAAGGAGGGGTAAGAGGGCAGCGGATTCCCCGAGGATCGGGAAATCATTGAGCGTGGAGTCCTGTTCTGGTTCACGGATCAGGGCCTTGATATTTGCGATGTCGTTGAGGTAGCCGATTTCGACCAGGCGCCGCAGTGACGCCTCTGCGCCGCTGCCGATAATGATGCCGATTTCATCCGAAACAAGAGAACGGAGGGTCGGCATGGTTTCAGCGCTGAATCGGCGGGCGAACGGTGGCAGGGTGGCGGTTGCAAGGAATTGCGAGAGGGAGCTCCAGAAGGCTGATTTGGCGACTGCTTCCCGCAGGGTTCCGAGATTGAAAAAACCGAAGTAAGCCTCGGCGCTGCGAGGTGCGCGGGCTGCGAATCCGGTGAGCGGGCGCAGGCTTTTTGATTCCGGGGAAGAGGAGGCCCCTTTGGAAGCGTCTTGCTTTCCGGTCAGGTCTTGCAGAGGTATTGTCGAGCTGGGTCTCTCAGTGGTATCCGGTTTTGCCTGTGTCTTGGGATCGGAGGCTACGGCCGGGCCGGGTGAGTCCGGGTACAAACTTGCCAGTGGCTTCCCGGCAACCGTGGACTCTTCGGCCCCCGCGCCAGCAGATGATTCCCGCTCTTCGTTGGTCGGGCCGCAGGCGACGAGAGCCAGCAGTGCCGCCCCGAAGACGACCCCCCGTATCCGGGGATAAAAATTCCGGCTCAGGGTAGCGGGACTGGATGTAAAGTGGTTCATCCTGCGCAGGCTGGACGTGGCGGGCGGGCGGGTCAAGGATGCGGGTTCTTCTCTGCCGGGCCGAAGCGTTGCAGAATGATCTCGGTGGCTGAAGCAATCGAGTCGACGCTGACCTCGGCCTCTTCTATCACGCGCTGCCGCGCGAAATAGCGTCCGAAACCGATGAAAAGATCGACCTCTTTCTGGGTCTCCAAATCGCTGACACCGTCTCCAATCATGATGGATGGTCCCATGGTTGCGAGTTCGGCTTTGACGGCGGCGATGGCTTGCGGCTTGCCTCCATTGCGGGTGCTCGGGCTGTCGGTGTCGAAACCGCGGTAGCTACCGTCGTCGTGAAAGTAGAGGTCCACGGCTTCGATCCTGTCGATGCCGAGGTAGTCAGCGAGTGGTTGAATGGCCGTGGTGTGGCCGCCGCTGAGGATCACAGGCTGCCAGCCGGCTTCTTTGAGCTGTGCGACAGACTCGCGGGCGGTCGGCTCCACCGTCTCGATGTAGCGCCGCCCGATCTCGAGGCACTCGTCGCGACTCGGATGGATGATTTCGAGGCGTCGGGCGTAGATGTCAGCGATACTCACTTTCCCCTCCATGGCCTGCCCAGTGAGCGCTGCGACTTCCTTCTTGATGCGTTCGTCCCGCAGGCCGGCAAGTTCATCGATACCTTCGATGGAACTGAGGGTGCAGTCACAGTCTAGAAATACGAGCATGGTCTTGACAAAGGGGAGGTCGGATAACCCAGAAGTGGCCTCAATGCGACCCGAATCTCCTGATCGGGGCGCGATCGATTTTTGCAGAGCGGGCCGTGGCTGGTCGCGGAAGGTGTATCTTGACGCCATGTCGGTACCTGGGATTCAGGCCGAGGCCAGAGCAGCGCCTGGCCTTCCTCGATCCAGCCGGTGGTGCCGTCGGTGAAACGTACTTGGATCCAACCGCGGCGCATCTGGATGGGAGTAAACTCAATTCCCTGCGCCAGAGGGGTGGAAAAAGCAGGGTCGTAAATCATCCCGTCCCCGTTTCGCACGATCGTGGAATCAGCGACCAGCACTCCGAAAGGGTGGTTCTGACGCCGGGTCTGTGATCGGAGGAAAAGCAGGGACAGCAGACAGGTCAGGGCGGTGACTGCGATCCATCCGAGCCAGCGAATCCGGGCACCGGAGGGCGCGATCCCAGTGCGGTAAAGCGTGAGGAAAAAGCCAGGCCAGGCGAGGCCGAAGAGGATGAGCCAGAGAGGCCGTGGAGCTTTGACGAGGTAGCTCCAGGCGCGCCGCAAAGGGTTTTCAAAAGGCGTATCGAACCTCGTGCTTACCTGACCGCGGGCGTGCGCCAGAGACTGCCTGAGTGCAGGCGGCGCACCGGGGAGCTGAGTGGCGCGCCGGTAGGCAAAGATGGCCTGGCCAAGGTCGCCAGCAAGGAGTGCGGCGTTGCCCAGGTTAGCGAGAAGATACGGGTTGGTGATCCGGTACGAGGTGGAGAGCTCGTGGAAGCGCCGGGCAGCCTTGCGGTAGAGGCGACGGGCTTCGAGTGGGTCGGTGAGGGCGGCTTCGTTGGCTTGCGAGAAAAATTTACTGGCTGCCTCGAGGACTGTGCTTGCTTCGGGTCGGGAAGCATGGCTTTGGGCCGGCGGAGTGGCGAGGGAAAAAAGGAGCGCAAGGAGGAGGCTCGCCGCACGTGCGAAAAGAAGAGGCCCCCGGGTTGGCACTATGCAAAAGGGAGTGCTTTTGGAGGGGTGTTGGTGGCCTGACCCACGCGACTTTTTCCTGGAAACAGTCATAACCTGGTGGACGGGTTGGCGGATTCGATGGCGTTGATGGCTTCGTCGATACGCGCGGCGGGCAGCGGCGGTTCCTCGGAGTCACGGTAGGTGGCTGTGAGTTCATTTGCTCCAGCTTGATACAGGGTTTTGACTGCCGTCTCGGGTGCACCCTGGTGACTGGCGAGTCCAGCCAATTCGGTGAGGGTGTGTGCGTCTCTTCGTCTGCGGTTACGGTCTGCGAGGTAGCTGCGTGCGGCATCTCCCGGGCAGGTGCCAGCCGCGCGGCTGCGCCGGAATTCAAGGTAGGCTCTGCGCGCCCGGAATCCATCAGGATCGTCCGCAATCCGTGTGGCGCGTCGGTACGAGAACAGGGAGGCGCCGAGGGCGAGCGGCGGTGCGGTGAGCAGCAACCACCAGAGCGGCTGGGATGACAGCGGACGATGGTGACTAGGCGAGGCCTGGAGAACCAGGGGGCCTTCGTAATTTGCGGAGATGCCAGACTCGGTGGACAGGACGCTGGTTTGGAGGCGTGAGCCGTCTCCGAATTCTGCCTCGGAAGCGTTTGCTTTTCTTCCGGGTGCGACCTCGATCGAGATCGGTCCGGCCTCTGCTACGCCATAGCTTTTACTCCCGGGGTCGAAGTACGGGATGCGCAGCACCGGGATTTCTTTGACCCCTTCGCGCATCGGTCGGAGCGTATGGGTGGAGATGAGTTCACTTCCTTCCAGACGCGTGCGCGCAGAGCTCTCGGGAAGGTGGAAGAGAAGCCCGACGCTCGAGATCCTCTCTGCTCCAGGAATTTTCAGGGTTTGGGGAAAGGGGTGGCCCGATGCCCGGAGAGAAAGAGTGAGGGGTTGTTCTGCCTCAAGAACTCTGGGCTTGGCCGTGGCGGTGAGCTGGAATGCCCCGACGCTGCCGATTGCATCGAAGTTTTCAGGCCTCCCTTCAGCGGGAAGAGCGAGAACTTCGAGCCGGAGCGACTGGGAACGGCAGAAGACTTTTTCGTAGGCTTCCGGCAGGTCTTCATCGAAGAAGTCGTTGTTGAAGTAACTCGGGTAACGCGACCCCTTGAATCGTTTTTCCCGAGTGGGTGTGACTGCGCAGATCAGAGTGGCTGGGGGGAGATCGATGCTGCCTGCCCGGGAGGGGATGAGGAGTTTCTGGAAAGTGATCCTGCCTCCCTCGCTGTCGCTTTTCGAGTGGACCCTGGCGATCAGTCGCTGGCCATTGACAGGGACCCCGATGGCATGCTGGCTCGCAGGATCGATGTCCCTGAGGGGAGGGTGGTGGCGGAGGCTGGGGTCGGTGAGTGCTGGCACCTTGACCCGGAGTGCCCGGATTCCATGGAGGGAACTTTGAGAGGTCCACGCAAAGGTCAAGGTGACCGGCTCGCCGACGTAGCAGCGGTCCTGGGAGAGGTGCACTTCCAGCTTCATGGTGCCAGATTCGCTCGGTTCTTCGATTTTCAAGCGATGGGTCGGCGTCGCGAGCAGCAGCCCTCCCGAGGAGAGATTGAAGGAGGGAAAATTTGCTTCTCCCGCGCGGAGAGGGATGGCCTGGCCGGTCAGGGTATAAGTTCGGAGGCCCTCGTCCTCCGAGACCAGACCGTCCCCGACCCGGAGCATGAAGTCGGGGGTCACGGGAAGTTCCGGGTCTGGAATGGCTCCGGAATTTTCTGCCACGATGAAGAAATCAAAGGGTTGCCCGACGAAGCGTCGCGCACTCGCATCGAGGATCACTTGTGCGGTCGGCGCGGCAGTGAGACTGCTCAGCGCGACGAGTGCGAGCGGTAACACGGTCATGGCGAGAGCTGTCTTTTTGCAGGAAAAGGGCATCGTTGAGGGAGGGAGAAGGAGAGCAGTCATTCTTCTACCAGTCTTTTTCGGTGGGATCGTAATTTTTTCTGCTGCGTTTGTCGCGTGATGCGTTGTTCAGCTCCTCCTCCATGAGCAGATCTTGAGGGTCGACCATGGGCGGAGGGAGATCCTGATTGAGCAGATCCATGGCACTCTGGCTGCTTTCGAGGTCAGCAAGACGACTTGCATCCTCGGTATCGGTTTCCTGCCATTCGTCGCCGCCGTCTTCGTCCTCGGTTCTGGTGCTCTCACTCTCGCCTGGATCGCTTTTCTCCTTCCTTGGTGGATCCTCGGGTTCTTGCTTCTCTTGTTCGCGCGCCGTTTCCAATTCTTTGGCTCTGAGAAGGGCCAGCTCATAGTTCCATGCTGCGGCCGGGTGGTTGGGATCAAGATCGAGGCACGCGCGGAATGCCTGCGCTGCCGCGAGATACTCGGTGACTGGGTCGCTGGGAGGGGTTGCGAGTTCTTCTTCAATGGTTTCGGAGTCACCGACGAGTGGCCCCTTTTCGGCGAGGGAAAAATGCGAGCATCCGAGATTATAGATCGCCTTGAGGGTGAGTTTCTTGGAGGATTTTCCGGGGGCTTGGACTGCCTGGGTGAAGCGTTCTCTGGCTTCCAGAAAGTTGTCTGCAGCCAGCAACTGAACCCCCTGGTTGTAGAGGATTTCTGGTCGGATTGCGGGGCGGGATGCATCCGCCCGGGCAGGTGCGGGGGAGGCGAGGGAAACACCGGCGCCGAGGCACCACGCCACAGTTAGGGAGACGAGAGGTCCCGGCGGGAGCGGAGATCCGGGGTGATCGGTGGCTGCTTCAGGAGCAAGAGCCGTCGGTTTTCCAGCGGGCAGGGATCGGATCAGCGACTCCACGAGCAGCGCTGTCATGGCCAGCGCAAGGCACCAGAAAAACTCTTCTCGCCAGCGCATCAGGGAATCCGAGACTGTCGGATTCTGGCTCTGCAGGTGGTGGACGAGGTTCTTATAAACCCGACCAAGATCGAGGGTGCGGGTGCCGGCATGCAGGTAGGCTCCTCCCCCTGTGATCTGGTTAGCCATCGACCTGAGCGCTGCGGGTTCCAGTTTCGACCATACTTCCTGGCCATCGTGCATGGTAAAGGCCTCGGGGGAAGTGCCACCGGTGCCTGGCTTTTGCCTCCCGCGGGGGACTCCGGCCGGGATCCGCGCCCCGGTCAGGTCGTCGCCGATGCCGATTACGATGAGAAAAAACCCCGTAATGTTCCAACTCACGGGCAGCTTCACCAGGACGGCTTTCCTGATCGCCGCCATCAGAAAGCACAATCACGTCTTGCAAACCCGCCCTTCGCGGGGTCGAGGAGCTTATCCACGGTTTTGCGGATGGCGTCGCCGATACGTGTTCCCCCGTGATCGACATTCTCCGGGGAGGCCTCGTCCACCATCTTCTTGAAGAAGGCATAATCGGTGGTCAGCGGACAGACGGTGGAAGGGGATCCCGCGAAAGTGACAAGCCCGACCCGGTTCCCTTCGAAGGTCGCGACACAGTCGAGGATCGCCTGCTTGGCCGCACCGAGGCGGTTCGGGAGAAGATCCTCGGCCAGCATGGAGCGGGAAACGTCAAGAAGAAACAGAACATCCCGCCCACCACGGGTGATAGGCACCGGGTTCGCGCTTCCAGGCTGGCCGCGCCACAGCCAGAGCCAACAGGGTCAGTGCAAGAAGCGGTAGCACAGAAGTGAAGAGAGAAAGGCGCGGCCCATGGTGTGGCAGGCTGCGGCTGTTGAAAGAGCGTGCCGCTTCTCGGCGGGTGCGGAGTCCCCTTCGCAGGCACCACCCGGCGATGGGGATGAGGACGAGAAGCGTAAGGCCTTCTGGCGCCAGAAAAGTCACGACGGGAGGGAGGGCGATGTGGTCATGCGAGGAGACTGCAGTAAACAGTTTTGAAAGGAGTAAAAATGTTCCTGATAGGCTGTTTCCATGACCTGTGGTTTCGAGGGTAAATCTTTCCCCCTAAGCAGAGCAGGAGAGGATTTGCTTTGAAGTTCGTCTTTACACCGTATTCTTTTTCATCAAGGAGCCAATGTTGGTGGCCTGAAAAATTTAATATTGTGGCTTTATCGGTTTCGACAATCACTCAGGAAATTGTGGGTTGTCCATCCTGCCACGCTCCGTTGCGTGGAGCGGTGGAGCTGTGCCCGTCGTGCGGGTATTCAGGAAACAGAGCGATGGAAAAGTTTTTATTTGAGGCGCCAGTGCTCGAACCGTTTCTTGATGTCGAGGGTGTTGCGTCTTCTGAGGATGCGAAAGAGGCAAGGAGATTGATGCATGATTTTGTATCAGGTTACCCGCAAATACGTGTCTCGCTTTGTGTTTTGCGGACTCTCTCCGAAAACAAATATCAGCGAGTTTAGTCATTGGATTGCTTAATGCCAGTCCTTTGGGAGAGGGAGAATCGTCACTCGATCGCAGACGCACCCTTCTTCTGGTCATGGACTTGAACACCGCCGAGGCCTCTATCAGTCTGGGGTTACGATGCAGAAGCCTTGATTGGAGAAAATTCCGCGCGTTCGGCTCTGACCATGTCGGCACCGGCATATGTGGCGGGCCGGTTCGCGGAAGGAACACGGATTCTACTTGAGGCCATCGACCACGTTCTCCAGCAGACAGTGGCGCGTCTCAAACAGATCCAGGAATCGAGATAGATGCAGGATAGCTCAGAGATATTGCGGCTTCGAGGGCGTGGATTTGCTGGCCGGTCTCGGTGTGTGTGTCTCGCGTTCGCGCTGTTCTCGGGGGCTGCCTTGTCAGTTCTTCTGGCGGAGACAAAGGACTCTGTGAACTACGGTTCTTCAGCCGTTCCGCCCCCTCTCCTTCCTCCCCCGCCCGCGCGGCCTCTCTTTGATGAAGAGGACGGCAATTTTCCGCTGATGGCCATACCCTTAGGGGATGTTTCTGCTCCTGCTCCTGCTGCTGCTGCTGAGGAGGAGGCTGCCACCACTGTCACCGCGAGTGCCGCTCCTGCTGCTGAGGAGGAGGCCGCCACCACTGTCACCGCGAGTGCCGCTGCTGCTGCTGAGGAGGAGGCTGCCACCACTGTCACCGCGAGTGCCGCCACCGCTGAGGAACCCGCCGCCGCCGCCATTGCCCCCGAGAGTGAAATCTCCGAAGCGGAGCAGGCAGTTCCTTTTACTGAGCGTGACGCTCCTGAAGACATGGTCATCGACGAACTGGGTCTTTTGCAGACGGAGTCGAGGAAGCGCCTCAGCGCCATGTTGAGTTATTTTCGGGACACCAAAGAGATTTTCCTTTATGCGGTGGCGACGAAAAGCTTCCCGGAAGCCGAGGACGAAGCCGACGGCTTGAGCCTTCTCTCAGCCAGGTGGTCAGAGGATGCGATCATTCATGGGGTGGTTCTTTTTGCTCCCGAGCGCTTTCTGCCTGTGGTCTCATTGGGAGGCGAGATCCCTGAATCTGTGCAGGGAAATTACCTGAGACTGGTGGTAGCGGATGCTTTGTCCCGCGGTGGTTGCTATCACACGAATGCTGATGTGTTCCGTGCATGTGCGCGAGGAAATCCTCGAGGAGATGGAAATTCTCAAGAATCGATTTCATTACCTGCAGAATGGGAGGAATGAGGGGTCTCAAGTCTCGGGGGAACCTTTGCTGGAGGTGATCCCTGCAAATGAGGGAAAGATTGCCGCTTTGAAGAGGAAGATGAAGGTGCTGATTCGTCGGGGTGGTCT
>CALSSN010000003.1 GCA_943789025.1 uncultured Verrucomicrobiales bacterium
TCTGATCCCGACGAGGAATGAAAGTTATAATCTCATTCCTGCGGCAGGCGTTCAGTCACTCCTGATTCGATCCGGCGCCCTGATTCTCGTCCGCGCGCCGCTCTCAGGCACAAACTCCGGCCAGTATTTTCTCTCGCCGAACTCGATGTAGCCATCATCCGTAGCCTTCAAGAAGAAGCGTCGCTCTCTTTTCTCATTCGGCTGCACACGCTCGGCCTTCCGGTCGCGAGGTGTGTAGACAAAATAAGCATCCGTTGCATCTCGTTCCAAGATCAACATATCCTCGTCCAGCCTTCTCTGAGGTTTTCGGTTGCGGCGGTAGATCCCATCCGGCCTTTCGGAAAAACAAAGGTTTGGCTCAAAGAAATCGTCCTCACCGATTGGCTCCTCCGGATCGTAAAAATCAGAGTCTCCAAGCGCGGTAGGATAGTCGATCCATTCCAGTTGTTCGCGTTTCAGTCTAATCTGCAAGGCAAGCAGAGAAACAAGAAAAAGAGCCACGGCAAAGACGAAAAGAATACGTGAGGCAGTGAAGCGATGGAGATTTCCTGACATCAGAGTGAGGGAAACGCCTTGACCTGCTTCCGTCAAGAAACTCCGGAATTCTTAGTACAACTTAATTATTTTTAGTATCACGTTAAATCGTTTGACACTCTCACGCCTCCTCCCCATATTCCCGCCTTCCCAGCCCGGCCCAATGTGACGCTGCGCGCAGGGAAAAGCTCGAATTTTCTCATGAAAACATTTTCTGCAAAGACAAACGAAGTCGACCCGCGCATGGTGGGTGATCGACGCGAAAGACCAGGTTCTCGGCAAGGTTGCTGTGGAGGCTGCCCGTCTTCTTCGTGGCAAGAACAAGCCGATCTACACCCCGCACATTGATACCGGAGATTTCGTCGTAGTCATCAACGCGGACAAAGTGATCTTCACCGGAAAAAAAGAAGAGCAAAAGCAGTATACCAGTTACTCAGGTTGGGTTGGCGGCTTCAAGTCAGTCAACCCTCAGGACCTTCGCGCGAAGCACCCTGAGCGAATCATCGAGAAAGCGGTGACAGGGATGGTTCCTCACAACCGACTCGGACGGGTCATCATGAAAAAACTGAAGGTCTACGCAGGAGAAGAACACCCTCACGAAGCTCAAAATCCGACATTTCACTCCGTGAACTGAGCTTCTTCAGCCGGTTATCCCTTCCTCCCCAATCCTTTTCCTCTTAATAGAAAGCAAGTATGAGCAGCGAGAATTTCTCCGCAACAGGACGTCGCAAGACATCGATCGCAAGCGTGACCATGACAACTGGTTCCGGCCAGATCAATATCAACGGTCGCCCCTATGAGGAGTATTTCCCTACCCTCACCCTCCAAAATCAGCTTCTCGAGCCCTTGGAAGTTACCAGCGAGACGAAGCACTTCGACATCGAAGCGCGTGCTGTCGGTGGTGGAACCAATGGCCAGATGGGTGCAGTCCGACACGGGATCGCTCGGGCTCTTCTTAAAGTAAATCCTGAGCACCGACCAGACCTCAAGAAGGCTGGTCTTCTCAAGCGTGATCCACGAGCGAAAGAGCGGAAGAAGCCCGGTCAGCCCCGGAGCGCGGGAAAACGCTTCCAGTTCTCAAAGCGTTAAAAGGCTTACAGTATTTTTCAAAAAACAGCCGACTCCGGAAAATTCAGAGTCGGCTGTTTTTATGTCTGGATAAGACTTTCGAAAAACGAGAGAGCGAGACGTCGGCTTGTTTAGCCTGAAAACATCAATGGGGTGTCCCAACGTGTCATCCAGAGGAGCTTGCAACGATGGATTTCGGGCCTGCGGAGAGCTTGTGGAACCGCGCACACCACAGGCCAATCCATACATTTAGCTTCGTCTATGTCCGCCCTCTTCGCTTGTCTACGCTCCCATTTTCACTTTTGCTTGACGCTCGGTTCAAGATGACAAAACTCGGGTTTCCTCACAGAGAGGTATTCATCCTATGGTTGAAGAGGACATTCTTCGGAACTCGCTGAGAACGCATGTGCCCTTACGGAAAACTGGTTTCTATTGCCGTTTTCAGGTTGAAGGTTGCTGCCCGCATCCAGCGTGACTTTGTTGCTCGTTGGTCGTGGACAATCATTCACTCCCGCCTCGCGCCGTGCCACACAGAATTCGGATAACAATGACGAGCACCGCCATGAATCAGACCTTCCCCAGGTGATTGCCTGCGCCTTGCTGCTAACTGGATGAGACCTGCTCGATCCCCTCTTTGACAATCTCGTAGAAACTTCGGTAATCGAGACTGGCGCCACCAACAAGAGCCCCATCAATATCTTTCATGGAGATCAACTCAGCCATATTTGTCGGTTTGACACTCCCTCCATATTGGATGCGGACTTTCGCCGCAGTCTCCATGTCATAAAGATCAGCAATCACACTTCGACAGTAAGCGTGCGCTTCCTGTGCCTGCTCAGTGGTTGCGGTAACTCCGGTTCCAATCGCCCAGACCGGCTCGTAAGCAACGATCGTTTCACCTACCTGTTTCGCTTCGATTCCCTTGAACCCCTTGCGGATCTGTCGCTCGAGAACTTTCTCAACCTTACCTCCCTCACGCTCTGCGAGAGTTTCCCCGATACAGAAAATAGGCTTCAGGTTCGACTCGAAAGCTTTTGCAAGCTTCGAGTTGATAAAGGCATCCCTCTCACCGAACAGCGTACGGCGCTCGCTGTGGCCGAGGATGACGTGGCTTACATAAAGCTCTTTCAACATCATTGCGCTGATCTCTCCTGTGAAAGCACCGGCATCATGATCCGACATGTTCTGGGCAGCAAGGCGGACGTTAATGTTCCCCTTGAGGATATCTGCTGCAGCTGGCAGCGAGACGAAAGGAGGCGCCACCACCACATCGACCGGACATTTTCCAGGAATCAGTGAGAGAAAGGACTTCAAGAACTCGGTGGTGTCCCCCGGGTTCATATTCATTTTCCAGTTGGCAGCAATGATCGGCCTACGCATGGCGGGACAGTATGCAGGATTTGTTGCTTGAACAGCGATCTTTTATCACCCGTGTCACTTTCTGGGCTGAGTTCGAACAGCCCCGTACATTCAATCGTCATCCAGAGCAGCTACTCCAGGGAGTTCTTTCCCTTCGAGGAGCTCGAGTGAGGCCCCTCCTCCAGTGGAAATAAACGTCATTTGATCCGCAAGGCCGAACTTCTTCACTGCGGTCACGGAATCGCCGCCACCAACAATGCTTACCGCGTCACTCGCAGCTACTGCCTCTGCTACCGCTCGCGTTCCCCTGGCAAAGGCATCCAATTCAAATACCCCCATGGGCCCGTTCCAAACCACGGTCTTTGCATCTTTCAGGATGGCGGTAAACTCTTTGATCGCCAGCCTCCCGATATCGAGTCCCTCCCAACCTTCGGTGATCCCACCCCCCGCATCGAACGGAGCGATATTCTTAGTCTTGGCATCATTCGAGAAGGCATCGGCCTCAAGACAATCGGCGGGAAGAAGAAGCCTCTTCCCCATTGCCTCCGCTTTATCGAGAGCTCTTCGCGCCACTGGAACATCATCAGGATCACAGAAACTGTTTCCGATTTCGTGTCCCTGAGCCTTGCGGAAAGCATACTGCATTGCGCCCCCAATAAGAATGGTGTCCGCTTTTTCAATCAAGGCATCGATCACCCCGATCTTATCGCTCACTTTCTTTCCCCCGAGGATAACCACGAAAGGGCTGGCTGGCGACTCGAGTTCTTCGATCAGATACTTCAACTCACGCTCCATCAGAAATCCCATAGCACGAACATCGATATGATCAGCCACGCCGGAGGTCGAGGCGTGGGCGCGGTGTGCCGAGCCAAAAGCATCGTTGACATAAATGTCTGCGTAGTTCCCCAGCTCTTCAGCAAAGTCCTGGTTGTTCTCGGTCTCCTCCTTATGAAAACGCAGGTTTTCCAAAAGTAGAATTTCCCCTTCGCCGAGGAATCTTACTTTCTCGTCCACTTCTTCCCCGACGCAATCATCAGCGAAACTCACTTTTCCCGGAAAATGCTCTTCCAGTCTGTCTGCGACTGGAAGGAGAGAAAACTCAGGCATTTTTGTTCCGCCCGGCCGGCCGAGGTGGGAAATCAGAATCAACTTGGCTCCGCCATCGACTAAATGGCGAATGGACGGCAATGCGCCATCGATTCTGGTCTCGTCGGTAATCACGCGCGCTCCGTCCGACTCTTCCTTGAGGGGCACGTTGAAATCGACACGCATTAGCACGTGCTTTCCTGCTACATTGAGGTCTCGGATGGAAAGCTTCATCGAACTGGTGTGGAAATCATCAATCACTTGCGAGGCTTTGTGCCAGGGAAGGCGCACTCGCACTTTTTCTTAAGCAGAAGCAGAAGTGCTCGGACATGGGTGGCTCTTATGACCGAGGTGGAGACTCGCGCCTCGCACCCCCGGCTTCGGAGCACCTCTTATCAACCCATGAGATCAATGGCGTCGCAGATGCGGCAGGAGTAGCCCCATTCGTTGTCATACCAGCCCACAACCTTGACGAAATTCCCATTCGCCATGGTGGTCAGACCGTCAAGAATGCAGGAATTTGCATTGCCGACAATATCCTTGAGGACAAGCGGCTCTTCGCTGTATTCAAAAACTTCCTTGAGAGGACCTTCGGCGGCAGCGCGGTAGGCATCGTTGATTTCCTGCACCGTGACCTCCCGTGACAGAATCGCGCTGAAGTCAGTCACTGATCCGGTCGGCGTGGGCACTCGGAAGGCACCGCCGAAGAGCTTTCCATTCAAATCTGGAATGACAAGGCCGATCGCCTTCGCCGCCCCGGTACTTGAAGGAATGATATTCTCGGCTGCGGTGCGTGCGCGGCGGAGATCTTCGTGCGGAGCATCCAGAATCCTCTGATCACCAGTGTACGAGTGAATGGTGCTCATAAAGCCCTTCTCAACTCCGAACGAGTCATTGAGCACTTTCACCATGGGCGCGAGACAGTTGGTGGTGCACGAGGCATTGGAGACAATGTGATGGACGTCTCCCTCATACTGATCGCTGTTGATTCCAATGCAGATGGTGACGTCAGGATCCCCGGCGGGAGCCGAAATAAGAACTTTTCTTGCTCCGGCTTCGAGGTGCTTGGAGGCACCTTCACGTTTGGTGAAAAACCCGGTCGACTCCAGCACGATGTCGATTTTGTTCTCTCCCCATGGAAGGGTCGCTGGGTCACGCTCCGCCGTCGCGAGAATACGATGCCCGTCAACGGTGATCGACTCCTCGTCGTAGCTGACTTCACCGCTGAAAGGCCCCGCTGTGGAATCCCACTTGAGCAAGTGAGCGAGTGTCTTGTTGTCAGTGAGGTCGTTGATCGCTACGACCTGCTTCCGCTGTTCCGGAGACATTGCGCGAAGCACGTTCCGTCCGATCCGGCCAAATCCATTAATTGCAACTCTTGCCATAATATGATGATGAGATGAGATAATTCCGAGGGAGTGAATCTTCAATTCTGTGTCTGAGCACATGAGCCAAAAACCACCACCGAGCGCGACTCATACAGCGATCGGCCGACAGGTCAATGACCTTTTTCCAATCTTCGTGAGCAATACTCCCGAGTCCTCCTGCTTGCAGCGCCCCTTACCCCAACAAAATATTATGTCAAGCTGACACAGACCCCTTGCAGCCTTGCCCTAGGCTAGGTCTCGCTGTCATCGCTTTCCCCTAACTTTTCCACCGAAAGGGTTCTGCCCTTACTGACTCTCTTTTTTACCGTCTCCCCTGGCGTTGTCAGTTCGTCCGTGTCCAGCCCTGACACCCGTTGAAGCCCCTTGAGAAGATAGAAAAAAATTCCCCCCATCGCCAGCATCATGGGAATGCCGATGATTAAAAAACCCATCCAGGTGATCTTTCCAATCCCCTCGACGTATTCCGGTGATCCTCCCTCAGTGCCGCCCAGGACAGACATCGCCAGAAAGTAATTGGCAACTCCAGAACAACAGAGGGTGATAGCGAGAAAGGAAGAGCAGTGGAAGAGGAGTCCATCAAAAGCAGCGCGGGCACCTCTGGCCTCCAGCGCAGTTTCCAGCTTCTTAAGATTCATCAGCTTCGGGTTCAGTAAGATCTGATTCACGAACGGTTCTTTCCAAAGATGAGAAAGGAGCACAAAGGTCGCAAACAGAAGGGGCATCACGGCTTCCTTGATCGCGAAGACCTGCGGTGTCGCCTGGTAGAGCCCTAATCCTCCGGTAAAAAGCACACTCGCAAAGCCCAGTGCCGAAAACAAATTGAAGGTACGGCGCACGAAGTAATCGTAGACTCCGTAGAAAACAGGCAGGCTGATGGCAAGGATTAGGGCAGCCAGCGGACCCAGACGATCCTCCCCGCTCATCTTGCTCAGGATGATGGCAGGGAGGGCAATATTGAGAACCAGGTTCAGAAAAAGGTTTTCCTCTTTCGGTTCCTTGATTGTCTTCGTTCCGGCCCGGTCGTTCTCGTGCAGGTCCGGCGGAATGGGCTCTATCTCCTCAGGCTTAGGCATCATTGCAGCAGGACAGAAGTCTTGTTGAGCCAGACGCTCCCTGTATCACGAGTTCACCGTAGCCACGCGATCTCAAACAGTGCCAAAAATACTCTTTCCCGTCGCAAGAAGATCATCGCATGCTTGCTTCAGGCGATCGCAGACCCCCTGCTCGGCCTTCTTAATATACGAACGTGGATCGTAGGCTTTCTTGTTGCCTATCTCGCCATCGATTTTCAGCACTCCCTCGATGTTCTCACAGATATGAGTCACGATCGGGCGGGTAAAAGCATACTGGGTATCCGTGTCGATATTCATCTTCACCACCCCGTATTCCAGAGTCTCCCTAATGTCTTCCAGTGTGGAACCCGAGCCGCCATGAAAAACGAGATCAAACGCAGCTTCTGCACCGTATTTCTGAGTGACTGCTGCCTGGCCGTCACGCAGAATCGTCGGCTTGAGTTTCACAGCACCAGGTTTGTAGGAACCATGGACATTTCCAAAGGTAGCCGCGAACATGTAACGTCCGAGTCCGTTGAGCGCCTCATACACTGCCACCATATCCTCGGGGGTCGTATACAGTTTTTCGGCTGGTTGATCTGAATGGTCAACGCCATCCTCTTCCCCACCGACAACTCCGGCTTCAACCTCAAGAATAATTTCCTGCGCGGCACAAAGCTTGAGAAGCTCCTGGGAAAGCTTCATATTCTCTTCAAGCGGCAGTTCAGATGCGTCGAGCATGTGGCTTTGAAACAGGTTCCCCCTCCCCTCGGCGCGGCGTTTCGCGGTCGCTTCTATCAGGGGTTTTAAAAAGCTATCGACCTTACCCGGTTGGCAATGGTCGGTATGGAGCGCAACAAGGACGTCGTATTCCTCAGCTAGCCGATGAATGGCTTCTGCAAGAACGATTGAGCCAACGACGGCATCATTAACTGCGAGGCCGGAGGCAAACTGCCCACCTCCGGTAGAGACCTGAATGATTCCATCAGAACCCGCTTCCGCGAAAGCCTTGAGAGCTCCGTTGATGGTCGAGATGGAGGTGATATTGATGGCCGGATACGCAAAGTTGCCCTTCTGGGCAGCCTCAAGCATGGCCTCATACTGTTTGGGAGTGGCGACTGGCATAGCGTGGCTAATGGATCATTAATTGCTTCGGTTGCAAGCGCGTCATTGAGGACTTCAAAGTTCTTCTCTTTGCTTCGAAACCACCAGCCATCCGAGGTGTTTACTTTGGTGAGTCATGACATTCTCAGATTTAAAAAGCCAATCCACAATGCCAACCCAGGAAAAAAACCTGTTGAAAGTCCCACTTCCTTTCACCGCCTGCCTGTCCCTGGGATTAGCAATTCTCTCACCAGTTCTAGCAGAACAATTCCCCGAGGATCAAAGTGGCGACCATCTGGAGTCGCGGCAGGCAGGAGGAACTCTGAAAACCGAAGGGCACGGACGTTGGAAAGGCGGATTTGGCAGCCTCGATGGAAGAAAAGCGATGGATGGGTTTCCGCACCTTGAGGAAGCTGAGCGTGAAAAAATTCGTAGCGCACTTCAGAAGGTGCTCAGCAATCCAGAAGTGGTAGCAGCGCGCGGCGAAATGAAAAGCGCCTCAGAAACATTCAAAGCAACTCTCCGATCCGCCATCGAAGAGGAAGATCCTGATCTTGCTCCGGTCCTGCAACGCATTCTTAAGGGACGAGGTGCAGGACGCCACAGCCCTCCGCAGCGACACTTTAGACGGATGCACTTGGAACGGATGGGTGGTGGCAGAAACAATGCGTTGCAAAAAGATATCCTGGACAACCTGCGATTCGAAATTCTCCCCGCCATTCTTGACTCGAGGCGCAGGGAACTGAGGGAGGCTCACGAGACGGTTCGCCAGTCTCCAGAGGTCCAGGCAGTCTTTCAGAAACTGAAGAGCACATCGACCACAGAAGAAAAGCGTTCCCTGAACCAGGAGTTGCGCAGTGCCTATCTCAAGGAAATGAAAGCGCAACTTCCGGAGTTCAGAGACCTCATGAAGGGGGAAGCCAAAGCGGCGGCTACAGACGAGGTGAAGGCTGAAGCCTCGCAACCGTGAGTGGGAGAACGGCTGCCCAGAGTTGCTTCCCGGAACTGGGGAGGAGCACTCCCGCCTTTCACCTGATGTCAAAGGAACGCTCTCACCATCACAGAGCGCGCTCGCCCTAGCTAACCAACCTGCACTCCTGAAGATCAAGCCGCTATTCCGCAGTGGCAGTGGCAGCAGGCGCGGACGCGCTGGTCTTTTCTGCTTTCACGCTGGCACCGCCAGCGAGGAAAGAACATCCAGCCGCGCCAAGCAGCAGCAGCATAGTCACCAGTCCGAGGATGCTGAGAATGTCACCCAAAGTGGCGCCGCGGCACAAAGAAATTCGAGCTTGAGAATTCATTGCCGCTAAAATGCACAGATGCAGAGATTTTGCAACGTCTGGCTCTCTGATTTAGCAATCTTTTCACGAGCGCTCTGATGGGGCGAGCACAGCCGACACGACAGTCTCGCAGACATAAAAGCCACAGCAGGCGATCCTCTTTTGGATCGAGGGCAATTGACCTGATGAGCCTAAAAACGAGAATGGGGTGTCGCAATTTGTCATCCAAAGGAGCTTGCGACGATGGATTTCGGGCCTGCGAACCTCTCTCGAATCCCCTTACGCCATAGGCCAAGGGCAATTCAGAGACTTGGCTTCGCATCTATCCGCCCATCTGCGCTTGTCTACACCACCATTTTCACATTCTCTCAAAGCTCGGTTTAAGATGATAAGATTCGGCCTTTTTCACGTTTCAGAACTCACCCCGAAGGCGAGGAAGACTTACTGCAATTCAATCCCTTTCAATTCCGCTTCCTTATACTCCTCAAGATAAGCTTCCAGGGCATTACTGATCGCAGTGACAACCCGCAGCCGGTAGGCAGAATTCTCGTAATCCTCTCGCTCCGCCTGATTGGAAAGAAAACCGCATTCCAGCAAAACTGAGGGCGCCTTCGTGTTTCTGGTCACCCAGAACTGACTGTTTCTGGCGCCACGATCGCGGACCTTCATGTCCGCCACGACTGCTTTTTGAATCTTTCTGGCTAGTAACTCACCCCGCTGATCTCGAAACGTCACTCCCTCACTGACCCCTAGTGACCGCCTGATCGCTCCCATGGTAGCCAGGCTCTTCGGCCATGAATAATAAGTTTCAAAACCCGAGACTGAGGGTTTGTGGGAATAATTGAAGTGAATACTGACAAAGGCTTTGGCGTCAGAGGCGTTCGCAACCTGGCAACGCCTATCCAGTGAGAGCGCCTTATCTTCCTCCCGGGTCATCATCACATCCAACCCCCGTGCTCGAAGCTCTTTGGCCAATTCATGTCCCAAACGAAGCGCCCAACGTTTCTCCTGAACTCCCCCACCCGTGGTGCCTCCGTCAATTCCCCCATGTCCCGGATCCACTACGATGTCGACATTTCGTTTCTCGCGAAAAGCCTGTTGCTTTCCTTCTGGACTCAATTTTCCGGAACTCACCACCTCTTCGTGGTCAGAATATTTTAATATTTCTGGCTTGTAAGTGCGGATCTGAAGAAGACAAATTAAAAAAAACCCAAGAAATACGAGGCAAAAAAACTTTTTAAGCATGTTCATGGAAAAAAAAGCGAAAAAACCTGCAATTAATCGACTTTTATTAAAATTTAAGATTGATTAATGAGTTTTTTTTATTAAAATTTTTTATTATGATAAAAGATTGCGGATTTTTACTCATAGGTTTGGTTTCCTTCGCTTCTCTTACCACAGCGCTGGCCGAACGTCCCGCCAAGGATCAGATAGGCCATCAGGTCTACTTCCTCAAGACTCGAGCACATGACAATGGCAGTCGATTCGATGTCGTCGAACGAAAATTCGAAGCCTCTTCCGGCCAGAAAGTCAGCAAAGCATCCTCCCAGCTCTCCAGAAATCACAAGCGGCACTTTGTCGTCGCCAAGCCAACTGCCGCTGCTGCTTCCTTTGGCTCTTCGAAACACTACACGGTCCGCAGCGGTGACAGTCTCTGGGGTATCTCCAAGCGATTCGGGATCAACCTGGCAGCACTTCGCGAGGCGAACCAGCTTTCAGGAAATGCTATCTCCGCAGGCCAGATCCTTGCCATCCCCCGAGCCAGTGCGGCAGTCAATAAAGTCCCCTCCACCGGAGCTGCCTCTCCGAAGATAGCTTCCTCCTATACCGTGCGGGCTGGGGATACCCTCACAGCTATTTCCACCTCTCACAAAGTCAGCGTTGATCGTATTCTTACCCTCAACGGATTGACAGCGGATACCATTCACCCGGGCCAGCGACTTCTACTTTATGGCGACGAGCCTCGTCAGAGCAAAACTTCAACCGGAAGGAAAGCAGTGGTCAGAAAAGAAGGCCGAGGCTATCAGGTGAACCGCGCTTACACCGTCGCTCAGGGAGATACGCTATCCAGCATCGCCCGTGCCCATGGGACCAGAGTGGAGACGCTCCAAAAGACGAACAGGATTCAGGATGCCAGTTCCCTTAGGACAGGCCAACGGCTGCTTATCCCTGGAGCGCCCCTCCAGAAGCACGCAGCGTTACCGTCACCAATCGCTTCATCGCACAGCTCTGGACTCCGGAAAACCTCGTCCCCAACAAAGGTGTTACGCCCAACGGAGGTTCGTATTCCCCAACAAAATCAGATTTCTCAAAAAGAAAATCCTGACGAGAACTTCATTTCCTACACCTTGCAAGCCCACGACACACTCGAATCGGTAGCCCGGACTTTTTATACCACAGCAGCTGAGCTGCGTAGGATCAATGGCATCAATCAGAGGAGCAGAACGAGCAAGGGTAAAACTCTTCTTATTCCGGTTTCCGGACTTTTTTCTGACCTCTCTTCTTAGCTTCGCAGACCGCGTATTTTTCGCGGAAACAGCTGACCTCAGTATTTGGCAGAAACCGACACCGGGGGAAAACTTTCTCTAATGTCTTATTTTTGTTGAATACACGTCCCTGTTTATTCTATGCTGTCACTAATGGCAGCGACGGAATGGTTCTTACTCAAGGCTAATGATAAAGAGGTCTACGGCCCCGTCACCCTCGGGGAGCTTAAATTATGGGCGGTCGCTGCAAAGATCTCCCCCATGGATCGGATCTCCAACGACAACCGAGCCAGTTGGTCCAGGGCGCCGATGATTCCCGACTTGCAGATGGACTGGCTCATCGAATTGGAAGATGATCACCTCTATGGCCCCACCTGCATCGCCACCATCGAAGAGTTCATCAAATCAGGCGAGATTTCAGGTGCGACTATTCTTGTCAACTGCCTCGAAAACAAGCGCATTGCGGTCGAAGACTGTCCGGCTTTCACCAACATTCTAGCTAACCAAGAGAATCAGGAGGAGGAGTCGAGCGCGAAAAAAATCAAAGAGGTCAAATCGCTTAAGAAACCACTTTTCAGCGGAAGAAAAGTTGAGGAACGCCTTCTTCTTCTTGAAAATAATATTGCACAGCTCCGAAATGAAGTCGGTGGCTTAAGAGAGGCCTTACGGGACCTGAAGTCGCATATTTCTCGCTGAAAAAGAGGGCAGGAAAGCCCGCTTGGTTTGAGACACTGTGATAGATCGCTGCTTTTTTACGCTCGAGCTTCCAGCGGCTCGGCAGACTCAAGAGATGGATCAAGTTCCGAAAAAAGAGCAATCCTCGGCGCTGCCTTCCGATACAACGGGACTTCCAGTGTTTAATCGTGAGGAGTTCGCTGAGCTCCTGGATGCCGTGGCCAAGACCCACATGCCTTTCGGTAAGTATGGGCCTGCCGCCTACCCCCCTGATGGGCTGCCTGTCTACGAACTGCCATCAGAATATCTCCAATGGTTCTCCGCCAAGGGCTTTCCAGATGGAAAACTCGGACGCCTCATGAGCACGGTCTACCAACTCAAATGCGATGGAGCAGACACCATCTTCGACGGCTTTCGCAAAGCTGGCGCTGGGCCTCATCTTGATCGCAAAAAACAACGCCAGCGCAATTTTGAATTCGAATAAGCGAATAAGCCAGAACCACGGTAGCCATCCAGGGTACTCGCTTGGGATAAAGAATGCGCTCTCCTCGTCTGGTCGTGGCTGGGGCTTTTTTTGTTCAGGGCTTGAAAAGTGGCACGCACCTGCGAGGTGAAGGAAGTGGCGCGTGACAAGATGGCCACCGATTCGAGAGTCTCTCATCCATTCAATGATCGATCATGGCAATTGCTGACCTCAGAGGCATCCTTCATTACGTTCCGCAATTCCGCGGACGCACCTTTGTGGTTGCGGTCGACGGCGCGGTTCTCGCCTCCCCGCAGCAAGCGCAACTGATGGTGGATCTCGCATCCCTCCATAATCTGGACATCCGTCTTGTTCTCGTATTTGGCGCGCGGAGGCAAATCCAAGAGGCAGCGGAAAAAACAAGTGTCACACCAAGCAATCTAGATGGCACAGGGCCGACCGACGAGGCTACACTGGAACTCTGCCTCTCTGCGATTTCCCGCCTGTCAGGCGAGCTCATGCGCGGCCTTACCACGGTCGGACTCCGAACTGCCACTCCCAATGCCATTTCCGCTCACCCAGCGGGCATCGTGGACGCGATCGATCAGCTCCACACGGGACGCATCGAGGACGTCGACTCCCGCGGGCTCCGCACCATTCTCGACGACGGGATGATTCCACTGGTTGCCCCTCTGACCTACGACCGCTCTGGACAGGCTCTTCGGCTCAATTCAGATGCCGTTGCCGTCGCCATCGGGCGTGAGATCGGTGCCGACAAGATCCTGTTCCTCTCAGAAGAGCCGTGCCCGCGCAGCCTCAGTCCGGATGGAGGTGGACAGATCCCCTCGGGAAATGCGATCAGCCTTGCGCATCGGCTCGAGGCTAAAGGCGACCGCCCCAGCCTCGCCTCCAAGTTTCGCCACGCTTCCAAAGCATGCGAAGGGAGCGTTTCGCGTGTTCATATCATCGATGGCAATGATCCTGAGTCACTTCTCTCTGAACTTTTCAGTAACGAGGGGGTCGGTCTCATGGTCTATGCTGACGACTACCTGCTCGTCCGTTCCGCTGTTGAAGCTGACATTCCCGAGATTCTCACACTCATCGAGGGGGCGATCGAAGAGGGTGAAATTCTTCATCGCTCCTATGACACCATTCTCATGAGCATTGCCGACTTTTCTCTTCTTGAGGTCGACGGCAATCCCATTGGCTGTGTCGCCGTCCACCAATCAGAGGATTTTCCGGAAACCGCGGAACTGGCATGCCTTTTTGTTCGCCAGAGTCACAAAGGACAAGGATATGGCGCAAGACTCGTCGCTCACGCAGAACAGATCGCCATCGAACGTGGCGCGCAGCAACTCGTCGTTCTGACCACGCGGGCAAAGGGCTACTTCGAACGAGTCGGAAACTTTTCCTCAGCTGATCCCTCTCAATTACCTGCTTTCAGGCTCTCCAGCTATCAGTCTTCCGGTCGGGGCTCAATTGTTCTTCTAAAGACCCTCTCGTAAACCGATCACTGAATGGCCTCATTGACAAGCTTTTCAAGCGTCACGATGTCAGCCGCAAAGGCCCGAATCCCCTGCGCCGTTTTCTCAGTAGCCATGGCATCCTCGTTGAGGCGGTAGCGGAAGATTTTTTCATCCAGTTCCAGGCGTTCCATGGCGGCATCCTGAGCTGTCGAGGGGTCGAGCTTCCTCACGACGGGATCACTGAAATTTTGTAATTCTTCGAGAAGTCCAGGGCTGATCGTCAGAAGATCACACCCTGCAAGTTCAATAATCTGCCCTTTGTTTCGGAAGCTCGCACCCATCACCTCGGTCGCGTAACCGAATTTTTTAAAGTAATTATAGATTCCTTGCACCGATTGCACGCCGGGGTCGGCTGCTCCCTGGTAGTCGATTCCGGTTTCTTTTCGATACCAATCGTAGATCCTCCCCACAAAAGGCGAGATCAGCTGAACTTTGGCCTCGGCACAGGCAATCGCCTGAATTTCTGAAAAAAGAAGCGTCAGATTGCAATGAATCGCTTCCTTCTCGAGCTCTTCAGCGGCTTTGATTCCCTCCCAGGTACTGGCAATTTTGATTAAAACCCGTTCGCGCTGAATGCCCTCTTTTTCGTAAAGACTGATGAGTGTGTGTGCTTTTTCAATGGTCGCTTCGGTATCGAAACTCATCCGCGCATCTGTCTCCGTTGAAACACGCCCGGGAACAATGTCGAGAATCGCTTTGCCGAAAAGAATAAGAACGCGGTCAATGATCGCTTCGACACGGGCTGCTGCCCCCGAGCCTGTCGCCGGCACTTCCGCAATGGCTTGATCGAGAAGATGACGGTATTCAGGCTGTTTCACCGCTTTTAAAATAAGCGAAGGATTTGTCGTGGCGTCCTGCGGCTTGTATTCCTCCATCGATCGGAAATCTCCGGTGTCGGCGACCACTTTCGTGAACTGCTTGAGTTGGTCGAGCTGGGAAAATGAGGAGTGGGAATCGGTGGCATCCATAGAGTGAAACCTTACGCATAAAACCTCGTGCTCCACATCACAAAAATTGATTGAAGGAGCATCGCGGAAAAATGAGTGACTTATAAGACATCTAAGGAGGGTCTGATTAAGGGCGGTGCCCTTCATTGTTATTCGGATTCTGTGTGGCACGGCGCGAGGCGAAAGTGGATGAACGTCCACGACCAACAAGCAACAAAGCCACGCTGGGTACGGGCAGCAACCCGAAGGGCTTCTTCAGCGGGCCCAGAGCGCGGCGATGCTGACTTCAATCCAATCGCATTCCAAGTGGCGGGTGGAGCAATGGATCAGACCTTGCCTAACTTATATCAACTTTTAAGGGATTTTAGGGAAAATGCGTTTTATGAATAGATTGCAACATCTTCATGCTGTTTTTTCCCAGAAAGCGGAATCCGCTTGATGCAGATCACGCAGATGCTTTAAATAGAGCATCACCTGAGACTGCCGCTTTTACTCCACTCCTTCTCTTATGATTCACGCTGTATTTTTCTGGCTGCGATCTGATCTGACAGAAGCCGAAAGAACCCTGTTTCAAGACGAGCTTCTGCTCCTTCTTGATCTTCCTTATCTTGTTCAAGGCAAGGTCGGGAGACCTGCCGCGACCACCCACCGCGAGGGAGTGACCGACCATTCCTTTGATTTTTCCTTACTGCTCGAATTCAAGAGCATGGAGGATCACGACGCCTACCAGGTGAGTGATCCCGCTCATGACCGCTTCATTGACACCTGCAAAGGGCTCTGGGAAAAAGTCCGGGTCCTTGATTCCGATCCCGTTATCTAGTCATGATAACTGCATCGATAAGAGCTCTTGAAAAGAAAGAGGAAGGGATCAGCCCTTTAACAGGCAAGATTATTCAGATCTTGTAAAATTTGGCATATTTTCTGCTCTATATTTCTTAAACTGCGCTAGATTAGTGCAGTGAGCGAACAGGGACTCCATCTCAGGCAGGGGCTTCAGCAGACGATCGGTCCGCAGATGCAGCAGAGCCTGAATATTCTGCAGGTCCCTTCGATCGAGTTGCGCCAGCTCGTTCGGGCGGAGATGGAACAAAACCCGACTCTTGAGGACGTAACCGAGGAGGTTTCCCTGGAGGAAATTTCAACGGGTGAAGAAGGCTTTGAAGAGCCTGAGGTTGACATTATCACTACCGACTGGAGTGACTTCCTCGACAATCAAGCCCCTTCTCCCGGCATCAACCGAGCCGATGAGGATGCGCGGCGACAGTTCATGCTTGATTCGCTGGTCTCTCACCCAACGCTTCAGGAGTACCTGCGAGGCCAGATTGAGCTCATCGGTTTGCCTCGCTCTGTCGCCAATGCCGTAGAGATTCTGCTCGGGGACATGGACGACAGCGGTTTTCTGGAGACTGGAATCGAGGACCTCTGCCTTTCGTTGGCGCTTCCCATGGCGGACCTGCTGGCGGCAAAAAAGGTTCTCAACGGGCTCGATCCACCTGGAGTCGGGGCCGCCGATCTGCGCGACAGCTTGTTGATCCAGCTGGAGCGCTTGAAGCAGACAGGAACCTTGGCCTACCGAGTTGTCGAGCGCCATCTCGCTGCTTTGGCGAGAAAGCGATTTGAAGAGATTGCGCGTGACCTGGGGTCAACCCCTGACCAGGTCATTGCTGCGCAGGATAAGATTTCCAGCCTCGATCCCTATCCGGCCAGAAACTTCTCATCCCAGCCGACCATTTATATCCGCCCCGATGTCATCGTTACGCGGGCAGCCGATGGCGACTACGTAGTCCGCCTGACTGGTGAGGCGGTTCCTGACCTGAGAGTCAGTGGCGATTATCTCGAAATGCTCGCTGAATCTGGAGGAAATCGCGATGCTCGAAAATACATTCGAGGGAAAATACGAGACAGCAAATTCCTCATTCGAAGCATCCAGCAACGCCAGGAGACGATTCAAAAAATTGCCGCCCAGATCGTCGCGCGCCAACGGGACTTTCTTCGAGACGGAACGGACCGCCTCCATCCGATGAACATGGCAGAGATCGCAAATTCCATCGATGTCCACGAAACCACTGTCAGCCGTGCCGTATCTGGAAAGTACATTCTGACACCTCAAGGCCTCTTCGAGCTCAGGTTCTTTTTCTCAAGCGGCTACCAGACTGATTCTGGGGATGCCATGAGTAATGTTGGAGTCAAAAATGCAATTTCTAGCCTCGTGGACGACGAAGACTCCTCCCACCCGCTCAGCGATCAGAAAATCGTCGAGCTTCTCGAGGACAAAGGCATCCGAATTGCCCGAAGGACCGTTGCAAAATATCGAGACGCCCTGAAGATACTTCCCAGCCACCTCCGACGCGGTGCCTGATCCCGGAAGGCAAAAGACCACTTTTCCGGCAATTACCTGAAAATATTTATGTCCAGCATAAAAGAATGCATCACCGAGGCTCTCCAGGAAGTGAAATATCCCGGCTTCAGTCGGGACATCGTCTCATTTGGAATCATTAAAGAGATTGCTGTCGACGGCGGAGACGCGACGATTAAGATGTCCCTCGCCACCCGGGATCCTGCTGTTCCTCAGAAAATTCATGATGAATCGATGGAGGCGCTCAAAGGGATTGAAGGGCTGGTCAGCGCCAAAATTGACTTCGATATTCAGGAACCGCCGGAGGCGGCACCATCGTCTGGAGCCCCCTCTGCAGCTCAGTCGAACATTCCGGGCATCAAACACATCATCGCCGTAGCAAGCGGTAAAGGGGGGGTCGGAAAATCCACGGTGGCCTCGAATCTCGCTGCGGCTTTCGCCGCCGAGGGATCCCGTGTCGGGCTCTGTGACTGTGATCTCTATGGGCCGAGTATTGCCCGCATGTTCGGAGTTGATGATGAAAGGCCGCTGGCCAATGAGCAAAACGAAATCATCCCTATTGAGGCGAATGGCCTCAAAATTATGTCGATGGGATTCCTCCTTGAAGACGATTCTCCCGTCATTGTACGAGGCCCCCTGGCGACTCGCTACATCCAGCAGTTCCTCCGGCAAGTGGCGTGGGGGAATCTAGACTACCTGATTCTTGATCTGCCCCCCGGCACGGGTGACATCCAGCTGACGATTGTCCAGACCGTAGCGCTCGATGGAGCCGTTATTGTCACCACGCCCCAGGAGATTGCCCTGATCGATGCGCGTAAAGCCGCTGCGATGTTTGCTAAGGTGAATGTCGGGATCCTCGGGGTAATCGAGAACATGTCTTACTTCCTCTGCCCCGGGGACGGTGTTCGCTACCCGATTTTTGGTGAAGGCGGCGGGCAGCGTGAAGCGGAACGTCTCGGGGTTCCGCTGCTGGGAAAAGTGCCCATTGATATTCCGACCCGAAGCGCTGGTGACAACGGTCTTCCGATTACTCTGGCGACACTTGAGGAAAAAAATGACGACTCTAATCCAGCTGCTTCCGTCTTCCACGAGACATCGAAGAAGCTCGCTGCTATTCTTGCTGCTCAGGATGAAGCATCGTAGCTCCCGTGGCCCATCCACCCCTCCTCGCGTAGCGACGCTGCACACAAGCGCACCATGAAAACGGACTCGCAATTAGCTTCCCGCAAACCTTCCCTGAAGCTCCTCTGGGTGCTGGCTGTCCCTGCCTATCTTGCTGATCAAGCTACCAAGATGGCTATCGTCAAGAAGATCGCTGTGCACGAAGATGTGATTGAGGTCATTCCCGGATTTTTCTGGATCCACCACATCATGAACACCGGTGTCGCATTTGGCATGGCAAATGGTGCAGCCCACTCGAACGTGATTTTCGGCGGGATCGCGATGGTCACCTGCGGCGCGATTCTTATCCTCTGGCGAAAAGGTTTTTTTCCTTCTCTGATCAGCCGGATTGCGGCGGCCTTGCTGATCGCCGGGGCGCTCGGAAACCTGACCGACAGAATTCGGCTCAGTTATGTTGTCGATTGGATCTCAGTGAATCTCAAGTTTATGCTCTGGCCATCTTTCAACCTCGCCGACGCTTATATCTGTATCGCTGCGGGCTTGATGATCCTCTCGAGTTTCCATGGGGAGGAGACACCGCAGAAAAAAAAGAGCTCCTAATCCTAGCTATCCTACACCGTGGCTTCCAACGATACTAAGGCACGGAGTTGGCAGCTCTCCTTTGCTTCGACCCCCCACGCTCCTCCGATCAATAGGAATGAACAGCCTGTCACGCTCTCTGACTTACCTCGTGGCAATTGCCTCACTTCAGTTCGGTTCATTACTGGGAGCAAAAGAGTTTCGCTTTCTATGTGACCTCGATCTTCTCTTTGACATCCCCGGTTGCTTCACTGCCCTGACTCCCGACCGTCTTGAAGAGCATTTTCCTAATCCAGAGGGGTTTAAAAGTGACCAGAACATTTTCTTTAACTGGTTGACTACGGACCGGTCGCGGGCGCACTTCGCACGAAAGCCTTTCGGGAATGTCACGTTAGAGCTCAGGATCTTCGAGCAGAAGGTCCGCATCGAGGAAGCCATTGTCGATTTCCAAGACGGCACATTCCTGGGCGCTACTCTTTCGGTCTACAATCGCGGCGACGCACGGGATATCAGCCAGGAGGAATTCGACCTCAGATATAAAGAGTGTGGAAGGCAGCTCAGCACCCGTCTCGGGGTGCGCCCGTTCACCAAAAAGGCAAATCCATCACATGGGCTTCTCACCGAGGGCTACACGTGGACCTCCGAGCTCGGGATGGCAATTCTCGAGCACAATCCGGGCGCTCAGGATGGTGATATTGAATTTCTCAGACTGCGCGTGATGCGCAGAGATGCCCGTGGCCCGCTCGGTGCCGCCATGCGTGCTCGTAGCAGTGCTTCAGTGCGCCTCTCAGCGCTTCCAGCCAACGTCAAGCATCAAGAAGGAGCCTGCATCATCTCTGGGATTCCCATGGTCGATCAGGGAGCAAAAGGCTACTGTGTGGTGGCATCCACCCAGCGTCTGTTTGAATACTATGGAATTCCCTGTGACATGCACCAACTCGCGCAAATCGCCGGCTCAGACGCCGCTGCCGGGACCAGCCCGATTGCCATGGCAGAGGGGCTGAAAAAGATCGTTTATCGCTTTAAAACGCGCTTCAAGATTCTCTGCCTTCCCTACAGTGACGGCCGGCTCAGAGAAGTCGACCACGATTTCCGTCCGGGCGATACCTTCGACAGGAAGGCGTTCTCCAAAGAAATTCGTCGCTACATTGACGATGGCATCCCCCTGCTCTGGAGTCTTCAACTTGGCAGAGTGCCGGAAGTGCCGCCAACTGCACCGCAGACCTCAGGTGGGCATATGCGAATCATCACCGGATATAACGACGATACTGGCGACCTCTACTTCTCCGACTCGTGGGGAGCAGGGCACGAGCGAAAGCGCATGTCCGAAGACAACGCCTTCCTTGCCACCACCGGCCTCTATGTCCTGCATCCGACCGTCCGGTGATACGAAGAAGCTGGGTGCTCTGCTAGGCGTTCTCAGACGATCCGACTGGGTTATGTGATCGCGAAGCGTGCAACTCTCACCCGCTGTCTGTCTCGCTCCACAACCAAGGCTGGAAACTCAAGCCGAAGGAATTCGGTCTCCCCTGATTTTTGCACGAGAGAGCAAATTCACTTCTTATTCAGAGTATCTCTTGCCGAAGACTGCAAGTAGGGTATTCTTTCCGATATGAAGAAAAAAAGCCTACAACTCGTTCGTTTTCTCGTGGTGGCCTTCACTGCTGCAGCCCTCAGTTCCTGCAGTACTCCTTGCAAAAAATCCGAATGCAGTGGTGGTGGCGCTTCAGCCGCTCCCTCATGCTGTTCAGAGCCTGGTTGCTGTCACTAAGTAAAAAGAAGAGTAGATTAGAGACCTGCTGACGGTTCACGCTCCGATCGAACGTCTCAATGTCTCTCTCTTCTGAGGTGACGAGAAGGCGCAATTAGTAAGTCGCAAATGGTAAGACGGCTCTCGTGACCCAAGTTGTCGATCGTTGCAGCGTTTCTAAGCCTCGAGCTTTTAAGAGAGGGCCAAGAGGCGAGAAGCCGAAGTTCCTCATGAAGCGAGAAATCGCCGGCGCTGGGAATGGCGAGGCGGTGTGTTATCCCACTGGGGATGTAGGATAGGTTCCTTGATCTTCCCGGGAAGAGCTTCGGCAGGTTGCCTATGCGGTGCCAGCGGCGGAGATGGGAAAGCGGGGGAATGATTCGCAGGCTTCATCGCTGAAGTATCTCGCGAATTCGAATTCCCATAGGCCGAACCTTCGATCGATGCCCCTGTGCTTGTTGTATGGATGGCTCTTCCAGCGCCTCCTGCCGCCCGCCGCAGACTTAGAAGCTCACGGATGCTCGATGCTGCCGCGGGTTGCGCCATTGATACAGATTGAGCTAGGGGCTGTTCCTTGGATCTGCGGAAGGAGGACTCGTCAGCAAAACTGAAAAGAGCTGCATCTTCGGGAGTCACCGGCCGGGCAGCAAAGGAATACCCCTTCATCCGCTCTCCTTCCCTAGCTTGAACGACCAGTGAAAGTGCCGCAAAGCAGAGGGCGAGAGAGCCAAGCACGACTGCTTTCCCCCACCCTTGGTGAGCCGATGAAAGCGATGGCACCTGCTGAACCACTAACTGGCCGCCGCCGATAAGAAACCTGGGAGTGGATCGAGCTGCTCTTTGATTGCTGAGAAGCTGGAGAGTGGAGAACCCGGCGAGGAAGCACCCCGCATAACAGCAGCAAAGAGCCAGCGTCAGAGAGGCGGCAAAAAAAAGCCCGATCGACACGGCAAGAAGAAGAACCAGTGCCGGAAACTGCAGCCGATTGCTCTTACGGGACTGGAAATGCGGCAGGATTCCGCGGTTTTTGGATCCCGCGTGACCGGTTCCAGGGCTTGGATCAAGAATCCGTGATGGCGTGGTGAGTTGGCTGTTGTGTGATGTCATCGTGTTGTGTGTGTTTGGTTTTTGTTGGGAGATCGCGAAGTCGGATGCTTCGCATGAACACTGTTCATATACACAATATTTAAGAGACTGCCAGAAAAAAATTTCGGAACCTCACTTTTTCGCAAGCAGCTTTTCGATTCCACGCGCCAGAAGCGACGCATTTCCTGTCCTGACTGAACAAGTGAAAACGGACATCGATAAATCTTTTATGTCATTAAACCTCAGTTGTTTAAAAAGAATGCCTTCGTCCCCTTCGGGGTGCGTGCTGAAACGTGAGGATGACCGCGTCTTGTCATCTTGTGCAGGCAGCTCTGAGCGAGGGTGAAAATGGGAGCGTAGATAAGCAAGATGGGCGGACAGAGGCGAAGCCAGATCTCTGGATTGGCCTTACCGCCCTTAGGCCCGAGATCCATGGTCGCAAGCTTCTTCTGAAGAAACGTTGCGAAAAACCTCATTCTATCGTTCTCTGGCTAACTGGCCTCAGGTAGAGAAACTCGTAACACTTAGGCCCGCCTGCCCCTCTCTCGGCGACAAAGCATCCAAACAAAAACCGCCCCCTATGAGCTCAGGCTGAATTTCATGAATTACTAGCCGCTTCGCCACCTTCGCAACGGCCCGGGCTAATACATCATCGTCTGCTCTGGCTCTTCGGTCTCAAGCATTTCCTCAGCGAGGAGGATCGGAACGGTCGAGCCGTCCTCAAGCCTGTAGGCCATATGCCCTTTCACTTTCACCCACCCCATCTCCTGGAACTCCGGAGGGGTTTTTCCGAACTCGACAGGGATGGCCAGCGGACGCGCATCTGCTGCGCAGCACTCAATAAAAATTCGAAAGATCCGCACGCGGGTGCCGTCCGGGTTGTTGAACTTTTCCGGCATCGCCTGAGCGATCGTAACTACCGGTTGCCCCTCAAGGACGCGCCGGACTTCAAGATCCCCCGCGGTGTAATAGAGTTCCGGGACTTCCAGCTCGAAATACCCCTCCGCGTCACGGTCCACCTGCGCCTCAAGATCTGCCAAACTAAAGGCGCCAATATCCGAAGTCGTCATCTCCTCGCCTTCCTTCCCCGGATCAGTGGTCTGGCTACGCCCGCTTCTTCCCTGCGTACTCGCGCGCTCTCCGGTGCTACGAGCGAGCGACTTGTCAGCCCGACTTGCCTCATAACCTGGACGATAAAGGCCCTTGTTCATGATAGCTTGAGGACTGAACTCATGCGGTGAAAAAAAGGCGGCGTAGCTGACCGTTCCGCAGATCATAAAAGTTGCGATAACTGTTGATGTCATGGATTCGCCACCGAAGAAAGCATGGTGGTGATCGCTGTCAGCCTCATCTCTTTCATGATTGCCTTGGCGGCCTTTCTCATCATGGCCATGCCCTCGTTCGCCATGGTCATGGTGGTGCTGGTCGTCGTCGCAATGTCCGCAATCTTCATGATCAGAGGAGCCCGCCCTGCGCCCGAGAGTGAGAAGATTGAAGAGGCCGATGATAATGAGGACAACTCCAGCGATCAGACAATGGTCGCGGAAGTTTGTATCGAGGTATTTTGCCAGTAGTCCGGTGAGGTAGTACGCCAGCATGACTCCCCCCATGACGAAAGCCACGAGGGATCCGAGAAGATAAGCCTTACGTTCGGAGGTGGACATGGATTCTGGTGACTGCGGGAGAAATAAAAAAAGTCGAATTGGATCGCCTTACGGGGTGGCTAAGGTCCAAGCGAAGCTCAATAAAATGACGAGCGTGAACACTCCGGCAACGAGAGCCACCACGAAACTCCTCTGGAAGACGGCGAGATACATAAAGACAAGTTTGATGTCCATCATCGGCCCGAAAACGAGAAAGGAGAGTTTTGCCACCTGTGAAAAAAGATGCATGGTCGCTGCGATAAAGGCGTCGGAGGTGCTGCAGAGCGAGAGGACAAAAGCGAGCAGCATCATGGCTGGCACCGCAACCAGATCGTTTCCAGCGATCGGATCGAGAAGCGCCTGGTCGAACTGGGTATTGAACACCGCGGTGATGAGAACACCGAGGATAAAATACATCGTAGTGTCGCAGAAATCGCGCAGAGACATCCGCATGGCGTGAATGAGTTTGGCATCGGCCGCTGCAGCTGCGCCGCCGCTGCCACCGTGGTGATGGTCATGATTGTGCGAGTGGGCTTGTGATTGCTCATGTCCCTGATCAGCATGCTCGTGGTCATGTGCGGAAACTTTTTTCTTCCCCTCCGCAGCTTGCCGCTGGCTGACAGACTTCTCAATTCCAGCAAGAACCGGGCTGCTGAGGACCTTGCGCACAGGGAGACGGGAAACGAGGAACCCGACGATGACAGCGATGAGATAGGCCATCAGAATTCGGGAAATAGTGACAAAGGTCGCATCCTGACCTTGGAAGGCTGAATAGGTGCTGATCGCGACAATCGGGTTGATGATCGGGGCAGCCAGCATGTAGGTGATGGCGCAGCCAACCGGCAGCCCTTTCTGCACAAGGCGACGGATGACCGGAACAACGGCGCATTCACAAACCGGAAAAAGCACCCCAAGAAACCCGCAGAGAAGGATAGCTTTTCCTCGGCTGGCAGGCAGAAGGCGTTCCATGGCACTCGCCGGGAGGTAGGCGCCGACGAATCCTGAGATCAGCGTGCCGAGAAGAATGTAAGGAGCGCCCTCGAAAAGAATCGAGAGAAAGGCTACCAGTATGTCTCCCTGCGGGCTCGGACTCATTGGCTGGACAGTCGGATGATGCTAGCGGATGGAGCCTCTCTCACGTTTTATTTACCACGAAATTATCCGACCTGCGCGCCTGCGTGCCTATGCAGATTCCGGGCTCGGTGAGGGATGATGCGTCCGGTGCCTTCGCACCCACGGAACCGAGAGATCTGGGCTGAAGCGGTTGCCCCGTTGCCCGAGATTGTGGGCCATAAGGAGCAGAGCCCCGAAACCAAGATCACTGATCAACGCATTTCGAAAAAAGATCCAGGTGGGAGGGAAGCCCCGGCTGCCCAATCGTGAGTGCCTGCAGCCATCCAGAGACACTTTTTGCATACTCCGGCGAGAGCAGCCAGCTGGCTGAGTTTGTCACAAGGTAGAAGCCCACAGAAACTCCGAGAAGGCGCCCGACAAGACCAAGTCCTGTGGCTGTTCTCTGAAGACGCGCACCCCAGAAGATCGCCAGACCAATGCAGAGGTAACAGGTGATCAGGATCCCCGCATAATCCATGAGGCTCCGGCCGACACAGAGAGCATCGCCTGCTAAGACGCCGCCGAGAACAATCCAGCGAGTCCTCCCGGGAAGCAGGGCACCCCCCAGGAAAGCAAGCGCCATCACCGGCGAAACATTGACCCACCAACCGGCAACGGCTCCGGACTGGGTCAGGAAACGAAGAAGAAGCGCGGCGGCAATGAGGAGAAAAACGGGAAGGTGGCGGCGGAGATTCATCGGCGGATTGTTGTGGATGATAGCACAACAAAAAGCAGAGGCCACCCCGCAGGACGGCCCCTGGAAAAGTGTCTTTCCCTTGGCGCCTTCGTAAATTGGCGTTTGAGGGCCGTGCGGCGAGAGGCGAGAGAGGCAAACAATGCTACGCCGAGGCCTCTTTGCGCGCCTTCTTAATGAGGCTGGCAACTGTCTCGGACGCCTTAGCGCCATTTCCAAGCCATTTCTCGGCCTTCTCCAGGTCGACTGAAAACTCGGATTCTTGCATCGGGTTGTAGTTTCCGATCACCTCGATGAAGCGCCCATCGCGACGGGCACGACTGTCGGCAGCGACAATATGATAGAATGGGCGGTCTTTGGAACCTGCTCTGCGGAGTCTGAGTGCTACGGCCATCTGAGTAAATAAAATGTTCGGGTCCGGCATACATTCGGCCGGGGCGTAGAAGATACGCATATGCAAAGAGAATCAAGGCTTATTTCACGGTATGGACAACGGAGATAGCGTGTATCCGACCGCCTTTCTTTCGGTCCCTGGCCCAGGATGAAGCCGCCCCTCAAGTCGTTTTCCCTGCCTTTCCGGATCATTCCAGATTTTGCTGAAAAAATCCTCGACCATAGATCCCCATCGGGGCCACTCAAAACATTCTCTTTTACATCACTCCCAACCATCTCACTCCCCTGCTCAGCACACCCAGATTCAGGAATCAGATCCGCCTACTTTCTGCTAGAATACGCCACAAAACACTGCAGAAACCCTGGCGCAAAGTCCTCTGGTGACGCCTCTATCCATTCCTCTACGCTCTCGAGCGAGAAAAACTCGCCACAGTCGACCTCGGCGGCAGGCAGGCGGATTTTTGACGGCTTGATTGTGGTCTCATAAACCTGAATGAACTCGTAGCCATTCGCTTCACTGGGGGGCAGTATTGCCACCCATGTGAGTTCCGCCCCAGCAATCCCGAGCTCTTCTTCCACTTCGCGGACAGCGGCGGCGGCGTAGCTTTCACCGGCATCGAGGTGGCCGGCTGCGCTACTGTCCCAACGAAGGGGCATGGTATCCTTGAGATGCGAGCGCTTCTGCAGAAACAGCTCACCCTGACGATTGAAGGCGAAGATATGGACGGCACGGTGGGTCAACCCTTCAGCATGCACCTTCCCGCGTGTCTCCTGCCTGACAACTTTGTCCTCATCATCGACCACATCGAAAACCTCATCCGCACGCTGGCCAACATCATCGTGCCCCGCACTGCTGCTCGCTTCGCCGCCTCCCTCGCCTAACCCATTACCATACTGCCGTGTCAGGGCGATCCACTGGTCGAGATCGAGTTCCTCGGCCCGGCAGCTTGGCGAAAACCCGAGACCCTCCGCCAGTTCTGTCCAGTCAGTATGCGGTGAATCCGGAAGGAGTTTTCTCAGTTGTTTCCGGCGCTGACTGAACCCCATCTTGATGAGCTGAGTGAAGCGCCTGCGGTCGAATACTGGCAGAAACCCAGGCGCCAGAGGTGCAAAGCGTACCACCGCTGAATCGATGGCTGGAACGGGAAAAAAGAGTTGGGGCGGAACGAGCTTGAGCTTCTCCACCTGCCATCGCTGGGCGTGTTGGAGGGTGAGAACGCCAAAATTTTTCGTTCCTGGACGAGCCACGAGCCTCTCTGCGACTTCTTTCTGGATCATGAGCACCGCCAATGTGACCGGAGTTGGAGCATCGAGCAGCCTTCGCATAATCTCGCCGGCTGCCGAATAGGGAAGATTTCCAACAAATTTGACCACCTTTTCCTGGTAGAGCAGGCGAACATCAAAATCGCAGGCATCGATGGCATGGACTTCGACCGTTGGATTGTCCGCGAACTCTCTCTTCAATCGATCTGCTAAGCGATAATCTTTCTCCACAAGAACAAGCCTACCGACTCGCCCTGCGAGGTGTCGGGTGAGCGCGCCCAAGCCAGGCCCGACCTCGATCACACAGTCCCTGGCTTGGGGGTCAAGCTGATCTACAATCCAGGCCGCCATGTTCGGGTCGGTAAGAAAATTCTGTCCGAGTTTCCGGCTCGGGTGAAAGTCCATGGCCTCGAGGGTTGTCCTCACGTTCCCGGTCATGCTGGCAGATACCTGTTGAAATTAAAATAGGCGAGTAGAAATCGGTGCAGAGCGCCTACTTCGGCTCGAGAGAAAACCCCTCTTTGTTATCGACAACCGTCCATCCGGCCACTGCCAGCGCATCACGCAGTCGATCGGCTTCTCCCCAATTTTTAGCCTGTTTTGCCTCCCACCGTGCCTGAGCCAGAGCAGCAATTTCCTCGGGAACCTCACTCGTGCTCAGCTCGGAGCTAACGGTCCCCGAATCAGGGACTACCAGTCCGAGGGATTCAAGCAGGAAACCAAGGCCGGCCAGGGTTTCTTTTTTTTCCTCATCCGTGAGGCTTTCCGGCTTCGTCTGCTTGATCGTCTTAAAAACCTGTCCCAGTGCACCTTGAGAATTAAGGTCGTGAAGAAGGACTTCCCACGCGTTCTGGAATGGACCCGGACCGGCACTTGGGAAGAGTTCTTTCTCGCCAAAGCTACCTCCACTGAGAGCCTCCACAAACCTCGCGATCCGCCCGAGCGCTTCACGGGCAGCATCGAGACTTTGGAATGTGAAATTCAAAGGCTTCCGGTAGTGGCCGCCGATCAGGAGGTAGCGAAGTTCATTGGCGGTGTAGCCGCGCTCTTGGAGATCGGCCAACGTGTAAAGATTCCCAAAACTTTTACTCATTTTTCCTCCCTCGACGAGGAGGTGAGCATTGTGAAACCAATGCCCCGCAAAGCTTCCAGATGTCGCGCAACAACTCTGGGCGATTTCATTCTCGTGGTGAGGGAACGCCAGATCGATCCCGCCCGCGTGCAGGTCGAAGCTTTCGCCAAGATACTCCAAAGCCATGGCACTGCATTCGAGGTGCCAGCCAGGCCTCCCCTCCCCCCACGGACTCTCCCAGTAGTTGTCGCCATCCTCCGGCTTCCGGGCCTTCCAGAGAGCGAAGTCGGCGAGCGACTCTTTTTCATATTCGTCAGCATCGTTGGCTGATGGTGCCGCGCCCGTACGCAGCTCCCGGGAGTCGAGCTGGGAAAGGCGTCCGTATTCAGGGAAAGAATCGACCTTGAAGTAGACCGAGCCGTCTTCTCCCTGGTAGGCATTTCCGCGGTCAATAAGCACTGCAATCATCCGTATCTGATGCGGGATATGCTCGACCGCGCTTGGTTCGATGTGGGGCTCGAGAAGATTGAGTGCCCGGCAATCAGCATGAAATCGCTCTTTCCAGAAGCTGGTGAACTCGGCCAATGATTTCCCTGCCACCTGCGAGTCCCGGATCGTCTTGTCATCGAGGTCGGTGATATTGCGAACGTGCCGTGTTTTGAGACCTGTGTGCTCCAGAGTGCGCCGCAGAAGGTCCTGGAGCACAAAAGCTCTGAAATTCCCGATATGGGCAGGTCCGTAGACAGTGGGACCGCAGCAGTAGAAGCGAAAGGTCTCACCGTCCGCAGGTCGGAGCGGGTGGATTTCGCGGGTGAAGGAATCAAAGAGTCTGAGTTGTTCTGCCTGTGGTGCCATGGGAGCTGCTGAGCCTATCATGTCCTCTCGTCTCGCGGATGCAACCGCACGCTTGCGCTTGGAGCCTTTATAGCGCACCTCCCACGGTGCACGAGAACGTCTGGCGCTTCATTCTCTTCAGGGTCCTTTTCAACTGTCGGTTCTACTACCCGGTTTACGCCATTCTTTTTATGGATTTCGGACTTTCTGTACGGGAGTTCGCTATTCTTAATGCCGCCTGGGCGGTGACCATTGTTGTCCTCGAGGTACCCTCTGGAGCGGTGGCCGACATCGTGGGAAGGCGCGCCTTGGTCATCCTCTCTGCCATTCTCATGTGCCTTGAGCTTCTGGTTCTTCTCTGGACACCTGTAGGCGGTGGAGCGGTGGTTTTCTGGGCCTTTCTCCTCAATCGGATTCTTGGAGGAATGTCCGAGGCGGCAAGCAGTGGTGCGGACGAGGCTCTGGCGTATGACTCGCTCCCGAAGGATGGGCGGGATGAGGCCTGGGCGAGGGTACAGTCGCGGCTGCTTCGGGTCCAACCTCTCGGGTTCATGATCACCGGACTCCTCGGAGCGCTGGTTTACGATGGCGAGCAACTCGGAAAACTGCTCGGAATGGCAGGAATAAATCTGAAGATTCCTCAAGAAGTGGCGATGAAACTTCCGCTCGTTCTCACTCTCGGCCTCGCCCTCGCTGCGGCCGTGGTAGCGGTGGGAATGAAAGAATCACAAGGGACAAAGAACACCCGTCATGCCCTGTCTTTTCGTGCAACCTGTGGCGACGCATTCCGCCGCATGCTGGAGGCAGGGATCTGGATCTGGCGTAGCGCCTGGCCGATGATTCTTATTCTCACCGGCCTCGTCTTCGACAGCATGGTGCGCCTCTATTACACAGTAGCGGCAAGCTACTATCGGCTGCTTGAGATTCCAGAAGCCTACTTCGGCGTGATCGGGGTGGCCTCCCTCGGGGTTGCTTTCAGCACCTCGTGGATCGTGGAGCGCATGGTCAAGGTCAACCGCCCAAGGGTAAATTTTGCCATCGTAGCCCTCCTAACTCTGGCAGGAGTAACCTCTCTGGCATTCCCCATCCCCTACTGGGGGTTTGTTTTTGTCCTGCCCCTGGTTCTTGCCATACGGATGGCCCATTTTTTTATTTCCAGCTACTTGAACTCTGTGACCGACTCGAAAAATCGCGCCACTGTCTTGAGTTTCCGGGGCTTGGCTCTCAATGCCGGCTACGGACTGGTCACTCTTCTCTACGGTCTGCAATCGTGGTGGATCGCCCGAAGAGGCGGATTCGATACTACGAAGTCTACAGAAAATGCTGAGGTATTCGCCGAGTCACTCACCTGGTGGCCCGGGTATTTTCTTGTCACTCTGGTGCTTCTCGGGATCGCTGCTTTCTGCTTGCAACGAAGAAAGCAGTCGTAAAAAAGCGCGGATCTTTTCGAGTCAGTCAGTCAATCAATCAAAAAACCGGCCCATCCCAACCGGGTCATTTTTCTCATGCTCACGCGATTATGATTGCTTGCCCCAGCGACCTCCACGAATCTCCGCAAAACCAACCTGCCCATGCACATTGTCATCTTATCCCGTTCCCACGCCTGTTACTCGACCCGCCGTCTGGTTGAGGCAGCGAAGCTGCGTGGGCACGATGTTTCGGTCGAGGACACTCTCCGACTGACCATCGACTTGGCTCACGGGGATCCTGATCTCTACCAGAAGGGAAAACCTCTGAATATCCCTGACGCCATCCTGCCACGGATCGGCGCATCGATCACTAGCTACGGGACATCGGTGGTTCGCCAGTTCGAGCAAATGGAGGTCTACACTCCAAACACGGCAACCGGAATCAGTAATTCTCGGGATAAGCTGCGTAGCCTCCAGATCCTCTCACGGCACGATATCGGGATTCCAACGACTGCCTTCGTCTATGATAAAAGAGACGTTCAAGATGCTTTGGAACGGGTTGGCGGGGCACCCGTGATCATCAAACTTCTGGAGGGCACGCAAGGGGTCGGCGTCATCCTCGCTGACAAGCCTGAAATCGCGAAGGCGATCGTGGAGACCCTCCACAGCACTCAGCAACAGGTGCTTTTGCAAAAATTCGTAGCAGAAAGCAAAGGCAAGGATGTGCGGGCCTTCGTGATTGGAGATCGGGTCGTGGCAGCCATCCGACGCACTGCCCAGGGCCAGGAATTCCGCAGCAATGTTCACCGAGGTGGAAAGGCAGAGGTTATCGACCTTGATCCTGTTTATACAAAAACTGCGATCCGGGCCGCACAGATCATGGGCCTGCGGGTTTGCGGAGTCGATATGCTGGAAGGTGCCGATGGTCCGCAGGTGATGGAAGTCAACTCCTCGCCCGGTCTCGAAGGGATCGAGGGCGCTACCGGACTGGATATAGCCGGCGCGATCATCGATCACATCGCGGATCAGGTGAAGTTACCCGAGATCGATATCCGCCAGAGACTGACAGTGAGCCGTGGTTACGGAGTGGCTGATATCTTCATCCCTGAGGGCAGTCATTTTATCGGCCAGACGATCGGAGCGACCGGCCTGCGGGAACAGGACGTAGTCATTCTGACACTACGGAGGGAGGCAGGCGTGATCTCGAATCCTCGAGCTGCAAGAGTCCTCCAGGCGAATGACAACCTGCTTTGTTACGGCAAGGTCGAAAACATGAAATCCCTGATGCCCGACCGGCCAAAACGGCAGCGAAAACTCAAGCCGTTGCCAACAACTCCGGTCACAGAGGGAACCACGGCATGACTAAAACCACGAAAAAGAAATCCGTCGCTGCTTGGGGGAATCAGACGATCGAGCCCGGTCGTCGCAAACGTTTGAAGATTGAAATTAGCGAGAGCTTCAGCGGCTCACGGGTTCAGCTTCCTGTGATGGTCTGGCGTGGGCTCGAGGACGGCCCGGTTCTCGGGATCACCTCGGCCGTTCACGGCGACGAGATCAACGGGACCGGAGCCATCTTAAGAATCGTAGATGAAAAGCCTTTCGAATTGCGGCGCGGCAGCCTGATCATGGTACCGGTAGTCAATGTCCTCGGGTTCGAGCGTCACAGCCGCTACTCTCCGGATCGGCGGGACCTCAACCGAAGTTTTCCAGGCAGCGCAAACGGAAGCCTGACCGCAAGGCTGGCACGCCTCGTCTTCGAAGAAATCGTCGATCGCTGCGACTACCTCGTGGATCTACATACCGCGGCAGTCCGGAGAACCAATTTTCCAAATGTCCGTGCAGATTACAACAATCCGGACTGCCATCGGCTGGCAAGCGTTTTCGGCTGTGAGGTCATTGTCGATGGCAAGGGGCCTGAGGGATCACTGCGGCGCACCGCAGTAGAGGCAGGATGCCCGGCGATCGTCATCGAAGCCGGTGAGGTCTGGAAAGTTGAACCCTCCGTGCAGGAACTGACACTGCGGGGAATCACCAACGTTCTCGGCGAGCTTGGTATGGTTGACGACCTGGAAACCCCTGCGCCACACCAAGTGGTCGTCGAGGAAACGCGGTGGGTGCGAGCTGGAAATGGCGGTTTTCTCAAATTTCATGTAGCACCCGGCGACACTGTCTCCAAGGGTCAGACCCTGGCGACGAATACCGGCCTTCTCGGCGACTACCACGAGGCGATCACCAGCGCACATGACGGACTCGTGCTCGGCATGACCACCATGCCCGCGGTCGGCCCAGGGGATCCGGTGGCGCAGATTGCACTGCCACGCACTGCCAAGCAGATGCGTCAGGTCGAAGAAAGTATCAGCGACTTGGAAGAAGACACGATCGAAACTCAAGTCCGCGAGCACCTCGCTACCAATATTTCCGTGATTGAGATCGAGGAATCTCCTTGAAGCGACACAGACCCGTTGCTTAGAAGCGCAGGTTCATCCCGACGCGCAGAAAAGGCCCAGCATCGATGTCGTCCTCGAGGAGATCGAGATCCGAAGTCGTTTCGATATCGAGTTCCCGGGCGAAACTAACTCCGCCGCTGAGGTAGGCCCAAATCTGATCAGTAAAGCGTCGCTCCACTTTGAGGCCGACTCGCGCCGAAGAAACTTCGATATCACGATCTGGGCCAGCAGAATCTGCCTCGACATTCCAAGTCGGTGAGCTGTAACGACCGCTCAGTGAGACCATCCAGTTGTCACTTACTCGGTAATTGATACTGCTCATCGGCCCGAGTAGATAGATATCCCAGCGTGGACTTGGCCTCCAGGTCAAAGCAATCCCGGGGATGATTTGTTCTTCGCCAAAACCATCAGAATAATAGACTCCACCCAGGAGCCTGAATCCCGATCCAAAACTCCGCCCGAAACCAAGCGCTCCGGAGAATTCAAAACCCTCGTCACTGTTCAGATCGCCTGAGATCGCCGGCATCACCATGCCGCCGAAAATCCAGTCCTCCGAGTGGTCATAAAAAATTGCGATCGGAAGACGGAGCGTATGAAGGCCCTCTTCGGTGAGAAGACCGGGGACCGACGTATCAAACTCGGTAAAACGGTATCCAAATATCGCCAAGAGATGAAGATCGCCATAATTAAGCGGAAGAACAGGCGCCCAGAGTGAAGCATCCTGAGAACTCACTTCGCCTTCCTGCGACTCAAAATCCGCGTCGAAGTAGTAAAGATAGGATCCGGAAACCAATGGCAAACTGGGGAGCTCGGAGCCACTCTCCTGTCGACTGAATTTGAGATTCGGAACACCTACACGAAGCCCTAATTTCTTTCCATGAGCGGCATTGAGATCGGCCGCGATCGCGGTAGAGAGGAGACCAGGAAGCGCGAGGATAGCAGCGAGGGCGATCAGCTTTAAAAAAGAATGCATAATGATAAGGTGGAGACGAATGAGGAAATGGACATCTCCACTGACCGTCAGAAATCCTCTTTTTCAACTCCGTAGTTTTTTCGGCAGACAAACTACCCAAAATACGGATCGAATGAAACATCCCGAGTGATGAGACCTGGATCACTTGAACGATCTCGGAATGGGGGCTAAAAAACTGCATTTGTGCGTCTCATGATCTCTGCATTCAAAATTTCCAGCGCAGTAAAACTTTTTCACTTCTGGGCGATGCTCTCTCTGGGATGTTGGGCCACACTCTTTGCCCAGGGTGAAGGAGGCGACGCCATAGGCTACAAGCTTCCGGAAATTCGACATTCGACTTTCAGTAAAAATCTCGGGTTAATGCGCATGGAACGCGAAGATATCGCCAATCAACTGGCCGGATTTGTTGCCAACGAGCTTGCCCAAAAAGTAGTCGACGGCGATCGATTCAGTATTCATCTGGCCGAGAAACTACTTGGGCTCGCACTTCATTTGAATCCTAGAAACAGAATCGCCGTGGCCACCAACTTCCAACTCGCACAAGGAATTGTCCCTCATCATGTGCCAGTCGACTACCAGCCCGCGACCCTTTCTGACCTCTTCCTCAAGCGCTCCGAACTTCTCGAAAAACAGGAGGGCGAAGAAAATGCCTACCTTGCAGCAACCCTGCTCTTTGCCGCTATGGAGACCAACCCCAAAAACAGTGAAGCCGTTTTTCGTTACGCAATGCAGCGCCGGGAGGGCCTCAAGATTGACTGGGGACGCATCTTGCAGAACGGAGGCTCAAATCGCTAAACCCGACATGGAGATCACCTTGGTGGCAGCAATGGATCAAAGGCGCGTGATCGGCCGAACTTCTGGCGGCGGGATTCCTTGGAAGCTCCCCGTCGAGGCCGCCCTTTTCCGGGATTACTGCCGTGGAAAAGTCGTGCTCGTAGGACGAGTAACGTATCTCGAGATGATAGGATGGTTCGAGCGAGTCGGCGCCCACCCCCTGGTCCTGAGCACTAAAAAGCTTTCTGAAAGAATCTGCACTATCGGGCATCCCGCAGAGATCCCAGAGGCTGCTTACGCGATCCATCCCGACTGCCGAGAAGTCGTGGTTGCCGGCGGGGGTAGGACCTACGCAGCGACCCTTTCCATGGCGACTAGAATGCTGCTTACCGAAGTGCGTGGAAGCTTTCAAGGGGATGTCAATTTTCCCGAATTTGAGGAACAAGACTGGACAGTTGTCCGAAAAACCCACTACCCAAGGAACCTTGAGAACTCCTCTGGTTTTACAGTGATAGAGAGAGTGCGCTCTCTTCACTCACCGCACTGACATAGTCGAAGGCTTGCCTCCTTAGTCAGCGAAGAAAGGGATTTCAGGGAAGGGAATTCGTTTCTGGACTAGAGAGCAACCGAACCTATCATCGTTATGATGGAAAAATCTGAAAGCGCATGGAAGGAAAAACTGACCCCTGAGCAATTTGAGGTGACCAGGCGACAAGGGACTGAGGCGCCTTTCAGCGGGTGTTTTTACGGCCACAAGGAACAAGGTGTTTACTCCTGCATCTGTTGCGAATCAGAACTCTTTCGCTCCCAGGCCAAATACGATTCCGGGAGCGGGTGGCCGAGCTACTGGAAGCCGATCTCGCCAGAGGCAATCAGCGAGCTTGAGGATCTCTCCCATGGAGTGAGTCGCACAGAAGTCATCTGCAGTGGCTGCCAAGCACACCTCGGTCACGTGTTCCCTGATGGCCCGGAGCCTACCGGTCTCCGCTACTGCATCAACTCGGCAGCACTCGATTTTTCTCCCGAAGCGTAGCAACCAGCCATCCAGAAGATTAAATCATGAAGGTGACGGGAATCCGGAGTCTTGAGCAACCACCCACACCACCTCGCCATTCACCCCACTAGGCTTCTTTCAGGGCGGCGATAGCGGTGATGATCTCATCTGCAATTTTTGGTAAGTCTCGGATCCGCCTCCCGAATATTCCGCACCACTAAAATCGATCGGCGGCCCCACAGCGACCGTGATTTTTGTCCTTTGAAACATACCGGCTCCTCTCGGCAACGCCTCGTAAGCGCCAAAAATACGCACCGGAAGAACTGGAACCCGCGCCTTACTGACCATGAAACCGACACCGGGTTGTCCGGACTGCAAATTCCCATCCCAGGACCTTTGCCCTTCAGGAAAGACAACCACGCGCTCGCCCTGCTGAAGAAGCTTGATCACCGTCTTGATTGTCTTTACTTCCGGCTTGTCTTGATCGACAGGAATCGAGTTCCAACGCGGGTAAAGCCACCCTCCGACCCCGCGAAAAAGAGTCTTCCTCGCCAGATAGTGCACCGCACGGTCGAAAGCAATTCCAATCAGCGGTGGATCCATATAACTGACGTGATTACTGGCAACCAGGCAGCCACCTTCCTCGATCAGGTTCTCACGCCCGAGAACTTCGTAATAAAAAAACCCTTTTGCCAAACGCCTGAAAAGCGAATGACCAATGCGGTAAACAGGAGACATGGGTGCGGCTTTCGATTTCTTTCTTGGGAGAAGAAAGTGCTAACTTCTTGAGTTGAGAGATCTCCAAGACGACTTCTGACCTCGGCGACAACTTCTTCAAGACTTAAATAAGTCGTATCGATGACCTGGGCGCCCTCTGCAACAGCAAGAGGTGCCGCCTTCCGCGTTGAGTCCTGTTTGTCACGGGTTGCGATCTGTTCAACCGACCCCTCTGCGGCCCTCCGTTGAGCTCGAACCTCGGCATCTGCATCCATATAAAACTTGTAAGGCGTCTCAGGAAACACATGCGAACCGATATCACGCCCCTCCATCACGAGATTCCCTGAGATGAGCAGCTGACGTTGCAGACCGACGAGACACTCTCGCACCTCAGGAACCGCTGCCACTTCCGAGACGGCTCCACTCACCTTGTCTTCTTTGATAAAAGCGATGGGGTCGTGTCCGTCGAGACGCTGCACGAGTCTGCCGTCACCGATTTCTGTATCTATCTGGATTTCTGAGAGAGCATTTTTGACCTGTTCGGGATCTTTGGTGTCGACACCGAGCTCAAGCAACCTCCAGGTCAGCGCACGATACATCGAACCGGTATCTATATGGGCGAATTCGAGTTCTGCGGCGAGTGCTCGAGCAACCGAGCTTTTTCCGGATGCTGCAGGTCCATCGATCGCGATCACTGAGTGGGCAGACGTTGTCATGATTGAAACAGTTTCTTAGAGTTCTGATTATTCTTCCAGTCTTACTCAGCCAGACCCTGATAGTCGTGAATGTGGTGAGATTGGAACTTCTTGAGCTGCATTTCAAAATTCGGATACGAGGTGGCGACGCACTCGGAGTTTTTGATCACTGTTTCGCCGTCTGCATGAAGCCCGGCAATAGCAAAGGCCATGGCGATTCGGTGGTCACCAAAACTTTCGACCGTGGCTCCCTTGAGGCGTGATCCGCCATGAATCGTCATGCCGTCCGGAGCTTCCTTCACATCCACTCCGAAAGCCCGCAGGTTCCCGGCAACGGCGGCAATTCTATCCGTTTCTTTGACTCTTAACTCAGCCGCATCACGAATCACCGTGGTTCCTTGCGCGAGAGCACCTGCAACCGCCAGAACCGGAAGCTCATCGATGACATTGGCGATCATATCACCTCCGATCTCCACGCCCTGGAGGGCGCAGCCTTTGATGGCAATGTCACCAAAGGGCTCTCCGTGATCGAGGCTCTGTATGGTCTCCGTCAGGTCACAACCCATCATTGCAAGCACTTTGAGGATGCCGTTGCGCGTGGGATTGAGCCCTACTCCGTGTACAGTGAGCTTGGATCCTGACTGCGCAGCAGCAGCCACCAGCCAGAAAGCTGCACTGGAAATGTCCCCCGGAACGAAGACCGACTGTGCTCTGAGAATCTGTTTCCCCTGAATCGAAATCGCCCCGGCTTCTCTCTCTGTCTTGACGCGAAAAAGATCGAGCATTCTTTCCGTATGATCACGAGTCGTCGACGGCTCAATCACCGTGGTTGTTCCCTCAGCAAAAAGCCCGGCAAGCAGAACAGCACTCTTCACCTGAGCACTGGCCACCGGCAGAGGATAAGAAATTGACTCGATGTCGGGATTTCCACGGATGGTCAACGGGGGCGTTCCTTCTGGCGAGGCCTCAATGGAAGCACCCATTTTCTCAAGCGGCTCGATCACACGCCCCATAGGCCGAACAGAAAGTGAAGCATCACCCGTGAGCACACTTGTGAACGGCTGGGCTGCTAGAATCCCCGAGAGAAGACGCATGGTAGTGCCCGAATTACCACAGTCGATTGCCGTCTCCGGGGCCGAGAGCTCCATGCCCGTGCCGTGAATCCTGATCTGCGTTGGGAGAAAATCATCATCATCAGGAATTTCTGAATCTGCGTCGAGATACTCGACACGGGCTCCGAGTGCCTCCATGGCACGCAACGTCGAGAGGCAGTCCTCGCTGGGAAGAAACCCAGTGATCTCACAAGGACCGTCGGCAAGTGCTGCGAGCATCGCTGCGCGGTGGGAAATACTCTTATCTCCCGGCACAGAAATTTTTCCTGAGAGAAGCGTTGCTCGGCTGACCCGGATCTCGGACATGAAGGACTTGGAATCAATAACACGACGGGTCGGAAAAGAGCTTCTCATCCACCCCCCGCCGCAGTTGACTGGCACGGACTAAAAATGCGTGGAGCGCTTCATCGTCCATCTCTTTCAAAAATGCAAGCACCTCGCTTGTTCCGCGATGAAACTCCTCCAGAGCGGTAACAACCTCCTTGCGGTTCTGGTGAAAAATACCTCTCCAAAGTTCAGGATCACCAGCAGCAATCCGAGTGGCATCCTTGAACCCGCTTCCCGCGACGCCCGCAGCCTCCGGCTCGACTCCAAGTGACGCCTCGACTGTGAGCGCCGCAACAAGATGCGGAAGATGACTTATAAGAGCGATCCTCCGATCATGCTCCGCAGGACTCATCCGGTGAAGACACGCACCCAGGCCTATCCAGAAATCGGCTGCCAGCTCAACGTCCCCCGCAGCATCTCCGTCAACCGGAGTCAGCACACAGGGAGCACCTCGGAAAAGCCCTTTCTTGGCCGCAGAGAAACCGCCTTCTTCGGATCCCGCCATCGGATGCGCGCCGACAAAACTGAACTGGGTTCCCTCAAAAACAGCATTCATCTCAGTGACCACGGATTCCTTGACACTCCCGACATCGGTAACCACAACTCTCCCGGCAATGTCCGCCAGAGACACAAGCTGTTTCGCAATCGCTCCCATCACTTCGATAGGAGTAGCGAGGACAATAAGCTTCGCTCCAGAAACAACTCTTCCAAGATCTGTCGAGGCTCTGCAGCGAGGCACAGCGGCGAGAATCTGATCAACCGCTTCCTGACGGCGAGCCCATACTGAGACCGTAAAACCCTCTTTCTCGACGAGATCAAGACAAAGCGACCCTCCAATCAGGCCTGGCCCGAGGATAGCAAGCTGGAGACGATCCGTCGTCGGCATCAAGGAACGAAAAACCAGAGATCCTGGTCAGGCTTGAACGGGTCTTTGACTAAAGTGCCGGAGGGCCACTCGCTGACATCGACGAGTCCCTGGTCGCGGCTGTGAGGGCTATAGACCTTCCCCGGGCGATTGGGTACTGGAATTCCTCTGGGGTGGTCTCCGCTGGGATCTGGCTGGGCCACTTTCTTTTTTTGCTGCGGAATTGAAACTCCTCCACCCGACCCCGGACTTGCGTTCCCTCCATCGAAGAGATTAGGGCCACCTGGACCTTGATAAACACCAGCCCCGAAAGGCTGACCGACCGCTACATTCGGCGGGAAGGTTCCCGGCGTGTAAGGCTGACCGTTTTCCGCCAGAAAAGGCTGATAAGGCGCTGCTCCAGGAGGTGCTTGTCCTCCGATTCCTTGACCCGCTGCCATTTGACTGGGATGACCGGGATGACCGGGATGACCGGGATGACCAAAACCAGGTTGCCCGGGATATCCGGAGCCGACTGGAAAACCGCCTGCCGACGGCTCAAGGGGAACACAGCCGGTCATGACCGACAAAGAAAAGGAAAAAAATAATACGCTTAAAATTTTAAGGCGTGACTTCATGATTCTCTAAAAAGACGAAAAATCGAACAACTCTATCTCTAGCAGAAGAATTCTTTATCACAAGCCCACCTGTCAGTCACTACGAAAATAACGATGAACCTACTTCGAATAAATCAACCCATGCCTCGCCTTCCATCAAGCGCACGCAGCAAAGTAAGTTCGTCCGCATGCTCAAGCCCACCGCCCGCGGGAAGCCCTTGGGCCAGCCGGGTGACTTGGAGTCCTTCTTTTTCCCTAAAAATCCCAGCCAGATAGTGAGCCGTCGCCTCGCCTTCAACGTCCGAGCCCAGCGCGAGAATAACCTCGCTCACCCGCCTCTTTTGCACCCGGCTTATCAGTGGAGAGATTCTTAAATCCTGCGGCGTCACATTATCAAGAGGCGAAAGCCTTCCTCCAAGTGCGTGGTAGAGACCAGTGAAGGCGCCTGTCCTCTCGATGGGAAGGATATCGGTCGGCTGCTCGACGACACAAATTGTATCACCCTGCCGCTCGGGATCCGAACAAAGTGGGCACGGATTTTCTTGTAGCAGAAAAAACCCACATTCCTCGCAACGCGCGATCCCCTCACGCGCCTCGGTGATTGCCTGTGCGATAGCGTCCGCCTTTTCCTTTCCCCCACCAAGCATCCAGACAGCGATTCTCTCCGCACTTCTCGGGCCCACGCCAGGCAAAGATTTGAGACCGGAAATCAGCCTCAGAATTGGTTCGGGGTAGGCAATGCGAGGCATTGAAATTGGTGCTGATAAAAATACTGACTCAGGAGAAAGTATCCTGAACCCCATCACTCGATGGAAGTGATACTACTGCTGGCTCTTCCCCGTCAGCATAAAGAAGATGCCTGGTGGTCTCGATGAAGCGAAGCACAACCGGATCCGAGGCTTCTTCGGACACCAGACTGCGAGCTGCTTCAAAATGGCTCAGAGCCTCCTGGTTTCTTCCTTCCCGGAGGAGCATAACCCCGTTCCAAAATTGATCCCGGGCCCTCAGAGCGGTTTCTGAAAGATCTCCCGACGCGGCCATCAATTCGTAAAATTCACTGATTTTCCCAGAAGGGAACTCCTGAAGCTGATCAATCGGGCGAAATTCGAAGGTATGCGTCATCCTTTGGAAGACCGACAGGTCGACCAGTATCTTTGAATCGTAATTCAAATTCGCAACCGCAAGGCGCCGACAGAGATCCACACCCTGCCCTAAGACACTGTATTGCCGCTGAGCTCCTTCTCCAAAAATTCCTGAAATCACGGTATCAAGAGAGAGCGCTATTCCAAACCGAAGCCGTTGGGTCCACTGGCTATCAGCTTCAAGAACGAGATTATTCAGTCTCTGCCGAAGCTCAAGCGCAGCCGTACACGCTTGCTGACAGGAATCATCCAGCGCGACTGGAAGACCAAAAAAGACCCGAACACAATCCGGCGAGGCCTCGTCAAGGAAGGCACCTCGAGAGCAGAGAAACTCAGAGGTTGCGCCAAGAAACTGGTTCGTGAGATCTACAATCTGAGAGCGCTCAACTGGCTTAGCAAAGCTCCCCTCGTCAAAAAAGATGGTGACGGTAAGAATCACAACCTCCTGCTCTTGGCCATGAAGAACCGGAGCATCTTTAAGACCCATCAGCTTGCGCATCATTTCACAGCTGATCCGCCCACCAAAAATTCGTCTTAACTCGTGCTTCCTCTGCCCCCACTCACTGGAGGCGTAAAGGAGGCTGAGTGCGAGCGAAAGGAGAATCGTAATGATCCCGGATAGAGGCTCAAAGAGTTTTGCGTAAAGAGCCATGGCAGGAGAAAGACCTACCACCACAACCGTGGCAAGAATCGCGAAAAGCGAACGCGATGAGTTTCGAGGAGAATCAATGACCACCCAGGCAACTCCGAAGGCGGCGAGAGTAAACACAAAATGCTGAAGCCACCGAATCGGAACAAGCTCAAGATCACCAAAAAGATCCGGATTGACTCGATACCACCCAAAGGTAAGGCGAGAGAAATCCTCGGCAACAGGAGTCTGGTAGAGACCCCACAAGAGAAGAGTCACCGTGCTGCCGATGACAAGCCAAGCAAGAAGTGAACGCGACATGCTCGCACTCTATAAACCAGACTCTCCAGAAATTCGACCTCGATCCATGACATAAGCCAACTTTTAAAGAAGGTCTGATCCACTGCTCCACCCGCCACTTGGAATGAAATAGGATTAAAGTCAGCATCGCTGCACTCTGGGCTCGCTAAAAAACCCCTTCGGGTTGCTGCCCGCATCCAGCGTGGCTTTGTTGCTCGTTGGTCGTGGATAATGCGGACAACAATGACGGGCACCGTCATGAATCAGACCCTCCTTAAGAAATCTCCGAAACGCAGTTTTTTTCTCCCACAGGTGTTCTTCAACTTTTCGGGATCTCTTGCTTTCTAAGATATCGAGCCTGCCTCGATTTTTCAAAAGAACGGCTTTTCTTTCCTTTCATTTCAAATGCTGGCTCTTGATCTCTGGTCAGACGACGGCCATGATAGCCGCAGTGAACAGCTCTCTTCGCCAGTCTTTCCTGCTCCTTCACTGCCAGTTTTTGTGTGCGCGAGCTACTCTCAACAGCGTCGTCCAAAGGTCTCGGTTGATGGTCGCCATCATGCTGTTTTTTCTCGTCAGCTATCAAGTGATAGGCACCTTTCTTTTCACACGTGGCATCGCATACATCGCTAGCATTCCTGGAATTGGAGAGATGCTTATCGAGCGGATGTTTTATCTCATCTTCTTTCTCTTTTTCCTCATGCTGATCTTCTCGAACTGCATCCTTCTTTTCGTAGGAGCATTTCGGAGTCGTCAAACAGCGTGGCTGATCTCTCTTCCAGTTCAGCCCGAGGCTCTCTTTGCGGGAAGGCTCGGCGAGAGCATCACCTTTTCGAGTTGGGGATTAGTGATTCTCAGTGCGCCGCTTTTGCTGTCCTATGGCAACCTTTTTGATGCCGGCCCTCTCTTCTACCTGGCCAGTCTAGGCCTCATTCTCTTCTTCATCATCGTGCCCGCGGCGATCGCAGCAATTCTCGTGCTCACCGTCACCACCTGGTGGCCTAAAGGTTTCAAAGGGATCATTCCGATCCTCCTTCTTCTGGTGGGCCTCCTGACCTGGAATCTTCAGTCCACGGCACCTCAGGACATTGTGGATGCAGATGTGGCCTCAGCACGCATGGCCATCAGTGACTACCTCAGGCACACGGAACTGGCAGCCCATCCACTTCTTCCCAATACCTGGGTTTCTACTTCAGTACTGGGATGGCTCGGAGTCCATGACGAGGATCAGGGAGGCTTTCACTTTCTACTAACTGCGAGTCAGGCGCTCATGGGATTACTGGCAGCGTCTTTCCTCGCTAAACATTTCTACCTCAAAGGATGGGCGCGCAGCGCGCGACGCATCTCGAGATCTGGAAGCGAATCACGGGAGGATCAAACACTCAGGAAAAGCATCATTCCTCCCCGGGCCGCTCCTGAGATACCGGGCGCTACTATATAAAGATGCTCTCACCTTTATCAGAGACCCTTCCCAGTGGATCCAGAGCGTCATTATCATCGGACTCCTCATCGTCTATATCCTGAATATCGGAAACATGGGCTACGATTTTGAGAATCCTTTCTGGCACACGGTGATCAGCTTTCTCAATCTTACCGTCTGCTCTCTGGCCCTTTCCACTCTCACCACCCGATTCGTCTTCCCGCAATTCAGTTTTGAAGGCCGCCGCCTCTGGGTAATCGGAGTTGCCCCTTTTTCCATCGCCAATCTTCTCTGGCTTAAACTTGCTCAGTCTATTTTTATCACTGGGCTGATCAGTATCGGTTTGATGGTTCTGTCGAGTCATGTCCTGGAGTTGGATTTTTCACGAGGCGCATATTTCTGCAGCGTTATGCTCCTTCTGTGCTCCGGTTTATGCGCATACTCTGCGGGACTTGGCTCTATCTTCCCCAACTTTCAGGAATCAAACCCAGCGAAAATGGTTTCTGGATTTGGCGGAACGCTTTGCCTTATCTCCAGCTTCATTCTTCTCGTAGGCGTCATCTCAACTGCCGCTCTTCCAGATGTCCTGCGAATTCGTGCTCAAGGCCATCCCTCCTCTCTCACTCAGGGGCATGCTCTCGCCATCATCGCTACGGCAGTCCTAGTGACAAGCCTCGCTGTCCTGGTGCCTGCGGCACGCAAGGTAAAAAGACTGGATTATCGTAAGATTCCTTAATAGTATAGATACCTAAACTACCGAGACCCACACCCTGCGCAAACTCGGGAAACTTTCCTGACAAGCAAAGGCTGGGTTTCAGAATCAATCCCCAGCCCACAGGATGATGAAAAAATCAAGAGCGAGAAGAAGCAGAAAACAGCAGCCCTCTTCAAGTTCCCGAAGCTATGCAAGTCGCAGAGAACTGAACGAGGATCTTCACCGCTACAACGCCTGTATCGTCGAGCAGCCCGACCTCTTCCTGATGGAAGAAGATTCCGAGCAAACCCATCAAGAAGCCCCGTGAAGAAGAAGGCCGAACAAATCGATTGACGCGCTCCCAGAGAAAAGAGGTAAACCAAAGGCGGTTCTTCCACCTTCTTCAGTTTATTTTTTCTCTTCTTTATTCTTCTGGCTCTGCTCACCTGGGTGCTTCACGCATCCGTTCTTTATCTTTTTTAGCCCTTTTTCACCTGCCTCAGAAATTGCAACTTTCCTGATGGCTTCCGCCGGAAAGCACCTTAGAGTCTAAAAGAATCATGATTATTACCTGCGAGACCCTCGCCTTCATTGGTCCGCTCGGCCCAGCCGAGACCGGCATCATTCTTTTTATCATCGTCCTCCTCTTCGGAGCGAAGAAACTGCCGCAGCTCGCCCGAAGCATGGGCAAGAGCATGGGGGAGTTTAAGCGTGGCAAGAAGGAGTTTGAGGAGGAACTCAAGCGGGCCAGTGATACCTCGGACGAAGCCGGTTCTGAAGAACAGGCCAGCTCTCCCTCCGAAGAAGACTCCAAAGCCTGATGATGCCGCCTCTGCTACGATCAGGAAGGTAAAAGGCATACAGCTCCTGCCGACTTGCAGTTAGTCGAGCCCCAAAATCCAATAGATCCCTTCTCTTTTTTTCCTTGTTGAGATCGCGTCTCAATCCATAAAATTACGTATGACCATGATAATTATCTCTCGTTTTAAACCCATCACGCTTCTTATTTTCATTCTTTGTAGTTTCGGTTTGCGGGCCGATGCAGAGACCGACAAGAGGAAGCTCGAAACGGAAGGAGAGGTTAATCTTTACACCCACCGGCACTATGAGGCCGACGAAGCACTTTTTGCCCGATTCACTGAAAAGACAGGAATCAAAGTCAATGTGGTTAAAGCAAACGCGGACGAGTTGATCGAGCGGCTGAAATCAGAGGGCGAGGCATCCCCAGCCGACTTGCTTGTCACGGCGGATGCCGGACGTCTGGTCCGTGCCCAGGAAGCGGGGCTCCTGCAGGCGGTGAAATCAGAGAAACTGGAAGATTGTGTGCCAGCGCAGCTTCGTGAGCCTGACGGTTACTGGTTCGGATTGACCCTTCGCGCCCGTATCTTCGCTTACGCGAAAGCTCGAGTGAACCCGGCCAGCCTTTCCACTTATGAAGCACTTGCCCAGCCCGTCTGGAAAGGGCGAATACTCGCCCGCTCCTCAAGCAACATTTACAATCAGTCGCTCCTTGCCTCGATCATTGCGCAGTCGAGCGAAGAACAAGCCGTTGCGTGGGCACGAGCAGTCCGCAGCAACATGGCTCGCCCACCGCAAGGGAGCGATCGCGACCAGATGCGCGCGGTAGCTGCGGGCCTTGCAGACGTCGCCATCGTCAATACCTACTACCTTGGAATTCTGGCAACCTCCTCCGATCCAGCCGACAGAAAATCTGCAGAAAAGATTGGCGTCTTTTTCCCCAATCAAGGCGGGCGCGGCGCCCACATCAACATCTCTGGAGCAGGAGTGACTCGTCATGCCAAGAATACCGAAAACGCGATTACGCTTCTCGAATTCCTTGTCGAGAGCGAACAGCAGTCCGAATTTGCTCGCGCGAACTTTGAGTATCCCGTGAATCCTGAAGGGCAGCGCTCACCTCTCCTTAAAAAGTGGGGAGCCTTCAAGGCCGACACACTGAACCTCTCGGAGCTCGGAAAATACAATCAGGCAGCGGTGAAAGCCTTTGATCTGGCCGGCTGGGAGTAGAGCTCGTCACATTTTATCGGATGATCAGCCGGATCAAGTCAGTCACGATGATCAGACCAAACCATGGGTCCTGCCAAGTCCAGAAGTAAGCAGGCTCCTCTGTTCCTTTCCCCCGAGGGAAACCTCCGAGTCTCAGCACAACGTTGGGCCTGGCAACTCTCAAGCCCTTGGACTATCACGGCAGGATCCCTCGCGCTCATCGTTTCGATCCCGATGCTCGTCATTCTGGCTAATCTTTTTTCCTCGCCAGGAGAAAACTGGGAGCATATCCGGCAGCATACCCTTCCGGGATACCTTAAAAACACCGCCATCCTTCTCACCGTCGCCGGCCTCCTCTCGCTCGCCATCGGCGTCCCTTCCGCGTGGCTTGTTTCCAGCTTCAACTTCCCCGGAAGAAGCATTTTTTCCTGGGCGCTGATTCTGCCTCTTGCGCTCCCCACCTATGTCGCGGCATACGCCTACGGAGACATCCTCCAGTCACTTATTCCGCTCCAGATCTGGGTGAGGAGCAACTGGGGAGTGGAAGCATTCCTCCATGCCGAAGCCGTGATGCGCTACGGAATCGTCTCGCTTATTCTGGCGTCTGTGCTCTACCCCTATGTCTACCTCGCGAGCAAAGCGGCCTTCTGCTACCAGGCTTCCTCTTCGATCGAGGTGTCGAGAACACTCGGCCGAGGAATGACCGCCACTTTTTTCCGGGTTGCTCTTCCTATGGCCCGTCCAGCAATCGTCGCGGGACTTGCGCTCGTCATGATGGAGATAATCAACGATTATGGCGCTGTTTCATTCTTCGGAATTCCGACCTTAACAGTCGGAATCTTCCGAACCTGGCTGGCCGTGGGTGACACTGGAGCCGCGGTCCGTCTCTCGGCAGGAGCCATGCTCTTTATTCTCATTCTTCTGATCGGCGAGCGCATGCAACGAGGAAAGAAGGGTTTTTTCGCCAGTGGATTGAAAACCCACCACACGCCCCAGCGCAAGCAACTCGGAAGATCTACTGGAATGATCGCGGCGTGCCTGTGTCTTCTGCCAGTCACCACAGGGTTTCTTATCCCCGGATGGCGGCTCGCGAGGTGGACGCTTCAAACCTACCAGAAAACACTCACTCCGAAGTTCTGGCAACTGCTGGAGTCCACTCTTGCCATCGCAGCTACCGGCACCTTGACCGTGCTTCTCGGTGCCGTTCTTTTATCTTATGCCCGGCGCGTCTCGACTTCTCGATTTCTCGCGCCGCTTGTTCACTCTGCCACCCTTGGCTACGCCGTGCCCGGAGCCGTGATTGCCATCGGCATTCTTCTGCCTCTTGGGTGGCTGGACAAAGGGCCCGTCTCTTCGCTGCAGAGGTTGTCAGGGAGTGAGCCCTCGCTGCTCTTCAGTGGATCCCTTGTCGCACTTGGGCTTGCCTATCTTGTCCGTTTTCTCGCCGTCGCATACCATCCTCTCAAGTCAGGGATGGAGCGTGTCTGCACAAATCTTGACTCTGCCTCCCGTCTGCTGGGGAGAGGTCCTTTAGGAACCCTCCTCCGGATCAACCTCCCGCTTCTCCGGGGTCCCCTGCTTGCTGCAGCCATTCTCGTTTTTGTCGATGTTCTCAAAGAACTCCCTCTCACTCTGGTGCTCCGTCCCTTCAACTTTGAGACACTCTCCACCAAAGCGTTCAGTCTTGCCTCAGAGGGTCGGCTTGCTGAGTGCGCAGTTCCGTCGCTCCTCATCGTTCTTGCCGGAATCATCGGCCTCGTTCCGCTCAACCGCCTCATGGAAGGCTGGAAAACACAGTAGCAAGATCCTCCCAACCATGTGCTGCCTGTTGTCAGCATCCTGCGTTCTTCTGTTCCGTATATTTATCGATGTCCTCCCTCCGCATTCAATCATTGACTAAGAGATTCACCGGCGATCCGAAATTTCCGGCAGTCAATGGTGTCAGCCTCGACATCCCAGAGGGCCATGCCATGGCGATCGTTGGTGAGAGCGGAAGCGGAAAAACCACTCTTCTGAGAATGATCGCTGGCCTCGAAATTCCTGATGGCGGCGAGATTCATATCGGCTCGAAACTCGCGTCCAGCGTCACCCATGTAATCGCTCCCGAGCAACGCGGGGTTGGTCTGGTCTTCCAGGACGGCGCGCTTTTTCCTCACCTCACGGCGGCAAAAAATATTGGCTATGGACTTAAGAGCATGAGACGCAAACAACGGGCGGCAAAGGTGGAAGAAATGCTCGAGCTTGTCGGACTCTCCGGATATGGCGGGCGCTATCCACGCGAGGTCTCCGGCGGTGAGGCCCAACGGGTTGCTCTGGCTCGTGCTCTGGCTCCCGAGCCCGGCATCCTGCTCCTCGATGAGCCTTTCAGCAATCTCGACACTACCCTGCGCAAGCAGCTGCGTGACGACGTCAAACTCATCCTCAAGAACACCGGAACAACAAGCCTTTTTGTCACCCACGATACGGAAGACGCTCTCGCCATTGCTGACGAAATAGCGGTCATGAGAAAAGGCGAGCTTCTTCAGGTAGGAGAGCCTGCGGCGCTCTACAGAAACCCCTGTGACGCCTACTGCGCCAACCTCTTTGGCCCTGCCAATCGTCTCCCGGAATCATTCATGAGAGGCATTGCTTCTCCTCCCGCACCAGGGCAGATGGGCGATGGCTGGCTCTGGACTCGGCCCGAAGAGCTTGAAGTCCTCCAGGCCTCTGGTGCCGACGCTATTCAGGTAGAAGTCACTGAGGTACGTTACCTTGGTGAACGGCAGGAACTGAAAGCGGTGCCAAGCAATCTCGAAGGCCAGGGTGCGACGCTTTCGTCTTTGACCCTTTACTGGGAGGGAAGAGAAGAGGTGCGACCTGGTCAAAGGCTCTGGATCAAACCCCGTTATCTTCATTGAGGAGAGCGATAAAAAACGAATGCTTTTAAGCGATCAGCCCCTTTCATAGACGCCCGGAACCGCTCCCTCTGACACTTGTGCACGGCCACTTGCAGAGATGCCATTTGCCCTTACCGAGCTTCGCTCTAGGGTGGGAATGATGCACGATGAATCCCAGCCCAAGGTCGACCGCCCCCGGATCGAATCCGCTGTAAAAGAAATTCTTGCCGCGATTGGTGAAGATCCTCAGCGTGATGGCCTGATTGATACTCCGGCCCGCGTTGCCAGAATGTTTGAGGAAACCTGCGGCGGGCTTCATGAAGAGCCAGAGCGCCACCTTGAGACCGTATTCGATGTGGACCACGATGAAGTCATTGTTGTTCGCGATATCCCACTTTACTCAATCTGCGAGCACCACCTTATTCCCTTTTTTGGACGTGCTCATGTCGGCTACATTCCCCAAAAAGGAGGACCCCTCACTGGGCTTTCCAAGCTGGCTCGTGTTGTCGATGGCTTCGCGCGCCGCCCTCAGGTTCAGGAGCGCCTTACCCGTCAGGTCGCTGATGCCATGCGGGACAAGCTGAACGCCCAGGGGGTCATCGTAGTCATCGAGGCAGAACATCTCTGTATGTCGATGCGAGGGGTCCAGAAACCGGGTGCTCAGACAGTCACCTCCGCTGTACATGGAGTGTTTCGCGACAATGCCGCCTCGCGGGCCGAAGTCCTGCAACTCCTTCACATCGGACAACGGTAGCAGGTTTTCTTTTTCTTGAAATCCCCCCCTGATCGCCAAGGTGCTTGGAGTTGGCTGCCCTCGGAACACTCCCAACGTGGCTTAACTCCCTGTAGGCTGTGGCTTGTCTATCTCGAGATAGCTCCGTGCGTAGGGCGAACCCTCACCAGGCCGAAACGATTCGACCCGCATTTCCTTGAGCACCCAGGCTCCGCTCTTCAGCTTATGTCCAGAATTTACCGTGGAACGTTTGATCATTTTCCCCTCGTAGTTGTAGCACTGCATTTTCATGATTCCTCCGCTTCCCTTGTCGACCCAGATTTCAACACAGTGATAGGGACCAAGGTTGAGAGGATTGTAAATTCTCAGCTTCCAACACTTGCGCGTTTTAATCCGCTCCTCGCCCTCCAGGGTCGGATCGGGCCAATAAAGGAACCGCATGGCGATGTCCTCATACCAGATGTCGGACCCTCTTACCGACTCGGCATAGCGCGTGAAAGGGACGGACTCCTCTGAATCATCGACTACTTCCCTGAGAAGACCGCTGGTATCCTTGAGATCCAGTTGAATGATCTGCCGAGGATTATCAAAAGTGAAGCGGACATAACGATCCTTCATGGTGAGAAGAAAGCGGACCCGTTCACCGCGGGCATTTCTCAGAGTCCCTACCAGGTCATGATCTTGCGCAGCGTTACTGAAGCGAACAAGTGCCTGAATCTCGACTGCGCTGAGATTTTTCTTATAGTCTTCGTCAGGGTTATCCTTTGCCCCGACGGTCAGAAAGCTTGAAAAAAGAAGCTCCAGCATCACAATGCACAAAACGACAGCAGCAACTCTGCGGGGAAAGCCGACTGGTGAAGACACATTTTGAAAGGAATCAGCAATGGCAGACATCATGGTAAAGCGAAAGGCCTATGGTTTCTTAGACAAGCCTGATTCTGATCTTATTCAATCTTCCATCCTATTCTGGGACGCCTGACTACCCCTGTCACTGTTTTTTGATCTGGCCCTCCCTCTATTTGCCACACCATGGAACTCAACCGCATCGTTCTGATCGCACTCGGGACTCTCACCGTGGCCCGCCTGCTCCTCCTTTCCGCGACTGAGCTCGACCCTGATGAGGCCTACGTCGCTCTCTGTGGAACGCGTTCGGATTGGCATTACATGGAAAGCGGCCCCCTTCCTCCCCTGCTCTCCAGAATAGGGACTGCTGTTTTTGGCCGCAACGAATTCGGGCACCGGTTTTTTGCACCGTTTTTCGGCCTTGGCATGACGCTTGCCGGCGGTGCTCTGACTGCCGGAATTGCGAGTGGCAGGGCATCTGTCTGGGCGATCTCCGGGATCACTCTTCTGCCGGCGATGGGCATCGCATCAACCCGGATGACAGTTGAAACATGCAGCGCGTTTTTCTTTTCCGTTCTGGCATGGTCGATCTGGTCCGCACTTCACAGTCATCGTTTGAGCCGTCGCTTCTGGATTCTTGCTGGAGCCTCAGCAGCAGGCGCCCTTCTCTGCCACCCTGCAAATATCATTCCCCTTGCATTGAGTTGTTGCCTGTTGGCGGTCGTTCCCAGATGGCGACGCAATCTTCTGAAAGGCAAATTTCTCTTCCTGATGCTTCCTCTCATTGGGCTTGGATTGGTCCCCTACTTCGCGTGGGAGGAAAATCACCGCATCCTTGCCTCCCTCCACTGGCAGGGAGATTTTTCTGGAAATACGTCGCTCACTGGGATCGCAGACCTCTTGAGGCGCTCCACTTTTGCTTACACTCCACTGATAGGATTCGGGTTGCTCTGGATCGTCTACTGGGACCTTCGCCACAATCGCAACTCACTGGGCGCCCGTTATGGCATCGCTTTTTCCCTGCCGCTGATTCTCTTCGCTCTGGGACTTGCTTTTCTCGGCAAGCCTTCTCCCCTCCTCCTGCTTCCGGCGGCCATCCCGCTTCTCGCCCGCCTCGCTCTCACCTGGCCAGGCGTGCCGGTCAGCCATTCTTTAAAAATAGCTGTGCGAACTACCGCTCTTGCCTTTGCTGCACTGTTCAGTCTTTTGATTTCGCAAACTGATCTCGTGCGGCGTGCTGGAATGACCTGGGGATACCGGGATACTCCTCCGCAGGGTGGCGGGCACTCCTACTGGACCCCCTGGATCCGCGATGCCTCGGGCGAACATCGTGGGTGGCGAGAGCTCGCCCGGCTTGTCGATCATATCCGCAAGGAAGCAGTGACCTCGTCCGGAGAGACGCCTTTCCTGATTGCGAGCTCGTCCGAGGTTGCTGCCCTCCTTGCTTTCTACCTTCCCGAAGTCACCGACCAGAAAAATAGCATCAAAGCCACTGCAGGCGGGTCCTCGAAACCTACTGATCCGCCGGTTTTTGACATCGTTGGCCAAAACCCTACCTCGGCCCTCCTTGGCTGGGCTCGATACAACCGGCGGGAAAAGACGACGATCAACAGCGAGACTGAGCGCAGCCCCTCATCAACTACCCCCACCCGTTTTGGTGATTCTGCGCTTTTCATTGCCACTCCTGCCCTGGGTCCGGGCGAGATTTTCCCGCCAGCGCTCAAAGAGAGCTTTTCTGATATCTGGCCGGTTGTGTCCGCGAACATTCTTCGTGGCGGCGAACTGCTAAGAACGGTCACTGTTTACTCCTGCGATGACTTCCATGGCAAGGGGCTTTGAGAGGCCTTCACGCCTCGGAATAGCAAAGCAAGGTAATACCTTGCCTTGACTCACCTCACCTTGCGCCGATGCTCGAGTGCGCAAAGGGCTCACCGCCTCCTAATTCCACGGCATCTTTCCGCCCACCGAATATGAACTTGAGGGACAAACTCAGAGAAATTCTTCCGGATATTCTCCCCGAAAATCCTACTGATTCTGTCAAGGGAACGAAGCTCATTGAACTCGTTCGCGTAAGGCTCAAAAAAGACTATAGCGACGCCACTCTGCGCTACCATTTCTCCATCATGTGCTGCGACCCCAGCGCTCCCATCGCAAAGGTCAATCAAGGGCAAGGATACTATCTCCGCTCACCCATGAACTCGCCGCAGGGCGCTCAGAACCTGATTAGTTTTACCCAGGGGACGCTTCTTGGAACAGCAGACGCCGAGGTTCAGAACATCCAACTCTCACGAGCGATGAAGTTCCGGGCACTCTACGCGAGAATGAACGAGACAGCGGCACGTTTTCCTTTCATCTTTGATCAAGACGCGGCATTGCGTGATTCCGCCGAGGCCTTGTGGCGGGTTCCTAACCTTGCGCTGGTCGAGTGGAGTGTCGGAGAGGTCACCGATGACGGGGCGATTCGGCTCGATCCCGAGAAACTGAAACTGAAACAGGCACTGGGCTTGTCTCCCTTTGTCATTACCAGCGTCAAAATGCGGCTCGACGCAGACCTCAAGACTCTTCGAAGCGAGTTCTTTCAAGGCCTCAGCCAGAGCGGATGGGCTCATCGTGGCGAACTGGTCTTTGCTGGAAAAATCGAAGATGAAGGAACGGCCGATATTCTGCGTGCACTCTCCAATCGCTATGGAATCGCAGTTACCAGCTATGGAATCAATCTCGACCAGATGGACGAGTGGCAGAGCGCCGTAGAGATCCAGCGGATGGGAGAGTGTGAATTCGAAAGCCTTACTCTGGCAACACATATCCAGAGGATCGCGCCAGGAGCACCATCACCCCACCTCGACTGGGCAGCTCTTGAGGAAGCGTGTCAGGAGCACTCAGATTTTTCCAACTTACTCGGGTGGATCAATGACTGCCTCACCAGCAAAACCGTAAACCCCCATCAGTATCAGGGGCGGAACACCAGCCAGAAAGTCTCCGGTTCCTAGACCGGTAAACCAGCCTGTTGAAGCTGTGAGCAATCGCTCTCTCCCAGGACGCCTGCTCAGACTTGCCGCGGCACTCTCCAGTGGTTTTCTCTTGGCACTGTCCATGCCCCCTCACGGGTTTGAGGCTCTCGTCTGGGTTTGGTCGATGCCTCTGTTCATTGCCCTCTGGAGCCTTCCTGCATTGCCGCCTTCCGCCAGCACCTCAGATGCGCAAGCTGGGAGGTGGTATCTACAGCAGCTCAGACGCTGGATTCGTCCGCGCAGCCGAGGCTTTCGCGGCGCTCACCTCGGGCTGGTTTCAGGATTGACTTTTTTCCTTCTCAACCTCGAGTGGCTTCTTGAACTCCACCACGTTATCGACAGTCTGATTCTCGCTGCGATCGGACTCCTCTCCCTCGCTCTCTATCTCGCCCTCTACGTTGCCGCCTGGGGTGCCTTTGCTGCTACCGTAGGCCGCCCATCGCGAGACGACCTCTCCAACCCGCCGATGCTGTCGCTATCTGCGGATAAAGATTCTGTAGACGACCACGGCCGTCCCAGCTTCATCAGGCTCGGCAATCGGTTTGAGGGACTCTTCAGAACATCCTTCAACTCGCTTCGCTTTGCCCTGCTCAATGCCGCAGCCTGGACGGGGCTGGAATGGCTGCGCGGGTGGATGCTCACCGGGTTTGGATGGAACGGGCTTGGGGTAGCGCTTCATCAGAACCCGACCCTCATTCAAATAGTGGACATCATCGGCGTGACTGGACTTTCCTTTCTTCCTGTTTTTATCGCAGGAATTCTTCTCCATACCGCCTGGAGAATTCATCTTGAAGCCGGGTCCGGGCGCCTTCGACCGCACCTGGACTTCATGGTTGGCGTGATCGTTCTCATTTCCGTCTTTTTCTATGGAGTGGAGAAAGCAGGTGCCCCGCTGGCTAAAAACCCGGTTGAGGTCAGAACGCTCCTCGTTCAGCCGAATATCCCGCAGTCACTGAAATGGGATCCTGCTGCTGCCACGAACATTTACCAGACCTTCAACGACCTCACCCGCCTGAATGTGGAGATCAATCCGTTTGACCTCGTTGTCTGGCCTGAAGCCAGTCTTCCGCTCTATCTCGACCACCCCGACCATGAGGCCTATCTCGAAGATCTCCTTGCCCTCGGCGATCATTCCATTCTTCTCGGCGTCAATGTCTTTGAACCGCGTAGAGGGCTGACATCGGAGCAAGAGATTCGTGCTTCCTACAACTCCGCTGCGCTTTTACGTAAAGAATTAGAAGACGCCCAGGTGCACCATAAATCCCACCTGGTCCCCTTTGGTGAGTTTCTTCCCCTGCGATCACTCTTTCCGCCGATCGAGAGAGTTTTTGGAGGGCTTCTTCCCAGCGATTTCGATCGAGGGCGCTCGACAGAGCCCCTTGTCCTCGAACTGCTAGGCGAACCAGCCCGTCCGAATATCCTTCTTTCCCCTCTCATCTGCTTTGAGGACACCGTTCCGCGTGTCGTCCGCAAACTTATACGTCGTGGCCCGCAGGTGCTCGTGAACCTTACGAATGATGGATGGTTTGGTGAATCACCAGCTTCCCTCCAGCACATGATCAATGCCTCGTTCCGATGCATCGAATTTCGCCGTCCCATGATCCGCTGTGCCAACACCGGAGTGACCTGCCTGATTGATTCCACTGGCAGCTCCTACGATCGCGAATCCGGTGACGGCTACCGTCGCATGATAGAGGATCCGGAAACAGGAAACACTTTTATTCGTGGCACTCTTCCGGTGACGCTCAAAATTGACCTGAATCCACCAATGACATTTTACGCCAGGTTCGGTGACGCTTTTTCCATGCTCTGCGCCATGATCGCTGTCATCGGGATTGGTTTTTCGCTTGGTCAGCTCCGGCGAAAAGATCGCGCCAGAAGCTGAGATATTCTTAGCCTATTTCCCAGGCGGAGAATCTCGCAATCTGACAGAGAATCAGGTTATGCACTTACACCAGCCAAGCCTGGTTGCATCAATCCTTCATCGGCTTATCGATTGATGAGTAATCCAGAAAAGGACAACCATTGAAAATCGATTTCTGACGTGGCGTCGTGTCAGAAGATACCAGATTTTTTTGCTCTTCTTTTCCTGCTGACTTCTGCAGCACTCAACGAAAACTACCCCTTCTCGAAGTTTTCCATGTATTCAAATCCAAGCAGTTGACCCTCACGCTATCATTACCTGGTTGACCCAGAGGGGAACCCCAATTCCAGCTCATTGGCACACCCGGTTGAGTCCCTCAAACATTTCCAAGACACTTGGGCGCAGCAGAAAAACAATCCGCAAGGAGACGGGCATCCCAAAAGGAATCTCTTCGTCACCCGTTTCGTGTTCCTGGCGCTGCTCCTCCTGACTTTCCGCAGCACCCTGACAAACACCCTGCTCAACAGCCAGGGCTATATTTTACACGCTTATCAGATAGTAACCCTCACTCTCGTAGCGCAGACCTTGGTGGCTTTTTTTCACAAAGAAAGAAGTGGAGGGCAGGGACTGCCGGTGTCTCTGGAACGTGGTCAGCTTATTTGTTACAGTCAGGGGTCATTCTCGGAACCTACGTAATCGCTGCTCTCTCCAAGGTGTTTAATTCACGTGGAATGTGGGTCTGGAATTCTAAATGCCTGGGAATTGAACTCGTCAAATCTCACCGTCAGGTCTATTACCAGCATTGCGACCCAGCCCTCGCTGACACCATAGGACCGGCAATCTGGCTGCAAGAGCATCCTCTTTTCTCGCAGATCAGCTTCGGAAGCGACTTCTTCCTTGAACTTTTCACCCTTATTGGTTTGAGAAACAGAGGCTGGGGCCCTTTGTGTCGGCATTTCTCTCATAGCGATGCATCTACACCATCATGAAATTAGAATTCCAGTACAATGAATTTCCTCTCGCCATTTTCTGCCTGAACCTTCTTTTCTGGGTCTCCCTCATTTGGATGAATCGGAATCAACCTCGCCAGATGCCTCAGATCAAGAGGCAGTCATGAGAATTCATTCTTTGTGAAGTGATTCTCGATACTAGAGCAGGAACACAGCGAACAAGGCTTATCTTCTTCTGCTCACAAAGCCAGATGCTCATCAAGATGGCCCATCACGACTCAGAATTCGGTGACAGAATAACAAAACCAGGAAGAAGCCTGCTCTCCTTGTATCCACGACAAGATCGAAGCCAAGAAGCGGCAAGGACCTCATGCTTTCCTATCCTACCTTCCTGAGCGAGGGTGATCACATAAGCAAAGCAAAACGAATTATCTCACGTCTCTCAATTCTCACATAAACTCCCTCATGATGACACCCAGCGTGCTGGTGACATCGACAGGAAAGAGTAAAAGCGTCTAAGTATATTCTGGATTTCGTGATCGCCTACTACCTCCACGACCTCAACCCGGTGCTTCTTCCCTTTGGAGAAAAAGGAGGAATTCACTGGTATGGCGTGGCCTATGTCGTGGCGTTCTTTCTTGGATTTCTCGTGCTCCGCTCGCTCGCACGTAAAAATCTCACTGAAATTCCAAAGGCTAAGTTGGGAGATTTCATTACTTACTCAGCAATCTTTGGCGTCCTGATAGGAGGAAGAGTCGGCTACATTTTGCTTTACGATCTTGATAACTTTCTCGCGAACCCGTTGAGTCTTTTCCTTATCAACCGAGGCGGTATGGCTAGCCATGGCGGATTCCTGGGAGTTGCCCTTTTCACGCTCTTCTGGTCTCGCAGGAACAAGCTTTCTTGGACTGGCGTCGGCGACGACTTTGTCACTGCCGCTCCAGTGGGGATTTTTGTAGTTCGAGTGGCTAACTTCGTAAATGGCGAACTCTTTGGACGAGTTACTTCTGTCCCATGGGCAGTGCGCTTTCCTGGTGAGGTCTTTGACAGCCGCTATCAGATTCCCGAAAAATTCGACGGTGAGATTCCATGGAGCGAACTCTCTGGAAGCAGTTCCGAGATCGTTGGGCGCGCATCCTCCTCACCGGAACTCGCTCGGTTTCTTGAACTTGGACTCAACCCGCGTCATCCTTCGCAAATCTATGAAGCGCTGCTTGAAGGACTCGTGCTTTTTATCATCCTGCTCGTCACTCGACTTCGATTCCCCCGGCTTCCCCACGGCATCCTTACGGGAATGTTCTTCATTCTCTATGCGCTGTTCCGAATTTTCTGCGAGCTCTACCGCCTTCCTGACGACGGAGAACCTCTTATCCTGGAAATCAGCAAAGGGCAGTTCTACTCACTCTTCATGCTCGTCGGCGGACTGGCATTCCTTGGCTGGGGGTTTCTTCGGAGGAACCAACATGGCAGAAACGTGCCGGTTCACGATTCCTCTCAGAACTGACTGACGATGAAAAAGCTCAGGAAGCCGGTGACATCCACTCCACCACTGGGGCATCTCCCCACAAATCTTCCAGGGCGTAATGCTCACGCTTTTCCGGGTGAAAAATATGCACCATTACCTCCCAGTAATCGAGGATCAGCCAGTGACTTTGCTCACTACCGTCGACACAGTGCCGGTGAAGGCCCGAGACCTCGGTTTCGTGGGCGGAAAGATGTTTGCGAATCGCCTTCAGGTGGGGGGTTGATGTCCCACTGCAGAGGACAATGAAATCCGTCACCGTCGAGATCCCCCGCAGGTCGAGCACCTGAATGTTCTCTGCCTGCTTTTCATCAGCAAGCCGGGCGAGGGCTTTCGCTCTCTCCGCCCCCTCATGCGATTTCGCAGAAGCGATCTTGGAGTCATTTTTTTCTGCCATGGTTTGCGTTGTTCGAAGCTAAGAATCGGCGCCTTATTACTCTAGCTTCCGTCTCGCTGCGAGGGAGATTTTTTAATTCCAGAGCCCGCCCGAAGATAGCTCCACCTCGGATTGGGAATAATAACTCAAGGAATCGATAGCTCCCTCCCCTACCCTGCGCCAGAATCGTGGATGCCAGGAATAGTTGTTCGTCCACGCGCCAGAATCTTTCACGGACACGATTGGGTCTATGCTTCAGAGATCCAGAAGACATTCGGAAAGCCAGAGGCTGGTGATGTAATCTCCTTGAAGGATTTCAAAGACCGCCCACTTGGTTCAGCGATTTACAATCCCGAGTCCCAGATTGTTGCCCGTCGCATTTCGCGTCGAAAGCAGCAACTCGACGCCGACTTTTTCACCCGCCGCTTTCAAAGAGCCCGCCAACTCCGCGAAAGCCTTTCAGAAATCGACCCCATGGTCTGCCGCCTTGCCTGGAGTGAGGCAGATGGGCTTCCAGGTGTCATTGTCGACCGTTATGGCGACCATCTCGTCCTGCAGACCCTCACTCTGGCCATGGAGAAGAAGAAAGAGCTCATTGCGCGCACACTGGTCGATATCTTCTCACCCGTATCGATCACCGAACGCAATGACTCACCGATCCGAAAGGCTGAAGGGCTCGACCTGATCGTCGGGATGCTTCATGGAGAGGCACCGGATCCATTTCCACAAAAAATCGGAGGGCTCGGATTCACTCTGACGGCTGCCCTCGGAGCAGGGCACAAGACCGGCCTCTATCTCGACCAACTAGACAACTACCAGAAAGTAGCAGGACATGCCCGTGGCAGGCGAGTCCTAGACGTTTTTGCAAACCAGGGAGGATTTGCCCTCGCTTGCGCCAAATCTGGTGCCACCCGCGTCCAGGCGGTTGAGGCCAGCGAAGAGGCGTGTGCTCTTGCTCGGGCCAACGCAGAACGTGCGGGAACAGAGATCGAAATCCGCTGTACCAATGCCTTCGATTTCCTCAAATCCTCCGATGCTGAAGAAGGAGAATATGACCTGATCATTCTCGACCCACCGTCCTTTACAAAAAGCAAAAAAGCGCTCAGTGAAGCGCTCCGAGGCTACAAGGAGATTCACCTTCGTGCGCTGAAACTTCTTAGGCCGGGTGGCCTGCTTGCCACCTACGCGTGTTCACACCACGTGACCTGGGAAATTTTCCATAATGTCATTAACAGCGCCACGGTGGATGCAAAAAGGACTTTACGACTTGTGGATAGGCATAGCCAGAGACGCGACCATCCCGTCATCCCCACCCTGCCCGAAACAGAATACCTCAAGGGTTTTCTCTTCGAGGTCATGCCCGGGTGGTAAATAGCTCTGTTTCCGTGGCTACTCCGATGCCAACTGCCCAAGAACAAGCGCTTTGTCCGCCACGCGGAGGCAAGCATGCTACTTTTCCCAGAACCTTGAAGAGCAAAGCCTTTGCTATTTCCCCTTCAATGGGACAGCTCACTTCGCCTACTCGTTTTGCTCACCAAATGCATAAAGGTGCGTCTGTGTGGCCAGATAAAGAATTCCATTAGCTACCACTGGAGCGCTGTAAATGGGGGCTGGAAATTCAATGAGAGCCAGTTCCTCCCCACCTTCTTTTCCGCCGGAAAGAACGTAGAGCTCCCCTTCTTCATTGGCGACGAGGACTTTCCCATCCACAGCCAGAGTCGAACCCCAGATATGCCCCCTGGTGTCAAATTCCCAGAATTTTTCACCGGTTCTGCTGTCGAGAGCGAAGACAAATCCCGAGTAGTCAGCCACGTAAAGAACTCCGTCTGCTATGGAAGGGGTAGAAATCGAGCGGCCGAGACCTTTGAACTCCCACACCTGCCTGCCGCTCAGATCTCCTTCGCCACTGGGATCTATCGCCGAGATCCGACCCACGCCTTCGCCATGTTCTGGATCCTGACCGATACAGACGTACACCAGACCCTCGTGGATGACCGGGGTAGAAACGCATTCCGAGGGCCCCTCGTAGTCCGCGTAACGAATAAGCTCTCCGGTCTCAGTGTCTTTACGGTATTCCGGAGGATTGCAGTCGAAGCGCCAGCGTTCCGGAAGAATTCGAATTGCCTTTGGATCTTCAGGGTCCTCACCGGTCGCCAGTTTGGCCTGCGTCCCGAGACCATACGCCCAGCCGTCACCTCCGGCAAAAATAAGAAGTTCCTCGCCGCCCACCTCACCGAGTGCCGGCGACGACCACGAGCAATGAAGTACTCGACTGGAAACAACCGGGTCCTGCTCACCGAGGTAGGCCCCTGTTTCGGCATCAAGAACAATAAGACTGGGAGCATTGGGAGCGGGGATATTGGTATGCGACCAGTCGACCCCATTCGAGGTCGTGCAGAAAACTTTTCCATTTTTGACCAGTACTGATGAGCTGGCAATATTATGAGGGAAAACTCCTAGTTCACCGCGCATATCATAGACCCAGAGAATGTCTGCATCGTGCGGTAAAAGATCGCTCGAGCCTGTGCTCGGACCCGATTTGTAAACACTCTCCCCGGTCATGCCCTGGTTTCCATTGGAAAGGCCTTCGACATCGAAACACAGAATCTCACAACGATTGGTCACCACATACCCGTTGTTTCCGACAATCGTCGGGGACGAACAAATCCCGAGAAACTCCCAGTCGGAGACCTTTCCGGCACCGAGTTTTGGTGCGGCTAACTGCCAGAGGAAGTCTCCGCTCGCCTCGTCAAAACAATAGACGATGCCCCGGTCCCCGAGGTTTTTCGGGTCACGAGGCGATTCGTTGTTAGTTCCTACGAAAACTTTTCCACCGGCAATGGTGGGCGTTCCGTAAGTCTGGGAGCCAAGTTTTTCCACCCACTTCAAACCTTGTGTCGTAGCAAGGTCAATTTCCTCAGATCTTTTCACCCTCTTACCCGGATCGATCTGCATGGTGATTCCTGTGGCCGAAGCAGCCATATTCCTCGAGTTACCACCGCCCCATGAGGGCCAATCCTGAGTTATCGCAAAAGTTGGGAATGCTCCTGTCACACATGTGATTAGGAGCCGGAAAACGAGAGCATTTCTGGAAAGTTGCATCGTGATGATGAAAAAAGGGTTTGTTTACTTGTTCTGCAAACGGACTTTTTTACTTCTCGTTTCCATAAATCCTGATGTTATCCACATAGACAGCTTTCTGAGCCTGAGGAGAAAAGCCAAAGATACCGGGAGCACCCTGAGTATGCCCTGCAGAATGTTCGAGTTCGATCGTCCACCCATCCGGCTCGGGATCATCCCGCTGCCAGGCTCTTGCAAGAATTCTTGAAGGCGTGCTGCTGCCATCTCCCGGAACGACCTTCGTCTTTAATCGATACCAGGTATTTGCAGAGATCGTAAAGGGAACACTATGCTTGAAGCGGTCGTGGTTGGAGGTGATCTCAAGAAGATTCGAGTTCCCCACAAGATAAATCGCATAGCGCCCGTTGACTAATCCAACCACCGACTTGATACGACGGTTGCCGTCGGTCAGGACGTCGGCCTCCAGAGTATAGTCGCTGAGATCCGGAGGCCCAAAAAAACAGGTAGCCCTTTGGAAGAGAAGCCTGTCCAAGCTTTTGGCAAAAACCTTGTTTCCCTCGCGCTCCTTGATATCGAACTTAAACCGGGCACCAATCCACGACAGTGGCGGATACGCGAACGCGGTCTGATCCTGCGGTTTTATCGAAGCAAGCTCAAAGCCTTCGAAGTCCTCTTCGTATCCGAGTCCAGGAACTACGCGCCCACGCACAAACACGGTCATGCCATCTTCTCCCGTCCCCTTAAACATGCCGGCAGAGGCTTTTGCGGTGGGAGAAGCCACCAGCAGGCCGTCTTCATCAAAGCTTGCATCGAGAGCACCCTTCACTTTCGCGGTCGGTGGGACGAACTCTTCCCAGGTAAAGCTCGCCGGATCAGCCTGACCAACCACGAACCCATCGGCATCGAGTTTCTGGAAGCGAAACCCCTGTTTCGTACCCGGTGTGAGAAGAACATCGGCCGGAACGGCACGGAGCTGGACCGCCTCTCCAACTTTTAACTTCGCCGAACGAGGCACAGAGTCGCGCGTGATGGTTTCATGATCGATCCCAAACGCATACAGGCACTCGGTGGTATGAATGAAAAGCTGACCATTCCAGAGGCATGGAGCTCCGAGACAGTTGCCTTCAAGCTGAATCTCCGAAACCATCTCCCCATCGGCAGTCACTACATTGAGGACACCCTCGTTCATGGCTACACAGAGAAGCCCGTCTGCGTAAAGCGGTGAGGAGTGGAGGTTATCCGCCCCCAGCTTGAGCTCCCAGTGGCTCGTACCTGTCTCCG
>CALSSN010000004.1 GCA_943789025.1 uncultured Verrucomicrobiales bacterium
GGGTGCCGGCACCTCCAATGTGGCCTCCGCCACCACCGATTCCCCTCCCCCCTTACGAGATCGCCGTCTCTGACGCAGATTGGTTCGTCAGCGGCGACGTCGCAGGCAGCCATACCGCCACCCACGCCGCCTTCAGCTCGGATGGTCAGCGACAGACGATCACCGAGGTTGAAAGCGGCGGACGCAAATCCAGGCGCTACAGCTTCCTCGACCACCGCTGGCGCTTCGCCAATGTCCGTGGCGGCATCAGTGTGACTCTTTTCGTGACCGGATCGGCTCCAGCCAACGACGAGGGTGACGACTTTGAGATCGAGTTCTCGACCAACGGCGGCACCTCGTGGACGCCCTTCTCACCCCCCCTCATCATCGCCAATGGCTCGCCCCAGGGGACCGAGGGCCTGGCCTCGTTCCCGGGCGGAACCCAGGGCAACATCGACCTCAGGATCGTCGACACCAACCGCGCCCAGGGCAACCGGCAGTTCGACAGCGTAAGCATCGACCAGCTCGTCTATTCGCACCGACATCGACCCGAACGACTTCCCGCCGGTAGGCTCCCGCTTCGGTCACCGCCGCAGTCCGCTCCGCCTCCGAGATCGATCTCACCTGGGAGCGATAACTCGAGCAACGAACTCGGCTTCGCCGTCTACCGCTCCACCGACTCCGTGAACTGGAACGAGGTGGGCAATGCCGTGGCAGACAGCACGAGCTTCAGCGATGCCACCGCCTCCCCGGCCACTGCCTACAAATTCCTTGTCGGTGCCTACAGCTCGAGTTTCGAAGCACTCTCGGAAGTATCAAACGAAGTCACCACCCCTGACGGGCTCTCGCTTGCGACGCTTTCTGGCGGGAAAAGAAAAGGTAAAATCTACGTCGACCTCTCGTGGTCCGGTGGCGCATCCCTCGATGAAGTCGAGATCTGGCGGAGCATCAATGGCGGACCCTTGGAAAACATCGCGACCACCCTGAACGACTCGGCCGAACGCGACCAGACCAGCCCTCAAAGGATCACTGACTCTCACCTACGAAGTCCGATCGGTTAATGGTGAGGTTGTCTCCAACCGGCAGTCGATCACGTTTCTAGGACGGGTCTGTCTGATTCATGGCGGTGCGTGCCCGTCATTGTTGTCTGAATTCTGTGTGGCACGGCGCTTACGCGGAAGTGAATGAACATCCACGACCAACGGGTAACATCGCCACGCTGGATGCGGGGCAGCAGCACCCGATGGCCTTTTTCTGTATTTGCCTGTGGGCGTAAGGGATTCCGAAAGCCGTCCGCAGGCCGGAGATCCACGCGTCGCAAGCTCCTCCGGATGACCAGTTGCGACCCCCATTCCCGTTTTTAGGTTTAGGATTCTGCAGGCAAGCAACAACGCCACAAGCCTATGCGACCGGTGCCACCTCGGAGAGAATCCGTTCCTGGAGGCGCTTCAGCAGCTCTGCTCCCGGCATCCGTGGTATCTTCGTGACCAGCCAGATGAAGCAGGCCGTGGATCAGATAAAGTGCGACTTCGCGCTGGGAGACTGTGCCCGTGCGGTCGTCGCTGCTGCTGGGCAGTCTCCGGGCTGATCAGGATCTCTCCATGATGGAATGTGATCACGTCCGTCGGGCTCGGGTCGTCCATGAACTCGTCGTGCAATCTGGCAATCTCTGCAGCAGTAACCAGAGAGACCTCGACCTCTGCCAGGTCGGCAGGCAGCGCAGATTCAGAAATACTCTCCCGCAGACACAACGGAAAGGCTTCTGCGGCAAGATCCTCCAGAGCAGGAAGATCAAGACCCATGGCCGATGCATGACAATGGTCAAAAATACGAACCCTCACCATCTCAAACCGTTCCTGCGGCAGCAGTGGAGGCTCTCGTTTTCTTTCCCGCTCCCCTCTTTGACTTGGATGCCGCCCCATCACCACGGGTGCGGGCAGCTTGCGCTGTGGTGGTGGCTTCACCCCCATCCTCTGCATCCTTGGACCCTTGTCGATACGAAATCCGCGGGTGCAGCATACTCGAGAGAGTCTTCATAAAACTCCGCCTCAAAACAGCGAGCTCCTGGACGCTCAGATCACTGTCATCAAGTTGGCCGTCTTCGATGCGCTGCCCGACAAGCTCTTCGACCATCTGTTCAATGCGCGTCGGGGTCGGCTTATCCAAACTCCGCGAGGCGCTCTCGATCGAGTCGGCCAGACTGATGATGACGGTCTCTCGCGACTGCGGCTTTGGCCCTGGATACCGAAACCCGGCCTCATCGACCTCTGGCACGTCGTCGATGGAAATTTCTCCCGCTTTCGCCTTGCCTTCCATCTCTTCTTTTTTGCTCAGAGCCTTGCAATAAAAATAGACGATCAATGAGGTTCCATGATGCTGTTCAATGACATCGATAATCTCATCACAGAGACGGTGTTTGAGCGCCAGATCGACCCCGTCCTTGACGTGTGACATGATCACAATCGCGCTCATATTCGGGGTCAGGTCATCGTGTGGGTTGATACTTCCCGCACCGATATTTTCGATGCAGTAATCCGGCTTATTGAGCTTTCCGATATCATGGAAATAAGCTCCCACCCGACACATCGTGACATTAGCTCCAATCGCCCCGGCACCCGCCTCGGCAAGATTGGCTACCATCAGACTGTGATGATAGGTTCCCGGCGCCTCCATACTCAAGCGCCTGAGAAGAGGGTGGTTGAGATCAGCCAGTTCCACCCACGAGACATTGCTGGTAGCCTGGAAAGCCCGCTCAAGCAAAGGAAGACTCGCCGCGATCATAAAACCAGTCCCCACGCCAACAATCAGCGGGACACCCGTTCTCCAAAGCATTTCCATCCCCAAGATCTCTCCCTCTGCGCCGCGCACAATATCAAGAAACCCGAAAACAAGACAGCCAGCCATCACGGCGAGACCGCAATAAAACCCTGCACGTAAAAACCTTCTTCGTTGGCGCAGCTGGCTCGTTGCCATCACCGCGACAAACCCGGTGAATAGGTTGATGAAGAGATAGGGAAAAGCTGCCGCAAGAGGCATCAGCAGTCCCCCGAAGAAACTGGTGCTGATCGCCGCGAAAAGTCCGAGATTTCGATCGATCAGGGAGGTGAGCAGCATGGGAGCCAGAGCATAAGGCAGGACCAGTATCAGGCCCAACCCCTGCCAACCTGACCCCTGCCAACCCGTCGCCACAAGCAATGGGGTGATCACCTTGATTGCCCCGATATGGAGAAGAATCGCCCCAAAGATGAGGAGCACCCGTGAGTTATTGGCGAAGTTCCTCGGGTGATTGACGAAAAAATGCACCAATGCGAGAAGAAAAAGCAGGGCAGCTGCGGCCAGCGAGCGGAACCGATGGAGCTCAAAAAGAGTACCCCGAATGTCACCGGTGGCCATCAAACCCCAGACGAAAATGATGAAAACGATGAAAATCGACGCTTTCAACCACGGATTGAATCGAAGCATCCTCGTGAAATCATTGTCCCCATGCTTACGCCGCACCTTCCCGCAGAAAGGCCACGGCGCTGTAACTGGATGCGCTTCAGATTATCGAAGAGGAACATAAGAATGATGAGCGCTGGGTGAGGAAGACGGCTGACAAGCTTGGGCGCCGCCGTTTCATAGAGACAATGATTGCGATAGGATGCGTGCTGAGAAGGGAAAGGCAGGGGAGATTCGGTGAGGGGAGGGATTCTCTGACCGTCCCAACCCCAGCCGCTACTCCGGTGGTTGGCCTCCGTGCTCACGGAGGCTTCGGAAGAGGTCTTTTCTTCTCATCATGAGATTATAGCCCGATGAATCCGAAGTATCAAGCAGAAGGATTACGGTCTCGGTCTCGGTCATATGCCCCGATAATACGCTCTACCACAGGATGCCGAGTGACGTCCTCTTTCCTGAACCTGACAAAACCGATCCCCTCAATTCCCTCAAGAACCCTCGCTGCCTCCGCAAGGCCAGACACCTTCGCCCCTCCCCGAAGATCAACCTGGGTAGGATCACCCGTGATCACACACCGCGACCCCAGACCGATACGTGTCAGAAACATGAACATTTGCTCGGGACTCGTATTTTGGGACTCGTCAAGAATCACAAAGGCGTTACTCAAAGTACGTCCTCGCATGTAAGCGAGCGGCGCGATCTCGATGAGCCCCCGATCGATCATTCTCTCGACCTTGTCGGGCTCAAGCATGTCATAAAGAGCGTCGTAAAGCGGACGCAGGTAGGGAGCCAGCTTCTCCTGGAGGTCGCCGGGAAGAAAACCCAGAGCCTCCCCCGCCTCGACGGCGGGGCGCGTCAAAATAATCCGACCGACCTGCTTTGCCTTGATGGCAGCAAGCGCTCTCGCCATGGCCAGATACGTCTTCCCGCTTCCTGCCGAGCCGAGCCCGAAAACTACGGCGCTTTTTTCCATGGCTTCCAAATAACGCATCTGGGCAAGATTCCGGGGCACCACCGGGGGCTTGTTGGCGCTTCCCAGCAGTTGATAACCAGAAAGCTCCTCAAGTACTTCGCTATCCTCATCTCCAGCTTTTTCCAGGGCGAAGCGCACCATATGAGCCGTTACCTCAAGCCCGCTGCGCCGTGCTTTTTCCAGCTGTGAGAAAAGCTGTTCTACCGCATCAAGGTCCTGCCGTTCACCATCCAGAATCAAGGTTGTGTCACGAGCCACCAGCCGGGTTCGATGATGGTCGCCTATCTCTCGAAGCAACTTCCCATCCCCTGAGTAAAGCGACTCGAGAAACCTGCCACTTTCGAATTTCAACGTCCTTCGCGACATGAAAACTCTCCTTATCGGTAGGCGTAAACCAGCGCCCATGGGATGCGCTCTTTCGTCTCTGAGGTGAGCGTGAAGACGATCAGGTAGGTGCCTGTTTCTGTCGGGTTGACCCGGATCGACAGAGTCTCAGGACTGGTTTTCATTTCCCCCTGTAACGGCTCGCGGTTCTTGGTGAAAATTGCCATCTGAAATTCTACCGGGATCGCTGTACCAAGAGTGAAAACATACTCATTTCCTTTGAAGAGCTGGTGTCTGATTCCGACACGTCCACCGACCAGGGCCTCCCCTGACCATGAATCACCACGAATCACATATCCCTGGTCAACGAGCTCTTTCGTGGTGAGGCGTGCGTTCTCCCGAGCGATTCCTTTCCCGGCAAGTACCGGCGGAGCGGCGGCGATCTGGGAAGCAAACGATCCGAAAACCAGCACGGCAAAAAAACCCATGCCAAGAACAACCCGGAGTTTACTCACGGCTCTTGCTGGCTGGATCATTAGCTTGCTGGAACTTCTCATTTTCCCTCCCTGATACGGCCGACAAGTTCTGAGCAGACGGTGCCAAGCTGCTGGGAACGGAGGGCAGAAAACCCCTCTTTATTTGCCGTCTCCAGAATCCCCGTCATCGTCGCCAGCCCTGCACTGACAGCAACAAGCAGATCCGTCGAACGTCCCCCTTCCGTCGCATTGGTCATGCGATCGGTCTCGACCTGAAGGTGTTCAATTATCAGCGACTGATTGAGAAGTTCCGCACGATCAGCCGTGTAGGCCTTGCCAATATTCTCCGCTACCACGCCGGTGCCACGAATCCACCCGCCTATGCTGACACATTGGGCGAGGTCCTCGTCATCCATCCGCTCCATCGTCGATCGGACACTGAGCTCGGCACGATCGAACTCCGCCCGGATAGTTTTCCAATCGCTCGAGTCGACGGCATCAAGGATGGCTTGGCAATGCGCCTCGACCTCTTCACGCAGCCCGAGAGCGTCTGCCAGCCGTAATACATTCCTGCCCACAGACCGAATCGCCTCAGGATCCTCTGCCTGCGCACCCACGAATCCCTCGGCAATCACAACCCCAAGCAAAAGCGCCATCCCCTCACGGCCTCCCCGAACACGGGCGTCCTCCAGTAGTTCCCGGTTCACCTCCCAGCCGTCGCCACCGAGTTTGTCGAGCACCAGAAAAATTTCACTCGGAAGGGGTATCACCACATTCTCAACAATAACTCCGGGAAAGGATTCGTCATCGCCAAGAGTGAGCAGGCTCTTCTCAGCGAGGACCTGAGGGAGCGAGATAAAACCAAGTGCCAAGGAGCAAAGTATTGTCGAAATACTGGCTTTTCTGAGACGCAAAGGCATAAAATGAAGCTTAGTCGAAAATTTCTTTTATACCAACCAATTTGCGTTTGTTGAAGTTTCCGCCTCTGATTTCATTTGCGACTCAGGCATGCTGCCGTATTCCTGTGCATCGGGAATTCCCTATGCAGCGGCCAACCACCGGAAACCCAACCACAGTCGGCATCATCCCTGCCCGATGGAACTCCTCGCGCTTCCCGGGAAAACCGCTCCATCTGATCGCCGGAAAATCCTTGCTTGAACGCGTCTACGAACGCTGTGCTTCCTGCCCAACTCTCGATGCTGTCCTTGTCGCCACCGATGACGATCGCATCGCAGAAGCCGCCAGCGCCTTTGGTGCCCATGTCGCCATGACGCGTTCTGACCACCTGAGCGGCACCGACCGGATCGCCGAAGTGGCCGAGCAGCTTCCCGACAACACAATGATCGTGAACATCCAGGGTGATGAGCCTCTCATCTCGCCCGATCTTATCGGCCAGCTTGCCGAGTGCCTGCGCTCGCCCACGGCAGCAGGAATTGTGACAGCGGCAGGAATCATCACTGACGAGACGGAGATCGCTGACCCGAACGTCGTCAAGGTGGTAGTCGATGCTGCAGGTGATGCGCTCTATTTTTCCCGTAGTCCTCTGCCTTTCCGACGGCACCCTGACGTCGACCTGCCGACCCTCCGCCACCATGGAATCTACGCTTTCCGGCGCGATGCTCTACTGCGCTTCGTGGCGGCTGAGCCGTCACTGCTCGAGCGCACGGAAGGGCTTGAACAGCTCCGGGCCCTCCATATCGGTGAACGTATCCACGTCGTCCTGACTGCGGAGGCATCCATCGGCATCGACACTCCGGAGCAAGCCAACCGCTTCGAAACCACGCTTCAAGACGCTAAAAACTCCAATCATCCCGTGACATGAAATACATCTTTATCACCGGCGGCGTGGTCTCGTCTCTCGGCAAAGGGCTCGCCTGCGCCTCGCTGGGGGCTCTTCTCGAGCATCGGGGCCTCAAGGTCATCGCCCAGAAATTCGATCCTTACCTCAACGTCGACCCGGGAACCATGTCTCCCTACCAGCATGGCGAGGTTTACGTGCTCGACGATGGCGCCGAAACCGATCTGGATCTCGGCCATTATGAACGCTTCACCAATTCCAAGCTCTCACGACTCAACAGCCTCAGTTCCGGCCAGGTCTTTGAAAGTGTGATCAAAAAGGAACGGAAAGGGGACTACCTGGGCGCTACCGTCCAGTACATTCCGCACGTCACCGACGAGATTAAAAGTCGCCTTTATGAGGTGACGGAAAAAATGTCGGCAGACGTCCTTCTCACTGAGATCGGCGGAACGGTAGGCGATATCGAGGGGCACATTTTCCTCGAGGCACTGCGTCAGTTCTCGCTCGAGGTCAGCCCGGAAAATACCTGCTTCATCCACGTCACACTGCTTCCATTTATCCGGGCCGCCGGAGAAATGAAGACCAAACCCACCCAACAGAGCGTGGCCAAACTTCGAGAGATCGGCATCGTCCCTGACATCATCGTCTGCCGCACCGAGGTCGAAATCGAAGAAACAGAACGCCAGAAGATCGCCATGTTCTGTAACGTGGCAGCCAAAAACGTCGTTTCCTTTCGCGACGTCAAAACCACCATCTACGAATGCCCACTCGACCTCAGGGAGGACAAGCTCGATCGGCTTGTCTGTGAAGCACTGGGTCTGGAAACACCTACTCCGGACCTCTCCGATTGGGAAGACTTCGTGCGACGGATCATCCACCCGAAGGCCCACGTCCGCATCGGAGTGGTCGGGAAATACATCGGTCTGCAGGATGCCTATAAATCGATCTATGAAGCGTTCACACACGCCGGAGCACATCACGAGTGTCGGGTAGAAGTCGTGCGCCTCGATGCCGCAGAGATCGAAAAGGAAGGCGCAGAGAAACACCTTCATGGCCTCCACGGTGTCCTCATTCCCGGAGGATTCGGGGAGCGGGGGATCGAAGGGAAGGTACTGACCGCCGCCTATGCCCGCGAGCACCGAATTCCATTCCTGGGGATCTGTCTTGGCATGCAGGTTGCCAGCATTGAGTTCGCCCGTAATGCCTGCGGATTGACCGGCGCCAACAGCACGGAGTTCGAAAACAAGCCGAAGCACGCGGTCATCTCGCTTCTTGAGGAACAGGAACAGGTCATCGACCTCGGCGCTTCCATGCGATTGGGAGCTTACGACACGCGCATCGCCCCAAACACACTCGCCTCCCAGCTCTACGGGAAAGAAACGATCACCGAACGCCACCGGCACCGCTACGAGTTTAACGGAGCCTACCGGAAACAACTCGAGGCAGAAGGGCTTGTCATTTCTGGAACCGGACCGGATACCGGGCTAGTAGAGATCATCGAAATCCCAAATCTTCCATTCTTCATCGCAGTGCAATACCACCCGGAATTCCTCTCCAAACCCAACCGCCCCCACCCGCTCTTTGCCGGCTTCGTTGCCGCTGCCATGGAAGCAGCCGAAAAATCACCTGCTGCGGTTCCGGGATCCTGACAAGGCGGTCAGCAGCCACTTTCTCGCTACTTTACCCATCTGCCGTCTATCGCTGCGGCCGTCGCGTGGTCTGCCCTTGCCGGGCACTTCCTGAGATCAGGGTGAGCAACCGGAGGCTGCGCGCAAGCACCGGTATCTCGCCTCCGCTCTTAAAGGCCTCATCCCTGTCTACCTGGAACGGGTCGTCGAGGACGGTATCCAGCACATTCCCCCATACAGAACGCGCCGTCCCGGGAACCCCGAATGCGACGTCTTCCGCGAGTGGGTTGAAGAGAAGAAGGAACAGTCCCTCTCCGCCTCGACGAGATAATATCGCACCGAAAGCGGCAGCACAGGCTGCATGCCACCGCTCATGAGTCACAGGAGTACAATCCGGTGTGATCCAGCGAATATCCATGAGACCGCTATCAGGATCGCGCTCACCGGTGAAGTAGGTGCCGGGCGAAAAGCAGGTATGCTCGCTCCTGAAAGCCAGCAGCTGTTTGACAAAATGTGTCAGAGAAACCGCCTCCTTACTTTCATCATTCCAGTCGATCCAGTTGATGACGTTGTCCTGACAGTAGGCATTGTTATTCCCTCCCTGCGTCCGGTTGCGCTCATCTCCAGCGGTGAGAAAGGGAATCCCCGATGACAGAATCAAGGTGGCCAGATGATTTCGCTGCTGGCGAAGACGCACCACTTGCACCTCCAGATCGTTGGTTTCACCCTCGGCCCCATGATTGCTTGAGTGGTTGTTATTCGAGCCGTCGTGATTTTCTTCGCCGTTCTCGAGGTTCCGCTTTTCCTCGTAGCTGACAAGATCACGAAGCGTGAACCCATCGTGGCAGGTGATAAAATTCACTCCCGCGAACGGGCCTCTCCCTGAGGGGGCGAAGAGTCGCTGGCTGCCGGTAAGGCGCGATGCAAAATCGCCTGCAACCCCACCATCCCCGCGCCAGAACCGCCGCACGGAATCGCGGTACTTACCATTCAACTCCACCCAGTCTTCTGGAAAATGGCCGAGCTGGTAGCTGTCCATCTGGCCGACGTCCCAGGGTTCTGCGATGAGCTTCACGTGGCGGAGCACCGGATCCTGAGAGATCGCCTTGAAAAAGCTTCCGTGACGCTGGTAAGCAAACGGATCGCGAGCAAGGGCAACGGCGAGGTCAAAACGAAACCCATCGATGTGTACCTGCTCGGTCCAGTAACGCAGACTGTCGAGCACGAGCTGAAGCCCGCGCGGGTGGGCGACGCTGAACGTGTTGCCGCACCCCGTGCAGTCCCAGTAGGACTCGGGGTCGTGACCCGAATGTTTGTAATAGCCCGGGTTATCGAGCCCGCGGAAGTTGATCGTCGGCCCGCCCAGACCACCCTCGGCAGTGTGATTGTAGACAACATCGAGAATCACTTCGATCCCGGCCGCATGCAGGGCTGCCACCATTCCCTTGAACTCGCGAAGGCCGCCGCGGGGGTCCGGATCGGCAGACCATGCGTTGTGAGGAGCAAAGTATCCAAGCGTGTTATAGCCCCAGTAATTGGTCAGCCCTCGGTTGAGAAGAAACCCATCGTTCAGGTGCTGATGCACCGGCAGGAGCTCCACGGCAGTCACCCCCAGATCACGAAGCCTGCCGATCGCCTGATCGCTGGCAAGCCCGGCGTAGGTGCCCCGCAGGTGTTCAGGAAGGTCAGGCATCAGATTAGTAAAGCCCTTCACATGTGCTTCATAGATCACCAGTTCCTCCCACGGGGTGTGGAGGCGGGTATCTCCGCGCCAATCAAAACCATCATCCGCCACCACTCCCAGAATCGAAGGAACAGTGCCTGCCTTTCTCCGCTCCGGGTGCAGGCTCGCGTCCCAGTCCGCCGAACCGGAATATGCCTTGGCATAGGGGTCAAGGAATAGCTCACCGTCGACCCGGTAGGCATAAGACACCCCGGCTTGGCACCCCTCGACCATCACCTCCCAGGTTCCCTGAAACGACCGATGCAGGGGCTGCTCGCGCATCCTCTCGGATCCAGGATCAAGAACGACCATCACCTCCCGAGCAGCAGGCGCGTGGACCGAGAATCCTGTCGCGCCTTTTTCCTGGCAGCTGGCTCCGAAGGGCAGGGCGCGTCGTATCGATTGAGTCATATCCTGGCCTGAAAAAAGTGCGACGGATGGAACCCGGTGAGGCAAAAGATCCCGGCCTAGCCGCCCTGGTGGCGTTTGATACGGATGTTTCGCCACGCCACCTGAAATGGGCCGGTATTCTTACCAATGCTGTGCACCTGGAGAGCGATCTTCCCCTGCGGGTGCGTCTTGAAGAGCGATTCATCGGTCAGATCAGCTACCGGCGCACCATTGATCCAGGTTCTGATTCGAGACCCCTCGGCCACCACCCGGTAGTGGTTCCACTCCCCATTCCTGAAGTGGCTATGCTGGCTGACTTTCTTGTCCTTGTTTCCCGGTTCCGGCGAGATCCAGCCACGCCCGGTCGCCTCCCCGTAGATCCAACCTGCCTGGCCAGGCCCAGCCTCAATCTCGACTTGAGGACCGAAAAACCTTCCCAGTGCTGGCTTTTTCTTACCTGCACCATGGGCTGCAAGATCTTCTTCAGAGACCACGCGCGACCGGATCTGAACCCCCGAATTCAGGTTGTCATCGACCTTGACCTCAAACTCGAGCTCAAAATCACCAAATTCTTCGACCGTAGCAAGAAACGAGTTCGGACTCCCTGCGACCGTCTTACCAAGAATTGTACCGTCTTTGACTTCGTAGGTCGCCTTGCCATTCAGCAACTTCCATCCGGTGAGGGAATCGCCATCAAAAAGCGCCTCCCAACCGTCAGAATCTGTTTGCGCCCGGGCCCCGGAGAAGAGGCCGAGAGCAAGGGCTAGAGAGAGGAGTTTGTGCATGTGACACTGCATACGAAAAGAGAATCAGGCCGCTCAGGTCAATTCGCAAGACGAGAATCACCGGCGCTCTCTGCCAGAAACAATCACGCGCTTTGTTCCAGCCAGCTGCTAAGAACATCGACTACCCGGCGGAGCTCCCCGGGCTCAAGCTCCGGAAAAATGGGAAGACTCAGACACTGCTCGGCGAGCAGATGAGAAACCGGCAAAGGCTTCTGCGGGCAGAGCGCTGCAAAACATGGCTGCTGGTCAAGCGACTTCGGGTAGTAAATCTCACAGCCCACGCCATGTGACCGCAGGAAATCGACCAGGCGGTCGCGGGCACCCGGCTGGAGGACTCGAATCGTGTACTGGTTCCATGTCGGGTGGTTGTGCTGGTAGGCTACTGGCAGCACCAGCGCCGCCCCCTGCTCGCCAAGTCGCGCCTGCTGCCGCGCAAGACAACAGCAATCCACCTCCTCAGCCCGGACAACACCGGGCAGAGTACCGAGTTCTGCATCGTAAAATCCTGCATGCGCGGCACGCTGAGCCAACCAGCGGTCAAGATGCGGAAGCTTGACCTTAAGCAGCGCAGCCTGCATGGCATCGATTCGGAAGTTCCCACCGATCATGCCGTGTTCGTATTTCGGGTGCATGCCGTGATTTCGGACCCTGCGAAGTGTCTCCGCCAGATCATCATCATTCGTGGTGATGGCACCTGCGTCTCCGAAGCCGGATAGGTTCTTGGTCGGGAAGAAACTGAAGCACCCGAGCGTGCCGATCGAGCCGACTTGCTGGCCGCGGTGACGCGCTCCGATCGCCTGGGCGCAATCCTCGATCACTGGCACCCCCTGCTGGCCTGCGATCTGCTTGATCTCCTCCATCTCAGCTGCCTGGCCGAACAGGTGGACCGGAATGACAGCCGCGGTCTTCTCGGTCAGCTTGTCCTGCAAATCATCCAGGTCCATGTTGAAGCAGACCGGACAGACATCGGTAAAAACCGGAGTCGCTCCAACTCGCGAAACCACCCCAGCCGTCGCAAAAAACGTGAAAGCCGGCACCAGAACCTCGTCACCCGAGCCGATTCCCAGCGCGATCAGGGAAGCAAGCAACGCATCGGTTCCTGAAGAAACACCCACCGCATTGCGCGTTCCCACATAGTCAGCGAGGCGTGCTTCAAAATCCTCCACGTCCTTGCCCAGAATGAACTGACTCGAGCCCAGAATCCGCCGAAGTTCCGAGAGAAACTCGTCTTCGAATTCCGCGTTCTGCCTCCGCAATTCGACCAGAGGCACCGTCGCATACTCCTGTTTGTTTTCGTTGCTCACGTTGCCAAGCATCTCTAGCCTATACCTTGCCAAACTCAAGAGAGGAACCCGCCATGAAAATGTTTAAATTCAAATGCGACTCCTGCGGCCTGAAAATCGAGACGACTGAGGATCAGGTGGGCACCGAAGCCTCGTGCCCGGGCTGCCACAAGCCGCTCGAGATTCCTCAATCACCGGCCATGCGAGCTGCAGAGATCCCGCCACCGCCGCGAACGATTGCCCTCTCGAAGGTCAGTGACAAGAGACGCGACAAAGAACCCGAAGAGCCGGTCCCGGAACCCGACAGCCACAGCTATCAAGTCATTCCACTGATACTCGCATCAGACGAGGAAGAAGACGACACTCCCATTTCGGTGGCAAAGAAAGTCGAACGTATCCTCAATGCCTACGGCACTGGGGGGTGGCGGTTTCTGCAGATTGAGACCGTCTCCTACGAGACCCAGGGTGCCTTCGGAAGCCGGGAAGAAACCGTGCACCTCGCCATCTTTGGGCAGGATTAGGGGACTGTTGAAAACACTCTATCACGTAAAAACCTGCTTTGTTACTCGTTGGTCGTAGATATTCATCCACTTACGCCTCGGCGCCGTGCCACACAGAATCCGGACAACAGTGACGAGCACCGCTATGAATCAGACCCTCCTTAGGTTCTCCACGGCATTGCGAGGCCTCGAAATTTGCACCCCCCTCCTCTACGGTCTATACATCCCGTCATCAGCGGTCCCCGTAGTTCAACGGATAGAACAAGGGTTTCCTAAACCTTAGATAGAGGTTCGATTCCTCTCGGGGACGCCATTCTTTCTTATTCAACAGGTTACGAAGAATAAGCCCCTGATAATTGGCCTAGTGGGAACAAAAGTGGGAACAACTCCACCCGTGTCAGTGGTGTTTCTGTGTCTCAGTGATTGACTGCTGATGCCACTGCTTTCCTGGCCAAGGTGTCCACCCAGCTTCTTTGTTTTATCCTAAAAACGTAAATGGGCACAGTAAAATCGTCGGATTGGCAGGCCATTCCGTGCGATTTGATCGATGACTGTGCAAGGGTGCGATTTTCATCCGCTGAGCAGCAATTTCGCGTCGGGAGGAACCCCCGATAACCATTTTCCGCCAAGCCAACGGCGCAAAAGACGCGTTAACAGCAAGGACCATCGTTGCTCGATCGTCCATTGCTCCGCAATGGCCATCATGTAGTGGAGCTGGCTGCTGACCTCCCTGACTGCCCGGGCAATCGCTTCGCCATATTCGTGCTGAAGGCTGACTTTCACCTTTCTCTGGCCACCACTCTGAACCTGCCGGGCTACCCCGTGCATGAGGGCCGGGCGGCTGGTGATCGCCTCCCGGTGATGCTCTTCGTCGTAGAAACGGACGTAGAGGTTCCACCAGTTGGAGAACAGTGCCACAAGGTTCGCCATCAGCCGACAGGGGGCGATCTGACGCGTCGTGTAGCCGGACCAGCCCCATTGGTTTTTGAGTTCATCGAAGTTGTTTTCGCAATCACTGCGCTCGCGATAGAGTCTGGGCATCGCCACCGTCGGATAGGCGTTCTCGTCCAGTGAACTCACCAGCACGGCGATCTTGCCGCTCCAGGGAGCCGCATGGAGATCCCAGCTCTTACCGTCGTTCCGGGGAAGAAGTTCCTGGTGGTCGCGACGACGGCGCTTGTTCTTTCCTACTGGGGCCTTTGCCGGGGCTTCTCGAACCAGCACAACACGGCGCTCACGTGTCCAACCTTGAAGTTTCAGTGAGGACTCCATCGCCTCCCAGCCATCTCCGGCATTTTTCCATTTGTGGTGGCCAAGGCCCACGCATTCCCGGATCAGGGCCTTCACTTTCGGGCTGTGTCTGAGCTTGAAGAGGTAGGGCAGTTGGCGTTGCTCAAACTCCAGCATGACCTTCTCGCTGCCGTAGCCGCAGTCACCACGGGCAAAAGTTGGCCAGTGGGAACGCGGGAGTCTGCCGAGGGTTTTCCACAGGCCCGTCATCCCGTAGGCGCCCGCGCTCTTCTTGCCAGAAAGGATGTCTACGCCCAGCGAGATACGGAGGTTGGCCACGAAATAACTGTGATAGGTGTGGCTGGGACGGCCAGGCTTCTGCGGGTTGTATCCTATTTCGGCTCCTTGTTGATGGCCGTAGAGAGGCTTGACTGTGGTGTCGATGTCGAGGATCCACGGCAGTGCAAGGGCTGGGGAGATGCTGTCTAATATATGCCCGCGTAACCACTCGAGTCCGACCTCCTCGGGAATGCGTTTCATCGCCCGCCTCACTGTGTCCTCGCTGACAGTCTTCTCCATGCCAAGCAGCGGAGGATTGATCGCATCTCCCCGGATGGCGTTGATGTGAGCATAACGCCAGTGCCCGTTGAGGATACTCAGGAGCACGGTTCCGAGGACATTCTTTGCACCGCTGCCCCGGTTGCCGACATAGTGGAGAGGGCAGTTCTCCATGAGTTTTTGCCAGCGTCCACCGGCCTGGAGGAACTGGAAAAAGAAAATGAGCTGCCCGTCCTTGGTGGTGGGTGTGTCCTCATCCCATTCGGCAAAAAACCGTCCGCCCGGGGTGTCCAGAGGCCACGCCTGTGAAGGGGAAATACCCTGTTTTTGTGACTCACCCTGAGGGTGAGCGCGAGAATCAGTAAGGAGCGCACTCATACCCCTTATTCTTATAGATTTAGAGCGAGGTGCTCAAGTTTCTATTGCCGCTTTTAGGTTTATTTCCTGTGTCCTGCCCTTGATGTTTTTTTTTCGCCGACTCGGTGAAGGGTTGGCTGGAATGCGCTGTGGGCTTTTATGGACGAGATTCTGTTCCAGGGTTGATTCCTTGTGGCGTGCCGGCAAACACCTATGGTGGCCGCTTCGCAGCCGATACCTTGGTGACCCGAAGTTCGATTGGTTGCTGCGGCTCCACGCCCACGCCCACGCCCACGCACATGCACATGGGCGCGCGGACAGCATTCTTGACGCAAACCCGACACTCGACCAGTTCACCGTCCTTGGATTGGGCCCGTGGCCCGTGGTCGATTGACCATTGCCCGTGGCCCATTGACCATGCAGCAACGGTCAGGTGCACCGCCATACTGTGAGCCTGCCGGTGGCTGTGCAACCGCGGCGGCAGGCCGGGACGTCCTACCCTACCGACGACGCCGACGACGACGAAGCAGCGTCACGGCAGCACCCTGCTTTTCGGGCCATGCACCGCCATAGGCACGCTCCGGGTGCTTTTATACTACCGCACTACGCTCTCATCCGTCCGCGCTACCGCCGCCCTACCGCCGCCCTAAGGCCGCCCAATTTCCGCCTCAGTCACGCGCGCGCCACGCGCGCCTTTTCTCTTAAAAAAGGGCAAAGCCCCAAAACCTGATTCCTAGGCGATTTCATAGCGGGTAAGGCCTCCCGGAGCGATCGCGCTGTTTGGACGCCTACTTAAACTCATAGATCCGCACGTGGCCGGAATCTGGTGCCGTTGCCGTCGTTGCCATGCGCCCCGATGGCGACGCTCTGGCCGTCCGCGGAGAGCGAGACGGACCAGCCGGAGTAGTCACTCCGCCGCCTCGCCGTCGATGTCTGTGCCGTCTACTCCAGCTGCTTGGGAAGCGCCATCGGTACCATCGTGCATCGGCTGGCACGGTGCTCTGTCAGCTTTTGGAGGGAAAGCCGTTTGAGTTACGGTGTCAGTTGATAAACCCGCACATGGCCTGCGTTTATCCCATTGCTATTGTTGTTCCCTGGCGCACCAATGGCGATTGTCCTGCCGTCAGCTGAGAGCGAAACCGAAGTGCCAGATTGGTCACCTTCGATCTCGCCATCGATGGCGACATCGATTTGCTCCCAGGAATTTCCATTTCTTCCGTAGACCCGCACCTGGCCAGTGTTCTCCGCAAAATATTGGTCCGCCAAGGCGATGGTACTAAAATCGGCCGAGAGTGAATTCCTGAAAGAGTTAAACGGAAACACATCAAAACGTTGAACCACATCAGAACTTTGACCAACTTGATCCCAGGAACTTCCACTCCAGCTATAAAACTTATTACGATAGGCGATCGTATTACCGTCGGCTGCGAAGATAACCCCTGTCATTAGCGCTCACTCCCCCCCCCACGAAGTCAGCAGCAAAACGGGTTCCAGGAACTTCCATTCCAGTTATAAAAGCGCACCCGGCCAGATCCCGCCCCATTATTATCTATTCCCGGTGTGGCAATTGCCAAGGAGTTGCCGTCAGCCGAGAGAGACACGTGACTGCCAGTTCGGTCGAACAAATCTTCACCGTTGAAGTTGGAACCGAGTTGCTGCCAGATTAAGGAACCCCCATTCCATCTGTAGACCTGCACTTGGCCAGAGTCTTCCCCATTATCATCGTTACCAGGATCTCCCACGGCTACGGTAAAAGTATCGGCCGATACGGAAATTTTAGACCCGTGCAAGACGTCCCCAAATAAATCAGCATTGATCTCGTCCCAGGACGCTCCATTCCATATATAGAAGTAAAGTGTCCTGCCTATACGCATGGCGACAGTGTTGCCGTCCGTGCTCAGAGATAATATAACCCCCCCACCTGGCCTAGTTGTCAAATCAGGGCCGATTTGTTCCCAAGTGTTGCTTGAGCTTAAGCCATACATTTTGCGGCCATCAATAACCACACGATTACCATCGGCATTCATCACGACTGATCGGCCAAAGCCTAAACTGCTTGCTCCATCTCCATCGATGTCGGCACCAAGCTGTACCCAGAACGGTTTGGGATCTGGTCCCTGCCTGACAGTCAAGGTTAGCGAGTAAGCGTTATCCTCAGTGGTGAAGGTCAGGGTTGACTCGCGGGTTACTCCCGTCGTGTTTTCAGACACCTCGAAGGTGAAGGCCTGGTCGCCACTCTGTGAAACATCTTCTGTAGTAGCAGTCAACCAGGTCGGATCACCGCTCTCCCAATCCCAGGTCGTGCTCGACCGTACTTCCACGTTGTAAACTCGAGCATCCCGTCCTGGCTCTACTAATGTCTCGTCTATACTGAAGATAGAGTTTGTGCCCTCCTGGATCACAACGAGTGAACGAGATACAGGTCCACTGGCAGAAGGTAATGGTCCCTGAGCGTGACCCTGGGTTATTATTGGCGGTCGCTTCAAATGAGAATGTCTGGTTCCCGCTTTGAGGGGAGTTTTGTGTACTGCTTAGCCAGCTCGAATCACTGCTGACCCAGTTCCAATCTGTGTTTGATTGGACGTCTACCGAGGTCGGTCCACCAGCAGGACCAAAAAGCACAGTCGTCTTGCTTATACTTAAGGTGGTATTCGGATCTCCGACTTGCCCCGCATCAAACTGTGAGCCATCCGCCAGTGTCAAAATCAAGTTGCCGTCTGCGTTGATGGTTACGCCAACTAGTCCAGCGCCATCAGAGCCATCTGCTCCCGTGTCACCAGCATCGCCCTTGTCGCCCTTGTCGCCCTTGTCGCCCTTGTCTCCATCCTGCCCATTAGCTCCATTGGCCCCAGCTTGACCTGCCTCACCCTGCTCACCCTGCGGCCCCACCGCCCCGATGGTCACTGGAAATGTCGCACTGCGCACTCCTACCGGCTTCCCTTTACGAACCCGCTTGGCTACCTGCACACGCAGATTGTGTGTGCCGGTAAATTCAGCAAGGTTCACCGGTAATCCGGTAAGCACCAGTTGGTGGTCGACGCCCTGGGTGAACTCATCGGGAAACTGCCTCGCCTAAGTCGATAAACTCAACGACCTCCAGTTCCACAACTCCGCCTTCAGCGAGGCTCAACTGCACGGCCCCGGTGAACGGAACCCAGGGATTGCCTCGACTGGCAAAATGCGCCCCGGTTACCACCATGGTGCCGTCTGCATAGTTGATCTCCACATCGCTGATCTCTGGCCGAGTGCCTCTATTGAACTTCGCGGCCTGCAGGTCGGCGGTAAAACTCAATGCCGCCAGCATACCAAGGGCGCAGACCAGGGCGCTGCGTAAGCGGCCGCCAACTACGGAGACTGTTGAAGCAGTGTTACGCTGCTGTGGGTGGCGGTGAGGCTGGCTGAAGTGGTGCTGGGTCGTTGGCATGGGGAGGTGGAGCGCGTGGTTACCTTAAGTGAATACATTGCAGGAATCTTTTATGCAAGCACTTTGCTGTGATAAGCTGCGCAGATCTTGTGGTCGGAGGCGTTTCGCCCGGGATTGGCGAGGTGAGGAGGGTGGTGAGTGGGCTGAATGCGAATGCCCAGGCTTGTCAGGCTAATCATCAGTCGGGCCGGGTCCGGTCGCCCATGCAGAACTAGCCCCCTACCAGTTCCACTGTCCCCCACCTCCCAGGTGGCCCTGGCCCCCTGCAACCCAACTGGAGCGAATGCGCCGCCCTTTCTTTTGAGCCGTCCCGTCTTGCAGCTCTTTCTTCTGCCTGAGCCGCTGAGATAGAAGATACCCTTGAACCACCTGGAGAACCTCACAGTCTCCCCAGTGGTTGTCCTTGTCGGTCTGTTTCCAGTATTGCTCGACTGTCCCGCGACGGTTCTTCTTCTCAGCGAGTTGCTCGGCTGTCAGCTGGCGGGCAAAGTCTTCCCCGGTATCGGTCGGGACGTGCCAGGGCGGGCCTTCCCCGTCCTGAATCCGGCGCAGGTAAAGCTCGCTCTTGAAGCTCCCGGTATCGAAGTGGTAAAGGGTGATTCTTCGCGCCTTGCCCGCATGGAAAGTCACCGCCGCCTTCTTCACCGGCTGGTTCAGCTTGCTCCACCCCTTCGTCGGAAAGAACGTCCGTCGTGAGTTCGAGCAGAATTCGTAGACTTCCTGCGTTCGGAATCCTGAGTCGATGAAGCCCTTCTTCGGGCGAACGGTTTCGTCGGTGCCTTCAATCGGGTATTCTGTCCGCGCCACGTCCCACAGGTCTTCCAAGGTGGGAAGCCTGCCGTAATCGACAAGCCAGCTCTCTTCATCCTGCCCCCATGCCCTGACGCTGTAGTAGATCAGTTCCCGCTGAACGTCGGCTGCGATGGTCAGGATTTCAGGCTTCACCGGACACGTCCCCTTGAAGTAGCTGCCGCGATGTTCCGCGATTCGTGACTGCGTGACTTCTTCGACGTCCTGCTTCCACGGTTCGGCCAGAACGGAATTCGTGAAGTTCTGAAGCCCTGAGAAGGAATCCTTGGACTCAAGGAATTCGCGGGCAATGCTCCCCCAGCTTCGCCACGGTGAATAGAGCGCGTTCAGGTGGAAACTCATCCGGTCGGCTGGAGCGGTCGGGTTCGTCGCCTTCCACTTCCCGCCGCGAATCATCCCTGCCTTGTGTGCCTGGGGAATTTGATTTCCGCAGCTGGTGCATTCGTATTCCGTCAGCCGTTCCACCGCGTCCAGATTCCACTCGCCGTCCGGCTTCGTCTCGGGTGTCGTCGGCCACTTCAGCTGCCCGAAGAGAAGCTGCTGGGGGTGCAGGCAGTGGGGACACTTGACGAAGAAGCAGTGCTGGCTCCCGGCTTCGTATGCCTGCCATATCTGCCCGCCTGGAACGGTTGGGGTTGATGTCAGAATCAGCTTGGCGTTCCAGAACGTCGTCGTCCGCACCTTGGCAAGTTCGAGCGCCCCGGCTTCCTTCGTTCCCGCTTCGGGGAACTTGTCGATTTCATCCGCGAACAGGTAGCGGATGGGACGACTAGAAAGCTGCCCCGGCGAGTTCGCCCCGCACAGGTTCAGGCTCATGTCGGCGAAGTGCATTTCCAGCAGCTTGAAGCGGTCGCGGTTCTTCGGAATCTGCTCCGCGCATGGCTGGCAGTCCCCCAGGCTGGGCTGAAGCCGTGTCTCGCTGAAGCTTCGCGCCAGACTCTCGGCAGGCATGATCCACAGGGCAGGGCCGGGGTCTTCCGCGATGGCGTAGCGAAGGCAGTTGAGCAGGGATTCGGTCTTCCCGCTCTGCGCCGCCGCACAGATAGAGACTTCCTTCACCCGTGGGTTGCTGAAGGCTTCCTGCCAGAGTCGCGTGTAGGCAATCCACCCGGACTCGTAGCGTCCCGGCGTGTTGGTCGTTCTCACCGAAAGCTGGACGTTCCTTTCCGCCCATTGCCAGACAGGCTCGCAGACTCGGGGCTTCACCGCCCGCCGCGCCGTCCTTTCGATGAATTGCCGTGCCCTGTTTTCTACTTCCATTTCTTCGAGTGCAGTTGTTCGAGCGCCCCGCCGATAGCGGTCGCCAGGGTTTCCTGAATAGATGCTTCGTCCTGCCCCATGAGCTTCTGGGGAAGGCTCCGGGGAAGGGCTTCAATCGCCACCCTGAAGGCGTTGACCATGCGGGCCGTCTCCTCTTCTACTTCCGCCACGGGTAAGGTCTGAGCGTTCGCCTTCTGGACATCCGGCGTGGAGACTTCCACCTTCCGCAGCTGTTCGAGCAGGTCGCACCAGTCCTTCTTCTTCTTCGCCGCAATCAGGGACGGGTGCCTTCTTTCGTCCCCCCGCCGGGGTTGCGCTTCGTCTTCGTTGTCTCAGTCATGGAATAAGGATTTGAAATCTGCAAGGGGTGATACCGCCCCGGTCGGACGCGCTCCGCGCACTGAACGCCAAACTGTTGAACAGGGCCTCCGCCGCCGATCGGCACTGCTCAGGGAAGGGACGATCCTGAAAGGTCTCGTTGCAGATAGCGAACTTCATTGAATGTCGAAAACCGGTGACACCAGTTGTCTTTCCATGCACAGCGGACCGGCAGGGAAAAAGACCACGGAAAGACCGATCGTATGCTTAAGAAGACTGCGCAATCCCGGGTGACCGCGCGGCGGACCTCGGCATCACCGGGGTTCGTAACGGACGGCGCTGCGAGTCAGCGCAGCTGGCCCTCCTAATCCGGAGGCCGCATACCCAGATCACTGCTCGGTGAAATGAATGAGGGAAAATCCCTCGATAATCTGCGGATCACTTAGCTTCAGGTGGCCGGCTCTTTTTGCAACCCACTCCCGCGCGAGACGAACACTCTCACTGATTCCAGCCGGATTCTTGCAGACCGTGACCGTAAAACCCCCTTCTTCCGTATGCACCGCCGTGTAGCTGATTATGCCGGAAACTGAACGAAATACACTCTCGAGTTCGTCTTTTCGTTCAGCAACGATCTCGAACAATTCTTTGGCACCCTCTCCCGTGTAGGCACGAATCACTGTCATCGGCTCCTCCTCGGCAAAAACTGTCATTCCCTGGCCCAGCCATGCGGCACACAACAACGCAACAAACCATTTACGATTCTTCATTTATTTATTTTAATCTTTAACCAGTAGATTTAAACAAAAAAATCCCGCAAGGGGCGAATTCTCGGTTAGGCAGGTTGCGCCGTGGGAATACCGAGCGAAGAAGAAAGCGCCTAAATCGCCTCCTACAGGTGATTTCCGCTACTGGCTCAACACAGGCTCTGGCGTCCGCCACAACAGCACCTGCGCCATGTTCGAGAACACCAAGCGGGGAAGGATATGCGAGCCCACCAATAGAAGGGCTTGTGGAATATGTAGCGGGTGAGAAAAGAGGAGTTTCCAGATTCCTTGCCAACACACCCACGCAGGAGAACACGCCGCTACTTGATCCGATTCCCGTTCTCGTCCCAGGTGGTCTCACTGACCAGATTCCCGTACTTCCAGTGAGTTTCCTCTTTCTTCCGTCCGTTCTCGTGCCACTCGGTCCCATGGCCTTCTCTCTTCCCGTCCTTGAAGGAGCCTTCCGTCTTCTTCTGGCCGTTCTCGTGCCACTCGGTCGCTAAGCCATCCAGCTTCCCGTCCTTGAAGTGGACTTCCGCCTTCTTCTGGCCGTTCCCGTGCCACTCGGTCCCTAGGCCGTCCAGCTTCCCGTCCTTGTGGTGGCCTTCCGCCTTCTTCTGGCCGTTTCCGTGCCACTCGGTCCCTAGGCCGTCCAGCTTCCCGTCCTTGAAGTAGACTTCCGCCTTCTTCTGGCCGTTCTCGTGCCACTCGGTCCCATGGCCTTCCCTCTTCTCGTCCTTGAAGTGGACTTCCATCTTCTTCTGGCCGTTCCCGTGCCACTCGGTCGCTAGGCCGTCCAGCTTCCCGTCCTTGAAGTAGACTTCCGCCTTCTTCTGGCCGTTCTCGTGCCACTCGGTCCCATGGCCGTCCAGCTTCCCGTCTTTATAATGTCCCAGTTCTTTAACTTGCTCGTTTGCATACATCTCCTTAACCCATCCTGTGTATGGGACATGGGAGTTTGGGACGTAGCATATCTTTGCACCTTCCGGACCCCTCGCTAGAACTTGGGCAGAATGGGTCGCTTCCGAAAGAATCTTGTCGAGGGTTTTCGGATCGTCGAGGTCTGAAGCGTCGAGATTAGGCTCTCCGCACCCCGTCAAAACAAGACAAACAGCGGCGGCGATCAGGAAGAGTGACTTCATCACGTCAAAGTGCTGCCACAGACTGCCGGGCGGCGCGCGCTGATTTCTGGGTTGATGGTTGAATAATCATAGGGCTTTGGACTCGCGCCGGGCAGCCTGTTGGTAGCCACGACTTGTTCGGCTTTATGAGCTCTGGACCTTCTACGGCTTCAGTCCTACAAGTTCGATTCCGTTGGGAAGTAGTGGCTCAAACTGTTTCTTACCTTTGGCTCGGAGGTAAAATACCGCCTTGTCCCCCTTCTGTGGAATTGACTCGTGTCCCTGGGGTCCCGGCAGTGGTGGGATGCGAGTGGAAGGCCGCCACGCGAGAACCTCAATCTCACTGCCAACTTTTACACCGGCACCTTTGGTAACCGCCTCAACCTTGATCCTGATCGTGTATATCCGATCATGGTGGATGCCTTTCGCCTTCTCAATCTCCGACTTCTGCGTCTTCGAAGTGACTTCGACAACGGATCCCGTGACAACATCGCTCGCCTGCTTCTTCAGTTCCGCAGGGCTGAGTGGAGCCACCGCTGCCAGGGCAGGAATTGTAGCGACTGAAACAAGTGCCGCGGCCAGTGCGGAGACTCGTCCTCCAAGGTTGGATGTTGCGTTCATGGTGTCTACTTTGCTCTTCTGCCGAACAGCAGTGAACAGGAAAGGGCACGCAGGGTCAATACTGCTTTCGAGCGGTCGCGCACGCCACCCGCATCAGCAATCAGTAGGACGTCAACCCTGCTCACTACTCTCATTCCACACCCACGCGCGAACTGCGACCTGTCAGCTCTTGCGCTCTGTCCATAGCCGAGCTTGATCATTTCGGACATTTCCGTAAACTTACAGTCTTTTCTGGCAGCTGTCGGTTGCCACGTTCGCGGGTGCACCAACCCCCTAGCCACCTGCCAGCCCGCAACCGTCCTGAGCCCGTAGCCACTGCAGAAAAACGCTCCTGCCGAATGCGCAGACGCAGCGCCCGAACCAACCGACCCTGATAGCATATCCAATTACCCTTCCTTGGCTGATGCCTCCCGCACGGACCTTCTTTCCTCTTCCATGATTGAAATTCTTACCTGGTTTTCAGCTCTCTCGTTCCTCGCCTACGGCACAGCGTGTCTCGCGACTGAGCACATGCGCAAAGAGTTCGAGCGCTTCGGACTCGCGCAGCAGCGGGTGCTCATCGGAATACTTCAGCTTGCCGGGGCTCTCGGATTGCTTGCCGGCTTCTTTCTCCCCTGGGTCGGGAGCGTGGCAGCGGCCGGTCTGGCCCTGCAGATGCTAATCGGTGTGGGCGTGCGGATGAAGGTTGGTGACAGCCTGTTGCAGACCGCACAGGCGGGGGTTTATCTCGTTCTTAATAGCTATCTTTTTTTCGCCCCCTTCCTGCCGGTCCTAGCGAAGACGGGGGGCTAAAGCAGCACAACCAACACAGACATGAGCAGGACAAGGAAGGCCGGAAGCCACTTTATCAGCGGGTCCTTCACCTTGCCGTGCATTGCGATCGCTCCCAGCATCAAGACAGCCAATACCAGCGCGGCGGGATCGGTCAACCGCGGCCACCACAGGCCAGCAATGAGGGCCACAGCACAGCCAACTTTGAGCACTCCTATGCTTGCCATAAACCACGGCGGTAAGCCGTAGGCCGCAAATTCCTCAGGCATATTTTGCGCCGACCTGCCACGATAGGCAGATGCTTTCTTGAATCGGACGACCCAGACATTGAAGATTCCTGCGGCGATCACAAGTTGCAAGAGGAGCGTGACTTTTTCCATCGGCCCGGAATCCTAGCTAAGAAACTGCTTAAACGCATCTGCTTTTAATCTCAAAGTGGAAATGAAAATCTCCCAACCTTTGATGTCCTTTTAGCCTCAGTGCCTTGGGAATAATGCTTCCTGCACTTTCGGGGTGAGTGCTGAAACGCGAGGAAGGCTGCGCTTAGGCATGGCGGGCAAGGACTGCTTCATCTCGGCGCACAGCGCACGCACTCGTCGATGGCTCCAACCTGATGTAACAAGCTTGAACTTCCGTGACTTTTATTGCATTCATGTCCGTAGAGATCTGGAGCTGGGAGCGGTTACCACAAAGCGAGACTGAGCAACAAACTGAAGATGAGCAACAAAAAGCCACCAAAAAAAACCTCCCTGCTCTTTTCGGAATTTATCGTCAGGTGGTCGATGAGATTCCTTACATTCGTTCTTATGGGCATTGATCTCACCGCCGGTCGTGGCTGCTGTTCCTTCTAACCAGCTTCGAGCCTTGGCACGGGAAAGCTGCTGCCAGAACTCCTCGGGAAACAAGGGTCAGAACCTGAAGCCTTCGGGTTACTTAGAGCACCGCAATCAAAGCAGAAAAGAGTCAGGAGGTCGGGAGGTCGGGAGGTCGGGAGGAAAAGGTCGATAACGAACCACTCCATCATTCCAGAGCTTTTCCAAAATCGATCAAGGCAGCGTGCAGGTTTTCGATTTCTTCGCGACAATCCGTGAAAACCCCTTCCGCTTGCTCCAAGCTCGATTCTTTTGCCAGTTTTACCATGTGGGACGCTTTTTCAAGGGCACGCTCCGCAGCATAATTTCCCAGCAGGCCCTTCAGAGCATGGGCAGCACGATGCAGCGCCTCGCCGTCCTGCTGCTCAAGCGCGACCTCGGCTTGGGTCAGATAGCTTTCAGATTCCTCAGAAAATAGATCGATCAAGGTTTTCATGAGCTCATCGCTTTCCAGGTTGTTGCGGAATTGCTCCGAGTCGAAAACGGCTGGGTCTGGCCCCGAGGACTGTGCATTCATTGCGCGTGAGGGTTGGTAGATTTTAACTGCAGGTTCGGGTAATCGCAGAGAGTAATTCTTTCGCCCGGACAGGCTTCGGCACATAGGCATCCATGCCGGCTTCCAAACACTTTTCTCGGTCACCTTTCATGGCGTTCGCAGTCATTGCAATCACGGGCAGATGTTTCCCCGACTGCGCTTCCCGCTGCCGGATCAGACGGGTTGCTTCGTAACCATCCATCTCGGGCATCTGCACATCCATGAGAACTCCATCGAAAAACCCGTCCGGCGCTTTTTCCAGTGCCTCCAGAGCCTCGCGCCCATTGGTGACGATCGACGCTGTATAACCCCATTTTTTCAACATATTGACCGCGACCACTTGATTGACCTTCCCATCCTCCACGAGAAGAAAATGCAAGGGCGGGCCGGTTGGGATTTTTTCTTCAGCAGGTGCCCCCTCCGCAACCGCCTTTTCCCTGTCCACGCACAGATTGAATCGGGCAGTGAAGTGAAATGCTGTCCCCTTCCCGAGGGCGCTCTCCACCCAGATATGACCGCTCATAAGTTCCAGCAACTGCACCGAAATCGCCAGGCCAAGACCGGTGCCCCCGCGAGCCCGGGTTGTGGCTATATCAACTTGCGAAAACGGCTGAAAAATTTCCTGCTGTTGTTTCTCCGAGATTCCAATTCCGGTATCGCTTACCAGAAAATGTAAAACGACTTCTCCACCGCGCTTTTCCTCCACCCTAACCTCCAGGCTGACCACACCGGTGTCTGTGAATTTGAGGGCATTCCCGAGTAAATTGATCAAAACCTGACGAAGCCTGGAAACATCACCCATCAGGGCATCCGGAACCTCTTGGTGAATGTCGCCTTTGAGTTCCAAGCGCTTCCCTGCCGTCTGAGGTTCGAGAAAACGCAGAATATCTGTCAGCGTTTTCCGCAACAAAAATGGCTCAGAGACTAACTCCAACTTTCCTGCTTCAACCTTGGAAAAGTCGAGAATGTCATTGAGAATTGTCAGGAGAGACTCGGCACTTTGTTCCATCAGCACCTGATACTCCCTTTGTTGGGCGCTCAACTCGGTTTCAAGAAGAAGGTTATTCATGCCAAGAATTCCATTCAACGGAGTCCGGATTTCATGGCTCATGTTGGCAAGAAATCTGCTTTTAACCCGACTGGCAGTCTCCGCCGCATCCCGAGCCACCTCCAGTTCCGCAGTTCGCTCTGCCACCCGAGCCTCAAGCTCTCTTTCGGAGCGAGCCCGCACAGACACATACAAGGTCGCCAAAAAAGTCAGCGTCAATCCACTTAAAAGAATAACCGCGGGATACCAACTCCTCCGACCTACCTGGTAGAGCGGCGCAGTTCGACAAACCACCTGCCAGTGACGACCGGCCACATCCAGATCAAGTGTGATACTGAAATCACTCTCCTCAGCAGGCTGCCCTTCAGCGGTTGCTGGGTCTGAGCTGTAGATCAGTGCTCGGTCTCCAATATCTGGCTTATCATAGAATTCAATCTCCAGCTCATTGGCGCGCGCGCGATCGCAATTCCTGCGCAGTAGGTTATCGGCCTTGAATACCCCCAGAGCAAAGCCCTCGAACCGACCGTGCTTGTCATCAATTCGGCAAAAAATGAGAATCCCATTTTTTTTGTCACTCCCCTGATCCAGACTGATCGGAGCTGTGGCGACGGGTTCTCCTGTCTTTCTGGCCTGGTTCAATGCTTTCAGACGTGCCGGGTTAGAGGCGAGATCAAAACCGAGAGCTTTTTCATTTCCCGCGGCCGGTTCCACGAAATAAACCGGATAGTATTCCTCCGCGTCCCTGCGCCTGTTCTCCCCTGAAGAGCCTTGTTCGCGAAATTCAAAGGCATCATCAAGCCCTTCCTCACGGGCAGTGCGCTCGAACTCCGCCCGCGCCTCATGAGACACCCGGGGAACCCATTCAAGCGCCTCGATCATTTTGTTTCGCTGCAGGAGAGGCCTGCAATAAGTCGAAAACTCCTCACGAGTCACCTCTGAAGACGCTTCATAAAATGCAGCAATAGAATGGAGGTTAAAAATCGCTTCATCGATATCTTGGGAGACCTTGCCCGCGAGTTCTTCTGCCTCACTTCGAAATTCCATTTCAAGGCGCCGAGTCTCAAGATTCGTCATCGCCCGCCACACCAGGATCGTGGCGAAAATCCCTACCAACGCCACAATAACGCCAACCAATGCCAAGTGGCCGAGAACACGCCTCGGAAAAAAAGCAGGGGTCGAAGAAGATGTCATCTTGCCGAAAAGGAAGGAATTCGAAATATTGCGCGCTCTTGCGCCACTTATCTTATGTCACTTTTGTGGCTTGTCCGACAGCATTCCGGATAATAAAAAACCGCCTCCGTTTCCGGAGGCGGTTCGTAGCTTTGTCGAAGTTCTTTTTTACAGACTCTTCTTTACCGTTGTGGAAGGTGAAAACTTCACCGACTTGGATGCGGCAATTCTAATTTTCTCACCGGTCTGAGGATTCCGACCATCGCGTGCTGCCCGCTTGCTGATCTTGAATGTTCCAAATCCAATGATCTGGACAGTCTCGTCTTTTTTGACGCCGGAGATGATCGACTCAGTCACCGCTTCGAGAGCGGCAACTGCGTCAGCTTTTGTGGTGCCAAGCTTACCTTGGATCGATTCAATAAGTTCTGCCTTGTTCATGTTTTTCTTGGTTCTTTGTGCCCCTACCCAAATAACTCGAGGAGGTGTTTGCTTATCTTCCCTCTCTTTCCCGCTTTTCGTCAACCCCTTTTGTCATCTAGGTTTACTTATGCTCAATCTCCTGATTTCTCATTTTCACAACCATGAAAGAACTTTCCCATCTCTCTCTGCAGCCTAAGATCCACCCCACCGCCTTCATTGCACCGAGTGCCGAGGTGATGGGCGACGTCACCTTAGGCGCTCGCTCAAGCGTTTTTTATCAGGCAGTGCTCCGGGGCGATATCAACGCGATTCGGATCGGAGAAGAGACCAATCTCCAGGACGGCGTCATCGTCCACCTTTCAAGCGATCTCCCCACTGTCGTCGGCAACCGGGTCACCTGCGGGCACCGCGCACTTCTCCATGCGTGTACTATTGAGGATGAATGCCTTATAGGAATGTCTTCGACCATCATGGACGGCGTCTATATCGGGCGACAAAGTGTCGTCGCCGCCGGTGCCGTCTTGCTTGCGGGAACCGTGATTCCAGACGGGTCACTCATCGCTGGGTGTCCGGCGGTGGTGAAGAGAACGCTCTCGCAGAAAGAACGAGATCGTCTCGCGGGCTGGGCCGTAAAATACCTCAAGGTAGCCGAAGCCCACCGCGCAAAACTAGCTGCTGCCAAAGCCAGCCACAGCTAGAAAACCTTACTCGCCTGTGATAACATTCCTCCCTAGCTATGGAAGCCGGCCTCTTAGAAATTTATGTCAAAGCGGTGATTCCGACCAGCGGTGGCTCAGCGGTATTCATCGGCAATGAGGAAAAAGTCTTCGTCATCTATGTCGATCAAACGGTCGGATCTGCTATCACGATGTTCCAGAAAGGCCTTGTCAAAGAACGGCCACAGACCCACGACCTTCTCGCCAATATCCTTCTTGCGCTCGGGGCAAAAGTGGAACGCGTCATCATCAATGACCTGAAAGAACGCGTCTACTTTGCGAGGCTGATCATTGTGGCAGAGAACGAAATTTCAGAACGCAAGATTCTTGAGATCGATGCAAGGCCAAGTGATTCCATCGCCGTCGCCACCCAACAGGACGCGCCAATCTTCATCAGTCATAAAGTATGGGAACAGGTAGAGGACATGTCCGAGGTGCTTCGCCGAATTGAGGAAGGAAGTGATCCGGCGCCGGAGGAGCCCATGGAAGGTCATTAAGGGGGGTCTGATTAAAGGCAGTGCCCGTCATTGTTGTCCGCATTCTGTGTGGCACGGCGCGAGGCGGAAGTGGATGAACATCCACGACCAACGAGCAACATAGCCACGCTGGATGCGGGCAACAACCCGAAGAGCTTTTTTGCGAGCCCAGAGCGCAGCGATGCTTGCCTTTCATCCAATTCCATTCCAAGTGGCGAGTGGAGCAAATGATCAGACCTTCCTTATGACAGACTACGAACGTAGTCCCCGAGCTGCCGCCCGAAAAAAGCCCGCCGCCTTATGCAAGGTCTCTTCATATTCCGCCTGCGGCGAGGAATCCGCTACAATCCCGGCACCGACATGAAGCCGGATGTTTCCGTCTTTTATCTCAGCAGTTCGGATTGCGATGCTGAATTGGCTTTCTCCATTGCGACCGAGGTATCCGATCGCACCGGTATAGAGCCCCCGCGGGTGAGGTTCCAACTCGGAAATGATTTCAAGGGCGCGCCGCTTCGGTGCCCCTGAGATCGAACCACCCGGTGAACAGAGACGCAGCGCCTCAAGATGGTCAATCTCGCTGCGCAGCCATCCACTCACTGTCGATACACGGTGGTAGACCTGCTCAAACTGCTCGAGCTTCAAAAACTCCTCAGTCCGCACTGTCCCGAACTCACAGATTCTCCCGAGGTCATTCCGCTCGAGATCAGTGATCATCACCAATTCCGCAATTTCCTTTGGCGAGGTCAAAAGATCGTAAGCCGACTTCTGGTCGAGATCCGGATCCCTGAACCGAGGGCGGGTTCCCTTGATCGGCCGCGTGGTGATGCTGCGACCGCTCATCTTTAAAAAACACTCCGGAGATGCGGAAAGAATCCTTCTGTCACCCAGCTCAAGATACCCACCATAAGGAACCGGCGAAACCTCTCGAAGAACAGAATAAAAAGTAAACGGATCCTCTTTCTCGTGCCAGGGAGCAGTGCAAAGGCGTGCGATGTTCACCTGATAGATGTCTCCGGAACGGATGTATTCCTTTGCCCGCAGCACCCCCTGAATAAATTCTTCCCGCCCGGCGCCTTCGACAAAATCGACGGCCACCGGAGCTTTGGGAATCGCCTCGAACAAATCAAGACGATCGGAAATCTCTCCAATCTCCCACCAAATTCCTTCTCCATGATCAAAAACAAGGAGGTCATGGTAAAGGCCGAAGGTATAATTCCCGTCAAAGTCGACATAGCCGATCAAACCACCGACCGGGATCGGAAGATCAACGGCCTCCTCCTGCATAGCCAGAAGCTCCCGGAGCAATGCTCTATGGGCATCATCCTCAAGACTGCCGGTAACCACCTTCTCCGGTGCTGCAGCAACCAGAGAAAAAACCCCTCCCGGGGTCGGAGCCGACGAGGAATCAAGAAAAACAAGGTTTCCAAGATGCCGTAACCCCATGGCAACTTCCTGCGGCGTAGCGATGAGATCGACTCTCCGCGCCTTGCCTCTATGTGTTGTAATAGCCACTGTGCTCGTGTTGACAGGATTCCCCCCGATCCTTAGGTTCTGCAACCAAGTTCGTGGCCAGCCAAGTCCAGACATCTGCTCCACCCGACCCGGGGTCGGGCACCACTTTCCGGGTTGCCACTTTGGTCGTCATGACCATCGGGCTCCTTGAAGTTATCGCTGTGATCTGGGGGCTGGCAAACAAAAGACGCAACGTGAGAGCTGCCTCGCCGATCACGCTTGTGGTGACAACGAAAGATGGTCACGGCGGCTACCGCGTGCCTCTTCCCACCACGATACCCGATGGGACTACGGCGCATTCTCTCAGCACTTCCGTGCAAGGTCGACCCACCCAGCACGAAAGAACCATCCCCGGGGTTCCATACCAGAAACCAGAGAGCACCGGATCAGGAAGAGGACTCCTCCTCCCGGAAACCCAACAGATCCATGACCCGATCATTCTTGAATCCATCGCCGACGGCATTCGGCTTCGAAACGAAGGCGATGCCCAAGGGGCTCTGGCGAGGTTCCGCAGCGCTGCCGATATCCTGAACACTGACCATCCGGTTCTTCTTTCTGAGCTCGGACGGACCTATGAAATCATGGGGCTTCAGAAAAAAGCGGCTGCTTGCTGGGAGCAAATCTATCGGATGGGAGAGTCGGGAGCTGGAGACTATTACGTGATTGCCGATGTGCGGCTGCGAGGACTCGACCCTGGAACAGACGTAGGCTCTGAATCTCTTCGTCTTCAGTTCGAAGGAATTTCGCAGGAGGTAACACCAGAACTGGCTGGCAGCGATCAGAACGACAGCGGTGAATCAATTCTCCTCAGGATCCCAATCTCACGCAATGGTGAAACTCCAATCGCCACTTCTGAAGTCAGTGTTTACGTCTATTTCTACGATCAGGTGAATGGCGAGCGAATCGAACAGAGCACTGCCGACCCACCGAGGTCGTCGTGGCGCACGCTCCCGGTGGACTGGAAATCGCTGGACCCAGAAATTTTCGAAATCACTTACCATCACCCTACTCTCAGCCCAGAGGAAACACGCGAACTCGGAAAACGATCCTACTACGGTTATGTTCTCAAACTCTACTACCAGAACCGACTCCAGGACATGGTTGCAAAACCACGACTTCTGCTCGACTACGCTCCTGCAACTACCTTGCCACAGATCAGCGATATTCTTTTCCGTTAGCACCGAATCAGATCTGATTCTGGATTTTGGTTGTGGCGACTCTGCTGATTTTCCTGTCTTTTTTCCTGTCCCATGAAACAAACCGAGGTCGCTTTTTTTCCCCAGACTGTGGAAGAAGCTGATGACAGCCTGAAGCTCCCAGTAGGGGTTCCTCCGGTTTTAGGGGATTACCGTCTCGTGAGATTTATCAAAGAGTCGCCATCCATGATCATGTACCAGGCGGTTCAGCAGTCGGTCGACCGGTCGGTCGTCCTGCAGCTTCTCAAACCCGAAGCCTGTGAGGATTTGAAGCTGCGAGATGACTTTAAAAAACTTGCCCGGGCAAAAGCCAGCCTCATCCACCCGAACGTAGCGCCGGTTTACGAGCTCCTCAAAAGTGGCAACATATTTTTCTACACTGGTGCCCTCCTGCCAGGTCGAAACCTCGACCAACTCGCCAAAGCAGGGCGCGAATTGAGCACCGAACAAGTGCTCCAGATCATGATCACTGTCGGAGATTCGATGGTCGCTATCAAATCACTCTCTATCGCGCACCGCCCACTCAAAGGTACCGACATTCACCTGGATGAAAAAGACCAGGCTCACATGGCAAATCTTGCGCTTCCGGATGGGGCGCCAAATGCCTCACGAAACGAAGGCATTGGACTCCGCAAATTCATTCGCAGTCTCCAGGGGGTTGCTCCCAAAGGCATTGCCAGCGATCTGATAGCATCTCTTATCGAGCTTGCCGACCAGCGCGCGCTCAATTGGAATGATCTGCTCTCGAAGACCCGCATGGCGGGAAAACGCTATAATATCGGGCAAGCCAACCGCCTGACCCATGCGAAAGGACTGGCCACTTCATTTCTTCGCAAGAAACACCGGAAGCGAAGATTCACCGCTGTCACTCTCGTTCTCGGAGCATTTGTCGCGCTGATTGCTTTCACCATCGCTCTTCCTGAAAAAACTGGCAGCAAGGCGCGTATTTTTGACGCCATGGTTTCCATCAGGGCAGGCACTGTGACGATCGATGGTGATACCCACCATCTGGATTCTTTCTGGCTCGACGCCCATGAAGTCACTATCGGACAATACGCCCGCTTCCTTGATGAGGTTGGCGTCGGCCTGACGCCCTACGACCACACCGACCAGCCTGCCGCAAAGACAAGCCATACCCCGAAGGACTGGGAGATCCTTCTAGCCAAGGCAAAAAAGGGAGCCCTTTACAGAGACCAGCCCATTGATCTTAACTGCCCTGTTTTTTTGGTCGATTGGTGGGACGCCTATGCTTATGCCTCCTGGCGTGGACGAAGGCTCCCGTCCTCGATGGAGTGGATAAAAGCGGGAAGAGGAGAAAAAGAAAACCTCTACCCATGGGGTGATACGCCTCCCACCGGACAAGCGAATTTGGGAAGTGATTATCGGCCGGATGCACAAGGTGGAGAAAACGACGGCTTTAATTACTGGGCACCTGTCGATGACCTCCCCAGAGATATCAGCGACTTTGGCGCGTTTGGTATGGCTGGAAATGTCGAAGAATGGACCGGCACCTGGGTCAATCATCCTGATTATCCGGATCAAACGACACCCGTTGTCTGCGGAGCCAGTTTTACCAGTGCTCCAACTCGAGACCTTTCACAGATTAAACGAGCAGACTCGCCAGAGGAAACTCTTCTGATCAGGGGTTTTCGCACCGCATCCTCTTTCCCGCCTTCGCCGAGTGACGAATGACCGTTTATCCAGCCGCTGCACGATCTTCTTTGCTCCTCTCAGATAAGCCTACTATTCTATGGCACCGATGACTCTCTCCAGGATCAGGATTTTTCTCGCTGTTTTCCTCTTTTTGATCGCGGGTACCATGGGCGGGGGCACAAATTATTGTCGGACTGGAAGTCGACCAGCAACTCTACGTCATGGGTGAGAGTGTTGCCGTGGAGGTGACTGTTTTTAACCGCGCTGGGCGGGACATTATCCTGGACGGCCCGGGCGATCAGTCGTGGCTGGCCATCAACCTGACCAACCCAGCAGGACAACTCATTTCAAAGGTAAAGTCAAAGAAAAGGGAGAAGGCTGTCATTGTCCGTGCGGGAGAGGCACTGAAGCGTAAAATTCGCGTCAACGATTACGTCGAGTTCGATGACTACGGCAACTACGGGCTTACGGCGAGTGTCTATTTTCCGGAAAAGCGCTCGTTCTTCGCCTCCAAGAGACTGCGTATCAGCATCACCGACGGGCAGGTTTTCTGGGAACAGGTGGTGGGCGTTCCTCAAGGGACCCCAGGCGCAGGAAGCTACCGTAAATATCAGCTGATGACCTACAACTCTACCGAACGTACCGAGCTCTACGCCCGGATTCGTGACGACACGGGTAATTTTGACTATGGAACATTCTCTCTGGGAACCATCATTCTCTACCGCGATCCACAAGTCACAGTGGATGGCGAAAACAAACTCCACGCTCTCTACATGGCAGCGCCACGAACCTACCGTCACGTCATCATCGACACCGCAGGAAAAATAATTTCTCAAAAAATCTACGAAGAAGACGGCTCCAATCGACCGCGCATGCTTGTCTCGCAGCTTGGTGGGGTCAATATCCGTGGGGGCTTTCTCAAGGATTCGACCACGACGCCATTACAGCCCGAAGGCGAGCAAAAAAAGCAGTTGATCAGAAACATTTCAGAACGGCGCATCCCCGGCCAGTAAGAAGGTAACGCCTGCCGCAAAAACCATCACCCAAGATGTTATCCGCTCCATAGGCCTTCATTCTCATTGCCCTCTTCAGCGTCATCGGGTTCATCGGGTTCATCGGCTTCGTCCTCCTCCTCGCCACTCTCCACGCGTCGATAAACCCGAAGCTCCCGATCGCCGTAGTGAAGCAGAAGAATTGCGCCCTCACAGGCAAGAATCTCAAAAAATTTCTGCATCAAATGCTGCTCTGATGGCCAGGGGTAGACAAAGTAGACGTCGACTTCATCCGTCGTGTGAGGCATTCCCTCGAAAGAAGGGGCAAAGTAATCCCCCACCCCGCGATCTGAATGGTGGTCCGGCACGATGAGCCCGGTGCCGTCAACGGACTTGTAGGTTTCAAAACCCTCGGGCAGGTAGCTGGTTTGAAGAATCTTGGAATCAACTCCCATGTCCTCGGCCAATTGTCGGGATTGACTCACCAACTCCCCTTCCAACTCAATCCCGTAGGACTCATATCCGAGCAACGCAGCCAAACCGGCTGCTACGCCAAACCCACTGCCCAGCTCACAAAAAACTCTCCCTAGAGGAATGTCTTCAGCGATCAGGTAAGCTAGCGCTTGGTATGTCACCTCTGCATTTGAAGGAAGAAATTTCGGAATCTTTCGATTCTCACCACTTGCAAAAAAAGCGTCAATACGCCGCTCTGACTCAACGAGAAAGGCTGCAATCTTCTCGGGTTGCGAAGCCTCGACCTCAGGCACAATAATTTCTTGAAGAGCCATGACACAGATTATGAATGACTTCCGATGGCCCTCCGCCCTCCCAGAAACCAAGCGCCGCCCTTTCTCCTGCGCCCCACGCGATGGCTCCAAAGCCGATCCTGATCAATCTCACCAAGACATTGCCCCAATCCGGAGGCAAAAGCGCCAGTATTCATAAAGTGCGGTTCCTGGTCCGTGGAGACCTGGCATCGATGGGTATGCCCGATGATGACACACTCGGCGCTTGGCCGATACATACGGAGAAACTCCCTCGCAAGATGAGGCGTCTTTCGCCAAATCGAAAGAATATCAAACACACGGCGGGGTGGCCATAATTCGAAGGCTGACCAAATAAACCGCTCCAGAGAACTGTTTCCTCGTACGCTCGGTGAATGGGTGGGAAGCTGATGCCTTACTTCCTTGAGCCTCTCCACAGCCAACCCCAAATCGTTTTCAGCAGCCTTCCCATAACGCTCGTGTATCTCTTCGACCCCCGTCTTGATCTCATCAATTTCACATGACCATGGGGTTATCATGGGAAAGAGCATGTCCCCATGCGTGACGAAAAAACGTCCTTCGCACAGATCTAAATAATGATGTTCGCTGATTTGTGGATCGTGGTTGCCGCACAGAAAGATCGGATCTGCGCCAAGGGATTCACAGAGCTCGACAAGTTCATGATACGCTTCCTCAGATCGTCCGCGTAATTCGGGAACCCGTTCCTCACGCGTATCGCCATTAAAAATCACCGTTCGTGCGCCCTCAAGAAGCGGAGCCAGAGTTGCTATCTCATCGATTTTTGACTGGGGACTTCCGAGATGTAAATCGGAAAGAATTCGAATGGGCTGGGGAAACCGACTGGAAAACTTACTCACTGCCCGATCATACCAGCCTTGAAGCTTTTTGCCACAGCAACCCATCACAGAAAGCAACTCAGCAGACATCCTGCTTTCCTGCATCACACACCTTCGCTATCCATCCAGCCTCCTCAAATCTCTCTGGTGTGCTCGGTTACCTACCCGTAGATTGATCATCCAATCGTGGAGCATTCTCTCGTCCATCTCAGCCTGATAATTCTTGCCAGCTTATCTCTCGGCAACGGTTTCGCTGCTGACCCTGCGCCACCACGAGATTCTGGAACCGCGCACCCTCCGAGACCTGCCCACAAAGAAAAAGGCGCATTCAACGAGGCAGTAACTGCTCTCAAGCAAGCGCTTGAAGGTATCCCACCGAACGACCGGCGCTACCAAACACTCTTCCATCGAATCCTCTCGCTTTACGAACGCGCAGGAACAATTCAAAGCCTGGAGAAAGAGCTTCTCGATGTTTCCTCCATCCAGCTCACCGAGGAAACCGCCTTCCACCTGACCTGCCTTTATGAGCACCTGACAGATACAAAGAAATGGCCTTACTGGGCGGAGAAGCTTGTCGAAATTTCAAGTGGTGACCCGCACCACAGAAAACGACTGGCAAGAGCACTCACCGTCACAGGACAAAATGACAAAGCCGGAAAGGTTCTTGATCTCCTTCTTAAAGATTCCGCTGAGCCAGTGCCCACGCTGATCCTGGACCGCTCACGCATCGACTTGCGCCTTGGCCAACCCGAAGCTGCCACGCGCCGATTGCGCAGCCTTCTACAACACTACGCCAGTGACACCACATTGCGTGCTCAGATTCTGAGCTTTACCCAATGCCATTACCTCGATGGCCTTACCCAGGATCTTCTTTTCGAAAAAGCCGACGCCGCTGATACCGTCGAAAGTTCGATCGGGCTCGAAGAGCTCATTTCCTTTCTTTCTGAGCGCGAGAGAGTGGATGAAGCGGTTTCTTTCCTGAAAACCCGGGTCGACTTGGCGCCCGCCGAAACACCTGCAGTTCGTTTTCTTGAGGGTGCGGAACACCTGCTCGCGCTCGACCGCCCCGCGCTGGCAATCACCTTCTGCCGCCGTGCCACCTCTCAATTTCCTGGTTCTCGAAAAGCGTTTCTTCTGCTTGGTGAGGCTCTCTTTTTTCCAGGACCGACACGAGACCCCGAAGCAGCGCTCCTGGCTTTCGAGACTGCCTGGAATCTCTCAAGATCCATCGACGAACAACATGCCACTGACGAAAAGCTGTTCTTTTTTTTAGAACAACAAGCCACCTCGGCGTCACCCGCGCAGCACGACTCAGCCAGCCAACCCTCTCCTCTCTCTGTTATTGACTCACAGGAAACCAAAGGCACGCATCCAGAAGAAGAATTTCCCGAGCCACGGGCTGCCAGTTCAAGAAGTATCGCCTTTGCTCAAAAACTTGCTAAACATGCTCACCCCGCTGAACCAAAACGCCTGCTCCGCGCTGCCTGGTGGTCGCTGCAAGTCAGTGACTATGCCACAACATATCGCCTGATTAGTGAAATATTTTTCTCAAGTGAAGCTGACCAGAGCGCTGCAATGCCTGCAGAATTTGAGCGCTTTCTGCTCAAACTGGCAATCGCTTCGGATAACCGGATCCTAGAAAATCGCTTGCTCCGAAGCCTAATTGGTAAAGACCCGGGTTCTTCTGCCGACTACACGAGGCGGCTCGCCGAGATACAACTCCTCGATGGTCAACCTGATCGCGCCCTGCCCCTGCTGGAGGATCTTGTAACAAAAGACCCCTGCGATATTAAAACCCTCGAAATTCTCACCATTCTTCTGCGAAGAAACGCTAGACCAACCACTCAACCGATCACCATCGAACCTGATGCCGACGGTGACAGCACTGACCGCATCGGGGACCTCTGGAAACACGCTTTGGCGCATGCGGAGCCTGCTTCAAAAGCCTCCATCGCTCGGAGTTATGCCCATAGTCTTTACCTTGAAGGAAAACAAAAGGAAGCCGCAAACGTCTTTTGTCAGCTTGCGGTCAGAGAAGCTGACCCCAACAAACAACAAGAAATCTTCCATGCACAGGAACACCTTCTCGATCTGGTCATTTTCCAGACTGATGAGGATCTCGGCACGCAAAATCGCCTTCTCCAGTCTTTCATCGATGCCTATAGAACCTGCGAGACTGCCCACCCCACGGATCCTTTTTATCCGAAAGTTCTAGCGCGACTCTTCCAGCGAAAGGGAGCTTCGAAACCTGCCTTTGCCGCAATGCTCAGAGCTTTTTATCTCTCTGAAGGTGACAAGAAGATGCTCCCTGATCTTCGTGAGATGGCGACCGCCGCAGACGACACTGAAGCCGCGATCTCCTTCCAAAAACGACTCCTCTTCAGTCTTCCAGCAATCACCGACTCCAATGAGGGCGCCTACCAACTTGAGCAATGGAGCACGCTGGTAACCCTTTTGGAAAACGAGCTCCGCCTTCAGGAAGCAGATGCAATCCGCGAACTCTACGAACCTCAATTCTTCAGGATGCCGCAGCAACTGATCGCGATTATTTCGGATTATTTCAATCAGGGCAACACCATAGCCGCTCTCCGCGGCATGCATCAACTGCAGGAGCTACTCCCGTGGAAGGAACGTCTCGGCCTGGCTACTGCCATGACAGCGATCCGTGGAGGGCACCCTACGACAGCAAAAGAGCTTCTTTACCGTCTCCTTAACTCAGTTCCAAGAGACAACACATTACCGCAGTTCCTTCCCATTCTTGACCCCGGAGAACCCAGTCTCAATAATCTGCAAAAAATCACTCGGCAACTTACTGGACGTAAGGACTTCTCCCCAGAAACCCAAAAAGCTCTGCGCTCCTTTCTCTCTGAACTCACCCCCTATTTCACAGCTCAATCCACCCAGATGGATGCTCTCAGGGTCCAAGCGCTTCATGCCGCCCTTTCGACGGGCAAACTCCCCGAGCCAATACTAATCAAAGATCCCGGGGAACAACTTCTTATCAGCTTTGCGCAGTCAGATCATGAGGCCATTTTTGAAGCTAGTATTAAGTATTACCTGGAGAATCCGAGTCTTGAGAGGTTTTTTGGCAGTGCAGCCACCTGTGTACGCGCTGGTATTCCCCATGTTTTTTTCGAGTGGCAGCTCTCGCTTCCCTCCGACCTAGAAACATTTCGCAGCGGAACAGGAGTCACCAAACAAGACGCGGAGCTTCCGAAACCAGCGCCCTCTGAGGAACTTCGAAAAAACCTCTTTCTCGCTGCCTTTGAAGCCATACCAACCATAGATTCTGAGAAACAATCAAATAAAGCAATCACTGGCCTAACCAACCTGGAGAAGCACTTTACCGTGCCCGAGCTCTGGGCAATGGCGCGTTCCCTCGCTGATCGAGCCGCCTATCGCGATGCGCTCTCCATCGCGAAACCCTGCGTGGACCGACCTACGGCTTCCCGTTACTTTTATGCCTATTCTCTCTCCCGCTACGCCTTCTTTCTCGGAGATTTCACCACAGAAGAGCACTATCTTCGCATCGCTCTTCACCAAGAGCTTTACGATATTCCGCTCTCGGAACGTGATGTTTTCTACGATGCTTACGGACGCTTGCACAAGCTCTTGGAAAATGACCCACCTGCAAGAACGGCTCTCATGCGAGAGGTGTTGCACCGCCTCAATCATAGCCCACCCCATCGTGAAATAACTGCGAGAAAAGCTTTCATCACATTGCTCGATGGTCATGCTGAAAAGGCTTCCCAGCTTCTAAAAAGCTACTACCAAGCAATCGCATCAACTGGTAAGCCGGGGGACTGGGGGACACATGATTCCGAACCTGACGTCAAAGACCCATGGATGGTCATTCACCAGAAAACGGTGACCCTGCACAGTAAAAGCGAAGCCTCCGATCCCATCACTGAAGCATCTCTAGCGTTTGCGCGAAAAATCGCACTAAGCTCCGACGATGACAACGAAACCGGAGACCAGGAACGAAGCTTCCTTCAACAAAATCTTCTCTCGAAACTCTTCCATACGCGGACTTTCGCAGAAAGAATGTTCCTGATTCTAGAGCATGCCGATGGCATGCAGAAACCCATCAGGGCCAGAAAGCTCGCTGCTCTTCTCATTGGCCAGGGATTCCAGCGGGAAGCCGCTCACCTCTATCGGATACTTCTCGATACTGAGCCAGACAACACATCCTATTGTGCAAACTTTCTTTTTACTGCTTTCTCCGCGGGCTGTTACAAACTCGGGCTCGACTATCTCAAGCCTCTCAACGGAGAGTCCCAAGAGGTGATTCCCAGCGGGCTTGACAGAAATTTGCTGGCCAACCACCACGCGAAATTCCTTCGGGCTTCCGGGCACATCGATGAGCTTACTCAAATCGCAATAAAAGAAACCCCCAGAGCTCCAGGAGCAGCTTTAATCGGGGACACCTCTGAAAAGATTTTTTATCTACGAGAACTCGGTGCGCACCAACAAAATGAAGATGATTGGACCGGCGCGCTCGAAAGCGCGCACCAGCTGATAAAGCTCCAGCCCGACAACCCAAAGAACAAAATCGCTTTGGTGCGAGCGCTTCTAGAAACCAATAAAATCAGTGAAGCTCATCGTGTTCTCCAAACCCTTCTTCAGGCACCTGTGAAACCTTCTCTTTTCACTGAGGGTATTCTTCTCTTCTGTCGAATTCCGGATCAGAAAAACCCTCAGGAGCTTCGAAAGCTTCTCATCAAGTCGCTGGAACTTCCCAACCCGGCTGGCACGATTGCGCTGGCTGAACATATCGAACAAGGAGGAGATGCGATCAGCGCGGTCACAAGCCTCCAACTAGCCGCACGCAGAGCCACCAATCCGGAAAGCCGCTTAAAACTGCTTGTGGAAGCAATGACAAGAGCACAGATAGCAGAGGCACCTGCTTCCAAGGAACTCAACCAACTCCTCAATTTTTTTGTTCAGTCGGTTCCACAAGGAGAAGCATTTTCCCTCCCGCTAAGAAAAAAACTGAGCGAGCTCAACTTCCTTCAAGATGAAATACGAGTAGAAATAGAAAAACGACTGCTTCCGCTTGTTTCAAACTCAAAGTCGACATCGATCGCCTTTCTCGCCATCCTGATCTCCGAAAACTCCACACTCCTTGAAAAGGCGGTAAAGGCGATAAATGAACACGATCACGACGCTCTCGAGACTAAGATCGAAGCGGCACACATCCTTCTCGGAAAGAAGCAACACAATCTGGCTGCTTCCATCTGGCAATCCCTCAAGGAGCGCAACCCGGTGATCCGCCGGCTATCATGTCTCGATCTTGAGATCGCGATCGCGAAAAACAGCGAACCGGAAATGGAACGAATCCTCAGCCGGGAAAGACGCACGCCCTTCAGCAACTCTCCCTATCAACTTTCACTCTGCAAAGCTTTAGTCGAAAATAACAAGCCCGATCTGGCCTCCGAATTTTTCGCGAAATTCTATCGTGACATGCTGGAAAGACACGACCTGCTCCCTGAATTTATCGATCTTTATCTTTCCTGGTTACTTCAAAGCGATAAACAAGAGCACCTTAAAATTGGGGAACAACTCCTCGTACGACACCACGCATACCTTTCAAATTCAGCGACCCTGGCAGCCGATCTTGCCGACAAGAAAAACCTTTCTGTCAACGAGCTCAAAAATTGGGTTTTTCGCTTCGACGGGACCGATGGGTGGTCTCAGAAAGTCCTTTCTCAGACTGCCAACCGGCCTCATGAGGAAGGGGCCATTCGATCAAACTAACCAAACTGACGGGGGCGAAACTCATAAGCAAGTAGCGTCATGCCTGCAATCGATGCTGTTTCTGCTCGGAGAATGTGATCCCCCAAAGCGAGCGCTAGAAAACCGGCTGCCTTCGCTGACTGGTATTCACTGCGAGTAAAATCCCCCTCTGGACCGATCGCGAGGACAAGGTCTGTCTTTGAGTCCCCTTTCTTCACTCGAGAGCTTAAAAGATGCTCTCGCAATGATCGGCTCTCCGCTTCAAGACTTCCAAGAAGAGCCACCGACCCTTCCACAGAAGTAAGGAAATCATTCCAAGCCAGGGGAGCTGATATTTCTGGAACCCATCGTCGGCCGCATTGCTTGGTCGCCTCGATGGCGACCCGCTGCCACTTTCAACCTTCTTCAACAGCGCTCCCTTCTTTCCAGAAGGACGTGTGATTGTCCGCTCCGTAATCAGGGGAATTATCCGATCCACGCCGAGCTCTGTTGTTTTTTGAATCACGAGGTCGAAATTTTTTCCCTTGGGCATGGCAAAGGCGAGATGGATCAAAGGGAGTTTTTGAGGCTGGTATTCACTCTCACCGACCGGGCTCATCTCGACCTGCTTGCCGGAAAATTCAGCTACACGGACGGGAACACTCCGCCCCTGACCGTCGATCAGCTCGAATACATCCCCTACTTTCGCTCTCACCACATGGCGGCAATGATGCGCCTCATCACCGGTTAGGGAGAATGAGATTTCATTACCCCATTCGGCTGGCGACAGATAAAAGCGACGCCTCATCTTCCACGCTTCGAATAATTACTTAAAAAACCGCTTCGCTTTTTCTAAAAAACGATTCGTGAAGCGGCGTATTTTCCTCACCGACCGACTCGGCAAAAATCTTCAACTGCTGCTTTTGCTCACCGTTTAGCTTAGTGGGAACTTCCACATGAACTTCCACATGAAGATCTCCTTTCCGAGATGAGCCCAGCTCAGCGATTCCTTTTCCTTTCAAACGAAAAACGGTTCCCCCTTGAGTTCCGTGAGGAATCTTGATCGACGCTTTCCCCTCAAGAGTTGGAACCTCCTGCTCACCCCCAAGGGTTGCTTTAACAAAAGAGATCGGGATCTCGCAGTATAGGTTGGGTATCATGACGCTCGAAAAGTTCATGCTTCTTAAGGTGAATCACGCAGTAGAGGTCGCCTGCTGGCCCCCCGCGCAAACCAGCATCGCCATTTCCTACCGAACGAAGACGAATCCCCTCATTGATCCCTGGAGGAATTTTTATGGTCACACGACGGGTCTCCTGGGCCCGGCCTTCACCATCACATTGACGGCATGGATTGCTAATCACTTGCCCAGTTCCTCCACAGCGTGGACAAGGTTGCTGGACTTGGGAAAAACCCTCGGGATGATATAACCGCTCCCGCTCCCCCGCAGGTCCCGCAGGTAGAATTCCCGCCACTGTCATCAGAAGAGCCACTGGCATCACATGCACTACAGGTAACCAGTTTTTCAATTTCCAGCTCTTTCTCACATCCGAACGCTGCCTCCTCGAGGGAAATTTCAAGATCATAACGGAGATCCGAGCCACTGTTATCAACCTGAGCTCTGCCGCCACCACCACGACCGCGCCCAAAAAACTCATCGAAGATTCCACCGCCGCCCACCGCCGCTATTAAATACCTCACGGAAGATATCAAATGGATCATGAAACCCTCCGGCACCACCGCCACCACCCATTCCCTGGCTGAACGCAGCATGGCCGTAACGGTCATAGGCTGCTCGCTTATCTGGATCAGATAAGACTTCGTATGCCTCACCGATTTTTTTGAACTTCTCCTCAGCTACAGGATCATCTGGATTTTTGTCCGGATGATGTTTCACCGCTAGCTTACGATAAGCTTTCTTGAGCTCATCAGCAGGGACATCGCGTGAAACCCCAAGGGTTTCGTAGTAATCAGCTTTTCTCCGCCATCGACTAGGACTCCTCAAGGGTGGATGGATTTCGAATTATCGGCACCTGAAGCTTCCGAGTTCACCGCTTGTACTGATCCTGCTACGATCACACTGGCAGCACGCAGCAACCGATCATTGAGAATATAGCCTTTCCGCAAAGTACGAACGATGTGTCCGTCGGCCACCGCTTCGGTTTCTTCCTGCCCCACCGCCTCGTGGTGGCGTTGGATCAAACGGCTCGTGTTCTGTCTTTACCTCCTTCACACCTCGGGCCTCCAGAAAATCCTCTAACTGCTTTTTAACCATCTCCATCCCTTTGAAAATCATGGATTCCGATGATTCGAGGCGAGCGGCCTCCAGACCCATCTCAAAGTTATCAATGACCGGAAAAAGATCTTCCAGTAACGAGGCATTCGCGTAGCGAATGGAATCAACCCGCTCCCTCTCGATCCTCTTGCGAAAGTTTTCGAGATCAGCCTGACGGCGAAGCGCGATGTCTTTCCATTCGGCTGCTTCCTCCCTCTGGTGTTTTCACTTGAGCGAGTTCCTCCTCCTCATCGTCGATAATTTCCTTCTCTTCCATAGTGTCGGTCTCCTCCTCAGCTTGCTTTTCGAGCCCTCCATCGAGCTCTTCTTTCTCAGGTTGTTTCATCTGCGTTTTTTTTCTCATACCGGGCGCCTACTGTTAGCGTTTTTCGATCGCAATCAAGGTGATGTCATCAGCCTGGGGCAACCCCTTGGTAAATTCTCTCAAGGTCAATTCGAGGTGTTCGACAACATTTTCAGCACCCTTTGTCGCACAGTTCGTGAATTCTTCAATCAACCTCGGCACGTCAAATTCCCTACCGTTGATATCAACCGCCTCCGAAGCACCGTCTGTATAAAAAAGCAAACAATCTCCACTCTTCATGCGGATCGTCGTATCGGTGATAATCCGCTCAAAGACCTCCCCGGAATCCACTCCAATCGCCATGCCTCTCGGGGAGATCTCAGTCACCTCTCCTGTGGCATGTTCAAAGTGAAGGGGCGGATTATGACCTGCTCTTGCCAGTGTGATTTCATCGGACGCCTTATCCAGAACAGCATAAACCTTCGTGATAAACATATCCTCACGGATATCTGGAAAAATGATCTGATTCACCCTGGCCAGTACTTTTGCTGGAGATCGATCAAACGCCGCATTCGCCCGTAAAACACTTCTGGTAATTGCTGCTACCAGAGATGCCGGCAGCCCCTTCCCTGAGACGTCACCCATCGTGACACCATAACGATGTTCATCAATTGACACATAATCGTAGTAGTCGCCACTGAGAACCTTCGCGGGCAAATTGACAGCCGCGAACTGGTAATCATCCAAAGTCGGGTCGTTCTTTGGCAGAAGCACGCGTTGGATCTCACTCGCATTCCGGAGCTCGCTCTCCAGTTGCCTTTTTTCTACTGCTTCCTGATGAATTCGAGCACTCGTGAGAGCGTACGACGATTGTTCTGCTAGCGATAGAAACACCTCATAATCATTATCGTTAAAGGTTCGATCAAGGCGATCATCTGAGACCAACAATACTCCATAATTATCAGTACCACTGGAAAGGGGTGCAATCATCGTGGCAGTATGCTGTTGAAAAAAATTGAGTGGCGCTCCAAAATGATCAGAATCCCTTAAGTCCGCCAAGCAAATCGCCTGCTGGGTGTGAAAAACCTCACCCAAAATCCCCTCGTCTTCTTTGATACTATGAAGTCGAAGAAAGCTCTTCAAAGTTTGAGAATTTGTTCGTGCTCGTTCAATGATTCTTTCAGGAAGCTCAATCACGGGCGGGCATGGTGACGAATAAAAGACTGGTTGGAGAACGCCCTTTTCGGGGGCGTGTATGTAGATTGCTCCCCCCACCGCGTCTACCACAGTGAATGCGCCTTCTACGATGAGCTGATACATCTTTTCCTGGGGATCGTCGTGAGTCAGCGCTTCCCCCAAGCCGTGAAGAAAGTCAAACATCCTCCGCTCCTCACCGACAATGTGCTCTCTCTCTCGCTTGACTTCTTCGAGTAATTGATACTGACCCCACTGGCGGTAAATCAATACCAGAAGCACGACGACAAGCAGCAGGATGATAATGGCAGGCCAGGTGGTCATTCGGACGAACCAAGATCTTGTCTAAGATATTCCACCACATCTTTAAACCTCGGAAGGTTATCCTCATTTGCCACACCCAGGGCTTCATGCGCTTCCAGAGATGCTTCGGACTTTTCCTCACGGGTTGCGTGATCTTCTATCTCCTGCAAACCTGATGCTACTAGATTTCGCTCAGCTTCCCAACGAAGACCAGACTCGTCGATTTCAAAAATTTCATCAAGTCCGAGACTACAAATCAGCTGAAGATTCCGAGCGCTGGCATTGACAAGCCCCACAGAACCAGACAACCCCTGAACCCGCAGTGCAATACCCGCTAAAGTGCCAATAAAGGTAGAATCCATGCCGCCACAATTCTCCAGATCGATCACAAAATTACTGGTGCCTTGTTCCGTGAGCGCTAAAGCACAATCCTTGAGCGCGGCACTGTTTTGAACCGATCCTCTACCATCTACTCTGATCCAGGAAATATCCGAAACCTGGCCAATGAAAATCTTTGATCTATCGCTCACCGGACTGATCTTCGCCAATTTAGCTTCATTTTTAATGGCAGAAGACTAGACCACCACAAACCGTTATTCCCAAAGATAGGATTTGTGATCGGCTATCGTTCGGTCATTTTGCTCAACCGAAATTCGATACGCAAGCACCACTCCATGTTCGTCGTATTCATCAGCCACAACGGAAAACTCCGTCACATGCGACTTGGATCCTCCCGCAACTTCCGTCTCCTTAACATGGATGGTATCTACCGTGTTCTCCATGATGTATTCAAAACGAACAGTAGCGGGTGAATCGGGGTTTTCTGTTTTCCAGAATACGGTGAAATAAACGCCCTGCCGAGCCTCAATCTCCGCTGGTGATACCGCTCCGTGCAGGCGCCGACGCCTTTCATTGCTGATCATTTTATCAGCTGCTCGCCCCTTGATATCATCATCCGGATTCAGGTGATACTTGTTGACCTTCGTGATTCTCCCTCCATTCCTGATACCTACTGGGGAGATACAGCTGACAAGAGAGAAAGCCATTGCCCCAGCAAGAGCCAGCAGGACAATACGAGGAATGGGAAGGGTGGTAAGCATCATCACAGCTTAGCAATTACCGGATTCCATAACTGGGGTCAACTTGTTTCCCCACTAAGATTACCGGATGTGTAGATCCTATCGACCCGCGGCGTGATTCCCGTAAAAATTTCCCATGGAATCAATCCCGCCCTCTTCGCCACTTCTTCGACCGAAAGCATTCCGTGAGACCCTAAACACGATTGCCCAAAGAGAAGCACCTCTTCTCCCGGAGAAACACCATTGAGGTCGGTGACGTCAACCATGATTTGGTCCATCGTGACTCGGCCAAGCACGTGACACCTTACTCCACGAATCAAGACTACTCCGTTGGGCCACGAGAGCTCTCTGCGATAGCCATCTCCATAGCCGATACCAACAGTCGCCACCTTCGTCGATTTTTCTGTGATGAACCGGCGACCATAGCTGATACCGCTTCCTTTAGGGAGATCTCTTACGATCATCACTCGACTCTTCAAAGACATGACAGGCTTTAAATCCAAACTCGGAACGGCAATCGGGGCGGTTCCGTACAGAAGTAATCCGGGTCTCACCATATTTCCGATAGCCTCCTCTCTGTATCCTATCAAACCTGCACTGTTGACGATGTGGGCATCCAAATCAGCAGTTTTCTCCGCAAGTTGATGAAATTTCTTTATTTGTTGTCTAGTAAAAGCTTCATCTTCATCCGCACTGGGCAGATGACTCATGATGCCGGTGAGCTTGATGTTGGGTAGAGACCTTAGTTCTGTTACAAGAGCCTTTTCCCATTGTGAAGGCAGAAACCCAATGCGCCCCATCCCAGTATCAATGACGCAATGGATTTTAATACAGCGGTCTTTTCGAGCCGCTGTCGACGATAGAGCTTTCGCCTCCTCAAGAGAAGAAATTGTCACAATGATATTCTCTAAATCACAAATCTCTGAGAGCTCAGTCGACAAACTCACGCTGAGAAGAAAAACCGGAGTTTGAATACCCGCCTCCCTGATTTCCTGGGCCTCCTTGAGACCGGAAACCCCAAATAAATCCACCTGATCAACAAGGCTATGAATCACCGAAGTCACACCATGACCGTAAGCATCGGCTTTAACCACAGCCATCAATTGCCGGGTTCCAGCCAGACTACGAGCAATGGACGTATTATGACATAGGGCAGCCAAATCAATTTCGGCCCAGGTTCTCAGATGCTCAACATTCACCCTGTTTTATAAAATTTGTTCAATGGCAGTTAGAAGCTTAGCGAATTTTTCGTCGCTTAAAATCGGATGAAATGCTCTATCACGCTCGGCCTCATCAGGTAATTTGATCCACGATCGACACCCCTGAAATGAACGATTCATTTGCAAAAATAATGGGTTTTCGGTTCGGTAGACACGTATAAACGCAAACCAAAGGCTGGAATTCTTCTCATAGTTAAAACGCTCTCGAATAATTTCTTCATTCCAAATATGAAAATTTTCCAACTTTTTCACCGTCTCCCAGTGATCGATCTTTTTTTTTCGTTCAATCGTCGCAAACAGATCCAAAAGAATGGGTTCTCCGATGTCTGGGGATGTTTCCTGGTATCTTGATGCTGCTACCTGATTCATCGAAGCAGACGAGATCAAGGCTTTTTGCGTATGAAATTGAGTTGGGTAAAGCCAGAATCTGTCGTGTTTAAAATAAAATCCTCTCTGACCTTCGGCTATACCCCCCTTTCTTAAAATCACGCTTTGTATTCCAGCTGCTAGAGCGTCACATATCAGCGACCATTCCTTGAAAGCTACGGCTGATAATCCAGAAATTCGGTTCATTTTATAAAAGGTCCATCATAGCCGAAAAATTGATTGTCTGCGGATAGAAAAGATCTTAATTTCGTCCCTCTATGGTGACCGTAGCTCAGTTGGTAGAGCCCCGGATTGTGGTTTCGGTTGTCGCGGGTTCGAGTCCCGTCGGTCACCCCATTTTTTCTTTTCTGTTATCGATAGTGAAATTCTAGAGAATTCGTGAATGCATTCACTCGAACAAAAAATCGGATACTGTTTCCAAGATTCCCTTTTGCTGACAGAAGCATTGACACATCCGAGCCTCAAACATGAGGCCGAAACGACCAAGGTGGATAATCAGCGTCTTGAGTTTCTTGGTGATGCCGTTCTTCAGCTTATTTTTACCGAGGAGCTTTTCAATCGATGCGCCACTGTCAATGAAGGGCACCTCACTAAGCTACGGATTCGCTTTGTCTCGAAGAAAGCCCTGACGTCGTTTGCTCAGACACTCGAACTCGGAAGCTACTTAAAAATGGGCAAAGGTGAAATCGCTTCTGGAGGTTGCCATCGGAGTTCTAATCTAGCGGATGGTTTCGAAGCTTTGGTTGGCGCGATATATCTCGATGGTGGAATCGATAATGCCTCGCGATTTATTCTTAACCATTGCAAGGATGAAATTCAGGCTATTTTAGCTCAACCAGAAGAAGACAATCCCAAAGGTATTCTTCAGGAGGTCCTCCAAGGTCATGATCCAGAAAGTCCCAGTTACCATATTGTCGAAATTCAAGGACCAGCTCATCGTAAAGAATTTACTTCGAAAGTCATCTGGAAAAAAGACACGCTTGGCCAAGGAAGCGGACTAAGTAAGAAAGCGTCAGAAATCGAAGCCGCTAAGAATGCTCTAACCCATTCCAAGGTCACAACTATTATTCATTCGACTGCTAAAAAAGAATAACCCGCTGAATCTCTTGTGAATTACTTGTGGCTCATGGTGTAAAACTCTATGACTTCTTAGATTTCCCACTGACAGACAAATTTATTTGCAGTATTTCTCTAGTTCCACACGATCACAATCAATTAGTAATTAACAACTTAAAAGAATCGTTCACTTATTCACTGGCCCTAATACTTCTTATATTTTAAATTCCTCAACTATTTTCAAATCATCCGAATCCAGTGATGTATCTCGGAACAGTGAAGTGGTGAGAAGTGGTGCCGCTAAACGGAGCCACTTGCCTGTTGATGAATTGAGGCTGTTCTTGGTGACGAAAACCACCAAGAACCTGGACGGCAAGGGAGGCAGGGTGGACAGCGTCTTCATTGAGAGGCTCTGGCGCAGCCTCAGCTACGAGAGGTTACCTTTGTGGAGCGACCGCAACATCCCAGAGCTCTGCGAGCACGCGGATACTCGGATAAAGTACTACAACCACAATCGCAATCATCAGGTTCTCGACTACGCCACCCTCTGGAGCCTTTATCGCCCGGAACAGGAAGTGAAGGCAGACTGATAGTCAGAATATTTGAACTACCCCCCTCCCCTTGGCCCAACCCCCAAACCCCAACCCACCACTTCAAGAGCAGCATCAATAAGAAACAGATTTTGCTGGCTTCGTTACCGGTACCACCTTTAAAGCCCTTTTTTCTAGCCTACCCAGTTGAGGGCACGCTTTTTGAGAGCATAGAGATAAGCTACGAAGAGAATACCGACAAACCCCAGAATGCTCCAAAAAATCAGTATTTGATCAGCGCTGAGAAAATCTCTGAAAACGACTGCCCAGGGGTAGAGGAAGACGACTTCGATATCGAAGAGGACAAAGAGCATCGCCACGATGTAGAATTTGACGCTGAAACGAGGCTGATTTTCTCCGATTGGTATCATACCGCATTCGTAAGCGGTATCTTTGATATCTTGTTTGGAGGTGGAGCGCCGTCCGAACCAGACACTCATAAGCAGGGTCATAGTGGCAAATCCCACTACGACAAGTAAGTGCATGAGTACGGGAATGTATTGGTTCAGCATTGATCTAACCGCTTAAGGGGAAGAATTTGCAACGTCCGGCCAAGATAGCAAGAAAGCAAAATCATCGTGTTATAAAAAAAGGCCATGTAACCGAAGTTACATGGCCTAGGAATATCAAGAGAGGTTCTTGAAAGTTTTTATTTTGCTGCCTCAGCTTCCGCTTCTGCTTCAGCTTTAGCTTGAGCTTCTGCCTGAGCGGCTGCTACAGCAGCACTGGAAGCTTTTTCAAGGCCCTTGAGGCCCTTGTAAGTGCGAGCACTTTTTTCTACAAGACCTCTGTTGACGAGATTTTGTAGTTTCTCGTAAGCGCGGAGTCGAAGCATTTCTTCACCACCGCTAACAGCGTTCTTTTTTTTAAGATTTTCGTAAACAAGAAGAAAAAGTTCGTTGAAAGTCAAAAAATTGGTATTTGTTGATAGAACGGTAACCAATTCATCAGTAACATGATCTGGAAGACGTCGGGAAAAGCGCGTGCGTCGTGTAGTAGCCATAGGCGTAAAGGATATCACAGATCTGAAATTTTTCAAGAATTAGTCGATAGAGAGAAAAAAATTTGCGGAAAAGCGCGTTATCATTTTTTCAGCGATCGAATCTACCTATCACGACAGGTTTTTTTGCACCTTTTTTCCAAAGAAAAAGCTCTCTACTGCAAGCATAAACAGCATCTTCGAATCTGGCAGCCATGGGTAGGAGGTAGGCGGAATAAAGGTCTTGGTTGTCAGGAAAAACGAAGAGAGTATGGCGTTCTGGTATGATCACGAGGATATTTTCTCCAAAAAGATTTTTGAATTTTTGTTGAAAATTGGGAGCAATAACGAGTCCTGACGCGATCGGGCGAGTCAGGTGAATCGCCGCATATTTGACCTTATCATTTTCGTCTTTGACAATTTTAGGCTCAATGGAGTCAAGAACCCGCCCCGCAGCAACAGCAGCCCTGTGATAGAATGAGTCCTTGCTGATCCGGAGCTTGTCGAATTGGTCTTGCGAGAACGCCTGGATGCCCGGGTAGTCTGAAATTTCTTTCGCTGGTACAAAAACGGTATCTTGTGCACCAGGAATGGTAATGGTGACTTCTGGCTTGAGAAATGTGGGTTCCACGAGAATCCAGAAATTTTCGAGTGGTAGATTGTGAAGAAGCGGTGGTTCTTTACTTTCGAGGGTTTGCAAGGAGAGCGAGAAGATTAAGAGCGCCAGGAGATGAGGGAGGGTATTCAAACCATGGCGTTTTGCTTGCCATATGGTCGAAGTGGCTGCCCATTGTGAGGAAGTGATCACGTTTTTAAGAGGTATATTGATGGAGGCTTTTCCGGGTCTGGTAAGTCTTGATGTGGGAGGAGTGGGTTACCAGGTGCTTATCCCGCTATCCTGTTATGATCAACTTCCACAAGCCGGTGAAGAATGTACTTTGTTGACGCATCATCATATTTCAGATGCTGATCAGGTTCTTTATGGATTTCTAAGAGCAGAAGAGCGAGATCTGTTTCGGTTATTGATCGGTAGGGTGAGTGGAGTGGGACCGAAGATTGGATTGGCAGTTCTCGGTGGACTTGGTGTGGAGGCGTTCAAGGCGGCGGTAGTTGACAATGATATCACAACAATTTCTGCCGTGAAGGGTTTGGGGAAAAAGACAGCGGAACGAATTGTTCTGGAGCTTAAGGATAAAGTAGGAATAACTCAGGCCTGGAAAACGTCACGTGATGCGGTAGGTGATCCTGAAGGAGAGGGAGTTTGGGGAGATGCCAATCTGGCTTTGATATCTCTGGGATATCGGCTGGCTGATACGCAGAAAGTGTTAGGGCAGTTGAGAAAAGATGAATCGCTCGGGAAGAAACCAGCGGTAGACATCATTCTTAAGAAGGCATTGCGTTCATTGAGTTGATCAGTTGTGACCAGTGGGGTGATCAGAATATCTGAGACCATGAGTAAATTTCCATCGGCTATTGAACGGATCCTCAGGCGCTCACCTGAGGAAGGTTTTTTTGGTGGAAAGCCTTGGATTCTCTCGCCAGAACCGTTTCCTTTAAGTCGATCACAAATTACTGAACTGGAGGATCTTGGAGAATTACTGAATCGTTTCATAAAAGCCTGTGATGAGGCTTACAGGAGAAGTAAGGCGGGGAGTCTACCAGGTTGGATTGGAAAGTATCTGGATAAAGGAAAGCCAGATTTTCTTTTGCGAATGGGGCAGTCGCCGGCTCTCTCCCCTAGCCTGCCGCAGGTTATCAGGCCGGATGTTCTTCTCACCACGGGGGGTTTTGTGCTCTCTGAACTTGATTCGGTGCCCGGGGGCATTGGCTTTACCGATTTTTTGCATGATTGTTATAAGGAGATGGGTTGGGATCTTGTTGGAGGGGATTCTGGGATGCGGGATGGTTTTGCGGGGCTCTTCCCGGCAGGAGCGGATATCGCTCTCTCCAATGAGGCTGCTGATTATCGTCAAGAAATGAAGTGGTTGGCTTCCAGCATTGGAGGTGAAAGGTTTCGGGTCCGTGCAGCGGAGACCTATCAACCTGAAAAAGACATCCCTATTTATCGTTTTTTTGAGCTGTTCGATCATGCCAACGTTCCGTTTCTTCGAGCTTCGGAACAAGCATTGATGACCGGAGAAATGAGGATGGTGTCTCCGCCGAAAGCTTTTCATGAAGAGAAGCTCTGGTTCGCACTGTTTCACCGGCCGCAGTTGCGCGACTATTGGAGGCGAGCTCTCCGTGACAGTGGATTCAGAAAACTTCAGGATTATCTTCCTTATTCCTGGGTGATGGATCCAACTCCTATTCCTCATCATGCGGCTATTCCCCGCCTGGATCTTTCTTCGTGGGAGGAGGTTGGCCAGCTGGGAAGACAGGAACGCCAGCTCGTTCTTAAAGTGAGCGGTTTCAGCGAGGAGGCGTGGGGAAGTCGAGGCGTCTGGGTAGGGCACGACATGTCACAGGAAGCATGGGCGTCCGCCATCGCTGCGTCACAGGAACGGTTTGAACGTTCGCCCAGTATACTTCAGGAGTTTCATGGCCCGAGGCGGGTGAGTCACCCGATCTGGAATAAGAAGACGGCTCGAGTGGAAGAAATGGAAGGACGAGTTCGTCTTTGTCCTTATTATTTTTTGGGCACGGGGAAAGTCAAGCTGGCAGGGGTGCTGGCTACGATTGCTCCTATGGACAAGAAGGTAGTGCATGGGATGGAGGAGGCGACCATGGTGCCTTGTTGTGTTGTGGATTGAAGGGGTCGGGGAATGAAAATTCCAGCGGAGCTCAGGCATTTCTTGCCGCACCCATGGTATGAGCTAAAGTGAGAAGTCTTGGATTATGTCGAATATCTACGGAAGTCTTTTTCGAATCAGCACCTGGGGTGAATCTCATGGTGGGGGTGTTGGGGTTGTTATTGATGGCTGTCCACCTCAGGTGTCTTTGAGTTGTGAAGATATTCAGGGAGAGCTTGATCGTCGACGACCGGGTCAGAGCGAAATTGTCACGCCACGAAACGAGCAGGATCAATGTCAGATTTTATCGGGTATTTTTGAGGGCCAGACTTTGGGGACTCCTATTTCTGTGATGGTGCGGAATCGGGATGCCAGGCCGGAAGCATACAGTGAGATGGCTGAAAAGTACCGCCCTTCTCATGCTGATTATACCTATGATGCAAAGTATGGGATTCGAAATTGGCAGGGCGGGGGCAGGGCATCTGCGCGTGAAACCATCGGTCGGGTGGCTGGAGGTGCTGTTGCTAATCGGGTCATCAGACAGCTTGTGCCCAGTTATGAGGTGGTCGCCTATGTGCGCTCCATCCAGGGCATTGATGCGCCGGTGGATTCAGGCCAGCTGACAAAAGCGGGAGTGGAGTCGAATATGGTAAGAACTGCTGATCCAGAAGCGGTGAAGTCGATGATCGATCTCGTAAAAGAGATGAGATCCGAGGGGAACTCCGTAGGAGGAGTAGTCGAATGTGTGGTAAGGAATTGTCCGGTTGGCTTGGGGACGCCGGTATTTGGGAAACTGGATGCGTTACTTGCCGGCGCCATGATGAGCCTGCCAGCCACCAAGGGGTTTGAGATCGGTTCTGGTTTTGGCGGGACCAAGTTGACCGGGAAAGAGCATAATGACCCTTATTTTATGGAGGGTTCACGGGTTCGGACTTCTACCAATCGTTCAGGTGGAGTTCAGGGAGGAATCAGCAATGGTGAAGATCTGGTTTTTCGGGTGGCTTTTAAACCAACAGCAACCATCATGACCGACCAGAAAACGGTGACGAAGGAGAATGTGGAAACCGGCCTGAAGGGGAGAGGGCGGCACGATCCTTGTGTTCTCCCCAGGGCAGTGCCCATCGTGGAAGCCATGGTGCATCTGGTCCTTTGTGATCTTCTGCTTCTTCAGCGCGGACAGTGTGGTGCTATTGGTGATCAGAGAGCTTCCGGGTGATCGAGCAATGACTGAGAGCAGAAGATAAGGGTTCCCGATGTCCTTGATTGATAATTTCAAATCTCTTTCACCCGATCAGATTGCTCTGGTGGTTTTTTTGGTTCTCGGGGTCTTGGCTTTTTTACGAGGTGTGGTCAGACAATTAGCAGGAATGCTTGTTTTAGCGGTGGGCTGTGGGGTCGGATGGTTTGTGTTCACCAGGGGCAGCGATTTTTATTGGATGCGTGAGCTAGATGGGCGTTATCTTTTTTGGAGCTCGGTAATTGCTGGAGTGGCAAGCTTTCTTTTATTGCGGGTGCTGACGCATTGGGTTCTCGGATTCAGTGGTCTGTTCTCGTGTGTCAGTCGGATTTTTGGAAGGAGCGAGGGAAAAGGAATTGTGGGTTTGGTTGTGAGTTTTTTTCCTGCTGTTTTTCTTCTCACGGTGTTTTTTCAGGTGCTTCGCCTGGCGGGGGCGGTGGAAGGGTTGGATGGCATGGGGACTGCTGTTCTTGCCCGCCCGGGAGCCCCACCCCTTGAGCCCTCATTGATTCAGAAAGGGGTGCGCTGGGTAACAGAGAGCGACTGGAGCGATTGGTTGCGGAGCGTGGATCCAATAGGAATCGCTGAGGGTGAAAAACTAGGGAAGATTCTCTTAGTGAGTCAGGATGCTAAGGCATGGCGCTATTTCGAGGATGACTCGGCTTGTCGAGAGCTTTTGAAAAACATCAAGTTCAGAGATCTCCTGTGGAATGTTCAAAAAGGTGAGATTATTACAAAAAAAAATCAGTTCTATGTCTTTCAGAATAAAAAATTAATGTCTGTTGCGCGTGACCCTGAGGTGCGACTTCTGCTTGAAAAAATTGAGGTCGATAAGTTGATTGATTCTGCCCTTTATGAAAAACCGAAAAGTGGAGGGATGGCCATGCGCCGGAGTTTTCGATCCCCCTTAAGATAGACCGAGAAGCGTGATTTTTAGTTTTTAGCTGATAGAGACCCAATGCCTTCCTTCAATTATATCCTCACCGTTGGACTTGAGGTCCATGTGCAGTTGACCTCCAAGTCGAAAATGTTTTGTGGGTGCCCGGTGACTTATGGAAGTGACCCTAACACGAACGTGTGTCCCGTATGCCTTGGTTTTCCAGGTGCCCTTCCAGTACTGAACCGGGGAGCGATTGGCGGGACGTTATTAACCGGGCTTATGTTGAATTGTAAGATCAATCCGGTGTCCAAGTGGGATAGGAAAAATTATTTCTACCCGGATATGCCAAAAGATTATCAGCTTTCGCAGTATGATCTTCCGCTTTGTGTTGGTGGGGGTGTTCCACTTTACGATCATGCCTATCCTAAGGATGCTCAGAAGAAAATTCACTCACCAGGAAAGGTCGTGAAGCTCGACAGGATTCACCTGGAAGAAGATGTGGCAAAATCGACGCACCACGCTAAAACCAGTTCGATAGATTTCAACCGGGCGGGCACTCCTTTGATGGAGATTGTCAGTGAACCAGATCTTGAGTCCGGGGACGAGGCGGTCGCTTTTTTAGGATCTTTGCGTCAGATCCTTATTTATGGAGGTGTCTCGGATGCCGATATGGAAAAGGGGCAGATGCGTTGTGATGTCAATATTTCCCTTCGCCCGAGAGAGAAAAGGGAGCTTGGAGCAAAAGTAGAGTTAAAAAATCTTAACTCGATCAGCGCTGTGAGGAGAGCGATTCATTATGAGGAGTCGAGGCAGGCATCTGAACTAGATCGTGGAATTGCGCAAAAGCAGTCGACTCGGCGCTGGGATGACGACCGCGGCGAGAGCACGCTGATGCGCAGTAAGGAAGATGCCCATGATTATCGGTATTTTCCCGAACCGGATCTCCTCCCGGTGGATACTCGAGAAATTCTCGCAGAAGTCAGTCCGATGGTGCCGGAACTTCCCCATGATAAATTGAAACGCTTTGAGGAGGAATATCAGGTCAGCACTTATGACGCTTCGGTTTTAAGTGGCGATCCCGAGCTAGCGAATTATTTTGAACAAGGGTGTAAGAATACTCGCCATGCTAAAAAGCTCGCGAACTGGGTAATCAACAACACGTTGGCTGTGCTCAATGAACAGGGTATGGCAATTAGCGAGTTTGCCATTAGCCCAGAAAAATTGGCACAGCTTGTAGATCTTTTAGAAGATGAAAAGATAACAGGAAGTCAAGCTAAGGAAGTCTTTTTGAAAATGGCGGCATCAGGGCGAAAAGCAGAGGAGCTTATTGCAGAGATGAGTTTTGAGCCGATGGCGAATGATGGTGTGGTTGAGCAGCTGTGTGATCGCGTAATCACGGAGAACCCTGGGCCAGTTGACGAGATCAGGGGTGGCAATGGGAAGGCGATTGGGTTTCTTGTTGGCCAGGTGATTAAGCTGAGCCAGGGCAGCGCCAACCCGAAATCCGTGAGTGGGGCGCTGAAGAGAAAGCTTGGGATTTCCTGAAAACGGAGAGGAACAGGCCACGGTGCCATAGACTTCAAAACTGCAATGGGGTGTCGCGCAACCTACTACCATGAGATTTTGCGACGATGGATCTCGGGCCTGCTGACGGCTTTCGGTAGCTCCCGTGCCACAGGCCTATCCAGAGATCTTTCACACTCGCCCAAGGCTTGGGTTCAAGATGAAAAGACCTGGCCCACGCGCGCGTTTCAGCACACACCCGGAAGGTGGAGGACGCCTTTCTTTTAACCCAGTGGTGTTCCGTGCGTATTAAAGACCGCGTGGTGTCCGTTTCTAGGGAGGTAAAGAAAGGAGTCTTATTGTGCCTAATGCTCTTAGTTGTATTGGGGCAAGCCGAAGCGGCTGCCACCACCCTGCCAGCTCTCTGGTCGGTTCCACGGAAGCTGGCTGGTTTCAGACATTCCGGGGATGGGCTTTTTCTTCTTTGGAGCCTGAGCGCAGGAAGGCAGAAGAAAAAGTGATACGCCAAGGAGCGTGAAAACTAGCAATTTGACCATTATGTATCTCTAAGTAGAGCGGAGAAGGTGGGGGGCAATCGGAGGTTATGGGGAAAGATAAACCGAGGCAGCAGCAAGGATTTCTTCGTACACTCCGGCTTTTACTCGTTCGGTTTCGTCAGCATCACGGTGTCACCGGGGATGATCGTCTTTTCTTTGTAAGCGCCTTCAAAATCGATATCAGCGATTAGGCTTTGAGGTTCGAGGGAGATGATGCGGAGTTTTCCGATCGGTTGATTGTTCCGTGCCACAAGGAGAGAACTGCTGTTTGTGATTCCCGCCTCTGATCCGGCGTTGACGATGACGAATCCCCAGTCGCGGTTCACGGCGGGTAACATTGGCCTCAAGAGAATTGACGTCGAAGCTTTTGGTGCGCGCCTCCTGGTAGGCAATTTTCTCTTCCTTAGTCTTCGTCACCCGCTCGTGGTTGTCCTCCATGACCATGATTTCTTTTTCAAGAAGGGCGAGATCATCTTTTTTCTCCGTTTGTTTTTCTTTGAGTCGATTGATATCATCAGAAAGGGTTTCCAGTGAGACACCATCAGGAAGTTGATCGACTTGGTCCCGGTAAGCCGCGAACTCATCCTGGTATTTTTTAAGTTGGGCGTCGAGACTTTCAGCTTTTGATTTTTTACTGGCCAGTTTCCGCTTAGCGGATTCAAGGAGCTCTCGCTGCTCATCACGCTCGCCCTCGATACGCTTGCGATCGGTTTGTTTGGTAACGACGTCGCCGATGACTGTTTCAAGCTCGCCCAGTTCTTTTTTTATCTTACTGTTATGCTCGTCCTTGGCAGCACGGGCCTCAATAAGGGAGGAGCGGTTCTGAAAACTAAAAAAGACCGCTACTGCGGTGACTACGGAAGCCAGAATGAAAAAGAGCCTAGTCATGTTTTCTTTTTAGAAAAAAGGGATTTGGGGAAATTGAGTCGAGCGGTTTCTTGACTTCCGGGGGGTGTCGAAATTTGACTAAAATCCTCCAAAGGGATCGTCGGATGGTGCGGCGTTGTCCTCTTCGGGAGCAAGCGGGTCGCCAAGTGGGTTGCTGCGTGGGTCATTTTCAAACCCGCCACCAGCATTGAAATCTGAAGGAATTATTTGTTCGCCATTTTCCTGAGTTGGGCTCGTGAGCTCGGGGATCGGAGCTCTGGTTACGAGGTCACCTGCTTGGGGGATAATCCCAGTAGACCAGGTATTCGTGACGAAGTTGGCAATGGCACTGTTCTGTTCGACTCGAGTTACGTAGACGCGGCCGAGTTTCTTGCCATTTCGCTCGATCTCAAGTTCAGCATTGGCGTAGACGCCATCTTGGTTTCCTTTGTTGAGAAGGACAAAACCCCAGGTTGGAAATACGGAGGAGACATTTGCCTTGAAATCTTCCGCAACCTGCCCTTTGCGCTGGCGGCGTTCGAGGTCGGAAAATACGTCGATTTCTTTATTGAGCTCTTCTACTTTTTCGACGGCAATTCTGAGTTTTTGGTCGCGGTTTGTAATCTCAGCTTCAGTGTCGGAGACCTGTTTCTCCATGTTTTTAATGTCAGCGAGGAGTTTTTCGATACTGCCAATTTCTCTGATTTTGAGTTTGATGTCTGCGACTCTTTTTTTGACTTGGGCCAGATCAACTTCTCGAGCGGCAATTTCCGCAGTGTATTCGGCTTCTTCTGCAGTCGTGTCTTCGACTTCTTTTTCTGCGGCGTCCCGGTCAGTTTCGGCCAGTGCGATGGCTTGGGTGTTTTCCTTCAAGGAATCATCGGCTTCAATCGCCCGTTTTCGCGTGGCGGCGAGGTTCGCCTCGCCACGCTTGGCGAGTGCTTGTTCCTGTTTGACGGCATCACGACTGAGGTGAGAAATAACAGCCGAAGCCGCGAGCAGGATGCACGCAACAATACCGAGAATTTTCCATGCAAGATTCATAACGCTATGCACGCACCTGTCGGAGAGAGCACTTGGGGTATCTTAAGGGAATTTCTATGACAAAGACAACTTAATTATTTTAAAAAGAATCGGGTTTTTCTTGAGAGATCGAGGAAGTGGAACTAGAATCAAGAGCTGTCAGGAACCATGGAATCTCGGCTTGCGAATCCCGCCAGGACAGGAATGTAGCAACGGTAGTTTGTTCGAGATTGCTGTGGTATCCTGGCGGCACTAAAATTTTATCTTGCTGGGGGAAGCGGAGCGGAATCGCTGGAGATAATGATGGAAGACAGAGTTTCGGGTTCGACAATTCTCAGAATGCTGGGAAGCAGAGTGGTCTCGAAAGGTTGGAGTACGGAATGATTGAGATAAAGGGTCGGGCTGATGCGGTTGAGCGGGGAGGAGTGGTAGCCTTTGCCTGGATCGCAGGTGGTTCCTTTGCGGATTTCGAAGTGCAGGTGGGCTAAGTACCTTCCATCTGCAGATCCGACATTCCCGATCTGGTCCGCCATAGCGACCTGGTCGCGGAAGGCAACATTACTGGTCGAGAGGTGTGCGTAGAACGACTGGATGATTTCCGTTGGGTCGGCGTGATTGTTTCGGTGGGCGATGGTGATGGATTTCCCCCAACCGGGTGAGGGCTTTCCAGCATACGAGACAAGGCCGTTGGCGAGCGCATGGACAGGGTCAGCAAAATCAGAATTCCAGCCACCGATGCCGTTCAGATCATCGCCGAGATGGCGGTCGAGTAGAAAAGGCTGAGCATTATAGGTGAGTGCTCCAGTTTCGCTTCCGAGGGGTGCTGTCAGCCGCTGGGTGTAAGGGATCGAGGCGATGACCGTCGGCCTGAGACGGAGGAAGGCGGGGTCGAATGGAGCTGGCGACGGTGGAGCGGGTGACGTCGGTTTGGCGGCCACCGAGGAGCGCGAGTCATGGTTTGGGGGCTCAGTGACTCTGCCCACTGCAAACACGAGGAGAAGAATGACGAGGAGGAGGGGAAGGAGCCAGCGGGGCATAGAGAAATCGATGAGCGTGGTTGACCGTAGGATAGCGTTGCCATTAGGTAAGGGACAGCATGGAATGAAAGCGGCGGTTCAAAAGACAATAGATCGGTATCTCGAGGACAGGGGCTTGCGGATGACGCGGCAGCGCCGGGATATCATTGAGGCTGTTTTTTTGTCGGAGGAGCATTTCACCGCAGAGGAGTTGATGGTTCGCGCGCAAAAGCTGAACCCGCGCACCTCGAGAGCGACGGTTTATCGGACTCTCGTGATGCTGGTTGATGCTGGAGTTCTCGGTGAAGTGGAGTTGGGGAAGGGGCAGCGGTTTTTTGATCCTAATTTTGGTGAGAGGCCGAATCACAGTCATTTGATCTGTGTCGATTGTGGAACGGTGATTGAGTTTGAGGATTCTCACATGGAGGTGTTGGAGGATTGTTTGACGAGGCGTCTTGGTTTCAGGCCCTCTCGAAAAAGTTTGAGGATAGAAGCGTGCTGTGAGCAGGTCCGCAAAGAGGGAATCTGTGAAAACCTGATCAAGGCACGGGTAGGGAAGGGTGCTCAGCGATGAGAAAAAGGGGTTGGTGGGTTGGTTTTGGATGGGTGGTGAGGAAGGCGCAGATGGAGGGATGACATCGCTGGGTGATCGGTTAGATTCTGGTGCTATTTTATGTGGAAGGGACGATTCAAAAAAAATGCCAGCGAGGGATTGATTGCCTATGGGGAGTCGGTGTCATTTGATTGGAGGCTTTACGGGCAGGATATTCGGGGGTCCATCGCTCATGCTGGAGCTTTGTTGACGAAGGGGATCCTTAAGCGAGAGGAATTCGATGAGATCGCGCGGGCTCTGCAGGAGATAGAGGGGGAGATCGAACGAGGCGAGTTCCAATTTAAGGAAGAACTGGAAGATGTGCACATGAATATCGAGTATGCGTTGACGGCACGGATTGGTGCGGCAGGTGCCAAGCTTCACACAGCAAGATCGCGGAATGATCAAGTGGCGCTGGACACAAGGCTCTACTGCCTGGAGGCAATTGAGGCTCTCGATGGAGCGATGGGTGTGCTGCAGCGGGCTTTGCTGGATCAGGCTGAGGAGAACCTCGTTGTTGTTGTTCCAGGATATACGCATCTGCAGAGGGGTCAGCCGGTGCTCTACGGGCACCATCTTCTAGCCTATGTGGAGATGCTGGGAAGGGATCGGGATCGGTTGAGGAATGTTCGGGAGAGAGTGGATGTGATGCCTCTCGGGAGCGGGGCGCTTGCAGGATCGACCATTTGTCTCGACCGGGAACAAATCGCAGCAGAGTTGGGGTTCTCGCGAGTGAGTCAGAACAGCATGGATGCGGTTTCTGACAGGGATTACGTGGCTGAAATCCTTTTTTCTTTAGGTCTTCTGGGGGTTCATCTTTCCCGCCTTGGTGAGGATCTAGTGCTCTGGTGCAGCAGTGAATTCAGTTTCATTCGGCTTTCCGATGCGCACACCACCGGTTCCAGTCTAATGCCGCAGAAAAAGAACCCGGACATTGCTGAACTGGCTCGGGGGAAGAGCGGCCGATTGATTGGGAACCTGGTGAGCCTTCTGGTGACTTTGAAGGGATTGCCCATGACCTACAACCGGGACCTTCAGGAAGATAAAGAGCCTCTCTTTGATTCGATTGATACCGCGATGGACAGTCTTTTTGTCATGGCGGAGATGGTCGCAGAGATCGAAGTTCTCAGTGATGCGATGGCTGAGGCGGCGTCCGATGAGTTTTTGCTGGCCACAGATATTGCTGATTATCTGGTGATGAAGGGGGTTCCTTTTCGGGAGTCGCACGAGGTTGTCGGAAGGCTTACCGCTTTTTCTCTAAAGGAAGGGCAGGCCTTTTCCTCCATCCCTATCGGAAAACTCAAGGAATTCTCCCAAGCCTTCGAGGCGGATATCGAAGAGGTCCTGAGCCTGTCGGGGGCCCTTCGTGCGAGGAAGGGGACCGGAGCACCATCACCCACCAATGTGATGGAGCAGATAGCGCGGTGGCGGGGCTTGTTGGGCGGAGAGGAATAAAATGGAAGCCGACATGATCACCCCTGACTTCGAGAAATTTGAGGTCATTGATGGGAATGGCTGGGCGAAACTCTCAGGCCACCAGACCTACGCAGATCCTCACATTCAAATCGAGCGGGCGGTTTACCACTCGCCTTCGCGTCCGGGTGAGGAGGTGCATTGGACGATCGCCCACCGGAAAGCGGCTGTGGCTGTGGCTGCGCGCGATGCATCTGGTCGCTGGATTATGATTCATCAGGAGCGTTTTCCGGTGCAGATGACGCTTTGGGAATTTCCAGCTGGGCAGATCGACGACCACGATCGCCGGCTGGAAACTTCAGTGATTCTCGGTGCGGTAGACCAGGAACTTGCCGAGGAGGCAGGATTTCAGCTTTCGGAAACCGGCGAGCTGATTCCTCTCGGGTATTTTTTCTCCTCCCAGGGGTTTACCACAGAGCATGTCTATCTTTTTGTGGCGACAAATGTGGAGCCAATCCCCGCGGGAAGGGTGGAGGTGGGAGGTGAGCGGATTCCTGATCTGACGACTTTCTCTGGGGAGGAGTTGACGCAAATGGTCGCCAGTGGTGAGATTCGGGATGCGCTTTCTCTGGCGCTCTATGCTCGGATGAGCGCAAGAGGTTTGCTTTAGGTCGTGTCTCCTTAGCTCTTGCGGTGGGCAGTCGCGGTGGCTAAAAATACCTGCTTTCTTTCCAATCATGATTCAAGGTTTTCTCAGTAAGGTTTTCAAGGTGCGTGAAAAAGTCGCCCGTGATTTGACGCGGCAGGAGACGCTCAAGCGAAAAAGGGAAAATCCGGACTGGAATCCCGATGATGATCATTGTGAGGATGAGGAGAAGCCCTTTCTCGAACACCTCGACGATCTTCGCGCAATGCTGGTCGGAATGGTCGGGACCCTGTTGCTTTTTATGGTGCTCTGTTTTGGCTTTCACAGGCAGTTGACTGATGTGTTGCGGTATCCTTTGGAGCGGGCGGGGCTGGAACATCAGTTGGAGCAGGTTGAAAAACTGGAACTGGCCTCGAATCCTAACATAAATAAAGACGAAAAAAAGCACACGGACAATGTTTCTTTGCCTCCAGGAACAAGTGAGAAATTCCAGAAACAAGCTGGAGAGGCAGGGTCAGATCTGCCGGAAGTAGTTCTGGAAACGGCGAAAAATCCGCTGCTACGTGAAGTGTATCAAATTGGTAATCAACCACCTGTGATCGGGGCAGCAGAAGGGGACCTCTATTATGATATGAGCGTGCGGCAGCTCAAGGTTTTCAATGGCGTCGCTTGGAATGTGGTGGGCGATCGGGTCTCTAGGAGGTTCGATTTGACGACCGTGGATGTCACTGGGGTGTTCATGATGTCGGTGAAGGTTTCGCTTTTCAGCGCCATCGTGTTCTCCTTTCCTGTCCTACTTTATTTTCTCCTGCAATTTGTTCTGCCCGGGCTGAAGCGAAAAGAGAAGCGTGTGCTTTGGCCTTCTCTGGCAGTGGGCTTCGGTCTCTTTATTGGCGGTGTTTTGTTTGCTTATTTTCTCGTCCTTCCTCGAGCGCTTGAATTTTTCTATTTCTGGGCGCAGAAACAAGGAGTCGATACCATCTGGACCATCGAGCGGTATGTGACCTTCGCGACCCGGTTTCTTCTTGTCTTTGGTATATCCTTTGAGTTGCCGGTTTTGGTCATGGCCTTGGTGAAGGTCGATATTCTGAACTACTCGATCATGAAAGGAACGCGGCGGCATGCGATCGTCGCGATTCTCATATTCTCCGCGATCGTCACGCCGACAACGGACCCCGGGACCTTGATGCTTTTGAGTGTTCCGATGTGCCTTCTCTATGAGATCTGTATTTGGATTGCTTATTTCATGGAGAAGCGGGATCGGGCGTTGTATCCCGAGTTGTATGAGGCCTGGGACAACGCTCATGAAGATACCGATCGAGATCCTTGGGAAGCAGAGAATGAGAGGGAAAAGGGGGAGGAGAACAGCGCCTCAAAAACAGTCGTGGTGAGCTCCGCCAATCCGGTTCCGTTCGGGGCTGAAGAAGGGGAGTTGACACTTGAAGAGCACGCGCACTGGGAACAAGAGCACTACGGTGACGACGTGCATCACCGTCCTCAGTGGACGGAGTCTCAACTGATGCGGAAGCGGAAGCACGAGCTGATGGACATTGCCGAGTCGCTTGGGTGTGGCATCGAGGGCACGAAGAAGGAGATTGTAAGCATGATCCTCCATCACTATTAATTGTAAATAAGTTATGACAGATTCTGAGGCAGAGAGTGCGCAGCAGTTGATGCGAAAAGCTGTCACCTTAGGGTATAAAGGCCAGGGTTTGACCAGCCCGAATCCGCCGGTTGGTGCGGTGATAGCTCGCGATGGGATTGTGCTGGGAGAGGGGTATCATCGACGTTGTGGAGATGCGCATGCGGAGCTGCTTGCCATTGCGGAAGCGCAATCAAAAGGGGGGGAGGATCTGCGCGATGCGACTTTGTATGTGACCTTGGAGCCTTGTTCCTCCGAGGGTCGAACGGGAGCCTGTACGAGAGCGATTATCGACGCTGGAATTGGAGCAGTGGTGGTGGGGAGCGTGGACCCGGATTCCAGGCATCAAGGAAGGGCACAAAAGATTCTTGAGGCAGCGGGAATTTCGGTGCGGTTCGGGGTGTTGGAGGAAGAGTGTGCTTTTTTGATTCGAGGATTCGAAAAAGTTGCGCGAAAAGGGCTTCCCTGGGTGATAGCGAAAGCAGGAATGACGATGGATGGGAGGATTACTCGGCCAAAAGGGGAAGGACAGTGGATCACCGGGGAAGAAGCGCGGAGAGACGCTATGGAACTGCGTTTCCAGGCGGATGCGATTGTTATCGGCGCCAATACGGCTCGGGTGGATAATCCGAAGTTGACCCTGCGAGGAGAAGGGCTACCGGGCGGAAAAAAGCAGCCCTGGAGGGTAGTTTTAGGCAATCGAGAGAGTTTGCCAGATAGCTTGCACCTCTTTACAGATCATGAAGCTGAGCGGACGAAAGTGCTCAGTGGAGAGGATCTCTCAAGTCTTCTCGGTGAAATGGCGTCCTGGGGGGTCACAACCGTGCTTGTCGAGGGAGGCGGGGCGGTTCTCAGGGCGTTCTTTGCCAGTTCGCTGGTTGACGAGGCAATTTTTTACCTCGCTCCGCGGATCGGACTGAACGGACTCTCGGTGACGGGAGAGGCTGGCGAAGCGGGCAGTGGGTCGGTGGATTTACGCTTTGGCCAGGTCTCGAAGATCGGGGAGGATCTCAGGATTCAGGCTTTTTCTTGCTGAGACAGCCCGGTGCTTCGGCGGGCAAGAAAAATGCTCAGCACACTGATATCAGCAGGGGTGACTCCCTGAAGTCTTGAGGCTTGGCCGAGGTTTGCGGGTTGACTTTGTTTAAGCCGGAGTTGGGCCTCACGTTTCAAGCCCTTGATCTCGGTGTAGCAGAGATCCGCAGGAAGAGGGAGCTTCTCCATTTTTTTCGAGCGTTCAACCTGAGCTAACTGACGGTTCAGGTAGCCGCTATACTTGATCTCAGTCTGCAGGAGTGCCCAGATTTCCTGAGGAAACTTGCTTAGATGTTCAGCGGGGAGCTGCCCGAAAGTGTTGGAACCGCGTTTGAGCCATCTTCCGATGCGTTCACCGGCATGGGAGGTGCCTTCTGCATAGCGGGTCGCCTTCTCCAGAAGTGCGCGTTTTTCCTGGGTTTGTTGGAGGCGTTGACTGCCAACCAGGCCTCCGGCTGCGGCTTTTTCTGTGAGTCTCAGGTCAGCATTGTCCTGGCGGAGGAGGAGTCGAAATTCGGCACGGCTGGTGAACATCCGGTAGGGTTCCAGCACACTTTTTGTGGTCAGGTCATCGATCATTACGCCGAGGTAGGATTCGTCGCGCCCCAGAGTGAAGGCGGGCTTTCCGGCAATTTTGAGAGCAGCGTTGGCTCCGGCGAGAAGTCCTTGTCCCGCGGCTTCCTCGTAACCACTGGTGCCATTGATTTGCCCTGCAAAGTAAAGTCCTGCGATCTTCTTTGTCTCGAGGGTGGCTTGCAACTGGGATGGAGGGCAGTAATCGTATTCAACCGCGTAGCCCGGGCGGATGATGGCAGCGTTCTCCAGGCCACGGATACTTCGGATGAAGGCATACTGGACTTCCATGGGGAGGCTGGTGGAAACGCCGTTGACATAAAATTCTCTGGTATGGCGTCCTTCTGGCTCAAGGAAGATCTGATGCCGTTCTTTATCTGCGAAGCGGACGACTTTGTCTTCGATTGAGGGGCAGTAGCGTGGGCCGATGCCTTCGATTTTCCCAGAAAACATAGGAGATTTATCCAGATTGGAACGGATAATCTCGTGAGTGGTTTCATTGGTGTAGCCGATCCAGCAGGGAATTTGTTCTACGTGGAACATTGCTTCACCCCATGGGTTGAGGGTGAATATTTCCTCAGGGTCGGAACGGAGCGTCTCGGAAAGAAAGGAAAATAGGGGAGGGTGGGAGTCTCCATTTTGCTGAGTCAGAGCATCAAAGTCAATGCTGAGACCGTGGAGCCGGCAAGGCGTTCCGGTTTTGAAGCGATCAACCGAGAACCCGAGCCTCCTGAGCGCATCACTCACCGTGGAGCGTCCGTCGCCCATCCTTCCCCCGGATTTCGATTCCGTGCCGATGTGCATGAGCCCTCGCATGAAAGTTCCAGTACTTAGAACCAGGGCTCGGCACTGATAGTGGAGTCCGAGATCGGTAGTGATTCCGCAGATAGCGTCATCGCGGATTTCGAGATCGGCAACGCCCCCTTGGTGGAGGTCAAGGTTGGGGGTCGATTCGACTTCGTGTTTAGCTCGGAACTGGTAGGCTTTTTTATCGCATTGGGCTCGTGGGGCTCGTACACTTGGTCCCTTCCCGGCGTTCAGCATGCGGAACTGGATACCGGTCGCGTCGGTGTTCAGGGCCATGAAGCCGCCCAAGGCGTCGATTTCTCGAACCATGTGGCCTTTTCCCAGGCCGCCGATGGCCGGGTTACAGGACATCTGGCCAATGGTGTCAAGATTCTGGGTCAGCAGCGCGGTTGCTGCCCCTGTTCTTGCTGCTGCGAGCGCGGCTTCGATACCGGCATGGCCTCCTCCTACGACGAGGACATCATAGGCTTTGGGATACGTGAACATGGGGCAGGTTAGTCTATTTCTGAGGAATCACCAAGCGGTGAGTTGTTCCACGTGGAACAGTACGGGGGACGAGGTTGTCTCAGAAAGATCCTTCCTGCGCATCGCAAGCCAGGGGTGAGAAGAGAGTGAGAGAAAACCGAGGTATGCTAAGGAGAAACAAAACCGCGGATAGCCACAAGATTCTCGAGGTTCCAGTTCCTATGGTAGAAAAGGGTTCTTCCGACTCCGGGAAACAGAGGGACCCAGGGAAGGGCATCTTCGAAATTGCGAACGGTGACGCCTGCAAACGACGGCAGGAAGCTTGGCTTTCAAGGCGGAAATGGAACCAGCCTCATCTTTGCTGAATATTGAGCATCATTGAATGAGGAAGAAGATCACCATCGGGGTGCGTGCCGAAACGTGAGGATGACCGGGTCTTTGTCAACTAGAAACGAGCTCTGAGCAAGTGTGAGGGATTTCTGGATGAGTCTGTGGTGGAGGTGGGTCGATAGCTGCCCGCATCCGGTGAGGCTTTGTTGCTCGTTGGTCGTGGATATTCATCCAGTTGCGCCTCGCGCCGTGCTACACAGAATTCAGACAACAATGAAGTGCACCGCCACGAATTAGACCGCTTCTAAGAATCAAACAGCATTTTTCCTCACTAAAAAACATAACCTATTTGTAGTCAATTGTTTGTGATTCAACAGGAAACACTGTGACTAGTTTCATATGACCCTCTCCGGACTCGGGAGGCCCCTATTTTTGTTGCTTCAGGGAGGCATTCGGTCGCAGTTTTTACCTGTTGCTGTAGCTTTGTCGCAAGCACCGTCGCAGGAGAGCGGGTGCGAAAAGCATTTTGGCAGGCTCCAAGTCAGGATTGTTCACTGCTGCGCTGTTGCCGATGTTGGCAGGAGGAAGGGCGTCAGTTCAGAGTGTCGCAAATAAGCGGGAGCGAGTAGGAGTGAGTCTGCGCCGTGGCGAAACAGATGGAGAAAAGGAGCGGAATTTCAGGGTGGGGCACTCCGACTAACACTGTGTTCAAACGAACGAAAACAAGATGCGACAGTGCCTTGCCGAATCGAGGTTTCCCTGTATGGTCTCGGCATGACCAACATGGAACAGGCTGAGGAATCCCATGCTGCCGATCCGATCAACGCTTCTTTGAGCGCAGAAGAGAAGATCGGGCTCTATCGTGACATGGTTCGGATTCGTCGGTTTGAACAGACAACTCTGAGCATTTATCAGAAAGGCAAGATAGGAGGGTTTCTTCACCTTTACATCGGACAGGAGTCTTTAGCAGTCGGAGCTGTCTCGCTGCTCGGCGACACGGATCATGTCATTACCGCCTATCGTGATCATGGCCACGCGCTCGCTGTCGGCATGTCGATGAACGAGTGCATGGCAGAACTTTATGGCAAAGCGACAGGGTGCTCAAAGGGTAAGGGCGGATCGATGCATTACTTTGCGCCGGATAAAAACTTCTGGGGTGGGCATGGCATCGTCGCTGGCCAGACGCCACTCGGCGCGGGGCTGGCTTTCGCCCTGAAATACAGAAAAGTTCCAGGGGCCGTGCTTTGTTTCCTGGGTGATGGAGCGATCAATCAGGGTGCTTTTCATGAGGCTCTCAACCTTGCTTCGCTTTGGGATCTTCCTGTGATCTACGTGATCGAGAACAATGGTTATTCGATGGGAACTAGCCAGCTAAGGTCTACCGCCCACCCGCAGGGCGGGCTGGCACAGCGCGCAGAGGGCTACGGGATCGCATGGGATATCTTCCCCGGGGCAGATGTCTACACCATGCGGGCGTGCACGCAGAAGGCGATTGACCGGGCCTACAAAAAGTCTCGCCCCACCATTCTGGAAGTTGTCACTTACCGTTACCAGGGTCATTCGGTAGCCGATTCGAAGCACAAAGATGGATACCGGACAAAGGAGGAGATAGAAGCCCAGAAAACTTTGAACGATCCGATCGCACGCTTTAAAAAGATTCTCATCGAGGAGGGGGTTCTTGCTGAAGAGCAGTCGAAAGAGATTCAGGCGGCGGCAAAACTGGAGGTTGATCTTGCAGTGAAGTTTGCCGAAGAGAGTCCATTTCCTGAGGAAGCCGCGATCACGGAGGATGTGTATTACGAGGTGGATGAGAAAACCGAAGCAGGAAGGACTGGTCGCCACTTTTTTAACTGATTGAAGAAAGATGCCGAAACTTACTTATCGCCAAGCTCTTAACGACGCGTTCTCTGAAGAGATCGAGCGCGACGAAAATGTCTTTTTGATGGGAGAGGAGGTGGCTCAGTATGACGGCGCTTACAAAGTGACCCAGGGACTTTGGAAAAAGTATGGCGATTATCGTGTGGTCGACGCTCCTATCAGCGAAGCTGGCTTTATCGGTTTGGGGGTGGGCGCCTCGATGCTTGGCCTGCGCCCGGTCATGGAGTTGATGTTCTGGAGCTTCGCGTATGTCGCTTTTGACCAGTTGATCAACAATGCTGGCAATATCCGTTACATGTCCGGGGGGTTGATCCATTGTCCGATTGTCATTCGAGGTCCTGCCAATGGCGGAACCAACGTCGGCGCAACCCACTCGCACACACCTGAAAATTTTATCGCTAATACCCCCGGCCTGAAGGTCTGCTGTCCGGCAACGGCCGCCGATGCCAAGGGTTTAATGAAAACAGCTATCCGTGACAATGATCCTGTTTACGTGATGGAGAATACCTTGCTCTACGGAGAGGAGTGGGAGGTTCCAGAAGGCGAGCATCTGGTGCCCCTCGGCAAGGCGGACGTCAAGCGGGAGGGCTCTGACATCACTTTCGTAGCCCACGGGCGGGCAGTAATTACCTCGCTCCAGGCTGCAGATATCCTGGAGGCGGAGCGGGGGATCAAGGCAGAAGTTGTGGATTTGCGGAGCATTCGTCCCCTCGATGCGGATACCGTTCTCAACTCGGTGAAAAAGACCAACCGGGTGGTTCTCGTTGAGGAAAACAAGCCGTTCTGCGGAGTCGGTGCCCAGCTTGCTTCGATGATCCAACTGGAGGCATTTGATCATCTGGACGCACCCATTCAACGAGTGTCTTCCATCGATGCCCCTGCGATCTACAGTCCGCCGCTTGAGAAGGTGCAACTTCCGAGTCCTGCGGATGTTGTCGCTGCTGCCGAAAAAATCCTTTAATTTTTGTTGCGACGCCAGGGGAGAGTCTCTCCCAGGTGTCCTCCTGCTCCACGATTCGAACTGTCCAACCTACCCTACGCAGAGAACCGATGCCCGCCTATATTGAAATGCCAAAGCTGAGCGATACGATGACTGAGGGAACTCTCGTCAAGTGGCTCAAAAATGAGGGTGATCCGGTCGAGGCCGGTGATGTCATCGCCGAAATCGAGACCGACAAGGCGACCATGGAAATGGAGTGTTTTGAGGAAGGTGTTTTGCACAAACAGGTGATCGATGCCGGTGGAAAAGCACCCATTGGAGAGTTGATTGGCATCATCCTTGAGGAGGGTGAAGATCCTCCTTCAGACGAGCAAATCGCTGCCGCCAGAGCGGGTGAGAAAGAGGAGGGACGTGGTGAGCCCGAAGATGCCGCAGAAAATGTCTCACCCGCCCCGGCGGAAGGAGTTTCTGATGCCGGGAGTCCTCGTGAACCAGAAGAGTCTTCCGGAAAGCGCGTCAAGGCTTCGCCTCTGGCCAGGAAAATAGCTCGGCAACGGGGAATCGATCTCATCGGAGTGAAAGGATCCGGGCCGGGAGGACGCGTTCTCAAAGCCGACATTCTAGCGGCGCCGAAAGGCGGGAGCGGGACTCCGGCACCAGCTGGAGGAGCTTCCGGAGCACCCGCGATTCAGGTGCCGAGCCTGCCGGGCGATACCACGCTTCCACTTTCCGGAATGCGCAAGATCATCGCGGAACGCCTGCTCGCTTCAAAGACGCAGATTCCCCATTTCTACTTGAATATTGAGCTTGATGCCGGCCCGCTCATGGGCGTGCGCAAGCAGGTCAATGCGACGAGCGAAAAAACCGGAGGAAATAAATATTCGGTCAATGACTTTGTTCTCAAGGCGGTGGTCAGTTCTGCCCGACGTGTCCCGGAAGTCAATGCCTCCTGGGGAGGGGATGCTATCATTCAACACGACCACGTTGGCCTTTCGGTCGCTATTTCGGTGGATGATGGCCTTGTCACGCCGGTGATCCTAGAGGCCGACACCAAGAGCCTGCTGCAGATCAGCATAGAGGTGAAGGACCTCGCGGAGAAGGCGCGGACCAAGAAGCTCTCTCCAAACGCATTCGATGGTGGAACCATCACGGTCTCCAACCTCGGTGCCTGGGGAGTCGATTCCTTCAGTGCCATCATCAACCCGCCGCAGGCGGCGATCCTCTCGGTCGGGTCGATCACCAAGAAACCGGTGGTTAACGCAGAGGGCGAAATTGTTTCCGGTCTCCGGATGAACATCGGACTTTCCGGGGATCACCGGGTCGTAGACGGTGCGGTGGCTGCCGAGTACCTGGCTGAGTTGAGAAAGCTTATCGAGAACCCAGCGCTTATGTTAATTTAGTAACTTGTTAGATTTTTAATAGGAATGAAATACGATCTTATCGTTATTGGGGGTGGCCCCGCAGGATATGTTGGGGCTATCAGGGCTGCTCAACTTGGAGCGCGTGTCGCCTGTGTGGAATTGGAGCGAGCCGGGGGCACCTGTCTCAACTGGGGTTGTATCCCGACGAAATCTCTGCTCCAGAACGCGGAGCTTTACAGCACGGTGAAGAATGATGCGGATGCCTTTGGCCTCAAGTTTGAGGGTCTTTCTTACGACTGGTCCAAGGTGATCGGCCGGAGTCGAAAAGTAGCTGACCGTCTTGCCGGCGGGATTGAATTTCTCTTCAAAAAGAACAAGGTCGATTACATCCTGGGCAGAGGCTCGATTCCCGAAGCGGGAAAAGTCCAGGTCGCGGATGCCGCGGGCACGGTCACGGAGTATGAGGCAGATAATATCCTCGTAGCTACCGGGGTGGAAACTCGGGAACTCCCGCACCTACCAATCGACGGAAAAAAAATTATCGGCAGTCGCCAGGCACTTGTTCTCGAGGAGCAGCCAAAAGAAATTGTCATCATCGGCGGAGGCGCTATCGGAGTGGAGTTCGCCTACTTTTTTAATGCCTTCGGAACGAAAGTAACGCAGGTGGAGATGATGCCTCACTTGTTGCCTGTCGAAGACGATGAAGTGAGTGTCACGCTCGACAAGGCGTTCAAAAAGCAGGGAATTCGTGTGCTTACCGGGAGCAAAGTTTCTGCGGCTGATACCTCAGGGGATCGGGTCCGTCTCACAATAGAGGGAGATACCAATGAAGAGATCGAAGCCGACATCTGTCTTCTCGCCATCGGCGTGCAGCCGATCCTCCCAGAAGGAGTGGAGTTGGAACTTGATCGCGGTTACATCGTCACGGATGCGCGCTACCAGACGAGTATACCCGGCGTTTTTGCTGCGGGTGATATCACCGGTCCGCCCTGGTTGGCGCATGTGGCCAGTTTCGAAGCACTGCACGCAATCGAGGGGCTTTTTCTTGAAGGTCATGAGCCTCGCAAAGTGAACACCTTTCCGGGCTGTACCTATTGCAACCCTCAGGTCGCCAGTGTCGGGCTCACCGAGGAAGCAGCCAAGGAGAAGGAAATTGCTTATAAGATCGGTAAATTTCCATTCCAGGCGAGCGGGAAGGCGCAGGCAGCGGGTGACACAGAGGGCTTTGTGAAGCTGATCTTTGGCGAACAACACGGGGAACTTCTCGGTGCACACATTATCGGACACGGTGCGACTGAACTGATCGCGGAGCTGGGCCTCGCCATCGAGATGGAGGCTACTTACGAAGAAATTCAGGGTACGATCCACGCTCACCCGACGCTTTCCGAGGCGGTCATGGAAGCGAGTCACGCCGCTTTCGGTCACGCTATTCATATCTAGCGGAGTGCTGCGGGTTCACGCCATGCTTGATCTGTCACGCAGAGGTTGAGATCTGGGGCCACAGGTCTTGTTTTGGATGATAAAGTTCGACCGCGGCTCGTGTCTGACGGTGGATGTGAGACCGGCCCGCCAGAGGGAGAAAACGCACATCCGTGATCTGCATGAAGGGGTCTGTGCTTTGACGAAAGAGATTGTTTTAGGTGATTGATCCGCGTCGAAGAAGCGTGTTTCTTGAACGTGTATGCAGGAAGAAGAACGATTCTGGCTGGCGCGCTCGATGGCGCTGGTCCGGCAGGTCAACGGAGGCTGGTGGATTCAGCGGTGGCTACAGATTGGGATGCCCATGTGTCTGGTGGTAGCCTGTGCTTTGCTTCTGGCCCGCTCGCGCGGGTGGGAGCCGAGTTCAGTTGGTAGAGAGGAAGCGCTCATTCCAGTTGTGACTGTGCTGCTTCTGCTTTTGATGATTTCTTTTCTCGCATGGCTTACGGCGCGAAAAAAATTTATCTCTCGTGATGAGGGAATGGTCCGCCTTGAGGTGAAACTTGGCCTGCGAGGTGCGTTGTCTTCAGCCCAGGCCGGGGTAGGGAAATGGCCAGCCGTGCGCGCTGTGGGAGAGGTCGAAGCCGCACGGTTTCGCTGGCGGCTTGCACGGGTCGCGCTGCCCGGCCTCATTGCCGTGTTGGTCCTGGGTGCCTCCCTGGCAGTTCCTCTCGGATCCACTCCGGTGGTGGCGGCTTCAGCAGAGGAGCCAGCCGCCTGGAGCCAGATGGAGGATTGGTTGGAGACTCTGGAAGAAGAAAAAATCGTCGATTCGGAGTCGGCAGCAGATGTCCAACAACAGATCGACGAGCTACGTGAACGGCCGGAGAAGGACTGGTTCTCGCATCGCAGTCTGGAAGCCGGAGACTCTCTAAAAGAATCTTTGGCTCAAACGATTACAGCCATGGGACAGGACCTGGAGATGGCCGAGCAGGCACTCGCCTCGCTGGAGGCAGCTGGCGGAGGAGCAGCCATAGAGAGCCTGCGTGAGGGGCTTGCGCAGCAGTACCAGGAAGCGGCCGAGAGCTTGAAGGCATCGTCGTTAAAGCTGGACCCGAATCTTCTCCAGCAGCTGGCAGAAATCGACCCAAGTCAGCTCCAGCAGCTTGATTTAAAGGCGCTCAAGGAGCTGCGCGAGCGGTTGCGGAAAAGTTCCGGGACCTGAAAAGGCTGCGGGTCGGGTGCCGGTCTGGCGCCTGGAGGAAGTTGGAGTGATGATACAAATATGGACCAGATGATTGCTTTGGGGGAAATGCAGCAGGGAAGGGGAATCAGTCGCGGCCCCGGAGAGGCGCCGATGAGTCTTGAGGCTGATCCGACAGATCTGGGAACGGCAAACATCGAGGGGGTCGCTAATGCCGATATGTCGCGGGCTCTCCCCGGGGATCTGATCGGTGAGACCACACTGGATGAGGCTCCGGAAGTGGCAGGCGATGGAGGGTCGATAAAAGCTGGAGCGGTGCGATCGCCGGGGTCTGGTGGTGCGCAGGTCTGGAAGGAGCGGTATCTTCCAGAGGAACAGGCTGTCTTGGAGACGTATTTTCAATGATGCAATGGCAGGTGCACCTTCTGTGCGGGCAAAATTATTTGTTTCGCATTCTCGTGGATCATCGGCTTGAATAGATATTATGGAGTCTGACATTGATAAAACCGCCGGGCAGACCTTTGCTGACGACGAGGAGATCAAGCGAGCTGCTGGCGGTATAGGTCGTCTGAAGGAGGTATTGAACCATGTTCTTTTTGATCAGGAAGAGCTCATCGATCTCGTTCTTACCGGAGTCCTTGCCAAAGGCCATATCCTCCTTGAGGGCCTCCCTGGCTTGGGGAAGACCGAGTTGGTGAAAGGGCTCTCGCGATGTTTTGACCTGCCCTTTGGCCGGATTCAGTTTACGCCGGATCTGCTCCCCGGAGACATCACAGGGAACCCGATGCTGGAAGAGCAGGACGGCCGTCGGAAATTTGTTTTTCGCCCAGGACCGCTCTTTGCAAATCTTGTCCTGGCCGACGAGATCAATCGAGCCTCCCCCAAGACACAGTCAGCACTCCTCGAGGCGATGCAGGAGCGGCGGGTGACGGTGCTCGGAGAAGGGCATGAGTTGCCCGACCCCTTCTTCGTGTTGGCGACGCAGAATCCGATCGACCTCGAGGGAACCTACCCGCTCCCTGAAGCGCAACTCGACCGCTTTCTTTTTAAACTGCAGGTAACCCGGAACGAAGTCGGCACTCTGGAGAGGATCATCGCAGGGCGCTCTGCCGGCGAGGATGCGGAAGTCACTTCGGTGATGGACGGGGAAGGCTTGAGTGGATTGATCGCCCTCGCGCGGCGCATATACATGCCACCGGTAGTAGCCAATTATATCGCACGGATCGTGGATGCGACTCACCACGATAGGAGTAAGGCGGCAGAGGGAGTCAAGTTTGGTGCCAGTCCGCGCGCTGCCATCGCTCTAGCAGCAGCGTCGCGCGCCCGCGCCCTGCTCCACGGCAGACGCAATGCCAGCTTTGAAGATGTACAGGCTCTCGCCTCGGCAGTTCTCTGCCATCGGATGATTCTCGACTTCGCGATACGAGCAGCAGGGAAAACAACAGCCGATTTGGTCAAGGCGATTCTTGAGGAGGTTCCGGAGCAGGATCTGGCGACGCCAGCTGTCTTAGCCGAGAAGTAGTTTCCTCATCGTCTGATTTTTTTCGCAATGCCCGTGATCACCAGCCGGTCTTTTTTGCTCCTGATCTGGGCGTGGAGTCTGTTGGTGTCTGAAGCATCTGGCAGCAGCGTGCTGATGGATGAGAGCTACGGGAGTATTCCCGGGGTAGAGGCGCGCTTGGTCAGTCCCTTTGAGGGTGTCCCACTACACGGATTCGCGCCCGTCCACATTCGCTTGAAGAATCCGACCGGACGCTCTCTGAGCTGGCGGATACGCAGCATGGCAGAAAGCCCCAGCAGCGGCAGTGGCGGACTCAAAGGATCTATGAGTGTGGTCGTGGGACTGTCCTGCTGGCTCAGAGGTTGCACGGGATCTACTTATACCCCTGCCCCCGACTGTAAAAGATACCTGGAATCGGCAGGTCAAGTTCAGGATGCAGCTGCTCGGGTCTGGCAAGAACGAAAAGAGGTCTTTTCAAAATGGGTCTCAGGCGACTCCAAAATGGCCGGGCATTGGGATTGGAAGCGCGCTGGCAAAGCGGAATTTAAGTGAGCTGAAGAAGGTGGCGGAGAAACGCAATTCGAAAGCTCGGAATTTTGGCGTGGTGATTCACGAAGAGCATTTTCCGGCGGACTGGCGGGCATTTTCGGGTTTTGATGTCCTCATCCTGACGGGGCACGAGTGGCAGAAGCTGGAGGCAAAACAGCGGGCCGCGGTGCATGATTGGATCCGTCTGGGTGGAACGCTCGACCTTTATGTGAAAGCCGGAGGCGGATCACTGAGTGAGCTCGGGTTTGGGAAAGAGTCAGAACACGAAGAACCGAACCAGCGACTGATCGGCCTGGGGCGGGTACGCAGCTATTCCCTTCAGGGTGAGATTATTAATGCCAAAGTAGTCTGCGAGCGGGTGACAAAGATGGGAGTCCGCAACCGCGGAGCGGAGTTGGCAGGAGATTTTCGCAGGCCCACCTGGCTGGTAGCAGAGGATCTGGGGGACACGGCCTTTTCATTCCGTTATCTGGTTAGGGCTGCTGGTTCTGTTTGGAATCCTCGTCGGGCCGATCAATCTTTTCCTGCTTGCCGGCAAGCAACGGCGGCATCGCCTTTTAATCACCACGCCCCTTGATTGCCCTGGCAACCAGCGTCCTCCTGGCAGTCCTCATTCTGGTGATCGATGGCGTGGGTGGGCGCGGACACCGGTTTCTGGTCATTGAACTGAATCCAGGAGTGGGAGGGACGGAGCGCCTTCGTCAGTCAGCAGTCGCTTGCCTCGACTGGCCTCCTCACTCGGAGTGGATTCGTCGAGAAACACCCCGCGGTTCATTTTCCCGTCGTCCTACCGAAGAGCAGATGGTCAAGAATTGTCGGGACATCAAGCGATCAGGGGAAGCTGAATGTCTCCGCCGAGGGGGAGTTTTATGGCGATTGGCTCCTCAGTCGTAGCCGCCACGGGTTTATTTCCCAGAAAGTAGTGCCCTCGCGGGCAAGATTCGAACTCGCAGGGACTGTGGAGCGTCCGTTCCTGGTTTCCGGGCTGGGCTTTTCTACTGAGAATGTTTTTTATATCGCACAGGACGGTGCCATCTGGCGCTCGGAGACTGGAACTGAAGCTGGCAGCCGCATCGAGTTAGTTCTCTCGGATCGTCGTACGTTTGATGCATGGCGCGAAGAGGCGATCGATCGTGCTTCCGACGGTTTGCGGCGTGACCTCAGGGAGCAACCCCTCCGGCGGGGATTCTTTTATACCAGTGTCGTGGGAGAGACGGGTATGGAACTTGACTTCGGGGACATGATCCGGTGGGAGAAGACGCGCGCCTTTCTCTACGGTCCTGTCCTCGCTGCTGGTGCCGGAGAAAAGAAGGGTGAGGACAACGAGGGGAATATCAGAACAGTAGAGATAAAACCCATTATGGTAAATCAACCTTCAGCAGATTCCAGCTCAGCCGCCATTGAAGTGAGCGATTTGACCCGTAAGTTCGGGCCATTGGTTGCGGTTGATCGAGCGAGTTTTGCGGTGCCTCGCGGTCACGTAGTGGGCTTTGTGGGAGCCAATGGAGCGGGGAAAACGACGACCATGCGTATGCTCGCGACGCTGGATTCTCCTAGCTCAGGGAGCGCCCGTATCGGGGGCCATGATATCCTCGAATACCCTGAGGAGGTGCGAAAGTTGCTCGGTTGGATGCCGGACGATTACGGGACGTATGCGGACATGACAGGTTGGGAATACCTCGATTTTTTCGCCCGCGCATACGGCTACAAGGGAGCGGAGAGACGCTCGCGGGTCGCGGACGTGATCGATTTTACGGAACTTGGTGAAATCGCAAATCGCTATATCGACAAACTTTCGAAGGGAATGGCGCAGCGCCTCTGTCTCGGTCGTTCTCTGATCCACGACCCGAAGATTCTGATCATGGATGAGCCGGCAGCAGGCCTCGACCCGCGGGCGAGGATGGACCTGAAGAATCTGATCAGGCTTCTCGCCGAAGAGGGAAAAACCGTTCTGATAAGTTCGCATATTCTCTCCGAGTTGGAAGAAATGTGCGACAGCTTACTCTTCATTCACGAGGGAAAAATCATCCACCACGGCAACGCGGAGGACTTGATGCGAGAGCGGCAAGACCAAGTGACCACAGTGCTTGAGGTTCAGGTGCTGGGAGATCCAGCCAGGCTTCAGACATGGGCAGATATGGTCCCGGAAGTGGCTTTTGTTGAGGCGACCAAGAACGGAGCACGCCTTGAGCTGCCTTCCACGGAGAAAGCTGCCATTGCGGCGGTGCTCCGCCGGCTGGTGCAGGATGGGCAAGAAGTCATCGGCTTCCGACGGCAGGAGCGGCGCTTGGAAGAGGCCTTTGTCGATATCGTCGCGGCTGGTGGCAGTGGCATTCAACCTTCTCCTCTTCCCGCGGCACCGGGAGCTGAATTAAAGCTGGAAAAAGAGGGAAAAAATCTTCATGAATAGCAACCCGAGTCATTTGGACATGTCGGCGACGGCGGATGAAAGTGGAGACTTTGCGGACTGGTTGAGCCCGATGGTCGTGAAAGAACTCCGGCAGGGGCTGCGCAGCCGTGCATTTACTTTGCTCTTCATGATCATTCAGGTGGTCATGGTGCTGGCGACCTTTGTGTGTGTGAGCTCGGCGAATGCCCAGGTGATGGTGGGAATATTTTTCTGGCTGATACTTGGTTTTGCGGTGGCTGGACTTATTCCTCTTCGGGGCCTGCAGGCGATCAATGGCGAGATCGGAGAGAATACGCTTGATCTTCTTGTCCTGACTCGGATGCGGGCGTTACGGATTGTTATGGGCAAGTGGGCAGCTCTGGTGGCTCAGGCACTTCTTGTCTCCGTTGCGGTGCTTCCTTATATCTTTCTGCGCTACTTTCTGGGGGGAGTTAATATCCTCCAGGAGGTCTTCCTTCTCGGCTTACTGCTTCTTGTTGCGGCAGTGCTTTCAGCGCTGACGGTTTGCCTCTCAGCGAGCAGTGGGAAGCGAGCGGGTATCGGCAGGAATATAGTTGTCGGTGTCGTGCTTTTTCTTCTCATTTTCCAAGCCACCGCGATGTTCATAGCAGTGGGAAGGGGAGGCCTCGGAACCAGGTTTTTGTCATTCAGTTTAGACATGAAGGCATGGCTTCTCGTGTTGCCTGTGACTCTCGGCTTCGCGACTTATCTCATTTACTTTTTCCTCGAGATTGGCGCCGGCCGTCTCGCGCACGCCGCCAGCAATCATTCAACTCGGCGTCGACTGGTGTCTCTGGGGGTTGTTATACCTCTAGTGCTTCTCACGATCTTTGAGGTATCTCCATCTGAGCTTTGGAGTAAGTTGGTAATGACGACGTTGTTGATCGCTGCGATCGATGCGCTGACCGACCTGCCTTCAGTGGTCCGATCGGTGCTGGTTCCCTTTCACGCCTGGCGGGTGCGGGGAGCGTCGTATTTCCTCGCTCCTGGGTGGCACACGGGAGCGCTTTATTCTCTTGTGCTGCTTGCACTCTTCGGGGGCATTGTCACGGCGCAGATAGCCGGCGGAACCGATCGGGCGGTGATCTTCTTTCTCTTTCCATCGATCATCGCGGCCCCTGCTGCCATGATGGTTCTCTTTCTAAGCCATCGGGGAAAACCCTTTCGTGACTACCTGCTGATCCATCTAATAAGTATCTGTATTTCAGCAGTTCTGGCTGGTCTGAGCGCGGGGCAGGACCACCTGGGGTATCTTGTTTTCGCCTGTTTCTTCACTCCGCACGCCAGTGTCCCTCTGCTGGATTCACTCGAGACGAGTGAAATGTGGTGGGCCGCAGTTGTCAGCGGAGCCCACCTTCTTCTGGCCTTCGTGATTCTTCTTTGGCGCGGCAAGCCGCTGCTGGGAAAAATGCGTCGGCTGAATGCTGAAATCCATGCTGGTCGACAGGCCATACCAGAAAATTCTAGTGAACTGGAAGAATGAATTTGGGCTTGGACAAGACTGATACGAAAAACGCCCTCGCAGCGGGTGAGGCAGCAGCGCATGTTTTCGGGTTGCCGGACCTTCGCGATAAAGCCGGCCGCCAGGGCGGAGATGTGGCGGGGCTCGGGACCGGCGGGTCAATCGATTTCCACGATCACCGGACGTATCTTCCTGGCGACGATGTGCGGCATATCAACTGGCAGGCATACGGGCGAACGGGCACTTACACCATGAAGCTCTTTCGGGAAGAGGTGCAGCCGATGGTAGACGTGGCGATTGATCTGAGCGCGTCGATGTTCTTTGAACGAGAGAAGGCACAGAGAGCAGCGGAACTGATCGGCTTCGCCTGTTTTGCTGCGGCTCGAGCTCAGTCTTCAGTTCGTTTCTGGGGGGTTGGTGAGGCGAAGGCGGTGCCTCTCGATGCGGGGGATCTGTTGGCAGGACGTTGGGAGGATCTGACCGGCGCGGGAGAATGGAGCGGTGAGCTCTCTTTTGTGCCGTTCCGCCGCGGTTCAGTACGGCTCATGATCGGTGATCTTCTGCATGAGGAATCGCCCTCCAAGACGCTTCTTCCGCTCGCTGACGGTGCCGGGTTAGCCTTGATCTGGGCGCCTTTTTGCGAGGAAGAGGCCTCGCCCTCGTGGCAAGACAGCTGCGAGCTCGAAGATGCGGAGAACGGGTCGCGAATGCCGGTCTGGTGTGACGGGGGATTGCTTGGGCGTTACAGGAAGGCTTATAACCGTCACTTTACGCTCTGGACAGGCGAAGCCCACCGCCTCGGAATTCGCATGGCACGGGTAGCGGCGGGCGGATCACTTCACGAGGCACTGCTGCGGGTGGCGGGCGAGAACCAGGCTATCCGCCTCAATTGCTAGCAAAGGAAGCACACGATGAACCTTCTCGATCCTTTCGGTCTTGTGGCCCTGCTTTCGCTGCCGGCACTGGTTGCTATTCATTGCCTGCGGCGACGATCCCAGGTGCTGCGAACACCGACGCTGTTTCTTGTTGACCGTGCTCGCGAGCCTGATGAGGGCGGGAGAAAATTTCGTCGTTTCCGGGGCTCGGTCCCCTTCTGGCTGCAGGCGCTTGCTCTTGTTCTTCTCTCGCTACTCCTTGCTGGGTTGCACTTCGGCCATCTCAAAAAAGTCGCCAGAGTAGCCGTCGTGATGGACAGCACAGCTTCGGTGATGCCTTTCAGAGAGGAAGTGGTGGACGGTGTGATGGAGAAGCTCAAGGCACTCTCTCAGGGGATCAAGACGACCGAATTCACGGTGCTTGATTCTTACCCGGGTGCCCGTCCAATCTATCACGGCACTACGCTGAGCGAGCTCTCTGCGGCTTTACAAGACTGGCGGCCCGGCAGGCATGGACATGATCCGGCGGAAAATCTTCGAATCGCGCGTTCTTTGGCTGGCGAGTCTGGGATCGTGGTTTTTGCCACCGACCGCGAGCCATCCTCAATGACCGAGGGGTTCGCAGTTTTTGCTGCTGGTAAACCACTTTCGAATGTCGGTTTTCTGGGGGTTGATGTGCGTCCCGGTGAGGATGGTTTCCCGCGCTGGCGGGCGGTGGTGCGAAATTATTCCGACATTGAGGTGGAGACGAGCTGGGGAACTGAGGTGGACGGGTCGGTGGTCGGGAACCCTCGTTCCCTGACCCTGCCACCGGACGGCGTGGTGACGGTGGCGGGCGGGTTTCCGGAGACGGTCGACGAACTTGTTCTGGTGTTGGAACCAGATGCCTTCGATTTCGATAACCGGCTTCCTCTCGTGCGGCCGATCATCAAGGAGATCCTGCTCGCTTCCAAGGTTTCGAGAGAGAGTCGCTTTGCACCACTTCTCGCGAAGCTTGTGACAAGCCTTCGCGGGGTGCGACAGGTCGCAGTGGGAGCTCCGGACTGTGAGGTGATTCTTTACGATCCTGAATCTCCCCCTGCTTCTCCTGCTCAGTCCTCAGCGATTGTCTTTCTCGCTTCCCAGCGACCCGGAAAGTTGCATACTGGGGACCTGGTGGTGGCCAACCACCCGTTGGTCAAGGATCTGGTCTGGGAGTCAGTTCTCGTGCCTGATGGCCCGGCTCTTGCTCTTGCGGAGACCGACGAAGTTCTCGTCTGGGCCGGGGAGAAGCCTCTCGTCGCGCTCCGCCCAACCGGCGATGGCCAGCTGCTTTTTAATTTTGATGTCGCTCGATCGAATGTGAGAAAGCTTCCGGCTTTCGTTCTGCTTTGTCATCGGTTTATCGAGCAACTTCGTCAGGCGAAGGTTGCCATCGAAGCGGTTAATATTGGAATTACCCAACGTATGGGGGTCACCGGGAATCTTGGAGCCGAGTCTACCAGACTTGTCCTTGTTCCACGAGGTGCCGATCCGCAGCCGTTTCTCGGGGTGAGCCCCGATAAGCCAGGGTTCTTTGAGATTTTCCAAGGGGATGCCAGACTTGTGACGGCCGCGGCACATTTTGAAGATCCGGAAGAAGCCGACCTGCGTGAAGCCGGAGCGGCTGATACCGTTCCGACCACCAATCCGACTGCCCTTGAGGAAGCCCGCCGGGGAGCGTCCTGGTGGCGAGCTCTCCTCCTCCTCCTTGCCTTGGTTGCCGCTCTTGGCGCGTGGCATTTCCAAGGACGAGCGACCGTTTCCCCGCCACTTTTCTCCTCAACCCGATAGACATACACATACGCCGATGCCCTATCTTCTCTCACCAGGCTGGCTTGTCCTTCTTCCCGCGCTGGTTGCGGTGGGCTGGGCATGGGGTCATCTCGGTTTGTTTCGACCGCTCCGCATCGTGGGGATCATTTGCGCAGTCTTTGCCTTGGCAGACCCAGTCGCCGGATGGCTGCGTTCGGGAATGGACCTCTGGGTGGTCATCGATCATTCAGATTCCTGTGCCGCAGCCGTGGTAGCAGGGGAAGACGAATGGCTTGAGCTTCTCAGTTCTTCGAAGCCGTCCAAGGATGATCAGCTGCGAGTCGTGTACTTTGCTGATGGGGTTTCCCGTCCCAATCCCGATGAAGGCGAGGCGCTGGGTGGAGGAACCTCGATGTCCCGTCTGAGGACAGCCTTGCAGTCGGTCTTTGCGCAGGTCTCGCAACGACGGCCATCCCGAGTTCTCACGATTACCGATGGTTTTGCCACCGAGTCTCTGGAGGGAGTGGCGACGAAAGCACAAGCGGCGCGGGTGCCGATCGATCTCCGATTGATCCCGCCTCCGGTCGGAGAGGATCTGCGCATTGCTTCCTTCGTGGTGCCATCCCGGACGCTGGTGGGCGAGCCATTTATTCTCGATGTCGAGGTAGCTGGTCGCGCTTCAGGTCCAGCGCGAGTCGTTGTCCTGCGCGACGGTCAGCAGCTGGCTTCCAGGGAGCTTCCTGCCTCGGAAGCTGGTGTTTCAAGGCGCCTCCAGTTCGCGGATCGGGTGGTTAAGGCGGGTGCCTGCCGTTACGAGACCCGGGTTGTTCTGGCCGGCGATACCACACCCGGCAACGATGTCCGAGTGCGTTGGGTTGAGGTGACAGGGGGTGCGAGGATCCTTCTCGTCACCCGCTACCCGGAAGACCCGCTCGCGCGCTTTCTCCGGGCTCAGGGATTCGATGTCGAACAGGTAAGTGACCCGCAGAGCCTCCATCTCGGTTCTCTCACGTCGTGTCGGGTGGTCGTGTTTCACAACGTGGGTGCCTTTGATGTCTCGCGTTCCTTTCTCGAAGGGCTCGACTTTTTTGTCAGGGAACAGGGAGGGGGGCTGGTGATGTTCGGGGGAGAAAACAGTTTTGGATCAGGCGGGTATTTTGAGTCGCCAATCGATGGGCTTCTTCCGGTTTCCATGGAGCTGAAGGCGGATCATCGAAAACTCGCCGTGGCCATGGCGATCGTGATGGATCGATCCGGAAGCATGGGGGCGACAGTCGCTGGTGGCATGACGAAGATGCAGCTCGCTAACGAGGGAGCGGCCCGGGCGGTCGAGCTTCTGGGGCATAACGATGTGATTGCCGTTTATGCGGTGGATAGTAAGGCCCATGAAATGGTGCCGCCTCTTCACATCGGCGAAAATCGCGAGGAAATTCTCGAGCGTGTGCGGCGAATTCAGAGCAGCGGTGGTGGGATCTTCATGTACGAAGGCCTCTCGGCTGCGGTCAAAGCCTTGGAGGACATCGAGGTAGGCCAACGTCACATCATACTTTTTTCCGATGCAGCGGACACCGAGCAACCTGGTGGCTACAAGGCCTTGCTGAAACAATTCGGGAAGGATGGGGGCACCGTCAGTGTGATCGGGCTGGGCACTCCGGGAGACTCGGATGCCAAGCTTCTTCAAGACACGGCAAAGCGTGGTGGTGGAAGAATGTTCTTTACCACCGATGCGGGAACCCTGCCGAACATCTTCGCCCAGGAAACAGTGACAGTGGCGCGATCGACCTTCATCGATGAGCCGGTAGGTATTCAGCCAACAGGGAGCTGGATCGAGATTTCAGGTGCGGGCCATCGCTGGCTCGAGAGAGTCGATGGCTACAACCTGAGTTACCTGCGCGAGGGAGCAACCGCGCACCTCCTCTCCCGGGATGAATACCAGGCACCTCTTGTTTCGACCATGCGGAGAGGTCTTGGCCGCACCGCTGCTGTTGCATTCCCGGGTGGCGGAGATTATTCCGGGAGCGTTCGCGCATGGAGTCATTATGGTGACTTTGTCCAGACCCTGACCCGATGGTTAGTAGGTGAAGAGGTTCCAGCGGGACTGGCCCTCAGGACAACAACCGAGGGCACGGACCTAGTCGTTGACCTTCATTTTTCGCCGGATGCATGGCAAGATGTCATCGGAGGAACTCCCCCTCCCATCGCCCTGGCATTCGGCGAAGAGCGGGGCGAGCTTGCCAAGCTTCGCTGGGAGCGTCTGGCCCCTGGCAGGCTTCGCGCTACCCGTCCGCTTGATCCCGGCGTGATCACTCGTGGAGCGGTGCAGTTGAGAAAGGCAACTCTACCATTCGGGCCGATGGTCGTCGGCGGTGACGTCGAATGGGACGTTGATCCGTCCAAGCCACAGCAATTGCTTGCCACTGCTCGAGCGAGTGGCGGGCGAGAGCTTATCGACCTGGGCCGTGCCTGGAAGAGGCCCTCTGAGCATGCAGGCGGCCGACGGCTCCAGAATCTTCTAGCTCTTGGAATGTTGCTGTCAATTCTCGGGGATGCGCTCCTTTCCCGGATCGGTTCTCTCTCCCGCCGGAATCGGACGCGTGAGCAACCCGCTGTAGGAGGACGTTTGTTTAGAAAATGGTCGCGGAAAAAACAGCTTTCCACCCCCAGCTCAGAACGAGCCCGGGGCAAAGACGTGGCATCGTTGGCACCGGCCTCACCAGGCATTGAGGTCGAAAGGGTTCCATCCAGCGAGGAGCAAACCCGGAAAGCTGATCAGGGTAATATCTTTCGGAGGGCGAAATCCCGCCGCCGATAAAAGGATTTGAGATAGTTGCACACGCTTCGTAGACAAGCGGACAAGATGCTGATAGGAGATACTTCAGACGGAGTGAATCAGCCGCCGTCCATTGTCATGCTTGCTGAATTAAAATTAAGACAAACACAAGGGGACCCGATCAGGGTAGGTCTTGCCGGTGCCGGAGCCATGGGCTGCGGGATTGCGCTTCAAGTAGCCCAGACACCGGGCATGGAGTTGGCATTCATTGTCGACCGCAAAGAGGAGGCAATCCAAGCTGCCCTCAATGCGACGGGATGTGAGAACAAGGGGGTGGTAACGCACAGTGATCCACTGCAAGCCATGGATCTGGTAGATGGCTTCGATGTTTTTGTTGAATCGACAAACTCGATTGCTCCGGCTTACCGGTTCTGTGAAGCCGCCATGCAGCGAGGTGCGCATGTGGTTTTGATGAACGCGGAGGTGGATCTCGCCTTTGGCCCATTGCTTCAGAAGTTGGCTCATGAGAACGGGGTCGTTTGCACGAGTGATGCCGGCGATCAGCATGGGGTTCTGATGACCATGATTGAGGAAATTCAACTTTGGGGATTCAGGTTGGTTCAGGCAGGAAACATCAAGGGGTTCCTCAACCGTTACGCGACGGCCGAAGATCTCGCGCACGAGGCGGCGATCCGCCACCTCGATCCGGTTCAGTGCTGCGCCTACACGGACGGTTCGAAGTTGAACATCGAAATGGCGGTCATGGCAAATGGCACAGGACTTGTTCCTTCTGTCCGGGGTATGGAAGGCCCTCGAGCCGATACTGTGCAGGAGGCCCTCAGTAAATTTGATTTGGAAAATCTACCTTCAGAGGGCTCGGTGGACTATATTCTTGGTGCTGAACCCGGCGGTGGAGTCTATGTGATCGGGCATTGCGACAATCCCCTTCAGCAGCAGTATCTTGAGTATTATAAGATGGGGGATGGTCCTTTCTATCTCTTCTATCGCCCTTATCACTTGTGTCACCTTGAGACCACAAGGGCAATCGCATTGGCAGCCTTGCGGGGGCAGGCCATCCTGCGGCCGCTTGGACGACCAATCGCCGATGTTTACGCGTTCGCAAAGCGAGACCTCAACAAAGGCGATACCGTGGTTCACGGAATCGGGGGAGACGAAGTCTACGGGCTGATTGATCACGTCAAGGTGGGAGAAGCAGAGCGACTGTTACCTATTTGGCTTTTTGAGGGAGAGAGCGATAAAACTCCCACTCTCATCAATGAGGTGGCGAAAGATGCGCCAGTGACGCTGGCGGATATTTCTATTCCCGATACGGATATCCACAGGCTCTGGAAAGAGCAGTGCGTCCTGCTTGAAGATCCAGCCTCTTTGGCTTTCTTAGACCGTGGCTGATCAGGACAAGGAACGTCGGGTGCTTGTCCTTGGTGGCGGGGTCTGTGGGCTGATGGCGGCTCTTACGCTGGCTCGTAAGGGTGTTCCGGTCACTGTGTTTGAGCAGGCGGACCAGCCAGGAGGGCTGGCAAGAGGAAATCGCCGAGGTGAAAACTTCTATGATTTAGGCGTGCACATGCTGCATGCCTTCGATGTTGAAGTTTATGATACCATCAAGGACTTGATGGGTGAGGAACGGATCGAGGTGGAACTGGATGCGAAAATTCGCTGGGGAGGAAGCTACTACCGTTATCCTCTCCAGTTTGCTGATATGCTCCGCGGCATGAATCCTTTCACTCTCATGCATTGCAGCGCCGGACTTTTTCTTACCCAGATGCTGGGGAAGATTTTCGGTGTCAAAGAGCCCGTCGATGCCAGAGAAGCGCTGATTCAGCTTTATGGAAAACCGCTTTATCGCTTTTTCTTCGAGGAATTTACCGAGCGTTACTGGGGAATCCATCCGCGAGATCTATCCGCAACCTTTATCAAGAGCAAGATGCCGAGGCTCTCGGCTGTGGATATCATCAAGCGCCAGCTCGCAAAGATCGGACTGAAGGAAAAAGCAGGCCGCTCAGTGGAGAGCGCCCTGCTGCAGGAAACCCTTCATTATTCGCGGAATGGCGCTGAGGCTATGCCGCGCAGGCTTCTGGAAGCTGTGGAAGCAGCCGGTGGAGAGGTGAGACTGGGACGGACGGTGGAAGCGGTTCACCTCAATGACTCCGGAAGAGCGAGGGCTGTCACAGTGCGCTGCCCTGCGGATGGAACGGAAGAGACGGTCGAAGGTGTGGCGGTTATCTCAACCTTGCCTATGCCCTATCTTGCGAAATCTCTGCAGCCGGAGGCTCCCGAGGACGTCATGCGGGCAGCCGGGAACCTGCGCTTTAAGGCCATTGCGGTTTATGGTTTGCTGGTCAAGAAGGAAAAAGCTATCGACGCTTTGTATATTTACTATCGTCGACACGTCTTTCATCGCGTTGGAGAGCCGAAAAACGCGGGTCTGAAAGTGACTCCCTCTGATCATACCGTGCTCATTGTTGAGATGACTTGTGAAGAAGGAGATGCCAAGTGGAGGGGCGACGAGTCGATTTTAGAGAGAGTCTACGCAGATCTTGAGTCGGAAGGAATCTGCACGCGCGATGAAGTTGTCGAGACACACATTCTGACATGTCCGACAGGATACCCGATTTTTGATTTAGGATTTGAGCCATCTCTGGAGTTGGTGCAGAACCACATCGCCTCGGTTCCCAACCTCAGGTCGGTTGGCCGGCAGGGTGGTTTCTGTTACCCAAACATGCACCAGGCCATGCGGATGGGAATAGACGCTTCTGAGGAGATCCGGGTTGAGCTCGACATGGATTAATTTGTCGTCTTGAACAAGAAAGAAGAAAAGGAATACGACACCTATGATTCGGGAAGTATTTTCCGTGTTACTTTCATGGATGGACGAGGATAAATTTGCCCGTTCCAGTGTCCATTGGGGGTGTTTTTCTTATTGATCGTGTCGGTGCCTTTTACCATTTTTACGCCGGGAAAAATCCACTGTCCGGCCTGCTATTACCCTCATGAACGAGAGCTGGAGAGCTGTCTTCGCTGTGGCTTTAACGCATTAAACTGTGCGGGAAGGTTTCCTTTTCAGCCTCCGCATTTTTGTCGTTTCATGGACAGAGAGAGACTTCTTGGTGACAAAAAAAAGAGTTTTCTGAATAAGGAGATCAAAGCCTTTGAGAAGAAGTTCCCCCAATTTCGGATTGCTTTGCATGTAACCCGCCTTCCGAAAGATCTTGATGTGCGCATGCTTGGCTACTGGCTCTTGAATTTCTGTCCTTTCGCTGAAGGAGAGAGCGCAGAGATGCGTGAGGGAACGCTGCTTTTTGTGATAGATTGCATGAACCGGCAGGCTGGTTTGACGGTGGGTTATCGGCTCGACCCATTTTTAAGCGATGATAAGGGCACTCGCCTGCTTGCTGAGGCGAGAGAAGACTTTCAATCGGGTGACTATGTGGCTGGCATGCGAGTCATATTGGCAGGAATCCGAGGACACCTAAGCAGGCAATGTGCCGTGGTAGAAGAGATAGCGAAAAGTTATCTGAGAGCACCAAAGCCTGATCTTAAAGCCAGCCGATGAAGCCGGAATTCAAAGCTCCACCCTCTCCGGCGCACGCTTTGATAGGGTTGCTGTTCGTCCTTCTAATTCCGAATGCTCTTTATTCAAAGGTAAATCTCCCAGAGGTCCCGGACTCGATGATCTTCGATGTGGCTGACCTGATTCCACCTCGTCATGAGGCAGCCTTGTCGCTGCAATTAAGAGAGCTCGAGTCGAAAGAGAACATCTCAATCTATCTCGTTTATTTAGAGGGTGAGCCGAAAATCAGGCTGGACAAGATTTCGCTCTATATAGTCGAGCGCTGGTCATCCGCCCCCATCTATGGACTGGTGATTTCTTATCCGGGATATGCTGATGGCTTTTACCTTCTCGCAGGTGGTTCCGGTGTGCCGAAAAAGGCTCACCAGCTCTTGAAGCGAGCTTTAAGAAAGGCGGAAGTTGCAGCAGAAGCGGAGCGCGAGGAAGTGATGAAGTTGATTGGTGCGACCACCGGTCTGGCAGAGGCACTCACTGCACTTAAAAAAGAGATCAAAAAGCAAAAGGAGAATCCTGACTACGGCAAAATTGAGGTTTACGATGTGTCGCTGGTGAGGAAACTTCGATTTTTTCAATCCAAGTTCCTGCTTATGGGGTTGGGAGGATTTCTTTTTCTCGCTTTAATTACATTTCTGATTGTCCGGATTCGGGCGCGTCGCTCATGTCAGTTTCCTGAAACAAATTACCGGATTCGATTTGGCGGAAAATACAGTGGAGGAAATAATATCCGGCTATCTTTCAAAAAGAGGTTTAAGTCGGAAATGACAGAGTGAACATATCGATTGCAGCGACGAACCCATGTCATGTCTGGGATATGGCCCTAGAATTGGCGAGACTCGATAAGTTGGGGACTTATTTCAGTGGTTATCCTGTTCGGAAGCTACGAAGTTATCAGGGTGTATCGGTGAGGTCGTTTCCAGCTCGGACTCTTGTTGTCTACGGAGCCAGGCGCTTACTTCCCGAGCTGTTGCGGCCGAAGGACCGTCATCTCTTTCGGTGGCAAGATTGGTCTTTCGACCGGAGGGTCGCCGCCGCCCTCCAATCGTGTGATTTTTTTCACGGTTTACCCGGCCAGTGCCGGGAGAGTTTTCGCCGAGCGAAGGAAATGGGCATCCAGACGGTATTGAGTCACGCCACGGGTCCTGTGGACAGGCTGGAAGAATCCGTGGCTCCAGAATATGAGAGAGTCGGAAGAGAGTTCGGTGTCGAGACCCAGTACGATGCGGAGTATTATAAACGGGAAGCGGAAGAATATGCTTTGGCGGATTTTCATTGGGCAGCGTCCAGCGTGGTGGCTGAGCGCTTACGGGAAGGCGGAGTGGCGTCATCACGGATCTGGACGATCCCCTATGGTGTCGATACCGGGCTTTTTTCGCTCGGAACGAGAAAAGAGCAAAGAATTGACGCAAAAACCTACCGGATTGTTTTTGCTGGCCAGCTATCTCTTAGAAAAGGAATCCGTCATGTCCTTGATGCGTTGACCTTGCTTGGTGATGTATCGATCGAGTTCCATTTCTATGGTCAGCGCATGGCGGAAGTAGAAGACGACCTCCGCGCCTATCAAGGTGCTTCCGGCCTACACTTTCATGGGCCTCTGGCTCAGGAGAAGCTCGCTGAGGCCTTCCGGCATGCTGACTTGCTCGTCCTCCCCTCGCTGGAAGAGGGATACGGGCTTGTGGTGAATCAGGCGCTTGCTTGCGGACTCCCGTGTCTTGTTTCTGATCGTGTCGGGGCCAAGGATGCGATTGTCGAAAACGAGAACGGCATGGTGGTGGCGGTAGGAGATGCGCCCGCTTGGGCCGAAGCAATCAACTCTGCGCGCGCGCAAAGCTGGTCTGGGAACGAGATCTCGCTCTCTGCCCCGTCCTGGTCGAGGGCGGCGGAGATTCTTGTCGATCACAGTGAAGCCGCAGCGGGAAGCGAGAGAACGTCCAGCAATTAGACCAAATTTTTTATTATGAGGCAAAGGTATCCGATAGAAGGGCACCCGACTCCGGTCAGGTGCCAAAATTGTGCTATCCGAAAACACCGGCCGGGGGAGATTCTCGGTTCGCAGCCAAGCATGCAATCTCATTCCTGATTACCTTGTGCTCAGGCTCGCGCTTGAACATGGCTTTTATTTATGTGAAGGCGTTCTCTCTTACTCTTTAGAGCTATGTATGTAGTGGGTCTATTCAAAAGCCCAGTTCGCCCATGCTGTCGGATTTAACGACGTCCGCGACGAGAAGCGACTCCATAGCGGTAAGCTTTACGCCATCAACTCGAATCCTGTTCCGTTGGTGATCCCCTGCTTGATCTGGGTCAAGCACCAGCGCAGAAAAGTGCTATCTGTGACTTGACCTTGGAACTATCCGGCCCGGTTCAGCGAGGAGGTTTCTTAGGGAAGGTCTGTTCCATTGCTCTACCCGCCACTTGGAACGGAGTAGGATTGCAGTCAGCATCGCTACGCTCTGGGCCCGATGAAAAAACCTTCGGGTTGATGCCCGCATCCAGCCTGACTTTGTTGCTCGTTGGTCGTGGATGTTCATTCGCTTCCGCCTCGCGCCGTGCCACACAGAATGCGGATAACAATGACGGGCACCGCCACCAATCAGACTCTCCTCCCGATGGAAAAGACCCTTGCGCATCTACCTTGTGAGGGCCTCCAGGATGGGGGGCTTTTCTTTTTCGACAAGGTCTCCTTCAACCTCTTGCACTTCTATGATCTCGGGCAATAGGGGTGTTTCGGGTAACACGGACCAAGGACAACGTGAGCTCTCGGAAGTAATCTTTTGCTCAGATTTTCGGGCGCGTTCGAAATGCGGTTATTGGATAAAACGAATACTTAACGGATAGCGAAACGTCTTGTCGCTGCCGGCTTGGATAGCGGCAAGGACTGGGAAGAGGACATCGAGGATCCCCAGAACGAAGAGTGCGGGGATTACGATGATAGCGCCAAGACCCAGCGTGAGCACAATGAGAATGCCGGTAGCAATCAGGTAAAGTATCATCGAGAGCTGGAAGTTGATCGCTTCCTTGAAATGGCCGTCGATGGAAGCGAATTCGTCTTTTTTAAGTATCCAGATCACGAGAGGCCCAAGAAAAAACCCAACGAATGAAAAGTAGCCAGTCAGAGCGGAAAGATGAGTACAAATGGCCCAGAAAGATTCTTTCTGATAAATAGGTGTCTGAGACGAAACGCTGACAGGCGGCGGTGGGGGTGGGGGTGCCGCCTGTGAGGGTGGCGGCGGAGGTGGTGAAGGTGAAGAAGACGGGGTGGTAGGATGATCATCCATAAGAGACTTAGTCTGCTATGGGTTCAGGGTTTTGGCGAGTATGAAACCCAGGAATTTTTGTAGCGTCGAAACCGGGTCTGCTTGATTTCCCCACTTGTTCATCGGGAAAATGACTGGCAAGGCCAAAGGGTCTCGGTGTCATTCGGAGCGATGCCAGAACATGCTGCGGATGTTTACGATGCTCGCTTAGGGTCACTCGGGGCCAGCGAAGCGATCACCTCGGTCTACCTTGACCCTGAGGAACGGGTTTTCCGGGGATGGGATCCGTGATGCCAGCCATGCTGCAGCAAATCCTCCACCATTGAAAATCCTGCGCGACAACCTGCCTGGTCAGCCCTTTGGTAAAAAGATGAGCGTCGGCGACTCCGAATCACTATCACCTCCAGAGGAGGGATCGCCTGAGAGGCGCAAAGGCCCGGTTCGACCGCAGCCGAACAACCCTCTCCATGGGGTGACGCTGAAGTTCATTCTCTCTGAACTCGTTGAAAAGCTGGGATGGGAAGAGGTCAGCCGCGCGACTGGAATCCGAAACTTTACCGACCGACCGACCTTGCCTTCCGGGCTTAAGTTTCTCCGCAAAACCCCGTGGGCACGCGAGAAAGTGGAGGCGGTCTACCTGCATGAGCTTTGTAAAAAGACAATGGTTCAGCCTGTGGAAAGAGAGTAAGGAAGCATTGGGCGTGAGCGAAACCTCCCAGCAAGCGGTCATCTGAATCGGGTGAAGCCTCTTCCAGGCAGCGGCTCCGGGCAGGATGGAGCCAGTTCTAATTTTCTTGCCATTGCCTGCTGATCTGGTTCAGGTGTCTGAGGATGAATTTCTTGGCTCTTATTTCTGTTATTTCCCTCGCTTTCTGTTCCTCTCACTATGGTCAGGTTGAGGAAGCGAAGGCATTCGAAAAGGGCCAGGTTTTTGTCAGCGGCATCGGTCAGAAAATGATTTGGGTGGCTCCGGGAAATTTTTGCATGGGGGACGTGGCAGGGGACGGGGCGGATGACGAACGGCCGGTGCGCAAGGTGGAACTCTCAGGGTATCACCTTGCTGCGACAGAGGTGACGCAGAGCCAGTGGCAGCAAGTCATGGAGACGACGGTGGAGAAGCAGGCGGAAAAAGCTTTGCAGGATGATACCAGCTACCCAGAATTTTCGGGGAATACCTTGCGGGGTCTGATGAAAATCCCCCGGGATGGCGGTGACCATCGCTTGCTCCTCGAAGGAACAGGAGCGGATCTCCCGATGTATTGGGTGAGCTGGGAGGAAGCGGCGGATTTTTGCAGGCGCCTCACCGAAGCGGAGCGCAAGGCAGGGCGCTTGCCCGAGGGGCATGCGTTTCAGCTTCCGACCGAGGCACAGTGGGAGAACGCGTGCCGGTCGGGAACTCAAGAAGCCTATGCCGGGGAACTTGATGCCATGGCGTGGTATGCTGGTAGTTCCGAAATGAAAATGGCTCCAGTCGCGGGGAAGCAGCCGAACACGTGGGGGTTTTTCGATATGCATGGCAGTGTCTGGGAGTGGTGTCGAGACTGGTATGCAGACACATATACAGGCCTGCAAACCCAAGACCCAGAAGGACCCGAAGATGGCAGGTATCGAGTCTACCGTGGTGGTTCCTGGGGGGCCGCTGCAGCGGACTGCCGCTCTGCCAGTCGGACCGGATTTACCCCGACGAACCGGAACGGCGGTCTCGGTTTTCGCGTGGCTGTCAGTCCGGTGCCTACCGGCGAGAACCCGTGAGCCAGACCGTAGAACTTCAGAGGTCAGGCACGGAGCGAAGCGACGTTGTCTGCACCTCCTTGTTCGCGCTCCCTTGGTTTTACTATGGTGTTAAATGCAAATGTATCAGTCGGGATCTCCGCTCCAGTTGGGTCAAGTGTATAAAGATCGTAATTCAGATCGGCAAAAAAGTCCGTAAGAGGTCTCGAGTTTGCAGGGGAGCACTCAATATATCCAACTGGTCTCACCTCGGAGAATAGCTTCTTAGCTCCCTCAATTGCAAGTAACTCAGCTCCTTCAACATCGATTTTAATGAAATTGGGAGGGCTCCAATGTTCTAATAATGAATCCAAAGTTAGCGTGACTACTTGTTTTGTCATGTCAGCGTCTCCTGCGGAATTACCCTCAACGATACTCAAATGATTTCTAGCGTGACCCTTTTTCGGGATGACCAGATCCAAAATTCCAAAACGGTTTGCTACGGCGGCACAGAGGATTGTGACCTTGCCCGTGTTCGATGATAACTTGCGTAGGGTTCTCGACTGGATATCTGCGTAACGAGGATCTGCCTCCAATGAATAAACCTTTCCATTGGGTCCTACTTTGGCCGCTGAGCAGAATGAAAGGATTCCTAGATTACTCCCAATGTCCCATACAACGGAGTCCGCCGAAACGTAGTTCCTGACTACCATGAATAGGTCTCCGGCCGACCTCTGAAGACCGGGGGCTAGCAATCGGATATCGGCTCGACTCGATACATAGATCTTCTCCCCTCCTAAATCTCGAGGAAGACATTTCCGAAAGACAAAAGGGCCAGTAATTGCTCGAGCTGCTTTAACTAAGATCTGCATATTTTTGTGGTATTTTTTTAGCGAACAAGGAGAAAAAGCAAGCACTCCCACTTTTTTGTAGAAATCACAGAGTGACCAGAAAGAGGCTTCAACCTCGAATCCCAAGCACCCCCATCATTAAAGATCACCCATGCAGCGCAACTTCAAACAGGAACTGATAGGCTGTTTTGGCTTTCCGGTGGCAGAAAACCCAACCCAGGCCATGGTTGAACCAGCTTTTCGTGCTTTGGGTCTGGACTGGCGGTATCTTACGCTTGAAGTTCAGCCGGAAGACCTTGAGGCAGCGGTGGCCGGCGCACGCGCCTTCGGCTTTCGCGGTTTTAACTGCACGATTCCTCATAAGGTAGAAGTTATTCGGCATCTCGACGGTCTCGGTGAATCCGCTGCCCTTATCGGCGCGGTCAATTGCGTCGTTGTCCGTGACGGGCAATGGATTGGCGAAAATACCGACGGGAAAGGGTTCGTGACATCCTTCCGAGAACTAAGTGACCCGGTCGGTCAATCCCTGGTCATCCTCGGGGCTGGGGGTGCCGCTCGGGCAATCGCGGTGGAAATGGCTCTGGCTGGCGCAAGCGCGATCACCATCGTCAACCGATCGATCGATCGCGGTCGGGAACTCACTGCATTGCTCGAAGAAAAGGTTCTCCCGCTTTATCCTGAGCTCAAGATTCGCTTCTCCCCCCTCACCGAAAACTTCTCCGTGCCGGATCACGCTGATGTTCTTATCAATGCCACTTCGATCGGTCTTTACCCGGATGTTTCAGCCCTGATTCCGATCGATCTTTCCACGCTGCGTTCAGGCATGCTGGTGGCCGATGTTATTCCGAATCCTCCTCGCACTCGCCTCGTTCGTGCCGCCGAGGAATGTGGCTGCCGCGTCATTGACGGCATCGGCATGCTTGTTTCTCAAGGGGTGAAGGGTATCGAATACTGGACAGGTCAGTCGCCGGATCCTGCCATCATGCGCGCCGCTTTGGAGGCGGTTTTTACCAGTGATTCCTGACTTCTTCTTGTCATGGATCACGCACTGGTCAGTTCAGAGGTTCAGTAACTCCTCTGGAATACAAGGATCTGCGGGCAGCAGGCTCTTTGATTCAAGCCGATCGCTGATTTTCGAGAGACTGGCTTTTTCTTTCTTCAGAAAAAGCGTATCGAGTGAAACGGCTTCGTTCCACTTCTTCCCATGTCGACTTTCCGGACTAAGAGAACTTTTTCCCAGGAGTGGCTGGGGTGGTGCTTGACTTGATAGCGGCGGCTCCACTGGGACCGCTGGTTTCAAGGCAGCGTTCATGACCGAGCAGGCTCATGGCATGGGCTACGGCAGAATCTGACGCCCCGCCAAGCATTCTTGCGATTTCATCGATCCGATCGTCGCCACTGACTGGACTGAGGACGGAGAGCGTGCGGCCATCCTGAACCTGCTTACTGACATGATAGTGGTGGTCAGCGAGGGCCGCGACCTGAGGGAGATGAGTGATGGAGATCACTTGATGCTGCGCTCCCAGAGAAGCCATTTTCTCTCCCACGGCACTGGCAATTCCCCCACCGACGTTTGCATCGATTTCATCGAACACCAGAAGCGGAATGGCATCTTCCTTCGCGAGGGCGCTTTTCACCGCAAGCATGACGCGTGACATTTCGCCCGAACTGGCAATCTGTCGGAGCGCTTGCTCTGGTTCACCAGGGTTCGGGGCGAAGCGGAACTCCACTTCATCGAGCCCGGAAAAAAGAGCAGCACATGCTGAGTTGAGGTCGACCCGGAAGAGGTTCTGGTGGAAGCCAAGATCTCCCAGGTGCCTGGAGATCTCATCGGCTAACCTGGGGCCGGCGGTGGCCCGTTTTTTGTGGAGGGCCTTGCCGGTTTTTTCCACTTCTTTGCGGGAAGCATCGACTTCTGCTTCAAGCTCTTCAAGACGCCCGCTATTTCCTTCGATGAGCTGGAGTCGGGCTGCTGCTTTGGCGTGGAACGCGAGGATCTCTTCAATTGTTTGTCCGTATTTTCGCTTCAGGAGTTCGATGCTGTGGATACGTTCTTCAAGGGCATGCAGCTCGGCTGGGTTGAGAGCGACTTCTCCCGCGTAACGGGAAATCGCAGGCTCTATCTCCTGTAGCTCAAGATGGGCAGAGCGGATGCCCGCGAGGAGATCCGTGGTTTGCGGGTCGATGCGCTCGAGTTCCTGGAAGTGACGCTCTATTTCCTGAAGACCATCGAGGACCGATATACCCGGGATGACTTGGTCACGGCGACCACTGAGGAGCCCAAGCAGCTGATCACAAAGTTCTGAGATACGCTGTCCCTGCGAGGCGGAAAGGTACTGCGTCTCCAATGCCTCGGGGTCGATGTCAGCGAGTTCTGCGGCAGCAATTTCGGTCACTTGGTGGCGGAGGAGATCGATCTCCTGCTCGGTGGCACGTCTTGAGGTGCTGACCTCACCCAGCTGATGGGCGAGCTCCCTCCAGTCGTTGTAGGCGCTCTGGTATCGAGCGAGAGCAGTTCCGTTTCCTGCGTAGGCGTCGAGCATAGCGAGCTGGTGTTCCCTGCTGAGAAGAGACTGGTGGTCATGCGGGCCGTGCAGGTCAACGAGGTGGTGGCCGAGGGTTTTAAGAGCGGAAAGGGTGGCTGGCGAGCAGTTGACGAATTGTTTGTTGGCACCGGAAGCACTGATAATTCGTCGCAGAACCAGGGTATCATCCTCACACGGGTCGAGACCCAGTTCTTCAAGACAGGCGTTGATCGTGGCAGGGTCATCAAGCCGGAAGACCGCTTCGACCGAACAGCAGCTTTCCCCTGCGCGGATGCAACCCCGATCGGAACGCTCGCCGAGGACGAGCTTGAGAGCCCCGACGATCACAGATTTGCCGGCCCCGGTTTCTCCGGTGACTCCGATCAGACCGGGTTCAAGTTCCCACTTGAGCTCATCGACGAGGGCCAGGTTCCTGATATGGAGGACGGTGAGCATGGAGGGTGTGGTGATCGTCTTGACAGTGTTCAAACAAACACATATTTATGGCTTGGCAAGTTTCAGGTAACTTTTTTTGAGTTTCTCCTTTCTCGGGGTTCGGGTCGGGCCGAGTTTCACCGGGCGGGTGAGTTGACTTCCGCCTTCAATGAGATGGCAGAGTTTGAAGTCACTTTTCTTGGTACAGCGACATCGGTGGGTATTCCCATGATCGGTTGTAGCTGTCCGACCTGCAGTTCGGAGGACGTGCGTGACCGACGGTCGCGCAGCTCAATCTGTGTTCAGACCCCTGAGGCGAAGTGGGTGGTGGATACCGGACCAGATTTTCGAATGCAGTGTCTTCGTGAGGGAATTACTGCGCTCGACGCAGTGCTTTATACGCACGCGCACATGGATCATGTAGCTGGATTCGACGAGCTGCGACGGTTCACGTTGGGTGCGGAGGCCTCCCTGCCGATCCATGCCCGCGCGGAGACGCTTGCGGCATTGCAAAGGACGTTTTCCTACGCTTTCGACGGCAATCATCGTTACCCGGGATATTTCAAGCCTGACCCTCGCGTCATCGACGGTTCTTTCCAGATTGGTGAGACCGAGGTGGAGGTCTTGGAAGTAACCCACGGGCGGGTCGATACGATAGGCTTTCTTTTCCGCCGCGCCGGCCGGCCAGTGCTCGCATACATCCCGGATTGTAAAAAACTCTCAGAGGAGGCGCTGCGTGCGATTGCAGGGGTGGAAACGCTGATTATTGACGGGCTTCGCTACACTCCGCATCCGACTCACATGAACTTTGATGAAGTGCTGGCACTGATCGCGTCGATCGAAATAGGTGAGGCGTATCTCACACATTTCAGTTGTGAAGTTGGGCATGTGGAGGGGCAGGCGCGTCTCCCCGCCGGAGTGAAAATGAGTTACGATGGGCTTCGGCTGAACTTGTGTTAGGAATGTTTGAGTTATGACGCTGTCTTCATCCAATCGACCAGTCTCACTTCTGGCAGTTTTTTATCGGTTCTCTGTTTTCTGTCTCTGCCAGTTCTGTGTTCCCATGATCTTGTCGGGGGAAAACGCGGAGGGGACAAAAAACGTGAGTGGCGGGAGCAGCGAGCACTGGGCGATGGCAGAAAAAACGCTGGTTCTTTACAATGCAAATGTACCGGAATCCGGGGAACTGGCGATTTATTACGCAAGTCGACGAGGCATTCCGAAAGCTCAGGTCATAGGCCTTTCCTGCTCTACAGAGGAAACGATCAGTCGGGCAGTTTATAATCAGCAGATCCGCGAGCCCCTGCAGGGGCTCTTTAAAAACCGAGGGTGGTGGTCGGAGGGTTTCGATGCAAATGGCACCCGATTGCAGAGCTCACGAGATATTCGTGTCCTTTGTCCGGTTTATGGAATCCCGCTTCGGGTGGAAGGTCTTGAAGGGGAGCTTTTGACCCTCGGGACCGAGGTTTCGGTTGCATCGGTGGATAGCGAACTGGCAGTCATTGCAATTGACCAGCCGCGCCTCGCGGGCCCTATGCCTAATCCTTACTTCAGGCAGAAGATGCCTTTCCCGGCGCTTGGAGAAAGTCGTATGCTGCTGGTTTCACGTTTGGACGGGCCGTCTCCGAAAGTGGTTCGCTTGATGATCGACGGCGCCCTTGAGGCCGAAAAAAAACGGGCTCTGGGGGAAAGCATACATCGACTATATGGCAGAGGACCGATCGGGATGGAAGATCGGAGACAGGTGGCTGGAGGGGGCTGCCAGGTCACTCTGGGATCTTGGAATTCCGGTTGTCGAAGAAAAGCAGAATTCTCGCTTTCCTTATGCCTATCCGATGGGAGACGCGATTTTTTATCTCGGTTGGTATGCAGGGGAAGCAGAGGGTCCGTTTGCTGTTCCCGAGTTTCGGATGCGGCCAGGAGCAGTGGCCTGCCATATTCACTCATTCAGCGCAGAAACTATTCGCGACAGCCGAAAACGTTGGGCGGGGCCACTGGTGGCGCACGGTGCAGCGGTGGCTCTAGGAAACGTTTACGAGCCTTTTCTCCAGCTGACGGCTCATCTTGACATTTTTGTCGATCGCCTTCTACAAGGATTCTCCGTTGCCGAGGCGACCTGGATGGCAACTCCCGTGCTCTCATGGATGAACACGACGCTTGGCGATCCTCTTTACCGACCGTTCGGGAAAAGCCGGAGTGGCGGAAGGACCACCTCTCCGGAGAATTCCAGGGACCTCAGTTACCGGAGGGTGGCAGAGCTTTGCAAGGCCGGAGCAGGCGAGGGAGTGGGGGTGGAAGATGTCTGGAAAGACCGTATTTCTGCGGCAGCGAGGAGTGCAGAAGCTTCTGGTGACGGAGTGACCTTAGAGGCTCTCGGGCTCTGCCTGCTTGATCGCGGTGATCACGGTGGGGCTGTTGCTCTTTTCAAGACTGCGGCGGCGGTGTTTCAGACAAACCCAGACCGGGTTAGAACCTTCCTTCATGCGATTGATATTCTGCGGCGGGAGGGTCAGCTGGATCGTGTCGAAGAGGAATTGCGAAACCTTATCGCAATAACCGGGGAGACCGCGGAAGGGCGAGTGGTCGAAGCGCTTCTCCAGCAGGTGGATCCGCCACTCCCAGATTTTCCGACTCCATCCAGAGAGATTCCCCTCCGCTACAGGAAAGATTCTGCGGTGCCATAGCGGGGAGGATCTGGTGGGTCTGAAACATCCTCCCGAGCACGGTAACAGCGATCATAGCAGGCAGGATCATGAGAAAGCCATCCTTTCTCCTCGTATGCGCTCGCAGGCTTCAAGGATCGACAAGTGCGGCTGCGTGCGCACGAGTTGCGCTGGCGAGCCCGGCAAGATTGTAGCCACCCTCAAGCACCGAGACGAGTCTGCCCTGTGCGTGTTTGGCGGCCACCTCCATGGCCATTCGGGTGAGTGCAGCGAAATCTTCGTCGCTGAGCTGAAACTGACCGAGGGGGTCGTCGATCCGTGAGTCGAAGCCGGCAGAGATCAGAACGAGGTCGGGCTTGAAGGCCTCCATCGCGGGAATCCAATGCTCCCGGAGCGCGCTTCCTACCGCCTGCATTCCGGATCCAGCAGGAAGGGGAAAGTTGAGAGTGGTTTCGGCCCCTGCTCCTTCACCACGTTCGTTCGCAGCACCCGTACCGGGATACCACGGCCACTGGTGGGCGCTGCAGAAATGCACGGATCCGTCCTCGTAGAAGATATCCTGGGTGCCATTTCCATGGTGGACGTCCCAGTCGAGGATGGCGACTCGTTCGAGGCCGTGTTTCCGCTGTGCGTGGCGTGCGGCGATGGCGATGGTGTTGAAAATACAGAAGCCCATCCCGACAGATCCCGTGGCGTGGTGTCCCGGTGGACGGACCGCGCAGAAGGCGCGCTCGAGCTCGCCCGTGACCACCAGGTCGATTGCCTTCAAGGTGCCGCCTACCGCCCGGAGCGATACCTCGAGGGAACGCTCGCAGACGGTGGTGTCGCCGGTGCTCAGCTGACGTTTCCCACCGAGGATTTCGCGCTCGGCAAGCTCGCGATAGGCACGGGTATGACAAAGTTCGATACTACCGGCCTCCGCCCGCTGGGCTGGAATCGACGCCATCCGCTCGGTGAGGCCGGCTGTCTGCAGGCTGTCAATAACGGCGATGAAGCGCGCAGGGCTCTCCGGATGCCCTGGGCCGCTTGCATGCTGGAGGCTGATCTCGTCTGCGAGGAGGCCTGTCGCCTGAGTCTGATTGTTACGCATTGTCTGGTAGCGGTTGTTATGCGGAAACGCACCGACATCTTACATCTAAGGATGCCAGTGAGATGCCAGGGTAGAAAGGCAATTCCTAGTCAAGGCCTCATCCCTTGTTCTCTCTCACCCCTGGGTGATAGAGATCACCTTGGAATCCTCGATGACAAAATTGAGCCGTTCGGGCTTTGTTTTTCCGCTGACTCCTGTGGTCTTTCCATCCCGTTTGATAATACGCCAATCGAGATTCTGAGACTCAGCCTTCTGCATGGCCTCAAAGAGGTCCAGACCGACGAAGTCTGGAGATTTAGGATGAATAAGGGCAGGATCAGAAGTGGACGACTTCTGTCCATAGGTGGTCGGAGCACTGCTATCACCTTCATAAGAGAAAGATTCGCAGGCAGTGAGACCACCGACAACGGCTGCGAGTGTCAGAAAACCAGGAAAAAAGTAAAAACGTCGCATGAGATACGATGACTCAACTCTGTCATGATGCGAGCTGAATTGCCTGGTGAGGAAAATCGAAGCCCATTGCTGAGGAACGGACAAACGGAGGTAAGAAAGTGCCCACTTATCCTACGAGAGCGAGAAGGACTCCTGCCGCGACGGCTGAACCGATGACGCCGGCAACGTTCGGCCCCATGGCATGCATGAGGAGGTAGTTGGATGGGTTCGCTTCCATCCCGACCTTATTGGAAACCCGGGCAGCCATCGGGACTGCGGAGACGCCTGCAGAGCCGATAAGTGGATTGATACGTCCTTTTTCCGAGCGGGCAAAAAAGTTCATCACGCGGGCGAGAAGGACGCCGCAGGCGGTGCCGATACCAAAGGCAACGAGGCCGAGCGCGATGATGCCGAGAGTTTCGATCGAAAGGAATTTGTCGGCCGCGAGCTTGGATCCGACGGCGAGACCGAGGAGGATGGTGACGATATTGATCAGCTCGTTGGAGGCAGTTCGGGAGAGGCGCTCGACGACGCCGCATTCCTTGAAGAGGTTCCCAAGCATCAGCATACCGACGAGCGGGGTGGCAGAAGGGAGTAGAAGAATGCAGATAAGAAGAACAAGAATGGGAAAGCAGATGCGCTCTCCCTTGGAGACAGGTCGAAGCTGGGTCATGACGATCTTCCGCTCTTCTTTGGTGGTGAGAAGCTTCATGATAGGTGGCTGAATGATCGGGACCAGTGCCATATACGAATACGCGGCTACAGCGATGGCTCCCAGGAGATCCGGCGCGAGACGGCTGCCGAGAAAGATCGCAGTCGGGCCGTCGGCACCTCCGATGATGCCGATGGCGCTGGCGTCCTGGATCGAAAATTCGATGCCCGGGACGTACTTGGTAAGCACGAGTGCGCCGATCAGGGTGACAAAGATTCCAACCTGGGCCGCGGCGCCGAGGAGGGCAGTTTTCGGGTTGGCGAGGAGAGGGCCGAAGTCGGTCATCGAGCCGACACCGAGGAAAATGAGAAGCGGGAAGAGGCCGGTCTCGATGCCCATGCCGTAGACGAGGTGGAGGAAGCCGCCCTCATCAGCAATTCCGGCATATGGGATGTTGGCGAGGATTCCCCCGAAGCCAATGGGAATGAGGAGCAGCGGTTCGAAACCTTTGGCGATGCCGAGATAGATGAGGAGGAGCCCAACAGCGAGCATGGCAAATCGCCCACCGCCGTTTTCTCCGAAGAACCCGTGGACTCCAGTACTTTCCCAGAGCTTGAGGATTTTGGTGTCCGATGGCTTTTCGTCGGCAGCGGTCACTGCGATCTGAGAGAGGTCGACTCCGGGTGGTTCGGAGGCATCTTTGGGAGCTTCCGCAGCCGGTGAGAGATGCGAAAGGAGAAGCGAAAGGGCTGTGGCGAATGCCAGAAAAAGGCTGCGCCTTGGTCTTGGGAGCGTGAGGAACATGATTGGTTGCCTTTGGGAGCTTGAGTCTGCGCTGCGCTTGAGGGAGTGGTGCTTTGGTTTCTCTAGCTGACGGTGGCGAGCGTCTGGCCCGCTGCTACCTGATCGCCCTTGGCGACAAGGAGTTCCGTCAAAGTGCCATCGCAGGGCGCGTTGACAGGCATTTCCATTTTCATGGCCTCGAGGATGATAACCGCTTCCCCCTCTGTGACGGTGTCGCCGATTTGTTTTTTGATGGCGAAAACGGCACCGGGCATGGGGGCCTGCACCGGGTGGGAGGCGCCGTCACCGTCCTTCTTCGTGCTGGCACCAACAGTCGCGTCGCCGCCGCCTTCGGAAATTCCCTCGGTAACGCTGATGTCGTAGGTCTGGCCATTGACGGTAGCTTTCCCCTTGGCACCGAATTCAACAGCGAAGGTATCTCCACTGACACGGACCGTGAAGGCCTTGCCACCGGCGTCTTCTTCCCCTGTGCAGGGCTTCTCTTTACGGACCCCGATAGTGGCTTCGCCTTTGAGAAAGTCGATACCTTTCTGGCCGCAGGCCGCTGCGATGAACAGGTTCTCGTCATGGGTATCCAGCCCTTCGGCCTCGAGCGCGGCGCGCGCGGCACCCAGCCCTTTTTTCGGGTTGGCTTCGTCGAGCTCGACCGGATTTTCTGTGGTAGGCTCAAGCTCCATTTTTTCCGAGGCGAGCCGGATGATCTCCGGATCTGGTGGGACCGGGGTTTTGCCGAAGTATCCGAGCACCATCTTGCCGTAGCCTTCGGCGAATTTTTCCCACTTCCCGAACATGACGTTGTTAAATGCCTGCTGGAAATAAAACTGAGAGACTGGAGTGACCGAGGTGCCGAAGCCGCCAAGACGGACGACTTCTCCCATGGCCTTGATGACCTCGGGGTAGCGATCCATGATCTGATTGTCCCGCATCATCTGGGTGTTGGCGGTAAGCGCACCACCGGGCATCGGCGACCAGGGGATCAGCGGTTCCACGGCCTTGGCCTCGGGAGGCATGAAGTAATCTTTCATGCAGTCTTTGAAGACTTCTTCCGCATCCATGACCTTCTCGATGTCGAGGTCGAGGCTATAGCCGGTGCCTCGCAGCGCATGCCACATGGAGGCCACGTCAGGCTGACAGGTGCCTCCTGAGCACGGCGCGAGCGAGAGGTCGATCTGGTCGATTCCTGCCTCGATAGCCGCTTGGTAGCAAATGATGCCGGTGCCGGCGGTGTCGTGGGTGTGAAATACGAGGCGCGTGTCATCAGGAAGCATCTGCCGGGCTCGCTTGACGGTCTCATGAATGACCGAGGGGTAGGCAGTCCCTGAGGCGTCTTTGAAGCAGATGGAAGTGAAAGGAATCCCCGCGTCGAGAATCCCCTGGAGGGTCTGGATGTAAAAGTCGGGATCATGAGCACCCTCACACCCAGGAGGCAGGGCCATCATGGTGACGCATATTTCATGGTTGAGGCCGTGGTCGGTGATCGAGCGCCCGGAGTCGATCAGATTCTGGACGTCATTGAGAGCGTCAAAGTTTCGGATCGTGGTGATCCCGTGTTTTTTGAAAAGTTTTGCGTGCAGGTCGATGACGTCGCGTGGTTGCGAGTCGAGGGCTACCACGTTGATTCCGCGAGCGAGCGTCTGGAGGTTTGCGTCCGGGCCGGCGGCCACGCGGAAGCGATCCATCATCTCGAAGGCGCATTCGTTCGAGTAGAAGTAGAGTGCCTGGTAGCGGGCGCCGCCACCGGCCTCGAAGTGGGTGATGCCTGCATCGCGCGCGGCTTCAACCGCGGGGATGAAGTCATCGGTGAAGACGCGGGCTCCGTAGACGGACTGGAAGCCGTCCCGGAAGGCGGTGATCATGACATCGATGTTCTTAGACATGGGAAATAGATAAATTGGATTTGGTTCAACGCCAAGAGAGTACAGGGCAGGGTACTAGTGTCTCGCTCTGTGCGCCGCGGCGATGGCGGCAGCGACTTTGGTGGTGGTTGGATGAGTGGCAGCAGCAGCGGTGAGAGCGGCAGTACCCGCTGCGACGGTCGCTACCGGAGCAGGGTGCTCTTCGTCGGGCGGAAAAAGACAGGCAATTGTTCCCGCCGCCTTCCCCATAAGGTGCATGCAGATGACGAGAAGAACGAGGAACGCAAAGACAGTTCCCATACCGATGACGAGCAATTCGAGGCCTTCGTTGATCATGATTGCAGTGTATACCATGCGTGGCGTGTCCAGCCACTCTAAAAAAGCAATTTGCTATCCAGCACCAGGTTGTTTCCACCGTGGCTGCATGAGATCAAGATATTCCCTGGCTTCGAACCAGTTGTTTTTGTGAGCGAGAAGCAGCCAGATCGAGAGGGCACCGGTGATGACAGTTGAAAGAATGATCCACGGGTTGGCGAGGAGTTTCTCGGGTTCTAACTGCGCACTTTCCTCTTTCATGGCGTGGCGGAAATAAGCGATGAGCGCCACCACGATCATCGGGAAGACGAGGACGAGGTTGTTGAGCTGCGGGTAGACGGCCATGGCGATGCCTGTGCAGAAGCAGAAGAGGCAGGCATAGGTGATCATCGCCATGATCAGGCGCCGCTCTGTGTAGACCTTAAAACTTTTCCGGTACTGGCCGCTGACAGCATCGTCACCGATGAAACGGTATTCCGAGTAGCGCTTTCCGGTCATAAGAAGTGCGCCGAAGAACCACCAGGCAAAGACAATCGAAATTGGCGGACCAGCCGGCTCGTTGGCTGGAAGCACAGCGAACCAACCGAGCCAGAGGCGAAGCGGATTATTGATCGATTCTGAAATGACATCGAGGAAGGCTTTGTCCTTGAGGCGGATGGGCGGGAGGTTGTAAAGCAGCGCGCAGCCCATGAGGATTGCGAGTGAGAAGAAGTAGCGCTTGTTAGGAAAAAGTGACCAGGCAAGCGTGAATCCGACAATGAGGAGAACAGCCATCATTCCCCAGAGGATAGGAATTTTCACTTTTCCAGCCGGAATTCCGCGGTTTTTCTTTGCCGGATGGAGGGCGTCGAACGGGGCGTCGAGAATCTCGTTGAGGATGTAGTAAGCCGAAGCAATCAGGCAGGCGGGGATCAGGGAAAGCAAGGCGTTGACCACGAAGTAGCCCTCAAGTTCCATGTCAAAATAAAGAACCAGAGCGACGATATGACCGAAAACGATGAAGACGTTTTTCAGCCAGTGGTCGATGCGACAGATTTTCAGGTATTCGATCACCTTAAGAGTGGCTTTCTGCCAGAAGACATGATGATTTTAGCGCAGCCGAAGAGCGGTCTCAAACTTTTTGAGGGAATTAGCTGCGAATAATCCCGCGGTCGCTTGTTGCGATGAAAGCAATGAGGCGGTCGATTTCCGGGAGCTCTGCGCTGTCACTCGAGCGGAGCTGATCAAGTGCCTGAGAAGTATTCAGTCCAGAACGGAAGAGCGTTTTATATGCTTCGGAAATGGCGTCCCGCGTTGCGCCTGCCAGGCCATTGCGCTCGAGCCCGATCTTGTTAAAGCCTCGGATGGTGGCCGGGTTTCCATCGGCTATCATGTAGGGAGGCACGTCCTGGACGATCTTCGAGCACCCTCCTGTGATGGCGTGGGTGCCGAGGCGGCAGAACTGATGGATGGCGGTGAGCCCTCCGAGGATGACGTGGTCCTCCACCGTAACATGTCCAGCCAGAGTGCCATTGTTTGAGAAAATCACGTGGTCGCCGACCTGGCAGTCGTGGGCGATATGGGAGTAGGCGAGGAAGTTCCCGTGGCTTCCGATGCGCGTCAAATCCTCGGCACTGTCCGAGCGGTTTACGGTCACGCATTCACGGAAGACGTTGTCGTGGCCGATCTCGAGGTAAGTGGGTTCTCCAGCGTATTTAAGGTCCTGGGTTTGTCCTCCGATGCAGGAGTGAGGGAAGAAGGTGTTTCTCTCGCCAATCACGGCTGGCCCGGTGAGGACGACGTGCGAGTGGAGGACGGAATCTGCCCCCAGTTGGACTCCACTCCCAAGGACACAATAGGGCCCGATGACGACATTTTCTCCGATTTCAGCGGAGGGGTCGATGACCGCGGTGGGATGAATCGTTGCCATGGCTGGCGTCGTGAGTGCTCTGGAGCTTCAGCTTTCCTCGTTAGTCATCGATGAGGGCGAACTTGAGTTCCGCCTCGGAGACGACTTCGTCGTTGACGATACACCGAGCCACGGCCTGGGCGATATTGCGTCGAATTTTGAGGATCTCGGCTTCGATCCAGAGGGTGTCACCAGGCATGACTGGCTTGCGCCACTTGACTTTGTCCGCGGAGAGGAAATATCCGATTTTTCCTTGGTTTTCGACCGGGCGGAGGAGGAGAATACTTGAAACTTGGGCCATGGCTTCAAGCTGGAGAACTCCGGGCATGACCGGGTGGCCGGGGAAGTGACCTTGGAAGAACGGTTCGTTGATAGTGACCGACTTGACCCCGGTGCATTTGTTTTCTCCGTGGAAGCTGACAATACGGTCGAGCATGAGAAAGGGGTAGCGGTGGGGAAGCACGCGCATGACCTCATTGACATCCATGACGGCTTCTCCGCGCGGGATGGCGACGCCGGGCACCATGGAGCGCATGCGCTTGTATTCTTTCGAGAGGATGGCGGCCATCTCTGTATTCGGCCCGTGTCCGGGCCGGACGGCGATCACGTGACCCATGATGCGTTTCCCGCAAAGCATGAGATCACCGACAATGTCGAGAATCTTGTGGCGGGCGAATTCCTCCTCGAAGCGGAGCGGTTCCTTGCTCAGAACCGAATCTTCGCGGATGACGACGGCATTTTCGAGCGAGCCTCCTTTGATCAGGCCTTTATCCATGAGCGGCTGCACATCCTCTTCCCGGACGAAGGTACGAGCAGGAGCGATTTCTCTCGCGTAGAGCTCCGGGGTGATCTCGGTGGAGTAAAACTGTGTGAACTTCCCGTCGGGCAGCATCTGGGTGCAGGAGACGCGGAAGCGGCTGTCGGGGACGATGGTGATGAGCGAGCCGTTCTTGGTCTCGAGGTGAATAGGCTCGCGGACTTCAAAGACCCCGCGCGCGGTTTCTTGCTGGACCACGCCGGCTGCCTTGATGCATTCGACGAAGGGGAGAGAGCTGCCGTCCCCGATCGGCGGCTCGTTGGCATCCATTTCCACGAGAGCATTGTCGACTCCCATCCCGACGAGGGCGGAGATAACATGTTCGACAGTATGCACTTTGACGCTCCCTTGCGCCAGGGTGGTGGCACGCTCGACCTGCTGGACCTTGTCGACGTGGGCGGGAATGAACGGCTGATCCTCAGGTCAATCCTTCGGAAATTGATCCCGGTATTGGGATCAGCCGGGTGCATGGTGAGAGTGACCTTCGCTCCGGTATGAAGCGACGTTCCAGTAACGGAAGAAGCCTTGGCCAGGGTCTGTTGAAATTCGATATCCGCCATCTGTCTGAGTGTCGAAAGGAAAGGCTAGTCACGTAGTCACGCACTACGACCTCGTCAAGGCGCAACCGATGTCGGCTGTGAGAAAGTAAAGGGCAGAGTTCTCATTTTCTTCGTGACGGACCTCGAAATCGGGGGAAGGCGGAGTAAAACACGAGGTGTTTCGTATTGATTCTTGCCTGCCTTTTCTGGTTGTTGAGTTCAGCAACTTTGTTAGGAGAACGAGGCACCTGCTAAAAGCGAAGCGGGGTCTGATTTATGGCGGTGCCCGTCATTGTTGGCCGCATTCTGTGTGGCACGGCGCGAGGCGGAAGTAGATGAACATATCCCCGACCAACGAGCAACAAAGCCACGCTGGATGCGGGCGGCAACCCGAAGGGGTTTTTCAGCGAGCCCAGAGCGTAGCGACGCTGCCTTCAATCCTATTCCATTCCAAGCACCGGGTGGAGCAATGGATCAGACCCTCTCTTACTTTATCAGATACGAGAGCCCGTCTCAGCGAGCAGGCATTGTCTCCCCGGTGATGTAGGAGTAAAGAGGGATACCCGCAGGAGAGGATGGCGTTTTCACAGGGGGATGGCCGGCTTCACTTTTTTTCCTGCGATGTGTGGATCTTTACAGGTTGGGAAGGAGTTGAGCGACCTTTTCCTTCATCTCTTTCCCCGGCTTGAACTTCACTAACCGGCCCGTGCCGGGATGACAACTGTGTCCTGCGGCCGCTTTTGGATTTCTGCCGACCTGTGACTTGGCTTTTCTTACTTCGAAAGCACCGAAATTCCGCAGTGCAATCTGGTCGCCGGAGGCGAGATTTTCGGTGATCTGGTTCAGCGTTTCCTGGATGACGCCAAAGACTTTGTCCTTGGGTTAATCCGGTTTTGTTGCTGACTGCTACGACGAGGTCTCTCTTTTGTAATGGTTGCCATGGTAGAATTTGAAGAAGTGAAAGTTTGCTTGAGCGCTGCAAGAGCAGGGGGTCTTTGACACTAAAGGTTTCAATTACGAGCATGCAATGAGGGTTATGTAAAATATTATTATTAGCATTGTTAGAAAAATTCCAGTTGACTGAAAGGGAAGTGAAAAAAGAATTTTCGGAAAGGCCCCTGATAATCTTCCCGAAAAGTTTGCCGCCACTGTGGCGCAATGGTTTAGGGGGGTTAAAGAAGATTTCCCGTGGCGCGGGACATCGGATCCCTATTCGGTGCTTGTTTCTGAGATGATGCTTCAGCAGACGCAGGTTGGAACGGTTCTGGCGGGCGGTTATTACGAGAAGTGGATGATGCAGTTTCCCGATGTGGGCGCATTGGCTGTGGCGGACGAAGAAGCAGTTCTCAAAGCATGGGAGGGACTGGGATATTACCGGCGGGCCCGCAACCTGAAACGGACTGCTGAGCAGGTGAGAGATTTTCATGGTGGAATCTTCCCCGACACCGTGGAGGAACTTCAAAAGCTTCCCGGGGTGGGTCGCTACACTGCGGGGGCAGTGTTGAGCTTTGCTTTCGGAAAGCCTGCGCCGATTGTGGACGCCAACGTGGCCCGGGTCTTCGCGCGCCTTTTTGATCTGCGTGAGGAGATTGATTCTTCCCAGGCCACAGCGCCAGCTCTGGGCATGGGCGTCCGATCTGGTGCCGGTCTCAGAAGTTCGGGAATACAATGCAGGACTCATGGAACTCGGGCAGAAAATTTGCACTCCGTCACGGCCAAAGTGCGAGAGCTGTCCGGTGGCTACCTGGTGTGCCTGTGATCAGCCGGAAAACCTCCCGAAAAAGAAAATTAAACGGCCGGTGGAAAACCTCAAGGAGAGTGTCTTTTTTGCGAGACGGCAGGATGGAAAATTCTTAGTAGAGCGGGAAACTGGAGCGCGGAGAACTGGACTTTTTCGGCTTCCCTTGACAGGTGAGGAGGCAACAGGCTGGCCTGTTCTTTTGGAAACAAAGTACTGCATCACTCGCTATCGGGTGACCTTGACCTGTTTTGCGGCGCCGGATGGTTTTTGTCCGCCCGTGGAGACTGATGATGATCGGATCTGGTGCCTTCCGGAGGAAGCCGAGCTTCTTCCCGTGGCCACTCCTTACCGAAAGGTCTTGCGTAAGCTGCTCCACGAACCCACTTTGGATGCTTAGAATCTATGGCGAACCCAATGACAAAAACGCTCCCTGATGAGAGAGGCCACTTTGGAACTTTTGGTGGGATGTTTGTTCCCGAGACCTTGATGGCCGCTTTGACCGAACTTGCAGCAGAATACGAAAAGGCAAGGAATGACCCGGCTTTCCAGAGCGAATTGGATGACCTGCTTCGGAATTATGTCGGTCGCCCGACACCACTTTACTTCGCGGAGCGTTGGACAAATAAGCTGGGTGGCGCGCGGGTCTACCTGAAACGCGAGGACCTGCTTCATACCGGCGCTCACAAGATCAACAATGCCATCGGGCAGATTCTCCTCGCCAAGAGGTTGGGGAAAGAGAGGATTATCGCGGAGACAGGAGCCGGCCAGCACGGAGTGGCCACTGCCACGGTCTGCGCGCGCTTCGGGATGGACTGCGTCATTTATATGGGCGAAGTCGACATGGAGAGGCAGGCCCTTAATGTGGCTCGGATGCGTTTTCTTGGGGCAGAGGTGGTCGCGGTGACTGCGGGGCAGCGGACTCTTAAAGAGGCAGTCAACGAGGCGATGCGGGACTGGGTGACGAATGTTCGCGCAACCCATTACATTCTCGGTTCGGCTCTCGGGAGTCATCCATTTCCGATGATGGTTCGCGACTTCCACCGGGTGATCGGCGTGGAGGCCCGCGCCCAGATTCTCGAGCGCGAGGGACGTCTTCCAGACCTTCTGGTTGCCTGCGTGGGAGGCGGGAGCAACTCCATCGGCCTCTTCCACCCGTTTCTTGATGACGAGGGCGTGCGCATGGTCGGCGTCGAGGCGGGTGGAGATGGCATCATTCCAGAGCGTCACGCAGCCAGGTTTCAGGCTGGTAAGCTGGGGGTTCTGCAAGGAACCAAAACCTGGCTTCTGGCCAACGAGGACGGGCAGATTGAGTTGACCCATTCGGTCTCGGCTGGACTCGACTACGCGGCGGTAGGGCCCTGAGCACGCATACCTTCAGGACATCGGGCGGACGGAGTATGACTTCGCCACCGATGACGAAGCGTTGGACGCGTTCCAGGAGCTCTCGCGTCTGGAGGGGATCATTTCCGGCTCTGGAGACGGCCCACGGCATGGCTTACGTCAAGAAAATCGCCCCGACCATGAGGGAGGACGAGATCATCATCGTGAACTGCTCGGGCCGGGGGGACAAGGATGTGGCTCAGGCTGCGAAATTCATCTGGGGCGAGGATGTTTTCGGGTAGACGCCACGGCTGGCTTCGCGTCCGCTTCTGGGCCTGGCGGGCTCCTTGTTTTCCCTTTCTCTCTTTGTCGCGACACTTCTGCCCAGTGCATCGCGTCGGGGGCCTCCGGCAGCATCAGTCGATGGGAGGAGAAGCCGGTGGCACGCTCGGGCGTTGGATCCAGATGAGAGCGGTGGCACCGAGGGCGATGAGGGCTCCAAAGAATTCGCGGCTCAGCTCGACCTCGGCACGGTCGGGGGGACATGCTTTTGCCGGCCATTTCGAGTCCGCCGCTGCGGAGGTTGTCGAGGATGCCGGGAAGGGTGGTGGCAAGGTGAAAAAGACTGAGAGCTGCCACGAGGAGGAAGATCCAGCGCGGGAATCTTCCCAGGATCGCACTGAGGAAAAGGGAGGAGACCAGTCCATAAAGGGCAATCCACAGAATCACATCGGGCAGGGAGGGATCGACGTAGATATCCGGGTTGTCGTCCTCATGCTGGAGCCAGGCAAAAAAAACGAACAGGGCGGCACCCAAACCGTTGAAAACGGGCCGAAGAAGAGTTGCCGCACGAGTCATCAGCCACAGCTTGCGGGAGAGTTCAGCAGGCTGCAAGTTCAGGGGTTCTGAGTCCCGTGAGAATGAGAAGCGATCGGATGCGTTGATTTCTTTTGGCAGCGGGACTACGGATTCCCCCGAGCACCTTTATTTTTATCGGGCGGCCAGCGTCATGAACCTACGCATTCTCTGTCGATTTCTCGGCTTCATGCTCCTGCTCATCGGATTTGCGATGAGTTTCTGTGTCGTGATTGACGTGCTTTGTATCCGGCACAGGCATCCGCATGATCTACAGGGGAACCTCTCATCCATGTTGATTACCTTCGCTTTTGGCATCTTGATGACGATCGTCGGATGGCCGAGCAGGGGGCATGAGCTCCTTCGGAAAGAGGCGGTTGCCATTGTCGGACTGAGCTGGATTATGGCGGGTGTTTTTGGAAGTCTTCCTTACCTGCTTTGTGAGGCCCCTCTCTCACCGGTCAGGGCACTTTTTGAAGCAGTCTCGGGTTTTACCACAACCGGATCAACCGTCATCGCGGAGTTGCAAGACTATCCGCGATCCATCCTATTCTGGCGCAACCTGACCCAGTGGGTGGGTGGGCTCGGGATTCTTGCCTTGCTGGTGGCTCTGATGGCGGCGCTGGGAGTAAACCGGAAGAGCCTTCTTGGCCACGAATCGTCCTTGAACCTTCAGGAATCCCCCACCGCTCGGATCAAGGGACTGGTGACCCGGCTCTGGATGGTTTACTGCGGTCTCACCCTGGTCTGCTGGCTCGGGTTGATCGGCGTGGCACGGTTGAGCGGCGAGCAGGAGATGGATGCTTTCAATGCATTTCTTTACACCATGACCACAATCGCCACCGGCGGTTTTGCTCCGCACAGTGCCAGTGTCGGTCATTTTGCAAATGTTTGGATCGAATTGTACCTCTGCGTTTTCATGATTCTCTGCAGTTTGAGCATGATTTTTGTTTTTCATCTTTTGTCCGGACGGGCGAAGGAACGTTCCGGCAGGGGCGAGGCGTTGATTTATTTGGCGGTTGTTTTCTCAGCTGTCGCAGTGACCACGCTGGGGCTGGCGATTGCAACTGACCGGTCCCTGGCGGAAGTCTTTCGCGAGGTGTTTTTTCCAGTGATCTCGATAAGCACGACGACCGGTTTTGCCACTGCCGACTATGACGGATGGCCGGTCTTTGCGCAGGGCATGCTGCTTCTGTTGATGCTGATTGGAGGGTGCAGCGGATCCACGTCGGGCGGGCTCAAGGTGATCCGGGTGGTGGTTCTCTTTCAAATCCTCAGGCAGGAGGTGATTCGCTCGTTCCGACCGAACCTGCTCAGCCCGCTCAAAGTCGGGGGGCACATTATTTCTCCTGCCTTTCGGGTTTCCATTCTCGGTTTTATCTCTTTCAATGCGATCCTGCTCGTGGTTTCTGCTTTGGTGGTCAGTGCTCTCGAGCCGGGCATAAGCAGTTTTTCCACTGCGATCGGTGCAGTGGTGGCCACCGCGATGAATATCGGTCCTGGATTTGGTGAAGTCGGACCGACCAACCACTTCGCCCATTTCGGCGAGCCAACGCTTTTGGTCCTGAGCGGGCTGATGCTGCTCGGCCGTCTCGAAATTTACGCAGTGACGGCTCTTTTTACCCGGAGTCTCTGGAAGCGTTATTAGCCGGAACTACGGGAAAGCGCGGCATCACTTTCTCGTGCCTTTTCTGGGTCTTCAGGAAATTCGCTACGGGGAACAGAGGGCCTCGGCAGAAATCATTCGACCACCCCGTCGCGGAGGTGGATTCTCCGTCCCGCCATGCCGGCGACTTCCTCGCTGTGGGTGACGAGGAGCAGGGTGAGCCCCGTTTCGGCGTGGAGGGTGTTCATGAGTTCCATAACGGCGCGGGCCGTCGAGGAGTCGAGATTACCGGTGGGCTCATCAGCGAGAAGCAAACGCGGACGGGTGGATCAGTGCGCGCGCGATAGCGACGCGCTGCATCTCTCCCCCGCTGAGTTGCCGGGGAAGGTGCGTGAAGCGGTCTGCCAGACCCACCATGGGAAGAAGAGCGTCGACCCGCTCCCGAATCGCGTCGCCGCGGATCCCTTGCAGGCGGAGGGGAAGCCCGATGTTTTCAGCCACCGTCAGCGTGGGAAGGAGATTGAAAAACTGGAAGACGATACCAACTTCCTCACGCCGGAAGCGCGTCCTGGTGGCTTCCTTTGCTGAGGACAGGTCGATACCTGCAACTGTGATCGCGCCAGAAGTAGGAGTATCCAGTGCCCCGATCAGTTGCAGCAGTGTGGTCTTGCCGCATCCGCTCGGGCCGGTGATCGAGACGAATTCTCCCTCGGCAACGTCGATATCAACTCCGTCGAGTGCGGTCACCGTTCGCTCACCTTCGACATAGTGGCGCTTGAGATTTTTTGTATGAATCAAGAAATTTTTTCTGGTAGGTGCTTGAGCAGGTTGAGTCCGCCACTTAATACGATGGTGGCGTGAGGTATAGTTGTCTTTTTGCTCTCCCTCTTCGGCGCGTGCTCGGATGCCTCGCTGGGGGAGGGTAGCGTGGCGCTTGCGGGGAGCGCGAGGCGGCGCGATAGCTGGCAGATGCGGATCGTCTATTTTGGAACCGGGGACATCGGGGGTGCCTGCTCTGAAGGGCTTGCTGGAGAGCCGTCATGAAGTTGTCGGCGTAGTCACCCAGCCTGACCGACCTGTCGGCCGCAAACAGGTGATGACGCCGTCGCAGATTAAAATAGTAGCGAAGAAAGCGGCCATTCCCGTCCTCCAGCCCGAGCGTATCGTCGATGGGCTCAAGGAGTTGGGAGGGTGGGCTCCGGAGGTGATAGTGGTGATGGCTTACGGGCAGATTCTGCCGCAGAGGGTCCTGGAGCTTCCCGGACGGGCCTGCATCAATCTCCATGCGTCTTTACTTCCCAAGCACCGTGGGGCCTCACCCATCCAGGCAGCGCTTCGCGAAGGTGACAGAGAATCCGGAATCACCGTCATGCACGTGGCCAAAGGCTTGGATACCGGCGACATGATCCTTGCCAGCCGGATCGAGCTTGCCCCGGAGGAGCGGGGAGGGTCACTGCATGATCGTCTGGCTGCGTGCGCTCCGTCGGCCTTATGTGAGGCGCTTGATCTGCTCGAGTCGGGTACGGCTTCTCGCTCCAAGCAGGACGAAGGACTGGCGACTTATGCGCCAAAACTCAGCCGGGAAGATGGCGAGCTCGATTGGTCGGTTTCCGCTGAACAGCTCGAGCGTCTCGTGCGTGCATATGACCCGTGGCCAGGGACGCGGACCACGCTGCCGCTACTGGACACCGCAGCTACCCGGTGCAGGCATTTGAAAGTGTTCCCTCCGGTAACAGTGGTGGAGGGAAGTGGGAGTCCTGGCGAGGTGCTGGCGGCCTCTGGGGGCCAGCTCGTTGTGGCAACCGGTGGCGGTGGTGCGGTAGCGCTTACCGAGCTGCAGCTTGAGGGAGCGCGGCGCATGGAGGCGGCTGCTTTTCTGGCAGGCTGCTCGCTCAAAGTTGGTGAGTATCTGGGTCGGGACGGTCGGGGATAGGACGGCTTCGGAGGAGCATTCGAGGGAGGGCGATGACGGCGAGAGCCGTCGTGATCAGGATACCGAGAGAACAGACGGTGCCGAGGCTGGAGAGGCCGCGGTTCGAGGCGAAGGCAAGCGAACCGAAGCCTGCAGCGGTAGAGAGCCCGCAGAGAATAACCGCCTTTCCCGTCCGCTGCCAGACCAGCCCGAGGTCGCCGTGGTGCCGTCGCACCGAGAGCGTGATATGGATGCTGTAATCAAGCCCGGTACCCATGAGAAGGGGGATGGCCGCCAGATTCATGAAATTCCATTCACAGACCGGGAGCCATGCCAGAGCATCACTGGTGGAGCGCAGTGCTGCGATGAGCGCCATGGTGGCGATAAGAAATGTCCAGGTCAGAGCCATGATGACCAGCGTGGCCGTGACCTGCCGGAAGTTGCGATACACCACGGTCAGCATGAGGAGAAGCACCAGCGTCATGGGGGCGAAGACCCAGCGGAAATCATGGACCATCAACGGCCAGGTTGCTCCCTGAAGAGACTCCCAGCCGGAGGGGTAAACACCCGGAATGTTTAAGGGTCCAAGCTCGGCGTACGGGTCGGCGGCCGGATCCGGTTTTTGGACGGGTAAAATCTGCCCGAGGAGCACCGTCCCTGACCCGTCTTCACCGGTGGATACAAAGCGCTTGAGGATCGTCGGCCAGTCGCCCGGGAGGTTTTCAGGGAGGCAGGGGGTGGCCTTTTCCTGTTCGCGGGCAGTTCTCCAGACATCGAGAACCCGGCGGTGGAACATGCCAGCCTCGTCCCCGAAGCCGGATTCTTCGAAGGCATGCCTGCAGACCTCGTGTTTTTCAAGAAGTGGCGCCAGAGTGGCGAGGTTTTTTCGCTGCCGGTCAGAATCCGGCCAGAGACACGCAGGGACAAAAAGACCTTTAATCTTTCCTGAATCGGCGAGGGCGAAACCAGCGGTCTCGACTTCGCGGAATGTCTCCCAGACCTGGCTTTTCTCGTCTTCGTTGGTGATCACGATGGGAAGGCGCGCTTCCGCCCAGAGAGGCATCCGTTCAAGGATATTCTCGATAGCCTCAAGGGCCGGACTGTTTTTCGGGCGCAGGGCCCAGTAGCTTTCGTTGAGTGGTGGGAGCCCGAGGGTGACGAAGACGATTCCTGAGCCAGCGAGGAGCAGTGCAATTATTTTTGGGGATCTCCTGCGCGAGTGGATCGTCCGGGCGGGAACTGTGCCGGTCGTTCCGTCCTTTTTTGAGCGCAGAAGCCTCGAGACAGTAGGGAGATAAAAGAGGCCAATGACTCCGGCACCAGCGAGGATTCCTGCGCCGACCAGGTTGCCGAGTTGTGCGATCCCGGGAAAGCTGCTGAAATTCAGACCGAAGAAGACGGCTGCCGTGGTTAAGGCAGCCCAGAAGATGCTCGGACCGATCTCCAGTAGCAGAGCACGTCCGGTTTTACCGCTCGATTTCCCCTCCTGCCAGGCGAGGACCCCGTAGTCGGCTACCAGGGCAAGCAGGATGGCTGCAAAGCCAGCACTCATCGCGCTGAGTTGGCCATAGGTGATTGCGGCGAAGCCGATGGTGATCACCAGAGTGACGGCCAGTGCTCCCATCAGCCAGAGGAGCGGAAGCATCCTCCGGTGCATGAGGAAGAACAGTAGAGCAACCGCGAGCGAGGTTCCAATCACCGAGCCTGTGAGATCGTTTTGCATGCCATCGATCGTCTCGGTCTGGAGGGCAGCTTCACCCGTCAGCGCCACATTGACAGGAGCAGCTTCCGTGGGCCGAGACGCCTTCCATTTTTCAACCACCTTTTCGACTTCGCGTATCCAGGTCACGATTTCCTCTCGAGTGTTCAACGCGGAGGGGTGTTCGAGAAAGATGAGTCGTAGCAGGGCGTCTTCGGATGAGAAGGCGGCCTTCTGTTCACCGAGGCCATCAAGGAGTCCCCGCCAGCCCGGGAATTCAAGCAGCCGTAGAGGGTCGTACTGGAGAAGGGCTATTTCGCGGGGATTCGGCGTGGTAGTGAGAGTGTCGAGAGAGGATTTGAGGACACTCTCGAGTCGCTCTGGCACAAGCTTTTCGGTGAGCGAAGACACCTCTTCGGGGGGAGCATTGAGCCAGGCGTAGGCGGCCAGCTCCGCCAGGGAGCCGATGTCTGCTTCTCCACTCTCTCTCCACCGTGCTGTGCGGGTGACAGCGGTCTCTGCGTTTTCCAGCATCTCAGCTAGAGACTGCGCGGCAGCCTTTACTGTGGCGGCTTCGGATCCGGTGATCGCAATCACGAGTTCTTCCTCGCGCACGAAATGGGTCCGATAGATCTTCAGCCCCTCGACTGCGCGAAGCCCTTCCGGAAGCATGTGAAGAAGGTCGACGTCCTTGTCGATCTTACTCATACCCGCCAGCCCGGCCAGCGCGGCGATCAACAGAAAGAGGAGAGCTTTGGCGCGGGACACAAGGCATCCTAGGGGGTCTCTGGATTTAGGCAACAATCGAAGCGGACAGAGATTTCACTACTTGCCAGAGGTCAGGCTCAGGGTTGAAGAAGAGGGATGAGATTGGTTGTTCAACGGGTTACCTCTGCCTCGGTCGTCGTGGCAGGCAAAATCGTCGGAGAGATTGGCGGTGGTTTGTTGGTTCTTGTCGGAGTGGCCCCCGGAGATGGGAATGAAGACATTGGCTGGCTGGCTCGGAAGCTTGTGACTCTCAGAATCTTCGAAGCGCGGGCAGGCGGGCAGATGGCACAATCGGTCGCTGACCTGCAAGGTGGAATTCTTCTCGTCAGTCAGTTCACCCTTTTCGCGAGCATGAAGAAAGGAACAAAGCCCTCCTTCAGCCGAGCGGCACCTCCTGATAAGGCGGAGGCCGTCTACGAGGATTTTGTCGCTACGGTTTCCTCTGAACTCGGTCGCGAGGTCGAAACCGGCATCTTTGGAGCGCTGATGGAGATCCGCTCAGTCAATGACGGGCCGGTGACTTTGATTCTCGATTCGAGGAACCGCGAGTAGAGGATTGCAAGCTGATGGCAGCAGTTTATTGGTAGCCGTCATGAAATGGCATTGAATCTCGAATTGCAGTGAAACCACCCCAGAACAAATACCGATTGTGTCTGCCCCGTCTGCTGCTTGTGGGTCTGGCGGCCGCGTTTTTGCTCGTCTCCGAAGTGCGAGCTTGGGAAGTGGTGAACTACCAGGACAGGGACTATGTCACCTTGGCAAGTCTCGCTGACTTTTACGGATTCAGGCATGAAGTGAACGACAAACACCTCTGGCTGAGGGGAGGGAATTTCGTCATCAAAGGAGTCGCTAACTCGCGGGATCTGTTCATCAACCAGATCAAATTTGTCCTCAGTTATCCAATTCTTCCGAAGGGGAGAGATCATCTCGTTTCCCGTCTGGACCTCTGCAAACTAATCGATCCGGTGATCCGGCCGCATTTTATCAAAGATGCTTCGCCATTCACCACGGTGGTGGTTGACCCGGGTCATGGCGGGGAGGATCCGGGATCCAAAGGAGTTTACGGCCACGAGAAAGAATACACGCTTCGTCTCGCGCGGCAGCTCCGAGTGAGGCTTGAGGGCGAAGGCTTCAAGGTCGTGATGACACGGGACGAGGACAAGTATCTGAGCCTCCCCGAGCGGATGGGTATCGCGAACCGCATCGAGAACTCCATCTTCATCAGCCTGCATTTCAACTACGGGAGTAAAGGAATAAGCGGAATCGAAACTTTTGCTCTCTCGCCAGATGCCACCCGATCGCCGAAAGAACGCTCAAGGGATCCGGAGCAGGAGACCCTGCAAGGGAATCAACTGGATGCAGAAAACATCGCCCTTGCCACCGCCGTGCATGTTTCTGTTATCAAAAAGCTTCGCGCAGTGGACCGCGGCATCAAACGCGCCAGTTGGGCGGTGCTCAAGTGGAGCGAAAAACCGGCGATCCTCTTCGAGGGCGGCTTCATCACGGATAAAGAGGAGTCGCGGAAAATCGCCGATGTCAGGCACCGAGAGAGGCTGGCTTCTGCCATCACCGACGCGATCGTGAATTTTAGAGACGCATTGACGCTCAGGTAGTAGCAGCGGATCGCAGCATTTTGCGGTTGCTCAAGCACAGGGCACAAGAACGCTGTGCGGTGGCATCGAAACACTTCCTGTTGCTTGAAAATTACGACTCTTTTGGTTTGCTGCCGCTTTCCCGCATAGTGCTGAAGTCGCCTTCTTCACAACAGTTTACAAACCCTTCGCAGTAGCATTTCAGTTCGTCCCACACCTCGCGGATGCCTTCGGACTCTTCGAGCGTGATCACGTTGTCGGCGGCGGCACGAGAAATAGTCGACAGCAGTTCAGAGAACTGTGTGATGATTTCGCTGGTGGCGGGCAGGACTTCAAATCCATCTTGACAGTAACTTTTCGGGTTGCGCACGAAGTAGCCTCCCGCGTGCTCACACAGCCATTGGATGATCCGGGGATCCTGCGTCAATTCGAAGAGTTTCAGCACCCGGTCGATCGGGTTTCGGCTACCACTTCCGAGTTCCGAGGTTGGTTGAGCCCACTTGTAGACAAGAGAAAGTGACAGGCCCATTTCCGAAGCGATTTCTTTCGGACTGGCCTTATTTTCAAAGGCATTTTTGATGACATCGTGAGAATCCATAGCTGCTCCTTAGTTGATGATGAGTGATCTGGCTGGCAATGGCAAGGTTTTCTGGTGGGCGTGCCGTCGACCGCGTTGCCTGGCAATATTTAATCAGGTCGAAACTCCTCGGCGTTTTGTTGCTGGAAACAGGGGAGCGAGCTCATCGACATCTCAGGCATTGGTTGGGAGACGGCTGACAGCATAGACGACCGGTGCAGGTCGCGTGGTGTTGAGGGTGGAGAAACGGTGGACAGTGTGAGACTCACCAGAGAGGTTTGAAAAAAGAGTGTCCACCGCTTTGGTTTCCTGGGCGCCTTCTTCATGACCAGGGTAAGCCGTGACGCAAAGGAGACCGCCGGGAGCGAGAAGAGGTAAGGCGCTCTGGAGAGCCGGTATGGTGGTGGCTGACTGTGTGGTAAGCTTCTTGTCCCCTCTGGGAAGAAATCCCAAGTTGAAGCAGATCACTCGGGTGCGTTCTTTCCATTCCTCGGGGACGAGAGAATCCAGCTGAGAATGATCGCCTTGCACGAGTTGGAATCCGCTTACGATGGCCTCTTTATCCAAGCGCCGGGCAGTCGCTTCGAGGGCGGATGCCTGAATGTCAATCGCGAGCACCTGCCCGTGGTCTCTCACCTGACGGCAGAGGAAGACGGTATCGTATCCGTTGCCAGCTGTGGCATCAATACAGAGGTCTCTTGGCTTGAGAAACTGCCTCATAAAGGTTTGAGCGACGTTGGTAGCTATGAGGGGAACCGTGTGCATCTAGAGAAAAAAGCGAATGTCGACATCAGGTTCGATGGGAGCATCAGCGATCAGGTTTCGGATCAAGGTCCGAGCGAAGTGAGGGCCGTTCAAGACGCCTTTTGAGCCGAGTCCATTGAAGATGGCGACGCCCGGAGTATCCGGGTGCTGTCCGAGTACTGGTCGGCTTCCACGAACAATCGGCCGGATGCCTGAGCGGTGCCTGAGGATGGCAGGATCTTCGCGAAGGGTGGAGCGAAGGCCGGCCAGGATAGCGTTTTTTCCTGCCTCGCTTGGAAGTCTGTTTTCTGGGTCCCATGAATACGTGGAGCCAGCGAGGAACCGCCCGTTCCCGGCGGGGAGAACCCATTTGCCTCTGCGGCTGACGATCCGGTTCTCGGTAGAGTCTGGGATTTCAATTTCCAGCACCTCTCCTTTTGCCCGCTTGAGAGGCAGCTTCCGGAAGAAGCGACTGCAGGCACCATTCTCGCCAAGACAGAAGACCGCATGACGGGCGGAGATTCCGCGATAGCGGATGCAGCGAGCACTCGAGCTATCCGAATGGAAAGCGGTAAGATCGACGAGCTCGGTCACGACGCGGTGTTGGAGAGCGAAGAATTCTCTGCTGGCCGCGAGAAAGCCAGGTACATCGAGGTTCCCGCAGCGGCGGGTGGCGAAACGACTTGCGCAGGGGAGAAAGCTGTCGGGATCGGCGGGACGCACTGATTCCCGGTCATAGGAAAAGAGCTGATGGTATTCTTCGCGTTGGCTTTTTTTCTCCCAGAGACCGATGCTCTCGGCATCGTCGAGGCACCTGAGGATCGTTCGCTCGTGGTAGAAGAACCTTCCGAGATCCTTTCCGCTGCGCCGATAAAAATCTATGGCTGCAGGGTGAAGTTCATCGAAGCGCCAGCTTTTTGTCAGGCGGTGCCCGGTGATCGGATTGATGATGCCGGCCGCAACTTTTGAGGCGGTATCTTTTTCGTCGGGATCGACAATGACGACACGTAGCCCTTCCCAGTGGGCTTCCCAGGCAAGGAGTGTTCCGGCCAGGCCCTGACCTGCGATGAGAAGGTCGCAATCCACGGCAGCGTCAGTAGTTGAAAAGATCTTTACCGTCGAAGGAGGTCGGGCTCGTATCCCGGTGCACGTCCTCGTCGCCGGCGTTTCCGGATTGGCTTTGCAGGAGGATCGCCTGGTTCAGGGCCTTGATGATCTTTCTTTTGACCTTGGGGGTGAGGCGTCGCCCTTTCCGTGCTCGGGCGATCATTTTGTGGGTCAGAGGTTCCGCGGACGCGGCAACCAGCGCGTGGTTGGTGAGGCCGCGGCGGTCGAGGAGGGCCGCGATCGGCTGGATGCCAAGATCTCTTACCAGTGCGTTAGAATGTTTCTCACTTTGTTCATACTTCGTCTTCCCGAGATCTCTCATGCCTGATAATGCTCCGCTAGATCCGAGGACAAGCAACGTCAGGAATCGCCCCTGTGGTTCGCATCCCGCGTGATCTGTGCTAGAAGAAGAAGTGTCCGGCCACCGCCGGGCTAATCAGGGATGACCGCAGCCATTACCCAGTTTTTTCTCGGGCTTTACGATACCATCGGCGCCACCGGGTTTGGGGTGATTTCGGGATTGATCACCCTCGCGCTCTGTCTGCTTATTATCCCTAAAACGACAGACTTGATGGTCGATTCGGCCGCGGGGCTGACAGGAAAGTATCTCGGTCATGAGAAGCGGACGATGGTGATCAATGCGAGCACCAATCTACCAGAGTTCTTCTCCATGGTTGTCGCATTTTTCATGCTGCGGGTCGGTGGAATTGCTAACCCGCTCGGATCCAATTTCGCGAATATTTACCTCATGTTTCTGGTTGCTCCGGTCTGGGTGCTGGGAGTCTGGCTGGTAAGAGGCAGGAAAGAGAAGGTCGCCGTCCTTTTGGGGCTGATTCGGAAGGAGAAGAGCATCGTGCTCTGGCATTTCATCGCTGGACTGTTGCTTTTTATGGTGGCGACTCTCGCTCTCTGGTGCGCTACAGGAGTGGATCAGCTGCACGTCTTCGGAGGCGATCGCAAGGGCGGATTAAGCGCAGGATGGATGTTGACGGGTGGGCTGCTGTGCCTCGCAGCGGTGCTTGTCTTCCTGAGATTTGAAAGAGGGATCAGAGCCCGGCGTCCAGAGCTGTTCCGAGAAATCACCAGCGATGGGCAGGAGCCGAGTTGGGCTGGCTTTGTTTTCGGCACTGCAGGGTTGATTATCGCCTGCACTGTCATGAATGCGCTCTTTGTCTCGTGGGAGGGAGTCTACGGGAGCTTTCTTCGAAATCTGCTGGGCGCCTCGGTTTTCACGGGCCTTCAGTATTTTCTTGGTGCTCTGGTAACCTCCTTACCGGAGATGACGGTGGCGACTCGGAACTTTCGTCGCATGACGTCTCCCGACTTAAATACTGCGCTGGGATCGGCAAGTTACTCAAACATGTCGAATATGGCAGTTGCCGCGATCGGTGGGATCGCAGCTTGGGTGATGTGGATGTTTGGGTGTCGGTTGGTTCCGTGACCTGCGAAGGCTGGGCAGGACAATTTAAAAGCAAAGAAAAATCATGAAGAAGATGCCGCAGCCGGAACACATCACTACCATCGGTGATGAAATAGCTATCCGATGGAAGGATGGATCGGAAGATTTTCTTAAGATGGATTTTCTTCGAGCGCGCTCGCAGAGTGCCGAGAACGTCGGGGAATATGACCTGGTCGGGCGTCCGATTCTTGAGCCGGGAAAAGACAAGGACTTTCGAGGCGTCCGAGTGACTGGATGGACGCCGATGGGGGGATACGCGATTCAGTTTGAATTCAGTGACGGCCACCGAACCGGAATCTACAGCTTTTCTTTTCTTAAAGAGTTAGGCGCGATCGAGGATCAGGTGCTTCCTGTTCCGGATGCTGCCTCTACTGAGGAAGAGAAAAGCACCACCTGAGCCAGGCAAAAATCGCTGCTTCACCGCCCCTGTTCGCGTGGCGTGGAGCGGCGAGATCGCAGAAGCTATCCGGGAAGATGTAGACGAGGTGACGCTGCCATGGAAGCGCCCGGATGCCGAGAAACCGTTACGAGACTATCGGAACAAGATGTTCTTTGACCCACTCGCCGTTCTGCATGGTGACGCCGTCGGGGTCGTCAATCGCGGCATGGGCCTCGTCTTCGCAGATGATCCAGCCGTCGTATTTGCGCAGTGTAAGCCACTCGGTGATCTTGTGGAAATCGAGTTTTCCACTCCCCATCTGCGCCCACGGTTCCGGGCCATTGCCTGAGAAATCCTTGTAGTGAATATGGTTGACGAGGTGTTGCCACTTGTTGAGCGTCTCGATGATATCCATACCCCCTCGGATGATGTGTCCCACATCGGGTGTCCAGCCGGTGACCTTCGGATCGAGTGAGCTGAGAACAACATCGTAGTCGTACTGGGTGCGGACCAGCGAATCCGGTGGGCTGTTCGGGTGGTAAGAGCAGACCAGTCCTGCGTCGGTCGCACGGGAAGAGACTCGGTTGATGTTGCGGGCGATGTTGAGTCGGCGGCGCTGGAGGTTCTCTTTGCGGCCGCTGGGGAGCGTCACCGTGCCGAGCATCGCTCCGGGGAAGTGCTTGAGGAAGTCGATGGTAAAGTCTGCCGCTTCGCGTTCAGCAGGGGTTTCGTCTTCGCCGTCCCAGGCACAAACCAGGGCGAGTCCGGCAAGCTCCAGGTTATATTCCTGCAGAGAGTCTTTCATCCGGATCGGGTCACAGAAGTCACCGAGCCAGTATTTGCAGCAGCCGAGAGGCTCTTCGGCGATCTCGAGAACCATCGGCTCAATGCCCGCGAAGCCCGCCTCGGAGGCGACTTTGATCATGTGGTCGAGTTTGTTGTCGTAACCTTTGCCGGTTCCTTGCATGAACCAGGTGTAGACTTCGGAGCCGAATTTAATAGCCATGGGTTGTGGTTTTGTTCAGGGTGGTTGGTTGCTTAGTTGGTGGGGTCTTCGCTTGCTTCTCAGTGCGCCTGGAGCCAGTTGAGGACTCGGGGATTGAAGTCCTCCATCGCCTCCCAGTGGAAAGCGTGGCCAGCGTTGTCGTAAAAATGAGATTCGCAGTTGGGAAGGGCTTTGGCAACCTCTTCGCCCATCCAGAGTGGGGTGAAGATGTCGTTTCTGCCACCTGTGACGAGGCAAGGGTGGGGGATGTTGCCCAGCTGATCGTAGACGTCGTGGTTGATGCAGGCCGCGGCCTGACTCCTGAGAGCCTGGAGAGGTTGCGGGTTCTCGGCTGCTGTGGCGTCGTTTCGTCCGTCGAGAAGGCTTTGATAGCATTCGTCATTGTCCCAGAACGGCTTGGTGAAAATGAGAAGCTGGATCCACTCCATGAAGTCGGCGGCACTAAGCGAGGCTTTGCAGTCGCCCATGTGCTTGAAGACGGACTTGGCGTAGCGGTCGCAGCGCGCCCACGGGCACATAAGGACAGCGGACTGCACTCTCTCGGGGTGTCGCAGCATGAGTTGCTGGGCGATGATACTGCCCATGGAGACTCCGACGATGCGGGCTTTTTCAATGCTGAGAGCATCCATGAGACCTACATAGTCGTCAGCGAACATCTCCGAGGAGTAGTCGCCGGCGGGCTTGTCGCTCTCTCCGACTCCGCGGTTGTCGGGCATGATACAGCGGAAGCTGGGACTCCAGGCTTCGGCATGGGCTTCCCAGACAGCTCCGGGAGCAGTGATCCCCATGATCATGATGAGAGGATCGCCGGAGCCTTGCTCCTCGTAGTGCATTCTGATGCCGTTGGTAGGTAGGAGGGGCATGGTCTTTGGGTTCTAAGCAGGTGAAGTGGGGGAACGGTTTCTTTTAGCTGATTCTTACGATTGAGCGAGAAATTTTTTCAAAGAAGAGTTTTGTCGATTCCAATTTAAGGCCGATAATCTTGCACCCTCTTGAGAGAAGAATCGATGAGTAATCTGAAAAAAAAGCGTCTTGAGAAATTTTTCCCAGATGGCAGGTCCGTGATCCTTCCCATCGATCACGGCACTGCAATCCCCGTGCCCGGGCTTGAAAAGCCCGGAGCGGTGATAAAATTGTTGCGCCCGGTTGTGGATGGATACGTCGTCAATACCGGAGTGGCGAAAGCCTTCAGGAAAGAGTTGGAGGGAAAGGGTATCTGTCTGCGCACCGATTGCTACAAGCCTGCGAGTCACGGGCAGGAGGATTACGGGTCAGTGCCGACATGCACCGTCGACGATGCTCTCGAGCTGGGTGCGGATGCGGTCATGAATATGCTCTATCTGCATCATGCCAGGGAAGCGGGGATGGTGCGTGACGTGGGGGAACTGGTAGGCCAAGGCATGCAGATGGAGGTCCCTCTGATCCTCGAGGCATTGCCATACGGGATTGGGAGGGCAGAGTCGTACACGCCTGAAAATATTGGCTTTGCGGTGCGGATGGCGGCAGAACTGGGAGCAGATGTGGTGAAGACAGCTTTCCCGACGGGAGGGAGTGTCGATGACTTCCGGAAGATTGTGGAGAGCAGCTTCGTGCCGGTGGTGGTTCTTGGAGGCGCTGCTTTGCGTGACGATTGGGCGCTTTTGGAGCTGGTGGCCAAGGCGATGGCGGCGGGCGCGCTCGGTGTCGCAATTGGCAGAAACGTCTGGCAGCATAGTAATCCGCTGGGGATCGCCACGGCGTTGCACGCTGTCGTCCACGACGGGGCCAGCGCGGAGGCCGCACTCCAGCTGGTCGAGAGATGATTGCCGTGCTAAGAACAAGAATATGAAGAGTCTTTGGAATGATGCAGATGCCAGGCGGGCTGGTCGCAGTCCCGTGGCGCAGCGGGTTTATACTTCGAGGTTGCTCGGCCAGAACCCTGAGCTTGTGCTCCACGGCGGCGGCAATACCTCCGTCAAGGCGAGGGAGCGGGATTATTTTGGCGCGCCGGTCGATGTTCTCCACGTCAAGGGATCAGGCTGGGATCTGGCAACCATCGAGAAAGAGGGCTTCGCGCCAGTCCGGATCGAGACGCTTCTGAAAATGGCCGAGCTCGATGTCCTGAGTGATGCGGACATGGTCACCCAGCAGCGGGCCGCGATGCTCAATCCCAGTGCGCCGACTCCATCAGTCGAGGCAATCCTGCATGCCATCTTGCCCCCGAAATTCGTAGACCATACCCATGCGGACGCGGTGGTGGCGCTGGTGAATAACAAAGACGGGAGGCGGCACGTCGAGGATGTCTACGGGGAGAGTGTCCTGGTGATCCCTTATGTTATGCCAGGATTTATTCTTTCCCGGGAGGTGTTTAAGCGCGTTCAGGGGGTTGATTTTACCAAATTGAAAGGATTGATCCTGATGAACCACGGGATTTTCACTTTCCACGACGACGCCCGTGCCAGCTACGAGTTGATGATTGAGCTGGTCTCGAAGGCTGAGCGGCACATTCGGAAAAACCTGCAAAGACGAGGCAAGGTTCTGGTGCCAGCAAAGCCGAAAGAGAACCTCATGGCGCTGGCGCGGCTGCGCCGTGCAGTGGCGGATCAGCGGGGTGGTGCGGTCTACGCGAGACTCAACCAGTCGCGCGAGGCATGCGGATTTTCCCAGCTCCCGCAGGTGGGTAAAATTGCAACCCGCGGGCCGCTGACACCAGATCATGTGATCAGGACCAAGCGCATTCCTGTCATCGCCGGCCGCGAGGGCGCGGTCGAGAAATTTGCCCGTGACTATGTCAACTACTTCGATCGGTACACCGATGGTAAGCTCACCATGCTCGATCCGGCGCCACGATGGGCCGTCTGGCCGGGGCACGGAACGGTGGCCTTCGGAGCTACCATGCAGGAGGCGAAGATTATCGAAGACATCGCGCGGCATACCTGCAAAACAATAGCCACCGTAGAAACTGCCTTTTCAGGGTGGAAGGCGCTGCCTCAGAAGCAGATCTTCGAAATGGAATACTGGGAACTTGAGCAGGCGAAGCTGCGGAAAGCGGGTGGCCCACGCCCTCCCCACCAAGGGAAGGTTGCTCTCGTCACCGGCGCGGCAGCAGGGATCGGGTTTGCCTGTGCGGAGGCACTTGCGGAAGAAGGCGCACAAGTGGTCGGAATCGATTTGAATCCGGAAATCACCGGGCAGATGGAAAAGATTGGAGGTATCGGGATCGTGGCAAACCTGACACAGGACAAGGAAGTCATCGCGGCTGTCGAGGATGCAGTAAGGCGCTTCGGCGGGCTCGATATCCTGGTCAGCAATGCAGGGATTTTCACTGCGGGGGCTTATCTGGAGGACATGGAACAGTCGAACTGGGAGAAGTCGATGGCGGTCAATTTAACCAGTCACCAGGTGCTTTTGAAGCACACGATTCCCTTTCTCAAAATCGGCATTGACCCTGCGGTTGTGCTGGTGGGCTCGAGGAACGTGAGTGCACCCGGAGCGGGAGCAGCCAGTTACTCGTGCGCCAAGGCAGGTTTAACCCAGCTCTGTCGAGTGGCCGCGCTCGAGCTGGCCCCTGAAGGAGTTCGCTGCAACATTGTGCACCCCGATGCGGTTTTCGACACAAAGCTCTGGACGCCAGAGGCATTGCAGCGCTCAGCAGAGCGCTACGGGTTGACTGTCGAAGAATACAAGACCCGGAATCTGCTGCAGACTGAGATCAAGTCGAAGGATGTCGGCCGGATGGCATCTGCCATGGCTGGGGCACTTTTCGGGAAGACGACGGGAGCTCAGGTCCCGGTGGACGGAGGCAATGACCGGGTGATCTGAAGTTTGCCTGCTCGCTGACTGAAAATGAAAACAATCGCCAACTTCGGAACCCTCCAGGAAGCTCAAGCCCTGAAGCTCAATCTCGGGTCGATGGGGATCGAGGTATTCATCCCCGACGAAGTTTCTGCCGGTATAGCTCCGTATTTTTTCGTAAACCAGGCGGGGGTCAGGGTGCAGGTAGGCGACGATGACGAGGAGCGGGCAAGGGAGATCCTCAAGCGCGGTTTCGGTCGGCTCCTTTCCGATGAGGGCGATGAGGGCGATGAGGGCGATGAGGGCGATGAGGGCGATGAGGGCGATGAGGGCGATGAGGGCGATGAGGGCGATGAGGGCGATGAGGATAAAAGCAGCGAGGAGTCGGATTCCTCGATGGAAACGAGAAAGTAAGCGGGCAGCATTCACTCCGGAGGCTCGAGAAGAAAGCGGTTGGACGACGATGAGAGCAGGCGCTTTGACAGCGGGCTTGACTCGGGACCGGGTTCTGCTCCCTTTTGAGGGTTTCTGCTGCAAAAGGTAATCTATTCGCGAGGGTCTCTGAGTGTAACGAAACAAAAGCTGAAAGATCAGCCCGGCGTCGTGCGTTTTGCTGACTTGAGTAAGAGAAGAACCTGATTTTTTTCTGAAGTAATAAATTTTTTTATGAGCGACATCAAAAAACTTGTCAATGATCCCTTGAAGGTTGCCGACGAACTGCTCGATGGGCTGGTCGAGGCATACGACGGAGACTGTGAAAAGGTCGGAAGGCGGTCGATCGTGAAAACGAGTATTCCCGCTGGGAAAGTGGCCCTCCTTGTCGGTGGTGGCAGCGGGCACGAACCAATCTATCATGGGCTGGTAGGGAAGAATCTCGCGGACGGTGCAGCCTGCGGTGATATTTTCGCGGCGCCCTCGCCGGACATCGTTTTCGAGGCGACCGAAGCCGTGAACAAGGGAAACGGGGTGCTTTACCTCTACGGGAATTACGCCGGCGACGTGATGAACTTCGATATGGGCGCCGAACTCGCCGAGGAAGAGGACATCGACGTTCGTACGGTTCTGATCTGGGATGATGTGTGTTCGGCGCCGCCGACGGAAAAGAAAAACCGGCGGGGAATCGCCGGGCTGGTGCCTGTTGTGAAATTGGTGGGGGCTGCATCGCAGACTGCGCAATCGCTGGACGAACTCGAGGCGACTGCAAAGAAGGCAGTCCTGCAGACTCGCTCCGTGGGTGTTTCCATGGCACCTGGATCGATTCCGGCCTCTGGGAAGCCGACCTTTGAAATCGCTGAGAATGAGATCGGTTTAGGCATGGGAATTCACGGGGAACCTGGCGTCAAAGAGATCCCGATGACGACCGCGGATGAACTTACGCCGATGATGTTGGACTTGGTCTTCGAGGATTTTGAAAAAGATGAGGAGGTGGCAGAGCTCTCAGCAGGCGATGAAATCGTCCTGCTCGTCAACAGCCTGGGAGCGACGACGATGATGGAATGCCTGATCTGCTTGCGGAAGGCGAAGGAAATCCTCAATGCCAGGGGCATCGTGGTGCGCGACACCATTGTCGGGCCATTGGTGACCTGCCAGGAGATGGCGGGAATTTCTTTCTCGGTGACCCGCTTGGATGATGAATTGAGAACGCTCTGGGACATGCCCTGCGAGTCGGTGTGTTATTCGAAAATGCAAAGTTAGGGGACCTTGAACAAGTAATGAATAAGGCAAAAGACGACCTTTCCATCGAGCAAGTGCAGGAGATGATGCTCCTCGTCGCTGACCGTATTATTGCAGCTGAGGATCTTCTGACCGATGCCGACCGGAATCTCGGTGACGGGGATCATGGTCTGGGAATGACGCGCGGTCTCACCGCGGTCAAAGAGAAGCTGACGGGAGCTGAATTCCCCTCCATCGAGAAAGGTCCTGACCTCGGCTGGAATGGCCATGATCAGTGCCATGGGTGGCGCCTCCGGGGCGATTTTTGGAACGGTTTTCCGAAGCGGCGGCAAGGGGATCGCTGGAGCAGAGAAATTCGGGGCACTGGAGTTGGCAGGTTTTCTCAAAGCAGCGGTGGATGGAGTCATGGAGCGCGGGGGAGCGAAGCCGGGCGACAAGACGATGGTAGATGCGCTCTATCCGGCGGCGGAAAAGGCGGCTGAGGTCACAGAGTTGTCTCTGGTGGAAGCGGCTGACGCTGTGGCCGGTGCGGCCGAAGCCGGTCGGGAAGCCAGCAAAGAGATGATTGCGACGATGGGACGGGCGAAAACTCTCGGGGAGCGCTCCTTGGGGCATCCGGATGCAGGAGCCTGTTCGATCAGTATCATTCTTCGAGGGATGCATGCCTACATCGCTTCCTGAAACTGAAAACGATTACTTCACCAGACTAATCAACCGAAAGAAAAACCGAATCATAATATTATGGCAGACCTCGATGACATCCGCGACGGCGACAACTTCGGGCTGAACAGCCCCGCCGATACCAGTAAGTTTTACCTCAAGGGCATGAATAGCATGGGCTGGGGCTTGAAGAACCGTATGTCGCGGATCTTCAACCGTGCATCCGGTCGCACTGTGATGCTCGCTTTCGACCACGGCTTCCTCATGGGGCCGACTTCGGGTCTCGAGCGTATCGACCTAAGCATCGCGCCGCTCGCTGAACACGCCGACTGCCTGATGGGTTGCCGTGGGTCGATCCGCACCATGATACCACCGGAGAACACCCAGCCGGTGTGCTTACGCGCCGATACGGGAACGACCATCCTCACCGAGATGAACCACAATGTCCTGCTCGGAGAGGAGGAGATGGTGAGAATGAATCCTTCGGCGCTCGCCGCCATGATCGCGGTGGGCGACGCTGCGACCGAAGCCAGAACGATGGCGAATTTCAGCCGCCTCGTAGATATCGGTAACAAGTATGACATTCCGGTCATGTGCGTCACCGCGGTTGGTAAGGATATGGCTCGTGACGCCCGCTACTTTGGCCTCGCCTCACGGGTGGGCGCCGAGAACGGTGCCAGCATCGTCAAGACCTACTACACGGAAGGCTTCGAGAACGTGGTTGCCTGCACGTCGGTTCCAGTTGTCATCGCCGGTGGGAAGAAACTACCTGAGATTGAGGCGCTAGAAATGGCTTACCGAGCAATCGAATGCGGTGCCGCCGGCGTCGACATGGGCCGCAACGTCTTCCAGTCTGAAGCGCCGGTCGCGATGATCAAAGCGGTCGGTGCCGTGGTGCACGAGGGCATGAAACCCCAGGAAGCCCTCAAACTTTACGAGTCTCTCAAGGCGGAAGGCTGAACCTGAGAATCAACGGAACTGAAAAGAGAAAAAACCATGGAAAAATCCTCACTGAAACTTCACAATGCAATGTGGCCTGGCCTGGTCGGCAAAGGCGACGACGATGGCCAGGAACCACCGATCGGTCTCGAGCAGATGCTTGACCTGACAGCGGATGCCGAAGTCAACGGTCAGAAATTCGACGGGGTTGATTGCTTTCTTTTTCTCCCGCACATCGACCCCGCGGGCGGTGACGACGAGTTGCGCAGAGTCGCGGATCTCATTCAAGGTAAAGGCTTCTCGGTTGGATCGCTGGTGGCACCGGTCTGGCCGGGAACGGTGGGCGATTCGGCCATGGGCGACGCAGAACAACGCGGGAAGTTTCTTGGCGCAGTGGAACTCGCCTGTCGGATGGCACGGGTTTTCAACGAACAGGGAGTCCGCAAGTATGGCCTGATCCGTATCGATTCGGCTGAGTTTGGGGTCGAAAAGTGGCGTGAAAACCCGAAAGCGAATACCAAACAGATCGCTGAGACTTTCAAGGAAGCTGCTCGAATCGCTGCTGATCACGGCGAGCGATTGGCTGCGGAAGGGGAGATCTGCTGGGCGGGAATGCACAGTTGGAAGGACATGCTCGACCTGCTCGAAGAAGTCGGGATGCCCGAGACGGTCGGTTTCCAAGCCGACCTGGCCCACACGTACCTCTACCTTCTCGGTTACAATGCCCCAGAGCATGCCCTCGTGAAAGAGGGGTATTCGGAGGAGGAATTCTGGGCGGCGTACGAACAGATGACCGACAAATTACGGCCCTGGACGATCGATTTCCATGTGGCTCAGAATGACGGAGAAGTCCATGGAGCTGGTTCCCATGACAAGACTGGCAAGCACTGCCCGGCGGATGACCCGAACGGGAAGCTCGACATCGTGAAGTGCGCGAGCTACTGGCTCAAAGATTATGAATCCCGTGGTATCGAACATATCTGCTGGGATGGCTGCATGTTCCCGAACGCGACTCTGGAAGAGGCAAAGACGTGGAACACGATTCTGGAAACCATGATCGCCGTCCGTGACACCCAGGAAGCCTGATCGCTGAAAGGCGGGATCGAGTAAGCGCCAACCGCCTGTCCATAAAAAACGCGATGACTGCGCATCGACTCAGACTCCTTTTTCCCCTGTGCCTTCTCTTTGCTTTGGGTCCGGCTTTTCTTTCGGTTGAAGCTGAGCAAGCAGCCAAAGAGCAAAACACAGCGCCTGAGAGTAGCGAGTCTTCAGCACCGTTGAAAGCCCTGCTCATCGCGGGAGGATGCTGTCACGACTATGTCGCGCAGCACCGCATTCTCTTCGAGGGGATCCAAGCACGGGCGAATATTCAGGTCGACGTGATCTGGACGCGGGACAAGTCGGCCAAACCTGCCTTGCCACTCTTCGAGAACCCGGACTGGGCGAAGGGCTACGACATCGTCATCCATGACGAGTGTGCTGCTCTCAACGAGAACGCCAGGCTCATGGAGAACATCCTCAAGGCGCACGAGACGATCCCCTCGGTGCAACTTCACTGTGCAATGCACTCGTTTCGTGGGCGGGGAAACTCGAGAGAAACTTTCACCGCGAAAGGTCATCACGACTGGTGCAAGCGGATCGGCCTGCTCTCGACGAGGCACGGCCCGCACGTTCCGGTATCGGTGGAGATCGTCGATGCGGAACACCCGATCACAAAACCTCTGAAAGACTGGGTGACAGGAAAAGAAGAGCTTTACAACAACGCCGAGATTTACGATGCCGAGCCGCTTGCCATGGGCACGCAGACATACATGAAGAACGGCAAGGAGATCACTGACGCTGCCATCGTTGCGTGGGTGAATACCAAGTCTGGGGCGCTTTCATTTTCGACCTCGCTCGGGCATTACAACGAAGTTGTCGAGAGTGACGAATATCTTGATCTGGTCACGCGGGGTACTCTGTGGGCGTGTGGGAAGCTCGACGATCCGGATTACCACACACCCTACACCGGGACGAATGCGGTTCGTGAAATTGAGCTTAAAACTCCCGCCGAGTGATGGCCCTTTTGCTATTTTCCAGAGAGCCGGGATGATCGGAAGAGAGAGTGCCTCTGCTGTTCTTGAGGCAACCCGGCCGGGCAGGCCTCACCGGAAGAGGGCATGGTTCTCAAAGCTCCGCAGAAAGAACCTGAGCAATGAGCCATTCTTGAATGAAGCCGTAGGCCTGATTTCTTAAGAAAGCGTTGATCCGAGTCTCGACTGGGTGCGGGTTCTGGGAGGAATCATCGACCATCACGGTTGGTCTTTCGCCCTCCCAGGAAATTGCAACAGTCTCGTCGCCATTCGAGTCGAAAAGGTCAAACCGGGTGGCGAGCACAAGCCGCGCTTGATTGAGTGCTCCATACCAACTCTCGGCGTGTGCCTTGGGGATTTGAAGAGAGAAATATGCCTTATCGCCGTGTTCGCCCTCGTCGTCCGGGATGTCATCAGAATTACCATCCAGCGGGACACAGTTTTGCAAGTCGGCCTCAACCACGGCAAGCGCATCGGCAAATTCTTGACGGAATCCAGTCGTGACAAAATCCTCCCAGTCGTCGAGGAATGATGTTTCTTCTTCACTGGGGTTATCGATCGGCGGTTGGTAAAGCCTGTGTTCGGCTTTCTTACACCCGAGGGTGTCAGCTGCCGAGGCGAGGCCAGCCAGCAACTCGCGTTCGAGTTCCGTGAGGAGAGCGAATCCCCACGTGTCATCATTGAAGTCTCGAAGTCTCACCCGTCTACCTGTTCGATTCTGGAAAGCAACTGGTGACTCTGGAGCTGCTGGACATAAAACTCTGCCTTTTCACGGGGCCCGGTCCAGACCACCGAGCGCCCGCTTTGGTGCACCTCCATCATCAGACGGGTTGCTTTGGACTCGGAGAAACCGAAGAGCTTGCGCAGAATGAGAGTGACGTAACTCATCAGGTTCACAGGATCATTAAGAACGAGTACATTCCACGGCAGATCGATTTCATCCTCGATTTGAGTTTCAGCCAGGGTCTCGGTGCTAGCCATCTCAGGAAAAATTAATGCTTTGATATTTCGTGCCAGCGGAGGGCCAGACACATGGCGATTCGAGCTTATGCAATCTGAAACCGAGAGGCGTCTCGCCCGGCAAAGACGGCGGATGCCACACCGGTCACTGCAGGCAGAAGGTGGCGGAAGTCGGTTACTTTCAGCGCGGGGTTCACCCGCCGCCACTCATCGAAGGCGAAGCCGACGAGAATCCCCTGGGAGGAAAGGTGAAGCACTGCGGCCTGGGCGGCAAAGACCGTGGCGTGATGACCGGGCATCCGGCCGGCAGTGAGGGATGCCGCAAGCTTGCTTAAGGTTGGACATGAACGCATGCCGGCACGGGCGTCGAGAACCTCCTTACCTGCGAGGGTCGAGGCATGGAAAGTCTCGGTCGGGAATTCCTCAAACTCGAGGTGGTAATCCGCTGTCTCTATTTCGCGAACAAATCCTGTCCTCGCCAGCCTGGCGACTTGCTCGACATGCGGGGCCAGCAGCTCGATGAAAGCACCATGCATCCAGCCGAGAAATGACGCATCTCCCGGCGCGCACAGAGTCACCGGACCGAGGGCAGGGATCGCCATGGTGGAGATGCGGACTGCGCGTTCCAATTCGTCGGTGACGTGAGCTTGCTGCTGTGGTTCGAGAGACTGCACGGGATTCTGGTGCCTGCGGGGCTGGCTGGAAAACTTAGCACAGCCCACCTGCTCCTCAAGAGGCAGGGAAAGTCACTTGCATCCTGACCGGTCTTTTTACCCCCTCTTTACAGAAGACTCTTTTCGCGACCACTAGGCTTGGATTGTTATGAAAAAGCATCCGCTTAAAAACCAAGTCGTATCCGCCGTTGGCATCTCCGTGCTGACATTCTTTGCACCTCTGAATTCCGAACTGCTGGCCCACCGTGAGCCGGAACCGCCCGTCGTTCAGATCGCTCTGCTCCTCGATACCAGTAACTCGATGGATGGCCTGATCAACCAGGCGAAGACCCAACTCTGGAAGGTGGTCAACGAGTTTGGCTCTACTCCCGAGGGGAGGAAGACCGCTCCGGTCGTCCAGGTCGCACTCTACGAGTATGGCAACGACAGTCTTTCCAAGCGAGGGCATTGGATTCGCTGTATTCTTCCTATGAGCCGGGACCTCGATCGGGTTTCTGAAGAACTCTTTTCCCTGACCACCAATGGCGGTAGTGAGTTCTGTGGCGCGGTTCTTCGACGCGCCGTCCAAGAGATCGCCTGGTCAGCCAACCCGGACAGCTACAAGGCCATCTTTATCGCCGGAAACGAACACTTCACCCAAGGCCCGATCCATTATCGGAGTGTCTGCGAGGCAGCGGTCGAGGCAGGTATCGTGATCAATACCATCCACTGTGGTAAGAAGGAAGCTGGAATCGAGGGGCGGTGGCGCCACGGAGCGAAAGCGGGAGGTGGCGAATTCATGACCATTGACCAAAACAGCGCGGTCATGCACATCCATGCGCCCCAGGATCGAAGGATCGCTGAGCTCAACGAGAAGCTCAACGACACCTACCTCGCCTACGGTGGCAAGGCCGCGCAGAAGCAGAAGGCGAATCAGATTGCGCAGGACGCCAATGCCTCGAAAGCCGGATCACTCGCTGTGCGGACGATCTGTAAAGCCACCATGAGCTACCACAACAGCGCGTGGGATCTCGTCGACGCCCTCAAAAAAGAAGACTTCGATCTCGCCGCTATCCCTGCCGCCGCCCTGCCGGAAGAGATGCAGAGGCTGGCACCCGCTGAGCGTTCAGCCCATGTGAAGAAGGTGGCGGCCAAACGCGAAGCCATCCAGAATGAGATTCTCGAACTCAGTGAGGAACGTGCGGGTTTCGTCGCAGATAAGCTCGAAGAAGAAGGCAACGACGAAACAGTTGGCGCAGCCATGATCAAGGCAATCCGCTCGCAGGCAGCCCAAAAGGGACTTATCCTCAGCCAGTAAGTTACCCGTGGCAATGGCAGCACCTACCATCCTTGTTATTGAGGACGACACTGCGATCCGTCGCGGTGTCGTCGATGCGCTTTCCGGGGCGGGATACTCGGTGATTGAAGCAGGCGACGGGCGAAGCGGCATGGAAAAAGCCCTCTCAGCCACCTACGATCTTCTTCTTCTCGACCTCGTTCTCCCCCACCATGGTGGCTTCGAAATCCTACAGCAGTTGGAGATTCAACGCCCTGGGGTGGCCGCGATTGTCCTCTCTGCGAAAGGCCAGGAAGAGGATAGGTGCCGCGGGCTCCGGCTCGGTGCGGATGACTACATGGTCAAGCCCTTCAGCGTGCGCGAGCTGATCGCCCGGGTTGAGGCGGTTCTCCGGCGCAGCCCGGAGCGCCCTCGTGAACGCGATAGCTTTCCACTTCCAGGAGGCGCTACTGCGCACCTTGAAAGACGGGAAGTTGTCTTTTCCGACGGGACCTCAGAACAACTCTCTGAGAGAGAAACTGAGCTCCTCCGCTATATGGCGCGTTATCCGGGTCGAACTATTTCGCGGGAGGAGATCCTGCGAAGAGTCTGGCGCCTCGATCCCGCTCACCTCGAGACACGCACCATCGACATGCACATCGCTCACCTGCGCGAGAAACTTCGGGACCCACCATCCGCGCCGAAGATTATTCGTACCATCCGTGGGTGTGGTTACGCATTGAAAACTGAAGACGAATGACGCGCTGGATAATTTTTGCCCTCTGTCTCCTCGTCCTGGTATCAGCACTCGGATGGACAACACAGCGAATGCTCGAAATGGAATCTGCAGGGCGTCGTGCCGCGGTGGATGCCGAGTTTCAGGAACGGGTTCGCCTGGCACTCTGGCGGCTTGATGCGGCTACCAACCCGATCCTGATTCGGGAAAACGCCCGCCCCCCCCACCACTACCAGGCATTCCACTCGGGAGGTGACACCTTCAGCAGCACCTTCAGTCCGCTCGCGCCCGGGACGGTGCTTACGCCTTCCCCACTTCTCACGGGACGCCCGCCACACGTTCGGCTGCATTTCGAGCAGGCACGGTCCGGAGTCCCGCTGACGAGCCCGCAGGTTCCCACCGGCGAGCTGCGGGCATTGGCGCTCGAAAACTATCTCCAGCCAGCCCAACTGGATGAGGCATCCCGCGAACTTCAATCGCTTAACCCGCAAGCTTCGGATCTCGGTCTCACCGCCAGCATAATCTGCCTGCCGCCGCCCCGGCTTGCGGGAGAAGGAAAGAAAGACAGGGGCGAGGCGCCATCGGCCGAGCAGGCCCAGTCGATTTCACTTCCCAAGCAGACTTACCTCCCGCCACCCCAATCACAGCAACCAGCAAGCAGGAAGGCACAGGCCGAAAAAAGCCTCAAGGAAGCGCAGGTTCGAAGTTCGCTCAATGACCTCAACGTCGACCAGGCGGCGAATCTCTTCCTTAAAAAGAAGCAATCTGCGCTCGCAGGCATCGCCGCCGCCGCGGCACCAGCCAGCTCTCCGGTTGGGGTCGCTGCCGATGGTTTGATGGACAGGGTTGATGAACTTGCAGAAGAAGAAAAGGCAGCGCTCAGGATCGAGGCCTCATTTCCTGAAGTCACCGCCTTTAGTCCGGTGTGGAACGGCGGCGAACTTTTCCTCCTCAGGCAGGTTATCGGTGCCGGGGTGACACGAACTCAGGGGCTGTGGCTGGCGTGGCCGTCTCTTCAAAAAGATCTCGAAAATGGCGTCCGTGACCTCTTGCCGGATGCCAGGCTCCACCCCGGCAAGTCGGGTTCCGATCCTGACGACCCGCTTCACCTGATGGCATTGCCTGTCAGGCTCGCGCCGGGCTCAGCAGGGCCTGGACCGGAGCAACTCGGCCTCCTCGGCTCTCCGCTCCGCCGCTCCCTCGGCCTCGCCTGGGTCTCGATTCTTGCCGCGGCTGGCGCGGTCGGGGCGCTCCTCTTCGGTGCCATCCGGCTGGGTGAGCGGCGCGGCGCGTTCGTCTCGGCCGTCACCCATGAACTGCGAACGCCATTGACCACTTTCCAGCTTTACACCGATCTCCTTTCCGATGGCGGGGCGGACATGGCTCCCGAGAAGAGGCAGAAATACGTCGAGACACTTCGTGGCGAGGCTGGGCGGCTCTCGCACCTGGTAGAAAATGTTCTCGCCTATGCGCAGCTCGAGCGAGCACCGGCTAGACGACAATCCGAGAAAATCTCTTTGGGAAATATTCTCGAGAGAGCACGTGATCGGCTCGAGCATCGCGCGAACGAGGCGGGGATGGCTGTGGTTTTTGACATGCTCTCGCCTGTCGCACGGCGGGAAGTCGATATCGACGTTTCCGCAGTCGAACAGATCCTTTTTAACCTCGTCGACAATGCCTGCAAATACGCTCGGAACCCGCCCAGCGGAGAAACCGAAAACAACCTCGCGGAAATTCAGCTTTCCGCAGTGACGGACGAGCGGGGGAGACCAGCTCTCCGAGTGGCTGACAATGGTCCAGGGATTCGTCCCGCGGAGGCAAAACGTCTGTTCCGCCCTTTCGAGAAATCGGCTGATCAGGCGGCGCATTCTGCTCCCGGAGTTGGGCTTGGCCTCGCTCTCTGTCGCCGTCTGGCACGCTCTCTTGGAGGCGACCTCATGCTTGAGCCTTCCACCAGCGAAAGTGGTGGTGGAGCATCCTTTCTCCTTGCCCTCCCAGGCTGAGGGCTAAGGGCAGAGGACGTCTTCCGAAGGCGTCGACTTTTCGCATTGCAAGCCACTCGGGCCCGCATTCTGAGCGCTTATTCCAGCTGACCAAAGCGATCTTCCGCGGGTGTCCCCCCTTGCATTACGCGGACCTCTGCTTCGTTCGCTTCGAGGTGATTGAGGCAGTGGTAGACATCTTCGGGATCCGCATCGAGCGCGCTCGCGATCTCCTCGGTCGTCTGCAGTCGCCCGCTCCCGGAGGTCAGCAGCGCACTTCGCACCTTGCCGAGTAGTTCGAGAAATGTGGTCGCCGCCTTCTTGCCCGCCTCGACTCCCGGTTGGTGGTAGGCATTGATATGAACGAGGCTCGCATAAAAAGAAACCGCACGCTCGAATGTGGCGATAAGAGCTCCGAGGTAAAAAGCATCGATCCGAGGAATCGAGAGAGTCATCGATTGCCGCCCACTCCCGCTCAGGGCACTCCGCGTTCCGCGCAGAAACCCCTGCAGGTAATCGCCAGAAGTGAAGCCCGGCTCGACCTCGTTGGAGTCTCCACTTCTGCTCAGGCGCACCTCGATGAAGGTGGCAAAGAAATTATCGATTCCGTCCCGTAGCTGCTGCACGTAGGCATGCTGGTCGGTTGACCCTTTGTTTCCATAGACAGCGAGTCCCTGGTGCACGGTGTTTCCGTCGAGGTCTCGTTCTTTCCCCAGCGACTCCATGACGAGTTGTTGGAGATATTTGCTGAGAAGAACAAGGCGATCTTTGTAAGGAAGCACCACCATGTCTTTTGCGCCCTTCCCGCCCCCGGCATGGTGCCACATGAGCGCGAGGATCATGGCAAGATTTTGCTCGGTCGGAAGCTCTCGCGTCAGCTTGTCGAGCGCTGCCGCCCCAGCCAGGAAACGGTCGATGTCCACTCCTTGCAAAGCAGCAGGAATCAACCCGACCGAACTCATTACCGAAGTCCTCCCGCCGATCCAGTCGGCCATCGGAAAGCGCTCCAGCCACCCGTTTTCAGAAGCGTAGTGGTCGAGGTGTGAGCCTTCCCCTGTCACGGCCACTGCCTGCTTTGAAAAGTCGAGACCTGCCTGAGCGAAGGCCACCTCCGCTTCGAGCATCCCATTTCGCGTCTCCTTGGTTCCGCCAGATTTAGAAACGACGAGCACAAGGGTTTCACTTAGCGCCTCCCCGATCCCCGCCAGGACCCGATCGAAACCGTCAGGGTCGGTGTTGTCAAAAAAGTGCAGGGTCATCGGGCTCTCCGGTCCACCGAGGCAGTCCGCGACCAGCTGCGGGCCGAGAGCTGACCCGCCAATCCCGATGACAAGAAGGTGCCGGAAGGGCGAGCCATCCGGTGCTGCCAGTTCTCCCCGGTGCACCCGATCGGCCAGACCCTTGGCATCCGCGATTCCCGAGACAATCTCTTCACGCAGCTCCGAGGTCGGAGCGATCGATGCGTCGCGTAACCAGTAATGCCCGACCATCCTTCCTTCGTCCGGGTTTGCCACCCCGCCAGCCTCGAGCGCCCGCATTTCCGTGAATGCGGATTCCGTGGCCTCGGCATGCCCCTCGAAAAACCCGTCGGGGACTTGCATTCTGCTGAAATCGATCGAGATCCCGAGATCAGGGTATCGGACAAAATATTTCTGGAAGATATTCCATGTGCTCATCCTTCATCCTCTCGGAGCTGACGCTTTTGAGCAATCAAAATTCTCAGAGGCCGGCGATTCTCTCTCTGGTGCGAAAAAGCAGAGAGAACCTCAGCGACGCAAGATTGGGGGAGGAAAAAATCAACTATCTTCAGGCTACTCCCCGCCCCATCTTCCAGAGTTTCCCCGTCGCCCATGGCCGCCGCTTCAGACCCACCATTTTACGACCTGCTCAACCGGGTGCTTCCTGCCCGGCAACTTTCGGTTGCCGAGGAGATGCTCGACGAACATGGATCTGACAAGTGGCTCGCCTCGAAGCGCCCGGATATTGTCGCTTTTGCGGAGTCGACCGAAGATGTCGCGAAGGTTCTCACTCTCGCTCATGAAGAGCGGATTCCTGTCACCACCCGCGGGGCGGGCTTCGGCTACGTCGGCGGGTGCGTGCCGGTCAGAGGTGGCATCTCGCTGTCGGTTCGGCGCATGAACCGGATTGTCGAAATCGATAAAGAGGACTGGGTTGCTGTAGTCGAGCCGGGCGTCATCACCGGGGATCTGCAGGACGCAGCGAAGGCAAAAGGGTGTTTTTATCCGCCTGACCCTGCCAGCCTGAGAGAGTGCAGCATCGGTGGAAATATCGCCACCAATGCCGGCGGTCCTCGCTGCCTGAAATACGGTGTCACCCGGCCGTGGGTGCTCGGCCTCGAAGTTGTCCTCGCCGACGGCCGGATCCTGTGCACCGGCGGGCGGCTCCACAAGAACAAGCAGGGCTTTGACCTTCTTGGAAACTTCGTCGGCTCGGAAGGTCTCCTCGGAGTGGTCACCGAAGCGACGCTCCGTCTCATCCCTCATCCGCCGGCACGGGCGATGCTTTCGGCGGGCTTTGCCGCATTTACCGAGGTGGCCGACGCGGTTCAGGCGGTCCTCGAGAGCGGACTTCTTCCCGCCGCCATCGAGATCGCCGATCCTTTTACGCTGAAAGCGGCTCGCGACTTTGCCGGCAAAGGAATCCCTGACGGGGGCGGCCACCTGCTCATCGAACTTGACGGATCAAGTGAAGCGGTGGCTGCTGAGATCGTCGCACTGGAAAAGCTGATCCGCTCGCTCGGTGCCCTGTCGGTGGAAACCGCCACCACCGAAGACGGCTGCGAGAAGATTTGGGACATCCGCCGTGCCTTTTCCTATGCGCTCAAAGCCACCGGCCTCACCAAGCTCAATCAGGACCTGGTTGTTCCGCGTTCCCGGCTTGTCGACCTCGTCGAGTTCGCCGCCGACCTCCAAGCACGTTCCGGCATCGCCATGGCCTGCTTCGGGCATGCCGGCGACGGCAACATTCATGTTAATCTGATGGTCGATAAGATCGATGCGCCGGAACAGCGTGCCCACGCGGATAAGGTCCAGGATGAACTGTTCCGTCAGGTGCTTTCGTGGGGGGGAGTCGTCACGGGGGAACATGGGGTCGGCCTCGCCCGCATGCCGTGGTTTGAAGATGCGGTCGGGCCGGTAAGTGCCGATCTTCATCGAAGCCTCAAGGCGGCCCTCGATCCCCGCGGCATTCTCAACCCAGGAAAATTTCTCACGCGCTGGTAAGCTCCCGCTGGACTCAGCAAACCATCCAATCCATCTCGTTCTCTCATGTCTCTTTCTCAGAAGCTTTTTTCCCGTGCCAAACAATCGATCCCCGGCGGAGTCAACTCTCCGGTCCGAGCGTTCCGAAATGTTGACGGCGACCCGTTTTTCATCCGCCGCGCCAAAGGATGCCGCATCTGGAATGTCGATGGTAAGGAGATGATCGACTTCGTCGGCACCTGGGGACCGGCAATTCTCGGCCACGCTCCCAACTGCATCATCGAAGCCATCCACACCACCGCCAAAGACGGTCTTAGCTTCGGCATCCCTCATCCGCTCGAGATCGAGATGGCCGAGCTGATCTGCCGGTGGGTGCCCTCGGTCGAGAAAGTCCGCATGGTCAACAGCGGGACAGAAGCCACCATGTCCGCGATCCGGCTCGCCCGCGGGCATACCGGCCGCGGGCGTATCATCAAGTTCGAGGGCTGCTACCACGGCCATGTTGACTCACTTCTTGTCGCGGCTGGCAGCGGGGCCCTCACCCATGGGGAGCCTGACTCGGCCGGTGTGCCTGCGGAACTTGCGGCTCTCACCATGGCGCTTCCTTTCAATGACCCCGAAGCCGTCGAGCAGGCATTTTCCGAGTGTGGAGAAGACATCGCCGCCATCATTGTCGAGCCGGTTCCAGCCAATGCCGGTCTGATCCTCCCTGATGAGGGGTTTCTTTCGTTGCTCCGCGAAATCACGGTTCGCCACGGTGCCCTCCTCATTTTTGACGAAGTGATGACCGGCTTCCGCGTTGCCAAGGGTGGCGTCCAGGAACTTTTCGGTGTCACCCCGGACCTCACTGCGATGGGAAAAGTCATCGGTGGCGGCCTTCCGGTTGGTGCCTTCGGAGGCAAGGCAGAAATCATGGATAGCCTTGCTCCCGACGGCCCGGTCTACCAGGCAGGAACCTTAAGTGGGAATCCCCTCGCGCTGGCCGCAGGTATCACCCAGCTCCGGGAACTCGAAAAAAACGACGCCTGGTCGCTTCTCGAGAACCGGGGCGCCGCCTTCGAACAAGGTATCCGCAGTGCCCTGGCCGAAGCCGGTCTCGACTTCACCTTCCATCGTGTCGGATCGATGTTCTGCCTGTTTTTCAAATCTGGCGCTGTCCGTAACCTCGACGATGTCACTGGGGCCGACATGGAGCATTTCAAACGCTTCTTCTGGGCTTGCCTCGAAGATGGCGTTTACTTTGCCCCCTCCCCATACGAAACCGGATTCCTCTCCACTGCCCACGCCGAGGAAGACCTCGTCGAGGCAGCGCACGTCGCAGGGCGTGCACTCCGTGCCTAGCCACGCAGATCTCTCGCACGCGCTCGAAGAGACCGACCGACCGACAGCCCATTACCATCACTCTTGCTCGACTTCGAGAAAACCTCTTCACCCAAAAAACCAGATCTTTTGAAGATGTTGCACACGAACAGGAAAGCAGCCCTCTGGAGCCTCGTCGTCGTGATGGGTGCTTTGCTGTGTTTTCTCGTCTTTGCCGAGAAACCCTGGGATCACTCAGAGAAGATCGCGGAACGCATCGCGGCAGGAAAATCTCCCAGTTTGAAGCAGGAAATTCTGGTGGGGCTCTATCAGGCAGCTAGCGTCAACCTGGCGCTCTGCACCCTCCTCCTGGCGAGTCTTAAGCTGTGGACCCGTCCCATGGAGGAGAAGAGTGGCTCGGCCAGTCGTTCGCTCCGTAGCGGAGGGGGGGATCTTGATCCAGGAGTGACGAAAGCCTTCCTGCTGCTCGTCGCTCTAGCGGTATTTCTCGGGGGTGCACTGCGGTGGAACCTCGCCAGTAAGAGTCTCTGGTGGGACGAACTCTGGAATGCAAAGCAGACGTATCACGGGTCATTCAAGACCGGAGAGGATGGCACGAAGAATTTTCAATCCCACTCCTTCCAGCGTGCCCTCTGGTATTACAAGAAACCTACCAATCACGTTCCCTTCGCGGTCTCGGCGCGTCTCAGCCTCAAAGGTTGGCAGTTCGTGACCGGCCGGAGCCCTGCCGAGTTCAACGAATTCGTCCTCCGCCTCCCTTCTTTTCTCGCCTCTCTGGGTGCCATTGCCGGCATCGCGATTCTCCTTCGGATCTGGGGGATGGGCCGTGCGGGAATCCTGGCCGCCTTCCTTTTCGCGATCCATCCGTGGCATATCCGCTATGGGATCGATGGCAGAAGCTACAGTCTGGCCATTTTCTTTACGGTTCTCGCCTGCGCAGCGCTCACCTTTGCTCTGCAGCGTAGAGCCTGGCGATACTGGTTGGCATTGGATTCTGCCAGTTTCTACTCGTCTGGAGCAATCCTCTGCTTGCCTTTCTCGCCGCCGCCTTCGCCATGGTAGCCTTGCTTTATGCCTATATGAATTTTCGCGAGGAAAAGTGGACGGGCATCGGCAGGATTCTTGTCGCCAATGTTCTTGCCGGGATGCTTTTCCTGCAGGTGATGGCACCGAACCTCCTGCAGACAAAACAATGGGACATGTCTCCGGGAGCTTTCGAGTCGCTGAAGAGAGAAAACTTTATCGATTACCTCTCCCAACAGAGCTTCGGGTATCCCTACCAGTTTGGTGTGAGTGAAGAATCGAAGGGCCTGCCAACCCTGACAACTCGAACCGCAGGCAGAAAGTCATTGCAGAGAGCACTCGCTCTCGCGGTAGGACTGTTTTTTTTCGCGGGCATGGCAACACTCTATCGAAAAAATAAAGCAGCTTTTATGATCACTGCAGCGGTGGTTGCGGCCTCGTTGTTCTACCTTCTTTTTGTCTCTCAAAACGACGGCTTCTATTTTTATCCACGCTTTCTGAGCTACGGACTCGTCCCGTACCTGATCTGTCTTTCTGCGGGCCTCTGCGCGCTGGGTGAACGCATCCACAAAAAATGGGGATCCCAGGTTGTCACCGTGGCAGCGGTTTTCGCCGCGAGCGTTTTTGCCTCCCCCCAGATCCGCATGTTCTGGAATCACCCGTACGAACCTTACAAGGACATTACCCAGTACATCCGGGAGCTGGCACCCCAGGCGATCTCAGTGGTCTATGGCCACGGAGGTGAACATGTCGACCTTTACGACCCCAACATTCACTTCGTCACGGAAACCGACCAGATCGTTGAGCTTTGCGCCGAAGCTCGAGCCAGTAAGCTTCCTCTCATTCTCTACTACGGGCATGATGGATTCAATCGCAGCCAGCTTCCCGAGGCATTCCCTCTGATCGATAACGAGGAATATTTCCAACCGATGAAAACGTTTTCGGGCATCGAACCAGACTTTTTCTACCGCTTGTTTCGTTACACCGACAAACCAATTTCTTGAACCCGACCCGGCCATAAAGAGCCATGCGTTCTCTCATCGTCAGGATTCTCAGCATCTATGACAGGGGCAACGCACCCGGCTACAGCCTGGTCGCTTTTTTGATCCTTCGCTGTCTCGGCTTGGTATTTCTGGCGGCCTTCTTCTCGCTGTTCTGCCAGGCGCTTCCTCTCCTCGGCGGGGACGGGCTTCTGCCAGCTGACCGTTTCCTGGAGCGGCTCGAATCCCACTTCGGCGGCAAATGGCAAGCCTTTCAGGAAGTTCCCACCGCCTTCTACTGGGGGGTCTCAGACCGGGCGCTTTGGCTTTGGGCGCTCGCCGGGGTGATCGGATCGGTCCTGCTGCTCCTCGGCGTAAGCAATGCTCTGCTGGTTCTTTTCCTGTGGGGGCTGTATTTCTCCTTTGTCAGCATTGGCCAGACTTTTTACGGATATGGTTGGGAGTCGCAGCTGCTGGAAACCAGTTTCCTGGCCATGTTTCTGTGCCCGCTGCGCAGCATCCGCCCGTTTCCTAAAAAACACCGCCCGTCCCTGGTCATCATCTGGCTGCACCGCTGGCTGGCTTTTCGGATCATGCTCGGCGCCGGGTTGATCAAGATCCGCGGCGCTGACTGTTGGCGGGACTTGACTGCACTGCACTACCACTTCGAGACCCAGCCGATTCCCAACCCGCTGAGCTGGTATCTCCACCAGCTTCCAGAATGGATGCTTTCCGGCGGGGTGGTCGGGAACCACTTGGTCGAGCTGGCCGTCCCAATCCTGATCTTCTGGCCGAGAAAGGCCCGGCTTCTCGCCGCCATCCTTCTCGTCGGTTTCCAAGTCAGTCTCATTCTCAGCGGCAACCTATCGTTTCTTAATTACCTCACCATTGTCCCGTGCCTGGCCTGTCTCGACGACCGCTTCCTCGCGCGCTTCGTTCCCCGGCGGTGGCGCAGGCACATCCCGACCTTGCAGGAGAAAAAGCCTCGGGCACCAGAAAGACCCTCACCATCTGTCGTCGCCTGCTGGATCTGCATCGGCCTCTACACGGTTGCCGTCTGCTGGCTGAGCGTGGCGCCGGTCAAGAACCTCATGTCACCAAAACAGGCCATGAATACCAGCTTCGATCCGCTGCGGCTGGTCAACACCTACGGTGCCTTCGGCAGCGTCGGCAAGGAGCGACACGAGATCATCGTCGAAGGCACCGACGAAAACTTCGTGTTTTCGCTCACCGAATGGCGGGAATACCACTGGCTGGGCAAGCCGGGCCGGGTCGATGAGCGGCCGCCGCTTATCGCTCCCTACCAGCCGCGCATCGACTGGCAGGTCTGGTTCGCCGCCATGCAGCGCCCGGAACAGAACCCGTGGCTGCTGCACTTGATCGACAAGCTGCTGCACAACGACCCGGGCGCCCTCGCGCTGCTCGCAGGCAATCCGTTCCCGGACGAGCCGCCGAAGTTCATCCGCTGCAGCTTCTACCGCTACCGTTTCAGCAGCCCGGAAGAACGCCGCGAGACCGGCGCCTGGTGGGTGCGCGAACGGCTCGGTGACTACCTGCCAGCCTTCCATGTCGAGCACGAGGGTCTGCGGAAATTCCTGCGTGCGCACGGATTTACACGAACTTTACAAACACCCTCGCAATAGCTGCTAAGCTTTCACAAGACCCACCTCGCTGAGCCCAGAATGAAACCACACCTTGCCCGCATCACCTGTCTGTTACTCCTCGCGCTGGTCTCCGGACTACCGGCAGCACTCTCCCCCCCGCCCGCCGACAAAGACCCGTGGCTGGCGGTCGAAGAGGCCATGGCGAAAGGGCTGCCGAAGACCGCCATCGAGCACCTCGAACCGATCATCGCAGAGTCGCTGGCGCAAGGCGACCAGCCGCAGGCGGTCAAGGCACTGGGAACGAAAATCGCGCTCGAAGGACAGATTCAAGGCAGCCGCGCCGAGGAGCTGATCACCCGCCTCGAAGAAGCCATACCGAAATGGCCGGAACAGGCCCACCCGATTCTCGAGACCGTTCTAGCGCAGTGGTATTGGTCGTTTTTCCAACAGAACCGCTGGCGCTTCCTCAAGCGCACTCGCAGCGCCGAGCCACCCGGCGACGACATCCTCAGCTGGGACTTGCCGAGGATCCTGGCCGAGATCGACGCGCACTTCCACGCCGCCCTCGCCGACCCGCAGGCGCTCACGGCGATCCCGATCGCGAGCTACGACGCCCTGCTCGAGAAAGGCAATGTTCCCGACAGCTACCGCCCGACCCTCTACGACTTCATCGCCCACGAGGCGCTGCGTTTCTACCAGGCCGGCGAGCAGGCTGGGTCGAGTGTGCGCGATGCCTTCATCCTGAGCGCCGACAGCCCGGCACTCGGCAGCAGCGATGAGTTTCTTGCCTGGCAGATCGAGACCACCGACACGACCTCGCCGAAGTTCAAGGCCGCCCTCCTCCTCCAGGACCTTCTCACCTCCCACCGGACCGCCGGTGACGACCGCCGCGACGCCTTCCTCGACGCCGAACTCGCGCGCATCCTCTGGGCCGAGTCACAGGCCAGCGGAGAAAACCTTCAGCAGCGTGCCTGCGCCGCGCTCGAGCGCTTCGCCACCGACCACGCTGATCACCCGCTCTCTGCCCGCGCCCGCGCCCGCTGGGCCCAGCTGCTGCGCAGCGCGGAACAACCCGCCGCTGCGCACCGGGTCGCTACGGTCGGCAAGCGCGCCTTCCCCGATACCCCCGGCGGCAACCAGTGCCACAACCTCGTCGCCCAGATCGAGCAACCACACTCACAGGTCTATGCCGAGCGCGTCTGGAACTCGAGCCCGCCGGAAATCACGCTGCACTACCGCAACCTCGGCAAGGCCCACTTCCGGCTCGTGCGCTACGATTGGCAGGAACTCGTCCAGCACAAGGCCTGGCGGATTGGCAATGTCGACCACGAATTTCTCACCAAGCTGATCGGGAGAGAACCGACCATCGAGTGGTCGGCTGACCTGCCGCCCACCGAGGACTTCGTGGATCGCAACGAGACCATCCGGGTCCCCGGAGGCGCAAACCTCGCACCCGGCTACTACTTCGTCCTCGCCAGCCACCACGAGGATTTTACCAGGACTGACTCCAATAAGACCCACTACCTCGGCTGCTGGGTCAGCGACCTCGCCCTGGTCACCCGTGGCACCTGGGGCAGCGGCACGGTGTCCGGCCTCGTGCTGCATGCGGTCACTGGCGAACCGATCGCCGGCGCCGAAGTTTCTGCCTACCAGCGGCAGGACGACAACACGCGCGGGCGCATCGACACGACCAGCTCCGATGCTGACGGGCTGTTCTCGATGCAGATACCGGGAGACGGCTACCGGCAGGTCTCTCTGCACGCCATGCACGGCGACCACCAGGTGGCCACTCTGGAGGATGCCCGCGTCGGACAGCCGCGGAACCGGGAGAGCACCTTCTCGCGCAGCTTCTTGTTTACCGACCGCTCGCTATACCGTCCCGGCCAGACCATCGCCTTCAAGGCGATCGCCACCCGCTACGACCCGACACAGAACGACTACCAGGTGCTCGCCGACCAGAAGCTCACTGTCTATTTCCGCGACGCCAACGGCGAAGAGATCGCCAGTCAGGAGCTGCGCAGCAACCGCTTCGGGTCACTGCACGGGCACTTCACCGCGCCGCGCGACCGCCTGACTGGCAGGATGCGGATCGTCATCGAGGGTGAGGCACCGGGACAGGCACTCGTCAATGTCGAGGAATACAAGCGCCCGAAGTTCCAGGTCGAGATCGAGCCGCCAGAGACACCGGCAAAACTCGGCGACGAGGCCACCATCGTCGCCACCGCCACCGCCTATACCGGGGCCCCGATCGACGGCGCTCAGGTCAGCTACCGCGTCGTGCGCCAGGTGCGCTTCCCGGCCTGGCAGCGCTGGTGCGTCTGGCCGCCAATGCCACCGGTCCAGCCGCAGGAGATCGCCCACGGCAGCACCACCACCGGCACCGACGGAAGCTTCCAGATCACCTTCCCCACCCATCCCGACCCGGAGATCGCACCGAACAACGAGCCGGTCTTCCACTTCACCGTTCATGCCGACGTCACTGACCTGACCGGCGAGACCCGCTCCGCCGAGCTCGGCATCCAGGTCGGCTACACAGCACTGCAGGCAAGCATGGGCGCCAACACCTGGCAGGAGAAGGACAAGCCGGTGACGGTCACCGCGAGCACCCGCAGCCTCGACAGCCAGCCGCTCGCCGCCGCGGGAACCATCATTATCCACCGGCTCCAACAGCCCGACCGCGTCCACCGCGGAGGCTTGCAGAGAACCAGAGACGGCCAGCCCGACCTGTCCTCCCCGAACAACTGGCAGCTGGCCGAGGCGGTGGCCGACAAGCCATTCCAAACCGACGCCTCGGGAAACACCACGGTGGAGTTCAAGCTGGCACCCGGCCACTACCGCGCTGTGCTCGCCACCGCGGACCGCTTCGGCAAGCCGGTCTCTGCCCTGCTGCCGATCACCGTCCTCGACCCGGAGGCCGACCACTGCCAGCTGCTCGTTCCCAGCCAGGTCGCCGCGCCGCGCTGGCAGTTCGAGCCGGGCGAGGAGTTCCGTGCGCTCTGGAGCACCGGCTACGACGAAGGTCGCGCCTTCCTCGAGATCGCCCACCGCCGGAAGACAATCCACTCGCTCTGGACCGACCCGGGCCGCACCCAGCAGGCGATCGTCCTCCCGGTCACCGAGGAACTGCGCGGCGGCTTCACCCTGCGGGTCACCCAGCTACGCGAAAATCGGGCCTACCTCACCGAGCACCTGGTCCAGGTGCCGTGGACAAACAAGAACCTCCAGGTCCGCTGGGAGCACTTCACCTCGAAACTCGAGCCGGGCGAGAAGCAGACGTGGAGCGCGATCGTCACCGGGCCGGACGCGGAGCGCGCGGTGGCCGAGGTCGCCGCAGTCCTCTACGACGAGTCGCTCGACGCCTTCCTCCCGCATCAATGGCCAAACCGGCTGTCGGTCTTCTACAACGACAACTCGCAGCTCAGCCCGCGCTTCCACAACCGATTCGATGCATTCCACCACGGCCTTGGCCACTGGAACTACCAGCAGCGCTCTGCTGCGCTCAAATACCGCAGCCTGCCCGCCCGCCTGCAGTTCACCAGACCACCCTCTCTGGGGCGGGCCTTCAGGTCCTCGGTGGCGACCGCTGCACCGGCTCCGATGGCGGCCATGGCGGCCGAACAAGGGCTTTCCGAAGACCCGTTTGGCGCAGACGATGAAGGAACTACAGCACGGCAGGACGCTGCGGAATCAGCGGCGGACCCATTCGGAGAATCTGCCGCGGCAAACGCAGCCGACCTGGACCAGGTCACGGTGCGCAGCAAGCTGCAGGAGACCGCCTTGTTCCTGCCCCAGATGACCACGGATGAAGACGGTAAGGTCCGCATCGAATTTACCGCGCCCGAGGCTCTCAGTTCGTGGAAGTTCATGGCCTTCGCGCACGACACCGAGCTCCGCTCCGGCCTGCTCCAGGACAGCGCGGTCACCACTCGCGACATCCTCGTCCAGCCGAACCCGCCGCGCTTCCTGCGCGAGGCCGACACCCTCGAGTTCACCGTCAAGGTGGTCAATACCTCGCCCACCACCCAGACGGGCAACGTCCGGCTCACGCTGACCGAGGCCCGCAGCGGCGCCTCCGCCGACCAGGCGCTCGGCAATACCGGGAACACCCGCGACTTCGAGATCCCGGCCAATGAGTCGCGCAGCTTCGCGTGGCGGCTCGAGGTTCCTGACGGCACCCCGTTGCTTACTTACCGGGCCGTCGCCTCGACCGGGCGGCTCTCCGACGGTGAGGAAGGCTTTGTTCCAGTCCTGCCGCGCCGGAGCCTGGTAACCGAGTCGCTACCGCTTCCGGTTCGCAGCGCCGGCACCCATCACTTCGAGTTCAGCAAACTGCTGGCCGCCGCCGACTCCGACTCGCTCCAGCACCAGAGCCTGACCGTGCAGATGGTCTCTAACCCGGCCTGGTATGCCGTGATGGCGCTGCCCTACCTCATGGAGTTCCCGCACCAGTGCTCGGAACAGGTGTTTTCGCGCCTCTACGCCAATGCACTGGCCCGCCACATCGCCCTCTCCGACCCGAAAATCCGCAACGTCTTCGACCAGTGGCAGACGGCAGGCGGGGACACTCTTGAGAGCCCGCTGGAGAACAACGAAGACCTTGTGCAGCTCATGCTCGAGGAGACGCCGTGGCTCCGGGACGCGGCGGACGAGGCGACCGCGCGCCGCAACGTCGGCCTGCTCTTCGACGACAACCGGCTGAGTTCCGAGATCGCCCGTGCCGCCCGCCAGCTCGCCGAAGCGCAGCGCGAGGACGGTGCCTGGCCGTGGTTCCCGGGAGGCCCCGCCAGCGACCACATCACCCTGCATATCACCACTGGCCTGGCCCGGCTCCGCCACCTCGGGGTGGAAGACGTCGACCTCCAGCCTGCGCTGCGCGCACTCGCACACCTCGACGGGTGGATCGAGCAATCCTACCGCCGCATCCTTGAGCACCCGGATTCCAGGGACAAGAACCACCTCACGCCGGCCATCGCCTTCTACCTCTATGGCCGGAGCTTCTACCTCGATGACAAACCGATCGAGGACCGGCACCGCGAGGCGCTCGACTACTTCCTCGGGCAGGCGAAGGAATACTGGCTCGAAATCGGCAACCGCCAGTCGCAGGCCCATCTCGCTCTGGCCCTGCAGCGCTTCGGCAAGGACCAGGCCACCCCACAGGATATCCTCGCCTCGCTGCGCGAACACGCCGTCAGCGATGCCGAGCTCGGCATGTTCTGGCGCGACACCGAACTCTCGTGGTGGTGGTATCGCGCCCCCATCGAAACCCAGGCACTGATGATCGAGGCCTTCGACGAGGTGGCGAAAGACCCGGACGCGGTCGAGGAACTGAAAATCTGGCTGCTTAAGCAGAAGCAGACGCGTGACTGGAAAACCACCAAGGCCACCGCCGACGCCGTCTACGCACTGCTGCTGCGCGGCACCGACCTGCTCGCTTCCGACGCACTCGTCCGCGTCAAGCTCGGTGACCGCGAGATCGAGCCGGCAAAGGTCGAGGCCGGCACGGGCTTTTATGAAGAACGCCTCCAAGCCGCCGAGATCTCGCCCGCGATGGGCCAGGTGGAAGTGAGCAAAGAAGACCAGGGCGTGGCGTGGGGTGGCCTGCACTGGCAGTATCTCGAGTCGCTCGAGAAGATCACGCCGCACCAGGGCACGCCGCTGACCCTGGTAAAAAAGATCTTCAAAAAAGAGAATTCCGACGCCGGCCCGGTCCTCCATGCCGTGAAGCCCGGCGCCCCGCTGGCGGTCGGTGACGAGCTGGTGGTCCGGCTCGAGCTGCGCAGCGACCGCGACATGGAATACCTGCATCTCAAGGACCAGCGGGGATCGGGCACCGAGCCGGTCGATGTTCTCTCAGGATACCGCTACCAGGACGGTCTCGCCTTCTACCAGAGCACCCGCGACACCGCCAGCCACTTCTTCATCGACTACCTGCCCAAGGGGACCTACGTCTTCGAATACTCGCTGCGAATCCAGCACCGCGGCCGCTACCAGAGCGGCATGGCCAATATCCAGTGCATGTATGCGCCGGAGTTTAACAGCCACTCGCAGAGCTTTCTCACGGATGTCGAGTAGGTCATCAGAAGTCGGAATTGCCAATTTCTGACTGTTACAATTCTCTTTGAATTTTGTAGTGGAATGTCACTCCCGCATCCACCAAGATTAAACACAATGGTTTCACAACATATCAGTCTTCCAGGCACACTCTTCTCTCTCACCCTGGCCCTCGCGCTCGGCTTTTCTCTTGCTGCCACTGCCCAGGACACTGCCGTATCCGATCCCGGCAGCTACCTCCCGGCGGAAACGACTGCCGTTCTGAACCTGCGGGAATTATCTGTCTTCAGCGACCTCAATGAAAACCACCCGGTCCGGCGCTTCGCTGCCCATCCCGCCTTCGAAAACCTGATCGATTGCTGGTGCGAAGAACTTGATCTCACAGTTGCTGCCGAGACCAACGAGACAAGTCTGTCCACGATCATGGGCGAGTCGCTTGGACTCGAAGAAGATGAGTTTTCCCGCCTCTTCCCTGGGCAGTTTACTCTGGCAGTCCATATCGACGTTATCCGGATCATGGAGGCGCTTAAGGCGAAGATCTTCTCACAGGCCACTGATGAGCCGAACATCTCCGACTTCATCGGTGGAGTTCTCGTCGCAGATACCACCGCCGACGAGGAGCGCCTCGCCGAACTCCTCGAAAATGCCGCAAACGCTTCTGCCAGCAGCTTGAACACCCCGGCAGAGGTAAGTGTCGTCCGCGAGAAAGGTGGCGACCAGAACCTCATCCGGCTCAAGATCAAGCGGGGAGACTCTGATGCGTATACCGTCGACTCGGCGCACGTCGACGGTAAGTTTGTGGTCAGCCTCAGCCCGAACACCGACTATTTCCACAGTGTCCTTCAGCATCTCGGCACCGAAACGGCGAGTCAAGGTTCCCTCGCCGACTCAGAAGTTTACGCCAGGGCCCGCAACCAACTCATCGACCCGGATCTCTTTTTCTACGTCGTCCTCGAGGACACCATGAAGACGATCGACCAGGCCATCACTGAGGCTTACTCTCAGATGGCCGAAGCCGGACCAAATCCAGTCACTATGATGGTGCCGGAGGCCAACATCAGGAGGGTTCTCGGGCTCACTGATTTCAAGGACATGACGCTGGCAGCCAAGATCCAACCGACCGGTGCTGAATACCTGGCCGAATTCGCCATGAGCGGCCGCACTGGCCTTCCCCTCAAGCTCATGGAGTATGGTGAGTCCGGCATCTCTCTCCCGGATTTCGACCCCACCGGCCTCAAAAAGCTTCAGGTCACCTCGTTCGACTTTTCCAGGATGCTGAATACGATCCTCGACTATGCACCTCAGATCTCGCCCATGCTCGCGGGGATGCTGGACATGCAGTTGATGAATCTCCAGACCCAGGGACTTGATATCCGCGGAGGGCTCATCCCCAGCCTTGGCGAAGGCTTCACCGTCATCGAGACCTACGTCACTCCCACCCCAGATCCCGAACAACTTCCCAGTTCGATCTGGATGCTTGGCTGTGACGACCCGGACGGGCTCACCGCTGCGATCGAGGGGTTAAAAAAGATCGTCCAGCAAAGCCTGCCTCTTGAAGAGAAAGAGCCCCGTACATTCATGGATACCACCATTCATGGTATCGGCGGTATGGACTTCGTGATCAGTCAGATGGCTCCCGGGGTTACGGATGCTGTCCTCGATTACGCCATCGTCGACGATCAGTTGGTTATCACCGTGGGGGAGGCCAGCGCGATGGAACACGCCATCACCAACTTGAAGAACGGCGGCCACGACCTCACCGAGTTCGAAGCCCTCGGCGAATCATGGAACCGCTGGGACTCTGAAAACCTTGTCGCTTTCACCTACCTGGATGTCGCCAACCTTGTGCGCACTCTCCTTCTTGGCATAGGCGAAGGACTGGATGCCAGTGCCGAGGCTGAAGAAGTAATCGCTGAGGCTGAAGAAGCAATCGCTGAGGCTGATGCTGCGCTGGCTGAGTTTGAGGAAGAAGGTGAAACTGAGGCCAGGGAAGTTCCCGATCCGGCCGAAGCGGAAGAGCAAGCGGAGGCTGAAGAAGAAGAAGCACAACCCGAGCGGAAGATATTCACCGACGTAATCGCTAAAAGCCTTGAGGCCCTTTCCGACCTCAGTGGCATGCGCTTCTACCTCACCGATAAGAGTTACCAGACTGAGAACTCGTTCCTCAGCCGCGGCTTCTTCGGCGAGAAGCCCGAGTAGTGAGTCGCGGCCGCGCGATGGCGCGCGGTTCGCCGTCTTTCAACCCCCGCTTCCAAAGAGATCCTCTAAGGCCTCTCTGATTTCTGGGTGCTGGAACGTGAAGCCGGAAGCGACCGCCTTGTCCGCATTCGGACGGATGCTGTGAAGCGCCAGGTCGCTTAACCCGCCGAGCGCTAACCGCAGGGCGAAGGCCGGAGCTGGCAGGATCGCCGGGCGGCGTGCTACCCGCGCCATCGCCTTGGTAAACTCCGCATTGGTCACCGACCGTGGGGAGGCCGCATTGACCGGGCCGTCGAGGCTCTGGCAAGCGAGCGCGTGCACGAACAAGGCTGCCGCGTCTTCGAGGTGAATCCACGGCATCCACTGCCTTCCTGACCCGACCCGGCCACCGAGGCCAGAACGAAACATCCGGTAAAGAAGACGACCAGCACCCCCTTCAGAGGCCAAGACCATTCCCAGCCTCAGCATTACTACCCGCGTTGTTTCTTCTGCAGTGGCAGTAGCGGCCGCAGCCTCCCACTTTGTGACCACCTCAGAGAGGAAACCCACCCCGGCAGGTGCGTCTTCTGAAAGTTCTTCACTTCCACGGTCCCCGTAGTAGTTGGCTCCCGAGGCACTGATCAGCACCGCTGGTGGACGCTCCGCTGATCGGATCGCCGCAACCACCATTCGGGTCCCTGCTTCTCGGCTTTCGAGAATTTTTTGTTTTTTCTTTGCCGTCCAGAGACCAAAGATCGGTTCCCCGGCAAGGTGGATGATAGCGTCAAGCCCATTCACATCCAAGGGAGCAGTGAACTTCCTTGCTTCCGCTGACCTCGGTTCTCTGGAAAAAGGCACCACCCGACAACCCGCTGCCTCAAGCCTCAATACAACCGCTTTCCCGAGAAGCCCGGATGCCCCGGTTACTCCCACTACTCTCATCGCAGAACAATCTGATCCTGTGCGTCCTTATCTCTCTGCTCCACTCCCGCCCAACCTGGAAGCCCCTCATTCAGACCACCGAGAACAGTTTTATCTGGGAAAAGCCGCCCGAGACAGCCCCCGCTCCCCCCATGCAAAGTGACGGGAATTTGCCCGACTCGGGCGCGGAGGAAAAGCACCAACTCATGGAGCGCTCGGAGCTGGGATTCTGAAATCGTGGAGTGATCAAAGTCTCCGGAAACACACACGTGAATGTTTCTTCTATCTTTAATTGATGGATCGCTTTGATGATCCAGACGCCCTGAGAAAATAATCCCCTCGCCGTGAGAAGGTTCTTCTCCGATCAGAAAATGATAGGTCTGATTGCCGTCAATCCCGAGGACAACCTGCCGCATGGCATTCAAATACCGAGAATGTTTGGCGGCAAAACCGGTAGCGTGAATGACAATCTCAGACCATTCCACGGCAGCCTGTGTCTGGTCTGAGACCTCAGATCTTACTTTTTCGTCCAGACACATCCATTGTTTGGGAAGTATGGAGAAGTCGTAAGCACAGGAAACCTGAGCGGGAAGAGGCTCAGCAGAAGCCACCCGATTTTCCTTCAAGCTTGGCGCCCGGGTCCTCACCCGATAGACTGCCGAACCGGGAATGGATGGTCGGGTAGCAAGAGAGCCGAAACCGGACTTGGTTCTAAACCCGACAGCTCCGGCAGCAGTAAGGCTGTCTGCAGAACTGGGTGCGGTCAGCGATCCGAAAACCATCAAACCAAGGCATGAGAAAATAAGAAAAAGAACGACCGACACAGGCTGAGTCAGCCGAGCATTGGTAGCCTTCCCCGAGCTTCGTAATTTTCTGATACTGAGCACTCGGGATGAATTATAGTTAATATCTCTTAAATATCAATATTTATTTTATTTACAATAGGATTATTAAAAACTCGAAGCATGATGATGAGAAGCTCCTGTGTTCCCGGAAGGCCCGTTTTATTTTAGTAGACACTTTGCATAATGGCCTGCTCACTTCAGAGATTTTAAAAGCAAAGCATCTGGCAGACCTTAAAACCCCGTTTTCTCATCCTTTATGCTCAAGCCAATAGACCTCGGATTTCCAATCCTCTGCTACTCATGATTGAGGCTTTTCTCTTTGATATCGGAAATGTGATTGTCGACTTCGATTTCGACCGAGCGTCCCGGACCCTCAGGGAAGTTTGCACCTGTCCGGGTGATCCGATGAAAACCATCACCGATCTTCGCGATCAGCTTGAGGTTGGCAGCATCGACGGAGAGGCCTTCGCGGACGCTGCAATCGAGCGAATCGGTTTTCCGGGAGACAGAGAGGAATTCGTCTTGATTTACCAGGACATTTTCACTCCGAATCAAAAAATCTGGAATCTCATCGACCGCCTCAGCGGGAACTACCCGCTTTACCTGCTTTCCAATACCAGCGACCTCCACCACGCCGGGCTTCTCCGTGACTATCCGGTATTCAGCGTCTTCCAAGGGGGCGTCTTTTCCTATGCGGCAAAAGCCACCAAGCCTGGATCTCAAATTTTTCAGGCGGCCCTGCGAGAGCTTCCAATCAATGCGTCAACGACTCTTTATCTGGATGATCTGTCAGACAACGTCGCCGAGGGAAGACGACAAGGCTTTTCCTCCTTCTGTTACAACTCAAACAATCACAGCTCTTGTTTGAGCTATCTCGCGGAAAGAAAAATCAATTTTAATGAGGGAAGGTCTGATCCATGGCTCCACCCGCGACTTGGAATGGAATAGGATGAAAGTCAGCATCACTGCGCTCTGGGCTCGCAAAAAAGCCCTTCGGGTTGCTGCCCGCATCCAGCGTGGCTTTGTTGCTCGTTGGTCGTGGATGTGCGACTTTTTTCTCTGAGCGCGCGCCTACTTAGAGGTATCATTAACTATTCTTTATAATTGACTTGACTGTTCTTCTGGTGGCCTTTAGAACAGACTTGGAGTGCTTATGAATCCGACTGTTTAGAACGTTCTTTTATTGCTGAATCACCAGTCTTCACCCCTTAAAAGTTAAAAAGATGGCCTTTTCTTTCCGCAAACTCTCTTCCGATAGTAACGAGGATGCTTCGGCATCGAATCAGGGAATCCCCCCTCTCAGTCGAGGTCTGGCTCCGAAAGGATTTCTTTCGCGAATCCTGAGACAGGACGTTGATTCTTCGCCAAGCGCCCCTCCTTTGACGAAGAGTCCCGGTTGGCAAGCTCGTGATCATTCAGCGATTACCAACCCGGATGCCCGCCCGCCCGCTTTCATCCCTGTCACCCAATTAGCGGCCTTCCTCCCCACTCACTATCTGCGGGCTAACACGCGGCTCATCACCTACCCTGTGGATTTGAGTTCTATTCTTCAACCTTCTCGTCTTGGAGATCGTTCTTACAAAACTTATTTATCAGCTGTCTCCGAACTGTTGCCCGAACTTTTCACCAGGGAAATTAATCCCTCCGACGATCGTGCAATCCAGATCCCCATTGGGGCATTCAGTCAAGCCGAAGCTTCGACGACCAGTTCTCGCGGAGGAACAGTCGCCGATGTTGTGCCTGAGCAGGAAGAGCACTTGGAGCAAAAGCTGGTGGGGAGCGCCGTTGCGACGGCTTCTCAGCAGGAGGGCGTCGATCAAGGTGCCTTGTCTGCAGGCGCTTCTGTGATTTCGAGTAGCCTCCCACAACCACGTCAGCCAGGAGTAGCTCCCTTATCTGGCGGGGACCAATCAGGGATTTCATTCCCTGGCACAGAGACCGGAGTGAGGAATGCAGGCAGTGCATTACCAGGAAAAACGACCATTACTTCACCTTTCGGAAGTCCTTTTCAGAAAAACTCCCGAGAAGTAGGTGATATTTCAAGTTTGCCGGTAAGCCCGTTCTCGACTCAGGTTCCGGCTTCTTTCCATGGAAACGAAGGTAGTTCTGAAGTTGAGATTCCTTCTTTCGAGCTCAGTCTGAATGAAATTCTCGCTGAGACGAGCCAGGACGCTCTGGGTTTTGACCCTTCCAAAATTCCACCCCATGTGATGGTAAAACTCCCCGGTTGGAGTAAAAAGAATCTTTCGTCAACAGGCCACATCAAACTCCCTCTTGATATGATCATCAAAGGTTGTGAGAATCGCTATCGGCCTGCTTTTGCCCGAGCGCAGGATGATGTGATGGTGAGTATTCCTCTCCAGAAGATGTCTCAGGACCTGCCTCAAGGAAAAAGCATCTCTGGCCCAAGCGCCCCGCCTGCCGGAGAGCTCATAGGAGCTAACTCGCAAACCCCCGGGCAGGAAGTTCCTGCCTCCTCCTCTTCTGCAAAAGGGCCTAGGCCAACTGTGGTCGCCCGAACAGCACTCTCCAGTCTTCCCGAAATAGAGAGGGAAGATGCGCCGGTAACACCTCCTCCTCCTCGGGCAGAAGATCGTTTGCAGTTTGGATCTCTCAATCCGCCAAGTGACTTGGAAGAGTCTCGAAAGCCTGAGGTCAAGGGTGAGGCAGGGCAGAGCGATAAGGCCGCCAATGCTCTAAGGTCATTGTCGACAGGTCCCCTGCCCACGGCAGAGAAAAAAGAAATGGGCGACTCCTCCACTCCTTCCGTCAACTCACCCAGAGAGACTCCCGTGTTCGGATCAGAAATCGAACCCAAGACTTCAGCAGTGAATGGGAACGGTCGATCAGCCACGTCTGATTCGGGAATAGACTCAGCGGTTTCTACCAAGCCGGGAGAAGACGGATTCAAGAGTCGGACGAATGGAGTGACAGCTGATACCGAAAATGCGTCCCATCCAACTGGTGTTGCCGTGAGCTCAGCTTTGCGCCAGATTGCCAACGGCATAAATGGCAGGGAGGATCTGCGAAGCAATCTGTCAACCACCAGCGCAAGCGCAGTTGAGCCAACCCATGAGCTGCCTCCACGGGAAGCAAAAAATCCTATCGTGAGAAAAACCGAGAAACCTGGAAGACCGGTCGCCGCTCTTGAACTGCAGCCCGGAGAGATCCCTGATCAGCTTGAACTCCGAGCCATTTTCGGGGTGTCCCGGCCGATTGCTCTGCCGGAAGTGCTCGACCGCTGCGCACTGCTCGGGGGAATCGATTCTTGTCTCGTTATTACCCCCGCGGGAGTAGTTTGTGCATCTAATAAAGATGACGCTACTGGAGCTAGAGCTAATTTTTATAAAAGAGCGGCAAATATCTATGATTCCGTGGCCAAGCTTGCGGGAGAGATAGGCATCGAGGACATCTCGATTCTGAACGTCAAAACAGCGGCAGGAACCATCACATATTTTCGCTGCGATGACCTTTGCCTCGCCGTTATGCTCAACCACGACAAGGTTGAAGGAGGTGTCAGTGAAAAACTTATTGTAGTAACTCGCGAACTCTCAGAACTGATCAAGGGCTGAGGCAAAGCACCGTTCGACGCGCAGAGAAACCATGGCGCAAGTCGATCACGAGAAAAGAGAAGTTACTTTTAAAGTCGTTTATTGTGGACCTCCTGGTGGAGGAAAGACGACGAATCTTGCCGCGATTCATGAAAGGTTGAACCCTGAAGTAAGGGGAGACCTCGTATCGATGGCGACTTCTACGGACAGCACGGTCTTTCTCGACTACGTTCATGTTGAGGCCATCGTCATCAATGGCTATGACACGCGATTCCAGCTCTACACGGTTCCTGGTCAGCCTCGATACGACGCTACAAGAGAACTGCTTCTCAAAGGTGCCGACGGCATCATTTTCGTCGCAGACTCAAAAATTGATTGTAGGGAGGAAAATGTAATGGCCTGTCAGACTATGTATAGAAACCTGGAAGCAAATGGCATTGGTCGAAAAGACATTCCTATTGTTTATCAGTACAATAAGCGTGACCTGTCAAATACCAGCTCACTCGCGGCCATGGACCAATTGTTCATGCTCAATGACACTCCTTCGCCTCAACGCTTTGAGGCATCTGCTCAGAGTTACCGGAACGTTGTCGAGACCCTTGATGCGATCACGCAGATGATCCTTGAGAGCTTTCATGCCAAGAGATCCAAGGATATTCGACTTGGATCAACACCTTCCTGAATGATTGCTGGATGTATGATCGGCCCATGATTCTCAATCCTTCAAACCAGCTCGCAGCGAGGCTGCAAATGAGTCTTGGAGCTCTGGCTGCTGACGGAAAACTCGCGTTTGCCTCTCTTCTCTGTGCGAAAGGCTCTCTCGTGGAGGCTCACGGTCTACTTCCGGAAAGTTTCCGAAGGAGAGATGCATCTACGGTCGACTCCACAGTCCATTTTATGCAGAGTAGCCTTGGTGATCGCCTGCGTTGCGAAAGTGGTGAGGGTCTCCTCCAAACTGCTCGGCATCACAGCTTCTATCTCCTCCCCATCGCGGAAGATTTTATGCTGTTTGCGGCTGGGAATCGGACTGTTGATGCCGGGCTCGTGCGTATCGCTTCCCGCCTTCATGCACCGGCATTGGAAAGGCTTTTGGAGGAAATAAAAACAAGTTCCCCCGCGGAGGACCCAAATCCAGAAACCACCGTGTTGCACCTTTCATGGTGTGACTTGGAAAAAATTTGCGCAGGTGATTTCCCCTTTGCTGAAAAACTATGCACTAACGAATGTTCCAGAGCCACCGCAGACCCCGCAGACACTCCCCTTTTCGAGCCGTCCACGACTTCTGAGTCTGGTGAACCTGGTGAACCGCCCAGCCCGACCAGTTCCGCCTATGCCCGTATTTTCTCCACACACCTTATGGGGAAATCCAAAGCAAGGTAATTGCAGGCTCAGCATCAACAAAAAAACCTGCACCGAAGAACCGGCGCAGGTTTTTAAATAAAGGCTCAGAGGTTTTGATCCCGTAAGACAGGAAACATCTCCTCGCCGGAATGTCACTCTGCTAAGATGTCCCAGGTGTGGACGACGTAACTTTTGGCTTTGCTCCCGAGAGACCCGATCGCAGCCTCTTTGGTGATTCCTGCATCCGAGGAAGTCACTTTCACACTCTGAGTGCCTGCCTTATCGCCCTTCATGATTTCAATTTCTGTAACACCTGGAAGTGATTTGAACGCCGAACTGACGTCTCTTTTACAACCGCCTCATGTTACACCAGTCATGCCTGCCACATAAATCGTGGCGGCGCTCTTCTCCTGTGCCTGGATCGGGGAGATCATCAGGCCGAGGAGACCAACAAATGCGAGTAGTTTTTTCATCTTTGTTTGTAATTTTGGGAGACAACTGTATCACCCTTAATCTCTATACAATACGGTAATGCGGAGGACAATGATTCAATTTTGTTGCCAATCGTGGATAAAAAGTCCTCGGGAAACCTGCAGGCTTTTACGAACCCACCAGAGGCTACCTCCTCACGAGAAAGAAGCCGTCACGTGTCCGGCTGTTATATCCGCGTTATTCCGTTATTCCGCCGCGGGTGCCGAGGCTTTCGCCTTCAGCTCCGCAAGCTGCTTGTTGCCATCCGCAACCTGCGCAGGGGTTAGTTTTTCTTTCAGCTGCGCTGCGAGAGCGGTAGCCTGGTCGGATGCGCCGGCTACCTTGCCCGCTAACACGTAGGCACGCACCGGGTCTGCTTCCACGCCGACTCCGTTTGCGTAGTAGGTAGCAAGTTTCAGGCTTGCTCCGACGTCTCCCTGGTCGGAGGCGAGAGAGAAGAGTTGGGCTGCCGTGCGGAGATTGCGCTGGATGCCGAGGCCTTTCTCGTAGAGAAGGGCAAGCTGGGTTTGAGCAGGAGCAAAGCCCTGCTTGGCAGCAAGGTCGAACCAGGCTCGGCCAGCTACCGTGTCTCGGTGTGTGCCAACTCCGTTCATGTAGTAAAGCCCTGCCTTGTGCTGCGCGAGACTGAGGCCCTTCGCTCCGGCATTGAGGAAGTACTGAAACGCTTTGGCAGGATCTTTGTCCACCGTGCGACCGTCTTCATAATACACGCCAACGTTGAAGATTGCTGCCCCTAATCCCTGGGCCGCTGCCGCCCGAAAATATCCGAGTGCCTTGTTCAAATCCTGGGCTACGCCCTCTCCATTCTGGTAGATGTTTCCTAGGCGATTCTGTGCGAGGCCGTTTCCGAGCTTGGCAGACGCAAGATAGAATTCCAGTGCCTTCGCTGGGTCTTTTTTAACGCCCAATCCCTGCTCATACATGGTGGCGAGGAGGTTCTTTGCCACTGCATTGTCTCCGTTTGAGCTTTTGGTGAGCAGCTCGAGGGCTTTCGCGACATTTTTTTCGACACCATTGGTTCCAGCGAGATAAAGCTGACCAAGAGCTTGTTGTCCGTTGGCTGATCCGAGCGATGCGGCCTGGTTTAAATAGTCGACTACTTTTGCCTGGTCAGGACCGATCCCATTGTCTTCCGCGTAGAGTCCACTCAAAACCAGGGCTGCTTCCGCATCAGCCGCTTTGATGCCGTCTTCGAGAATCTTACGCGCGCCAGCAGGATTCTTTTGTTTCATGCCGATGCCATTGAGGGTGAAAACTGCGTAGTTACGAGCGGCGAGGGGATTGCCGGCTTCCATCGCTTTTCTGACGAGGCCCACTCCTTCTGCTGTCTTTTTTGTATCGCCCTGCGACGAAGCAGCGAGATTGAACCCATAATTATTCATGGCAGCAGCATGCCCTTTATCGGCTGCTGCTTTGTAAAAGCCCATTGCTTTGCCGAGGTCGCGCTGCACGCCCAAGCCGAGTTCGTGCCAGACCCCGAGGACGTAGGTTGCGTTCACATCGTCGTCATTATGAAGGGTAACAACTGTCTGCGCTGCTTTGGCGAAGTCACTTGTCTTCTGAAGCTCGGTTAACACAGCCACCACTTTTTCGGAGGGGTCGACGAGAAAAGCAGTCTCCACACCGAACATATTCTTGGCTGCAGCGGCCGTGGTGAAAAGACTCAGGATACTGAGTAAAAAACTGAGGAGGAATTTTCGATTAGCGTATTTCATGATCATAGTGATTTGCAGAAAAGACAGGGATACTCGGGCCATAGTTGGAGGAGAGCAAGAACAATCGTGAGCCTGAAACAAATACCATCGTCGGAATCAATTCTCTCGCAGAGGTGTAGTTTGTCGCACCCGTCCGATCAGCCATGTGACGGAAACTACCCGAAGCTCACTGACGAAAATATCCACCTCAAAGTAGGGCTCAGGCGCAGTGACAGGAAGACTGCCACCACAAGGAAAACAATCCACCAGGCGATTCGCAACTCCACTCGGTTATCAGGGTCATCGGCCATCGGTCATCGGGCTTTTCATCTCATGCCTTCATCCGGGTTGGCCAACTGGCGGACAACAAGTTCGACTCCTTCAGCAACCTCGGTCAAACAGGCTAAATCAAGAGTTTCTATCGTGTCTCCGGGTAAATGGTAGTTCGGGTTCCGCAAAGGAGCGGTGTCTGTGATCATCACCGCCTGAATGTCCTCCTGCCAGAAAGACCAGTGGTCAGAGGCATTCACCCACGGCATCAGGGATGGGAGGGCTGCTCCGATCGCTGGGACCTTCCTGGGTTCAGCATTGAAGTGTGTCACGACCGCATCGACAAGTCTCGACGACGTCTCGTTCCCTACGACAGCAATGAAATTCCCAGCCGATGGGTAGCCCATCGACTCGGCATCGATCCCTTGCGGGTATTCCTGGCTTTCTTCTTTGTCGTCAAAGTAACCGAGACTCTCAAGGCAGAGCATTCCCACGATGTTGTCCCCTCGGACGACGCACGAGCGCGCGTAGACTCGACTTCCCATCTGTTCGGTATGGAAGAAAGGTGGTTCCTCATTGGTGAAGGCGACGAAGCGGACGGTTCTCTCGTTTTCCGTGCCGGTCATCGCATGCGCGACTGCAAGAAGAACGGCGACTCCGGAGGCATTGTCGTCGGCTCCAGGCGTCGATCCGGCTGTGTCGTAATGAGCGCCTACCACGAGGACCTCTTCGGACTTTGATGTTCCGGGCAGCTCGGCAATCAGATTATGAAACATTTTGCCCTCTACTTCGTAGCTCTGACGTTCCACCGCGTAGCCCATGTTCATCCGCCCGAGTGAAGACTCGAGGAAGCTTGCTGCGGCTTGAAGAGTGTCATGCGTCTCTACACTCCGAGGACCGAGAGTGTCGCTCAGTGTTCTGATGGTGGCTTCCAGCGATGCCTGATCGATCTTTTTTCTCAGCATGATGGCAATCTCGTTGTTTTGAGAGTCTGCTCCTTCGAGTTTGCTTTGATTTCTCAGGTAAAAGACAAACGAAAGAGCGCCCAGAAGCACCAGCCCGATTGGGAGCGCCATGACGAGAATCTTGATTGGAGTGATACTGCTTCGGGTCATCGTTCAGGTGATATCCACTTGGAAATGATACGGTCGATCTCGTAGGGAGGAAACGAGAAGAAGCAAAGAAGAAATGTTGCGCCGATTTTTTTATTGGTCTGCTTCTTCTTCCTTCCTCGTTGCTCAGAATCCGCTAGGATCATGGGGTCGGACAGAGAAACGCGCAGATGACAACCACGACCATGGAAAGCTTTGACCCAACCAAGTCTCCTGCCGTCGACCAGGTGGGTATTGCCGAGCGGGCAGCGCGATTCGTGACTCGCAGTATCAAAGGTGCCTGCAAACGGGAAGGTTTAGAGATGGTGCTGGGGATGATCGATCTCACCACTCTCGAGGGAGCTGATACCCCACATAGAATAGCCCAGCTTTGCCACAAGGCTGCGCACCTGCACGATGCCATCCCAGGGCTCCCCGCCGCCGCCGCCGTGTGTGTTTATCCGCCTTTGGTCCGCTTTGCCCGTGCGCAGCTCGGTGCGAAGAGCACGATTCGGATCGCCTCGGTGGCCACTTCTTTTCCCTCTGGCCAGGCTTCTCTGCAGCAGAAACTCGAAGAGTCTCGCTTCGCAGTCAGCGAAGGTGCCGACGAGATCGACATGGTGCTCTCCCGAGGTCGTTTTCTCTCGGGCGACTACGAATATGTTTTTGATGAGATTTCCGCAGTGAAAGAAGCCTGTGGAAAGGCGAGGCTGAAAGTCATCCTCGAGACCGGTGAGCTTGGCACTCTCGACCACGTCCGGCGCGCCACCGACCTCGCCATCCATGCCGGTGCCGACTTCATTAAGACATCGACTGGAAAAATCTCTCCTGCCGCAACCTTGCCGGTCACTCTGGTCATGCTTCTTGCCATCCGAGATTACCATTTCCGATCCGGCCGGATGGTCGGGATGAAACCTGCCGGCGGCATCTCGAATGCCAAGCTCGCTCTCCATTACCTCATCATGGTCAAAGAGACTTTGGGCCCAGCGTGGCTGAGTAAGGAATGGTTCCGCTTCGGTGCCAGCTCACTTGCCAACGACGTCCTGATGCAGATCGCCAGGCTCGAGACAGGCCACTACCAGGCCGCCCGATATTTTTCCAAGGATTAAGAACTACCTCTTCGCACCACTATGTCAGAAAAGACCATTTCCTGGGAGTTTGCTCCCGCGCCTGAAGACTCCCGGCTCGCCATGATCGCGAAGCGCTACGAGCATTTTATCGGTGGCAGGTGGACGCCTCCGAGCGAGGGGAAGTATTTCCAGACCAGAAACCCTGCCACGGCCAGAAAACTTTCGGAGGTGGCGGCAGGGTCAGCTGCGGATATCGCAAAGGCAGTGGAGGCTGCCCGTCTCGCCTTTCGCGGTCCGTGGGGGAATATGCCAGCTCGCGAGCGCGGAAAATTTCTCTTTCGTATTGCCCGCCTGATGCAAGAGCGGTCACGCGAACTGGCCGTCACCGAAACGCTCGATGGCGGCAAGCCGATCCGCGAATCCCGCGATATCGATATCCCGCTCGCCGCGAACCACTTCTTTTATTATGCTGGCTGGGCAGACAAGCTGGACTACGCCTTCCCCAACCGAAGGCCACGGCCCCTCGGCGTCGCCGGCCAGATCATCCCGTGGAATTTCCCCCTTCTGATGGCTGCTTGGAAAATTGCACCGGCGCTCGCTTGCGGAAACACAGTGGTTCTCAAACCGGCCGAAACCACTCCTCTCACTGCGTTGAAGCTCGCAGAGATACTGGCTGAGGCGGGCCTCCCTGCAGGAGTCGTCAACATCGTTACTGGCGCGGGTGCAACCGGCGCTGCTCTTGTCGAGCATGACGATGTCGATAAAGTCGCCTTCACGGGGTCAACGGCGGTGGGGAAAGTCATTCAGAAGACACTGGCTGGGACCGGAAAGAAATGCACGCTCGAGCTCGGCGGAAAGGCCGCTAACATTGTGCTTGAGGATGCCTGCATCGACCAGGCGGTCGAAGGTATCGTCAACGGCATCTACTTAAACCAGGGCCACGTCTGCTGTGCTGGATCCCGTCTTTTTGTTCAGGAACCAGTTTACGAGGAAGTCCTCTGGAAATTGAAGCGTCGCCTCGACACCCTGGTTGTCGGTGACCCGCTCGACAAGAACACCGACATCGGAGCCATCAACTCGAGAGAACAGCTGACCTCTATTCGACACTACCTCAAGGTCGGTCTGGAAGAGGGAGCCGCCATCTACCAGCCTGATTGCCAGCTTCCATCACGCGGTTATTTTTGTCCGCCCACACTTTTCACTGAGGTCGCACAGTCCTTTACCATCGCACGCGAAGAGATTTTCGGTCCAGTTCTGGCTGTGCAGACATTCCGCACCCTGTCCGAGGTGATCGAGAAGGCCAACAACACACCATACGGTCTGAGCGCAGGCGTCTGGTGCGATAAAGGAGCCCGACTGTTTCAGGTCACTGATGCCCTCGATGCAGGTGTTGTCTGGGGGAACAGCTACAACAACTTTGATCCCACCAGCCCATTTGGCGGCTGTAAAGAATCTGGCTTCGGGCGCGAAGGCGGGCTTCACGGCCTCGCTGCTTACCTCGACATCTGACCGCTTCCATTCCTTTGTTCTTTCTCCAACTTCAACCTGCAACTCTCTCCTTATGTCTCGCATCGAAGTCCTCAAAACCTGCAAGCTTTTCATTGGCGGCGACTTTCCGCGCTCCGAATCCGGTCGCCATTTCACGCCGGTTGGGAAAAAGGGAAAGCCTTTGGGAAATTTCTGTCTGGCGTCGCGCAAAGACTTTCGCAATGCCGTCGTCGCTGCCCGTCTCGCTCAAAAAGGGTGGTCTGCTCGAGCAGCATTCAACCGTTCTCAAATTCTTTACCGGATCGCAGAGATGCTTGAAAGCCGCGCTGCCCAGTTTGAGGCAGAGCTCGTTCTCCAAGGATCGCGTCGCGCTGCTGCTCGGAAGGAAGTCGCGCGATCGGTTGATCTCTGCGTCTGTTACGCAGGTTGGTGTGATAAGTACCAGCAGGTCTTTTCTGCGGTGAACCCGGTGGCCAGCTCCCACTTTAACTTTTCGGTTCCTGTTCCGGTCGGGGTTGTTGCAGCCATCGCGCCTGAATGCTCTGCCCTCGTCGGTCTTCTCGGCACCGTCTTTCCAATTCTCGCTGGCGGGAATTCGGCGGTCGTGCTGGCCTCGGAAACGAAGCCGCTCTCGGCGGTTGCCCTTGCGGAGGTACTGGCTACCTCCGACCTCCCGGGAGGGGTCGTTAACATCCTTACCGGCCACCGTGAGGAGCTTCTTCCCCCCATGGCTACTCACATGGATGTCAACGCAATCGTTGCCTCTGACCTGACCGCTGCGGAACAAACAGCCGTGCATTCTGACTCCGCGGGTAACCTCAAGCGTCCGGTCTTTCACGCCACGGACGTGGCAGATGAGGAGAGCCCGTTTACGATTCTTGCTACCCAAGAGATCAAGACGACATGGCACCCGGTAGAAGCCTCCATCGCCGGTGGTTCCAGCTACTGAGAGATATTGCGAGCACCGACTTTTTTCATGTCTGCTTTAAAGCTCCATCCCAGACTCGCGGCAGGAACTCACCCATTGGGTAGCCGCGACGATTGCCTTGTCCTCCTCAAGGACAATGCCCTCTTCCCCTGGGTTCTTATCGTCCCCGAGGTCGAGGAGGGTGTCGAAGACCTTCATGAGCTTTCGCTCGAACGTTTCCTTGAGGTCACCATCCTGGTTCGTGATGTCTCGCGCTTCCTCTCTGAGCACTTCCAACCGGAAAAGCTTAACGTCGCCTGCATCGGCAATCAGGTTCGTCAGATGCACATTCACATCGTTGGGCGCTCCAAGGACGATCCGGCCTGGCCTGGCACCGTTTGGACTGAGGTTCCTAAGCGCCCGTGGTGTGGAACCAGGGTCGAGGCGATCCGCAGTGCCGCAGCGCATCTCTTCACTGATGCGATGCTTCTACGCAAGTCGCCTGCAACTCGATCCGAGCAGGAATGATCGAGGCTTGCGAGGCGCAGGGAAAGATCGAGATTTATGGAAGATGATCGGTTCCCGCATCACTGCCCTCCGCAATGCCCTGCGAGGGCTTTTTGAGACCCTGATGCATGAAACTCATGGCCGGATCGAATTTGTCTTTGCCACCGCTGCCATCGGGATCGGCGTCTGGCTTGAGATTGCGCTCTGGGAGTGGATTGCGGTGGTTTTTGCCATCGCCACTGTTGTGGCGTCAGAGTGCCTGAACACTGGTCTTGAGCACCTTGCCGATCGCGTCACCAAGGAAGAGGATACTCTGGTAAGAAAAGCCAAGGACGCGGCGGCAGCAGGAGTTTTCGTTGCCGTGTTGGGTGCCTCCGCAGTGGGTGGTCTGATCTTCCTTCCTAAGCTCTGGGCGCTGGTAATCGGGTAGGGCAGAGGAAAAAAAATAATCAAATTCGCTTTCAGAATTGATGTAAGGGCACCCCGGTGCCGCCGACCTGGTCGAGTAAAGCTTGGACCTTGGATCTCCAGATCCCGAGATCGGGAGGGGTTGTCGCCCGGCCGGATTTGGGGAAGAAGAGGTAGGTGACAGCCAGAGAATCAATAGCACGCTGTTTTCCGGTGGCCTTAGGATTGATCGCTTTGGCCAGCTTCAGCGAAGCCTCACCAATTTTGTTGTCGGGCCCTGCGTCCCCGAGCACGGCCGGAAAAATGTTCCTCTTGTAGATCACCGCGGCGTAGTCCCCGATATTTGGCGCGAACGCAGCCTTGCTTGAAACCCAGCTTTTGGGTAGGACGACGAATGGGTCGTCGGTAGCCAGAAGATAGCTCCGCCTCGAAAGGCCGGTGCGGGTGCCGCTTCCCATGCCGCGTGCTTTGATTCGGTAGATCTGATCATCGCAGGTATCGAGAAGCTCGCGCCAGACGACTCCCCCGTCTTGAGCCGCCTCGAGCTGGATCTGCACCCGCATGGCCTCAAGCCGCTTCAAGGCACCGGGGTAGTAGCCAAGGAATGGATTTGGGGTGGATGAGGATCTCTTCGCCCAACTCATGGAGGTCTCCGGTAGGAACCAGTCTGAACTCCGTGCGATGTTGTAGTCGGTGAGGCCCGGTCTCCTCGCTGGGTCAGAGCCGTCTGTGACGCAGTCCATATCCGCCTGGACCAGAAGAACCCGTCGTCCGGTATCCGGGTGCTGGAGTCGGAGGATTGTCTCGCAGTCGAACCAGTTGTGCGGAGTCAGCGAGGATCCAGCTTTGAGGCTTCGAATTTTCGCTGCATAAAGGTCCTCCCAGCGCGAAGAAACGACTGCCTTGGCCATCAATTTTTCTAGATCAGGAAGGACGTCAGTGAGCGCGGGATTGATTCTTTTGAGCTCGGCTAAGGTTCGGGCAGGATGCGGTTTCCGAAGCGTCATGGTCGAAACAATCGGCCCGGAAGCGGTGGCTCCACGCATGGTCGAAGCGCCCCCTCCTCCCTCTGAAACAAGAACCTTCTCTGCTTTCGGGAATTGACCAAGAATCAGCGCAGGACAACCAATCAGGAAAAGGAACAGAAAAAGAGATTTCATGATGCCCTTCATCTTATGCATGGGAGATGGCTGAGCGAAACCAGGTTCTGGAAGGCAGGAGAGAATTTCCCGTTTTTGGAAGCTTTGATTTTAAAAAAAAAGCTCCTACGACACGATCCCTTGGCGTGCAGAAATGATCAACCCGCGGGTACGGGATAAAACAAAACTTTCATGACGGAACCCGCATAGAATATCGAAAGCGAAGTCTCTCCCGTTTCCGTGTCAGTGAGCGTTTAGTTTTACCCTCAGGAGGGCAGAGGCTTTCGCCGTCTTCGCAATACCACCGACACAGCTCCAAGCAGGAGCAGGAGCACGCGGGAAGGTTCTGGAGCACCTCCAAAGATTGGGAATGGTTCGCTCTGGAGTCGAAGAAGAATATCATTGCCGTTATCGCCAAGGAAGATTTCTGCTGATAAACTACCGATCGTACCCTGAGAATTTCCGATGCTTCCGGCAATTAGTTCTAGGTTATCAAAAAGTGTGATAGTGTCGCCATCTGAGAGGCCGCCGAGATCAGTGAAGGTAAAATCCTCAAAATCCAACGTGCCCATAATCAGTTGGGCTCCAGCGAGCAGACTTACCTGATCACTCCCGCCGCCCGCTAAATCAAAGAGAAGCCCGCCATTGTTATCTCCAGTGAGACCAGAGATATCAAGATCTGCACCGAAGACGAGGTCACCAACAACACCTGCGGTAGCTCCTGGTGAAAGGAATGACCCAGTCCCTATCGTCGTGGCTCCGGCGATGCTGCCATCTCCACCGAGTGTTCCGTTACTGACGGTCAGGCTGCCACTACCGACTCCTGAGCCACTGGTGTTATTGACGAGCAGGGTTCCGCCGCTCACGGTGGTTCCGCCGTCGTAGGTATTAGCTTCAGAAAGAGTGAGAATGCCGTCCCCGGTTTTTTCGACACCATCTCCACCTGAGCCATCGTTGGTTAGAGTGGTTGCGATGATGAGAGAGGACCCGGCAGCCACATCAATCTCGGCAGCCTCCGAGGAGCCTTCATCCGTGCCTGTGGGAGCTTCATTGAGCGCGAGAGATTCGAGCCCGTTGATCGTGACAGCTCCCTCCTCCACTTTGATTCCGGTAAGAACCACTCCAGATTCATCTGCGGTGATTGTTGAGCTTCCGGTTACGTCATCACCTGCTGAAAACGTAGCCACGTTACCAGTAGTGCCATTGTTATACCACCCTCCGGTGGCATCGGTGCCGAGCGGGTTCAGTGACCAAGTAGTGTCTGACCAATTGCCGTCGCCTGAGTCTGTGCCTGATCCACCCGCAGTAGCCCCGTCAATGTCCCAGATCGTGCCTACAGCTGGGAAGGCAAAATCAATGCGGTTTTCAGGAGCTAGCGTCGCGTCGTAATTAGAGAACTGATACACCGTGTAAGTGCCGATGCCCTTGTCAGGTGCGGCGAAAAGCGCATCAATTGTCGTGCCAGTCCAAGTGAAGGTTCCCGTTGGGGAAATTGTAGCACCTGGAGCTAGGTTCTCATCGGAAACGATTAAGAGGGTGGTATTGTAACTGATCCGGTTACTTTCGCCAGTACTGACGTCTGGAGCTCCGTTCAATCCTGATGAGAAGAATGTTCCGCCACCGTATATATCGACGATATCACCACTAACACCAGAATCGAGCTGATTGTCAGCCCCTAAGCTAAAATTCCCCAAACTGAGCGAGTCATTATTTTGCACTACAAGTGGTAAAACCGCCGAACCAGAAATGGAAGCCTCAACATTCGCGCCAACCTCGCTGAACGAGAAAATGATGGCAGCGTCACTGCGCATGCAGCCTAAGCCACACAGTAAGCTGAGCGCTGCTGCGCGCAGATTACAACTTAAGGGGAAACGAAGCACGACTGAGAGAAGAGGTTGTAGAGCTCTAGTGGAGCTCTAGTGGAGCTCTGGGAAAGGGTATTTTTAAAAAAGGCGGCGACCGGAAGAGAAAATGACTAAAACATGAGGATCGTAACACGTTTCATCGGCTTGACAAGGCGTTTAACCGCTTGCAAAGGGTTTGGCTTCGGGTGTTTAGCGAAGGTGTCATATGTCTTCTCATGCCGGCTCCTGGCCCTCTGGCGGTGAGAAATTTTCATCCACTAATACCTGGCCATTCATGTTGGGGTAGGTGGATCAAAATCTGGGCCTGGCTCGGATTCGGATCGTAAGGTGGCAGAGACTTTTTCAGTCAGCTGAAGCAGCAGGTGATCGCGCTCTTTTTTCAGCTTGGAAATTTCGCTGCGCAGCCCTGCATCTGTATCCTGTCCGCCGGTGGCGCGTGCTTTAGCGAGCTCGACCTTCAACTGGTCCCGTTCCCGCTCGAGGGCGATCGATGTGCCAGTCATGCCGGAGAGCGCAGAGCCACCTCCCCCGCCTTTCACCTGGAGAAGCTTCTTTTTTGCCGTCTCAAGTTCGCCATTGAGGCGGGCATTCTCCTCACGTAATGCTGCTTCGGCGAGCGGATCTTCCGCTGACCTTGTTGCCGCTGCAGCAGCAGCTGCGGCGCTTCCAGTCCGCGCCTCGTCAGCGAGCTGAAGAAGGGACTTCTTGTCGCCCGCCTGCACCTTGACGAGGATCTCACGCAGGCGAACATTCTCGAGTCTGAGCTCCTTGAGGTTGTCGTCTCGCTCGTCCCTGAATCCGACCAGATCGTGCACCTCGCGAGCTTGGAGAAGTTTCAGTTCTTCGCCGGTCCTTGCTGCCTCGGCCTGAGCCTTCCGAATTTGAGTGTCTTTTCTCTCGAGGGCCCGCTTCACTTCCGAGTGGTCCGCGCCACTGACCGAGGTTTTTTTAAAACTCTCGAGCTCTTTGCGGACGGAATCGCGTTCTTGTTCGAGTTGTTTGATCTCCGAATCGGCGGCAACCAACTTCGATTTTATTGCTTCGAACTCGTCGCGGGGAGCGGTGCTTTTCTCAAGACTTTTGACCCTGGTTTCAAGCTTATCTCTCCTTTTGCGAAGCTTTTGCGCTTGCTGTTCGGCCTTCGCTTTGTCTGAGGTTGCTTGCCCGGCCTCGTTCTCGAGACGATCGACCGTGGACGTGAGATTGTGCCCGCGCAGAGCCCAGCCGATAAGGAGACCGGCGCTACCGGAAACGAAGAGCCAGGGGAAAATTTTAAGAAAAAGCCAGAAGTAGGGTTCCATGGTCATGGTGAGAGGGAATGAAAGTGAGACGCTCGCAATGGGTGAGTGGGTGAGTGGGTGGTTGCTTGGTGAGTGAATGAGAGGGCGGAGGCGGGTGGTTGCTTGGTTGCCTTATCGCTCGCTGCCCCCTGTGCTTTCTAAAGCAGGATCTGTGTTTGTGGAGGTGCCAACCCGGACACCGTCGACGTGAACCGCAGTCACTCCAGGCATGGAGCGACCGAAGCGAGCAGGAACATCCATGGTCAGGAGGGTAGCCGCGAGGCGGTCACGGGAATTTTCCGACTCGACGTCGCCTGAGACGAAGGCCTCCTGGCCGCGAAACTCGATTTTTACCTTGTCCAGAAGTGTTGCGGTGACAGCATCTTCTCGCAGGGTAGAAGCTGCGCTTTTGCTGAGGGTGTTTTGGATATCACTGTGCCCAGCCAAAGTCGCGATGAACGCGCCGAGGAGGGCAACAAGGAAGACATAGAAGAGAGCCTGTTTCATGACATACGAAGAAGAATAGCAAGGCGGGAATCATTAGCCTATCCTCCCAGTGGATGCTAGTTGGAATGGTTTATTCCCCTGTCATAGCATTGCAGCGCCATGGAAATGGGGCTTGAGCCAGCCCAGGACGAAACTTTTATGGACCTCCCGACCTTCCAGCTTATTGCCGTCTATGCGATTCTCGGCCTTGTCGTGCTGGCTTTCTTCAGAGAATGGGCGGGTCCTGACATCGTTGCTCTGGCGGCTCTTGGGGCTGTCATTCTTACGGGTGCCCTCAGTGTGGAAGAGGCCCTTGATGTCTTTAAGAACCCGGCACCTATCACCATCGCCTGCATGTTTATTCTGTCAGCCGGGCTGGAGCGTTCCGGGTGTATCGATATCATGGGGAGACTCTTCCAGCGAGTCGCCGGAAAAGGAGAACTCAGGGTCCTGATAACCCTGATGCTTCTCGCCGCCGCTCTCTCTGCCTTCGTCAATAACACTCCTGTGGTCGTTGTCTTTCTTCCGATCGTTCTCTCGCTCGCCAAAACGACTGGACTCAAAGCCTCCCGGCTTCTTATTCCTCTCTCATTTGCCTCAATTCTCGGCGGCACCTGCACCCTGACGGGAACTTCGACGAATCTGATCATCGACGGTGTGGTGCAAGGCTACGGTGAGCCCGCCTTTAAGATGTTCGAGTTAACCAAGCTCGGCCTCGTTTATGCTGCGGTTGGTTTTCTCTACATCCTCCTCGTCGGACGCCGCCTCCTGCCAGTGCGTGAGACACTTGACGAGGAGATCGAGCCCGCCGCGAACCGTTATTTTCTGACCCAGTTCCGTGTCGAGCCGGATTCGCCCTTGGTCGGGAAAATGCTCACCGACACACTGATCAAAGATATCCCTGATCTTCGAGTGCTCGAGGTGCGTCGGCGGGGTATTCCCTTGGCGATATCGCTGGCAAGGCTTGAGATCAAGCCGGATGATCGGATTCTTCTGAAAGTCCATGGACCAGGGTTTCATGAACTTCGGGACACTGAGGGAATCGTCTTCGATGCCGAAAAACGCTTTCACCTCAAGGAACTCGAGGAGCGGCAGCTCAAGCTTATGGAGGGCATCGTCGGCCCGCAGTCTTCGCTGATTGCCCGCACCCTCAAGGATCTGCGCTTCCGACAGCGTTTTGGAGTTCAGATCCTCGCGGTACACCGGCAGGGACAGGACCTGCGAGCTGACTTTGGAGACGTTGTTCTGCACTTTGGAGACGTTCTCCTTATCCAAGGGTCTGTGGATGCGATCAACCGTGTCCAGCGCGAACTCGATTTCATCAAGATTTCAGAGCCGCGAGAAAAGTTTCCCGCAGGAGGCAAGGCCATCATCGGCGCTGGGATCACCCTTGGTTTTGTGCTCGGCGCAGCCTTCCAAGTAATCCCAATCGCCGGTCTTGCCCTGCTTGCAGCCATCGCCATGCTCGTTACCGGCACCCTCAAGCCCCAGGAGGCTTACCGGAGCGTGGGTTGGAATATTCTCTTTCTTATCTTCGGGATGCTGGCGCTCGGTCGGGCCATGGAGGCGACCGGCGGAGCCCAGCTCCTCGTTGACGGCATTATGAGAGCCTTTGGAGGCAGCTCGCCCGTGATTGTGCTCGCTGTCGTTTACCTTCTTAGCTCGATCCTCACCGAGCTGATCAGTAACAATGCGGTCGCCGCGCTCCTCAGCCCGATCGTTCTCGGAATCGCCGAAGCTCTCGGTGTCGATGCCCGGCCTTTCATCGTAGCCATGATGTTCGGGTGCAGCGCATCGTTCGCGACTCCAATCGGCTACCAGACAAATACCTACATTTATGGCGCAGGCGGGTATCGGTTCGCTGATTTCGCGAGGATCGGCATTCCTCTCAACCTCATCCTCTGGGTGGTGGCGGTTTTTCTTATCCCGGTCTTCTGGCCTTTCCTTCCCTGATCCATTCACATTGCGTCATGACAGACCAGAACGGCAGCCAGAGAAGCGTGTTAACAGGAGAGTTTCCCGAAGTATTCGTCACTGGATCGGGAGCGCTCAGTGCCGCGGGACTTGGGAGTGCCGCGCTCTGGGAAGCGGCCCTCGAGGGACAAGGTCTGGCCAAGCTCAGTTCTGATGCGACTGGGAGCGGAGATCAAGGTCACGCGATCTGCTCGCTACCCGAAACGATCTGGAGTGACCTGCCGCGGCGCGCTCGACACATGGACCCGAGCAGTGGGCTCGCGCTCATGGCGGCGCTCGAAGCTCTCGCAGAGGCGGGAATCAAGTCTGGCGAGGAGCACCCGCGGCTCGGTGTGATCGGTGGAACTTCGCGTGGACCCATGCAGAAATGGGTCGAGGCAGTGCGTCGTCTGGACGCCGGCAGGCGCATGCTGCCCTCTCTTGCAGCCCACAGCACGGTTTCCTGTCAGAGCGGCGCCATCGCCATGGAGGTCGGAGCACGCGGCCCTTCCATGACGGTTTCTGCCACTTGCGCCTCGGCCGCAACCGCCATCGCCAGTGCCGCAGAACAGATCCTTCTCGGAAAGGCCGACATCATGCTTGCAGGTGGGGCCGACTGCGGAACGGACCCGCTCATCATCCAACAGATGGCAGAAGCGGGCGTGCTTGGCAGACATCGCAATGACCCCAGGCTCGCCTGTCGACCTTTCCACCGCGATCGCAATGGCATGACTCTTGGCGACGGTGCTGGATTTCTGGTGCTCGAATCGGCGCAATCAGTGGCCGCTCGTGGTGCCCGGCCGATCGGTGTGCTGGCTGGCTGGGGAATGGTTACAGGAACTGGTGGAAGAACTGCTGTTGAGGAGGATGGATCCGGGCTGGTTCGGGCGATGAAAGAGGCCTGCGCCATGGCAGGCTGCAGTCGTGAAGAAATCGCCTATGTCAACGCGCACGGAACCGGAACTCTTCTCAACGACCGCGGAGAGATGGCTGCCTACGAGAGGTTGTTTGCCGGCCGGAAAACACCGGTAGCCATTAGTTCAACCAAGCCGGTGACCGGCCATTGTCTCGGTGCCACGGGAGCGCTTGAGGCCATTTGCACCATGCGGGCGCTTGCTTCTGCGAAGGCACCGGCCACCCCGGGGCTCGACTGCCCCGATCCTGCCGTGCTTGCGGCCAGCCACCATTTCGTCCGTGAAAACCCCATTCTGATCACAGGTGATTTCGCCATGAGTAACGCCAGTGGTTTCTGGTCACAGCATGCGTCCCTGATCTTTCGCCGGGCCTGAGTTCTGGGCGAGGAGTTTGCTCAGTGCGACGGGGCTCTCTACCGGCGCCTGGCATTGCATTCCCTGGCAGAGGTAGGCCGCCATCATCGGCCCATCTTTACCCGCGCCCATCGCGGCGACGCCTTCTCGATTGCCTGCCGGCGGAACCAGAATTGCGCGAGCCACACTGTCCAATGGCAGCACTTGCAGGTGAGGAAAGAAGCCAGCGTCTACCGGAAGCCGGAGCGGGTCTCCGGGTCCGGGAAGCGGATCGCTTGTGCCACCGGCAAACATGACCTGGGTGGCTTCAGCCGTGGCCAGATCCAGCGCTACGACGAGTTCAGGTGCCGTGAAAGGAGATTTCTCGAGAACGCCTCCCAGACCACGCAAAACCCCAGCGGCCCGCTCCGTGAATTCGGGACGCTGGAGAATGCCCCCTAACCGCAAGAGATTGCAAGCAGCCACGGAGTTTGGCGATGGCTCTGCACCGTCGTAATCTTCGACAATCGAAAGAATCGCGTCGTGGTGACCTGCCGCTGCCGAAAGATAGACTCCCGAGTCTTTGTCGAGATAAAGACTGTCGAGTTTTGCTTGCAGGTTGATCGCCTTCTCCAGCCAAATTCCGCCTCCACCAGCCTCGAAAATATCGAGGTAGCCACGGATCACGAAGGCATAATCCGAAGCAAACCCAGCTACCCCCGCACTTCCCGCACGAAAACTCCGGAATAGAAAACCATTCGCAGTGCGGAGATTTTTTTCGAGAAACCGGGCTGCATTCTTGGCGACGTCAAGATACTCGGTTTCCCCGAATACCCGGGCCGCCTTCGTGAAAGCCGAGATCATCAATCCATTCCAGGCAGTCAGAATCTTGTCGTCGAGGTGCGGCCGTGGCCGCGCGTCCCGTACCTCTTTCAGGCGTGTTAGAGACCGCTCGCGCACTTGGAGGAGCTCCTCAGGTGACATGGAAAATTCCTTCGCTACCTCGTGGAGCGGTCGCGCCTGGTAGAGGATATTTTCGCCCCGAAACTCTCCGGCAGGATCTCCGTCAGAGGTGGCATTGCCTGCTTTTTCCACGCCGTAAAGCGCCCCGATGGCCGCCCCGTCATCTCCCAGAACCTCCTGGAGGTCCGCGTGCGTCCAGACGTAGAAGGCTCCCTCTTTCTTTGCGCTGGCGTCTTCCTCGGAGACCGCGCTGTCAGCGTCTTCTGCCGAGTAGAAGCCCCCCTCAGGGTGCATCAAATCGCGCGTGACATAGCGTAGGATTCCACGCGCTGTCTCGGCCAACTCCGCGCGACCGCTAAGCTGGAACCCCTCGAGATATGACACTGCAAGTTGTGCCTGGTCGTAGAGCATTTTTTCGAAGTGAGGCACGTGCCAGTTGCCGTCGACCGAGTAGCGGTGGAACCCGCCGCCTACTTGATCATGCATCCCTCCCCGAGCCATGGCGATCAAGCTGTGAACCCCCATCTCCTGCGCCCGCATTCCCTTGGGTTCGTCAAGGCGCCCTCGCAGTCGAAAGAGGAGGTCGAAAACGCAAGGGCGCGGAAATTTAGGCGCTCCGCCGAACCCGCCGCGGTGGTGGTCGTAGCGATCGAGAAGGGTCTGGAAAACTTCGCGGAAGACGTTTTCTCCATCGGGAAGAATTGCGCTCGACCTCGGCCGAAGGCCTTCCTGGAGTTGCGCCACCACCGAGTCGCCGCGCTCGACCAGCAGCTGCCTGTCGTCTTTCCAAAGCTTTATCACATGGCGAAGCATTGCTGGGAAACCTGGACGACCACCGCGATCCTCCGGGGGGAAATACGTCCCGCCGAGAAACGGCTTCAGCTCAGGGGTCAACCAGACGCTCATCGGCCACCCCCCACTCCCCGAAGTCGCCTGGACAAAGGCCATGTAGGTCAAGTCGAGATCTGGTCGCTCTTCTCTGTCGACCTTGATGTTGACAAACCCTTCGTTCATCAAAGCAGCAATCCCCTCAGATTCGAAGGATTCGTGCTCCATGACATGGCACCAATGACAGGTTGAGTAACCGATAGAAAGAAAGATCGGCCGATCCTTCTCGCGGGCACGGCGCAGGGCCGCCTCGCCCCAGGGCATCCAATCCACGGGATTGTCCTTATGCTGGAGGAGATAAGGGGAACGCTCCCCGGCGAGTGCATTGGCCATCGGATCTAGAGATTCATCAGGTCTTCGATCTCATCCGGGTCGATTGGAATCCCCGCCATTAAGTCAGTATTCTTCTCTGCCCCGATCACGATATTATTTTCCAGCCGCACCCCGAAGCCTTCTTTCGGCAGGTAAATCCCCGGCTCCACGGTGAGCACCATCCCGTCTTCCAAGGGTCGGTGCGCAAGGGCGACATCATGGACATCCAATCCGAGGTGATGCGACGTTCCATGCATGAAATAGCGTTTGTAAAGTGGCCGCTCCGGGTCCTGGGAGGCCACTTTGGAATTTTCCAGTAATCCGAGACGGACAAGTTCGCCTTCCATCAGACGACCCACTTCTTTCTCATAGTCTCTAAGTACTACACCGGGCCGGAGCATCTGGCAGCATTCCCGGAGAATGCGCAGAACCGCATCATAGACGTCGCGTTGACGTGGATTAAAGCGCCCCGAAACAGGGATCGTCCGGGTCATGTCTGCGTTGTAATATCCATACTCAGCCCCTACGTCCATCAGGAGTAAGTCGCCGGAACGACACTCCCTGTCATTGGCAGTATAGTGCAGCACGCAGCTGTTCGCTCCCGATGCAATAATCGGTTGGTAACCGAATCCGCGTGACCCGGAACGGAGAAATTCGTGGGCGTATTCCGCCTCAACTTCATATTCCTTGAGGCCAGGACGCACGAAGCCAAGCACCCTGCGGAACCCGGCGGCCGTGATGCCGCAGGCACGCCCGATCAGGTCAATCTCATCTTGTCTCTTCAGCATCCGCATTTCCGTGAGAAGCGGTGCCAGGCGGTGCAATGCATGCAGCGGAAACTGCTCGCGACAACGCCGGGTGAATCGCGTATCCCGGGTCTCCACCTCCACCGAAGCACGCAGGTGTTCGTTGCTGTTCAGATACAGACCCTTGCCCTCGATCATGAGCCTGCGAAAGATCGCGTCGAACTCGCCAAGCCAGCGCACATTGCTGATCCCGGTCTGTTTTTTTGCTTCTTCCCGGGTGACTCGCGGTCCGTCCCAGACTGCCGCCTGTTCATCGGTTTCCCTGAGAAAAAGAATCTCCTTGTCCTCTTCACTGAAAGCATCCGGGAAAAGAACAAGGATGGTCTCCTCCTGGTCGATTCCCGTGAGGTAAAAAAGGTCGCTGTTCTGCCGGAATGGGTGAGTGCCGTCCGCGCAGGAAGGCAGGACATCACAGGCGTTTACAAGCGCCAGGCATTTGGATTCTAACTGCGCCGCAAGGGTGCTCCGAACTGCGGTGAAAAATGCTGCGGGTGATGTCTGATAGCGCATGGCTTGGTGAAGGGCTTGTTCGCTCGCTTGCTGGCGGATTGGCGGTGGGGAAGAATTTTCTCCTTTCCGCCCTCCCCCCGCGCCCCGCGCGAAATCCGAGACTTACGGTTGCGTCTTCGCCGATCCTAATGGGCCTGCCGGAGATAGCAAGGAAGCGCGCAAGGCGCGCCGGTGCGCGCGGTCGGCCGCGATGGCATGCTCGAGAGCAGTTCCGAAAACCCGTGCAGGCAGAGCGAATGTGGTGAAGCGGTTGACGCGCGCGATGTTGATCCCGACAAGTTTTCCGTTCAGATCGAGAAGTGCTCCTCCTAGAAGCCCTGGATCAATCGGGGTGTCATGTTGGATGACTTCCGGAAAGTCGACGTTCCTGAGAGAGGTTTTGCCATTCAGGTAGCGACTTGCATCAAAGGGGTCTTCCAGAATCGAGGTGTCAGAAAGCGAGGCCGATTTGCGCAGCTTTCGTCCGGCGCGGGCGATCACCATTTCAAGGAGTGCACCCGGCGGAAGCGCTGTGATCGCGCCCCGCACCTCATCCGGGCTATTCACCTCTTTGTCATCGATGAGGAGAATCACGTCGCCTCGCAGGAGCCCACACCGCTCGGCTGGAGTTGCCGGGAACACCTGCTCGATGGTCACCCCGTTTTTTGCCACTTCGCGATTGAGATTGACCATCATGATCCCGAGTGCCGCCTTCTTCGCTTTGATCTCGCGCGTCTTCGCACTCACAACTCCGAGGCTTGCCTCTTCGACGGTGGCTCCCAATGAGACGAGCCAATCTCCCATCCGGGCGGGTTCCGCTTCTGCCTCCCATGTCACGCTGGGGAGTTTATGGCCAGAAATCTTGAGAATGAGCAAGTCCACATCCGGCAGGATTTTCACGATACGCGGCAAAAGATACCGAGTGCCAAGTTTGACTTCAAACGGCCCTTCGATGCGTGCTACATCGCTGTATTTGGTCACCAGATAGCCGTCATCAGAGACAACGGTCGCCACTCCGCTCCGCACTTCGTCTGCATACACCTCCAGAACCTTGGAGGCTCCCGCACCGGTCAATTCTTCCAGGGTAGCGTCTGAATCCGAGGCCGCAGATGCGCCGAAAACCTCCGTCATTGAGAGCGCGGTGAGTATGGCAGTCGTGAGCGCGGCGGATTTTTTTAGCACAGTCATGGTCGCTCTCCGAGTTTCACAGTGAATTTGAGGGTTTCGTCCTCCCGAAGGATGGTGAAGTCGACTTTCTCGCCCGGGCCCTTCTGTTTGAGAATGTCATTAAAAGTGTCGTATTCCTGCACCTTTTGCCCATCCACGGATGTCACGATATCACCGACCTCAATCCCCTCTTTCTCAGCAGCCGTCCCTTCCAGAACCCTGCGAATGACGACCCCGTCAGTATGTGAAGTTGAGGCGACTCCGAGAAACCCTCCACGACCGGCAGCGAAACGGGTGATAATTTTATCCTCCAGCATCGCCTCCCAGTGACTTTGGAAAGGCTCCATCGAGACGTGGTAGTTGTCGGTGAATTCACCACCGATGAAACTGTGAATACCGATCACCTTGCCAGCGAGGTTGAAGAGCGGTCCTCCGGAATCCCCTCCCAGTAACTCGCAACTGCTCTTCATCTTGTAGCGCCGCTTTTCCAGAACCCGGCCCACTCTGAGAACCATCCCTCGCTCTTCATCCACCCCGCCCGGGTGACCGAGCGCGAAACACCATGCGCCGTCCTCGAAAGATCCATCTTCGACCTCGACATACGGCCACACGTTTTCTTCCGAGTCTGCAATCTGAATCAAGCCTGCATCACTCTGCTGGTGAAGCCCGAGCGTCTTTCCCTGTACTTTTCTGCCGTCTTGAAAAATGATGTCGACCTCCCTGCCGGGCGCGGCATACACGTGCGCCGCGGTGAGAATCAATCCCGTCTCGTCAATGACCACCCCGCTGCCCATCCCGAAAGGCGAATGGATCGCCACGGTAGCCGCCATGCTCCGGTTGAGGCCCGACTGGACCTTCGCCTGCACTTCCCTGAGCTCACGAAGACTCTCATTCTGGATCTGGTCAGCTCGCGAATCCACCGGATTCACCACCAGCAGAGCCCAGAGAGCTGGAAGAAAGTGGATTAATTTGGGATGCATCTCAAATGAGAATCTACCTTGGGACGGGCATGTTTTCAAAAAGTAATCATACGCCCGTGTTTCTTGCGCGAGTGACGGGACAGATCAGGGGTCGAACTTTCCCAAAGAGAGAGAAGGCGGCGAAAGCGAGGGGGCTGGAGCATCGCGTGGAGCCTCCGGAAAGCGGTAGAGAAAAACTTTGGCGTACGCAAGATCAGCCGACTTTTCGTAGTTTGGTGACCCGTCCGTGCACGACCCACTCGACCAAAAGGATGTTTCCGTCTTTGTCGAAGACGGCATCGTGCGGGTGGACGAAGCGGTTGGTGGGCCACTTGTCGGGGTGCGGGCCGCGCATCGCTTCTTTTTTGTCGAGTACCCGGGCACGCCAGCTCGGGTCGTCGCCGAGTTGCGCCACCACCTGGTCGGAGCCATCGAGGAGGGTGATCCGCGCGTGGAGGTCCGGAACCAGCATGATATCTCCCTGAATGTCGATGTCCGCCGGGAACAGAAACCCGTCCATGGTCTTGAGGTGCTTACCCTCCATATCGAACCACTGGAGGCGCTTGTTGGCGCGGTCGCAGACGGCGGTTTTTGGGGTGCCGTCGCGGTCGTCGAGCCATTGGCCGTGGGGGGTGCGAAATTGACCGTCCTGGCTGCCAGGACCCCCAAGGGTCCGGAGCAGGTTGCCGTCTTTGTCGCAGTGGAAGATGTAGTGTGATCCGTAGCCGTCACCGAGGAGAACTTCGTCGTTGGGTGCGAAGCTGACATTGGTCGGGCGAAAGTGCTTCAGTTCGAGTTCGGATGCCATGCGCAGTGCTTGGTGGCCGCGCTCCCACACCATTTCGCCTTCGAGCGTGGCCTTGGTGAAGGCCATCTTCGGGCTCATGGGCGAGAGATAAAGATATTCGATGCCATCCGCTTCCTTCCGGATATCGATACCATGGCCCATCCCCGCGTGCTGGGGCATGAGCGTGCGCATGAATTCCCCACTGGGATCAAACACCGAGATAGAGTGTGGTTGGCCCTGATGGGAGATGTAGACGAGTCCTTTGCTGTCGATAGCGATGCCGTGGGTCGCGCCTCCGAAATGGCGGCCTTCGGGGAGCTGGGCCCAGTTGTTATGGCATTCGAAGCGGTAGTCCCCGTCGCCCACGGTGGTGGTGTCTTCTTGGGCGATCAGAATCTGGGGGAAGGCTGAGAGCGCCGCTGCGCTGCTTCCGAATTTCAGAAAGCGCCGACGGGAGGAAGAATTGGTCTTGATCATGCCGCAGGGTAAACGTCCGCTGTCATTCCACGCAAGAGATAGTTGGTATTTCATGTTGGCGAACCTGTCTTCTTGGTTATCATCTCTTTCCTATGTCTGAGTTGATTGCCTTGGAAGATTGTTTTGAAGATGTCATTGGCAAGGCCTGTCGTGGCCTCGCGGTTGATGATGGCACCCTGAGTTTTCTTACCGGAGTGGAGGAGGAAGTCATCGCTTCGCTAAAGGAGGGTAAGTTCGATGAGGAAGGTGCCCGTGCTCTTTGTTCGACCTTGAGCCTGGATGCCGACTGTCTGGTCGCCATGGCGCGTGGGGAGTGGGCGCCCGCGCCGGTCGCTCTTCCGGGCCTGCAACAGTTCAACTCGGATTACCGGGGCGAAATGACGGTGAATGCCTACCTTGCCTGGGATGAGGATACAGGTTCAGCGGCTGTTTTTGATACCGGAGCACAGGCCGATGAACTGCTCGCAGCCATCGACGCGCGGGGACTGACGGTCGGTGCGATCTTTATCACGCATACCCACCACGACCACATCATCGAACTGGACCGAGTTCGGGCAGCCACGGGCAGTCCGCCGGTTTATGTCAGTGAGCGCGAACCCCTTCGTGGTGCTGAAAGGTTTGCCCCGGGACGGACATTTCAGGCCGGAGGGCTTTCGATCGCAACCCGGCGCACCTCCGGGCACTCGGTGGGAGGGATCACCTACGTGATCTCCGGGCTGGCGCGGCCGGTCGCTGTGGTGGGCGATGCCCTGTTTGCCTCCTCGATGGGAGGTGGAGTCATTTCGTTTGCCGAGGCGCTCGAATGCAACCGCAAGGAACTTTTTACTTTGGGCGACGACTGTCTCGTTTGTCCGGGACACGGTCCGATGACCACGATCGGAGAAGAGAAGGCCCACAATCCGTTCTATCCAGAGTTCAAGCACTAGCAGAACCCATTCTCCACCATCAACCAGCAGAGAAAAATTTTATGAGCAAACGCATCGGATTCGTCGGAGTCGGAAAAATGGGCGCCAACATGGCCCGGCACCTCAATGACAAAGGGTGGGAGGTGACTTCCGTCTATGATATCGACAGAGAGGCTGCCGCCAGTCTGGCGGAGGAGATCGGCGCCACAGCGCAGGAAAGCCTGGCTGCAGTCACTGCAGCCTCCGATACGGTGATCACGGTAGTTTCCAATGATGTGGCTATGCGTGCCATTTTTCTGCAAGGCGATGATACACTTCTGGCAGGGGCCGAGGGCACCGCATTCATCAACTGCGCCACGCTTTCACCTGAGATTCACAGGGAGGTTGAAGCCGCTGCCAAGGCAGTGGGAGCAAGTGCGCTCGAGGCCTGCATGGCCTCTTCGATCAGCCATGCCCGCGAGGGCAAGCTGTACTTGATGCTGGCTGGAGACGAAACTGTTTTCAATGAACAGAAAGACCTGCTGGAGGAATTGAGCTTGAACATGCGTTTTGTCCCGGGTGGAACAGGGAAAGCGGCCGAGGTCAAGGCTCTCGTCAATATGGTCATGAACATCAACACTGCAGGTCTCGCTGAGGGGTTGGGTCTAGGCACTGCCCTCGGGCACGATGTCGACATGCTCTGCGAGGTATTCTCCCAGACCGGCGCCAACAGTCGGGTACTGGAAACCGATGCCGAAGACATGCGCGATCGCGACCACGAGTGCTGGTTTTCTGCGGAGCACGCGGCGAAAGATTCCGGGATCGCTGCAGACCTCGGCGCCAAAGTCGGCGTCAACTTACCTGTCAATGCCGCCACCCTCGGGCAGTACCAGAGAATGGTAGAAGAAGGTCTAGGAGACCTCGATAAGTCCGGAGTCGCTGAATTGACCTTCCCGGGCAGGCACGATGCTTGATCTCAAAAAGCGTAAAAATTCTCATTACATCAAAAACTAACCAGAAAATAACGAATCATGATTATTCCAACTATCAGCTCAGGTGTCGCCGGTCCTCTCGGTGTCCTTCACATGCCCCGCTTTTGGCAGAAAGTGTCGCTCGACGCCGCAGGGAAGCTCCACCCCGATTACCCTGCTTGCGGGGCCGGCTACGACCAGATGATGCTCGACGCCATCGGGCTCGATAAAGACGCTACCCTGGCATACATCAACGAGAATAAGCCTACCTATGTGCAGTTTGAAGCCTGGGTGAAAGAGAAAGCCTCCAACCTCGGTGGTGCCGGTGGATTCAACGATGCCGTTGTGGGTTACAATCACGACGACGCGACTCGCGAAGGTATCCTCAGCGCAGTGGGACTTCCCGGTGCCGATATCCGGGACGCGGTCAATCTCAATAACCTTGAAGACTGGCACGACTTCCACGGCCAGGAGATCAGAGGCTAGGCAGCAGATCAGATTTACTTGATGAAATAAGTAAGTTCGAGACCCCCGGAGCATTGCTCTGGGGGTTTTTTCTTTTTCAGCCCTTTTCAGGCAGGCAGAATATTAGAAATATTTCAGATCGAGATGATAGATGGAGCAATCCTTAGTCGTATAGCACAATGAGGATTTTCCAGCACGCGGCAATCGTCCTCCCACCCAAACCAAAAGTCTGATGCGTCATTTTTTTCTCCTTTCTCTTCTTCTTGCGGCATTTCCTGTGGTTACAGCCAATGCTCAAAAGCCCCTCTTCAATGGCAAAGATCTCACTGGCTGGTCTGGCAATTCGGAATTCTGGCGTGTTGAGGGCGGGTGTATTATCGGTGAAACCACTGCCGAAAAACCGACCAAGGGAAATACCTTCCTCATCTGGGAGGGGGGAGAACTGAAGGACTTCGAGCTCACGCTGGAGGGGCGGGTTCTGGGAAACAACTCGGGGATCCAGTACCGATCGAAAGTGGTTGATCCGAAAAACTGGTCGGTCGGTGGCTACCAGATGGACATGATCGGAAATGCCGACCTTTTTGGGATGCTCTACGAGGAGCGCGGGCGTGGCATTCTCGCCCGGCGCGGGCAGAAAGTAGTTCTTGAGGCCGGCCAGAAGCCGAAAGTCATCGGCCAGGTTGATAAGAGCAAGCAGCTCGATGTCGCCACCTGGAACCAATACCGAATCGTCGCCCGCGGGAACACCCTCACTCATTACGTCAATGGTGAGGTGACTGCCGAGATCACAGATAATGACGCGGCAAAACGCTCGCTCGCCGGAGTTCTCGCTTTCCAGATCCACGCCGGTCCACCGACGCGGGTCGAGTTGAAGGACATCGTCCTCAAGGAACTTAAGGAGCGGGCAGCAAAGGCAGTGAACGCGAACGCTGAGGCAGCTCCAACTGTCCCGCAATGGATCTGGACGAGGGGGGTCGCTGGTGACGAAACCATCTATGCCCGCCGGCAGTGGACGCAACGTGAACCAGCAAAATCGGCAAAGCTGACGATTACCTGTGACAATGGCTTCACTGCCTTCATCAATGGCAAACGTCTCGGAGAGAGCTCCAACTGGGAGAGAGCGGAGCAATTTGATCTCGCTCCCCATCTGGTAGCGGGTGATAACGTCCTCGCAATTGAAGCCACCAATACAGGAAACATAGGTGGTCTGGTGGCCATGGTCGAACTGGTGGGTAAGGATGGCAGCAGCGCACGAATCGTCACGGACAAGCATTGGCTGGTGCGCGATGAGAAGACTGATGATTGGATGGCCCCGAGTGTTGACCCGGCAGGTTGGGTGGATGCATTCTCACTCGGCCTGCTCGGCAAGGACCCGTGGGGCAACCCGTTCACCGGGGTCGAGGGGCCTGCCAATGCCGGAAAGATAAATGTTTCTCAAGGCCAGGCTGAAGTTGTTCCGGAGGGCTTTGAAATCGAAAAAATCTACGATGTTCCCAAGGCTACACAGGGATCGTGGGTATCGATGGCGGTCGATGACCAGGGTCGTCTATTCTGCAGTGACCAGCGCGGCGAAGGAATCTTTCGGATCACTCTGGGCGACACGGAGACTTCAGCGCCAGTTGTGGAAAAAATCCCGGCTGAAATCACCGGTTCTCAGGGGATGCTTTGGGCCTTCGGCTGTCTTTATGTGTCCAGCAATGGCGGGCCTACGCCGGCCGGACTTTACCGAGTCACAGACTCAGACGGCGACGACATGCTCGATCATGTGGAGAAGCTACGGAATCTCCGCCCCGGCGGGGAGCACGGTATCCACGCCGTCGTTCTCGGCCCGGATGGAAAGAGTATCTACTCGGTTGCCGGCAACCACAGTGCTGTTCCAGAGCCCGAGACTTCCGCCGTGCCACGTAATTACGCCCCGGACCAGCTTCTGCCTCGTATGCCTGACGCCAGAGGGCACGGTTCCAGGGTTCCCCCTCCAGGTGGCTGGATCGCCCGAACAGATCGAGACGGCAGTGCTTTCCACCTCTTCTCTGCCGGCTTCCGAAACCAGTACGACGCTGCCTTCAATGCACATGGTGAGATGTTCACCTACGACGCCGATATGGAGTGGGATATAGGAACTCCATGGTACCGTCCGACCAGAATGAATCACGTCACCAGCGGCTCGGAATTTGGTTGGCGCAATGGCAGCGGCAAGTTCCCCGCTTACTACCCGGACACCCTCCCCGCCGCAGTCGATGTCGGTCCTGGTTCGCCCACGGGGGTTCTTTCCGGCCTCGGAGCAAAATTCCCGGCGAAGTATCAGAACGCAATTTTTGCCTTCGACTGGACCTACGGCACCATCTACGCGATGCACCCGGTTCCAGCCGGGTCGAGCTACACGATGATCAAAGAAGAGTTCGTCATCGGAGCCCCCCTCAATGTTACGGACGGCGTGATCGGGAAGGACGGGAATTTCTATTTCGCCGTCGGTGGTCGTAATACGAACTCCGCCGTCTATTGTGTTCGGTATTCCGGCGACGAACCCACCGACCCCGCCCCGGCAGCTCCAGGTGCAGAGGCTCCCCTGCGCGAGCTTCGGCATCAGATTGAGGCGTTTCACCGCCCTGCCGATGGTGCCGTGGACGAGGTCTGGCCTCACCTCGGACATGATGACCGCTTCATCCGCTACGCCGCTCGCGTCGCGCTCGAGCACCAGCCGGTTGTGCAGTGGGCTGACCGAGCACTCGCGGAGGCTGATACCCAAGCCTCTCTCACCGCGCTCCTTGCCCTCACCCGCCAGGGAAACCCCGAGCACCAACCGGCTCTCCTCGCGGCCCTCAAAAAGATCTTCTCCGCTCCGCTTGCGGAGGCACAGCGTCTCGATGCCTACCGGGTTCTCGGCCTCGCCATCATCCGTATGGGGGAACTCGATCCGGCCACCGCGGCGGAATTTGTTGCGATCCTTTCCCCGGGATTCCCTGCCACTAGTGACCCGCTCAATCGTGAGCTGGTTGCCCTTCTTGTCGCTCTCGGCGCCGAGGATATCGTAGCCCGGACAATCCCCCTGATGGCTCAGGATGCGGTCGGCAAGGAGGGGATGGAGTTGAACCAGAATTTGATCGCACGGGCTGAAAGGTACGGAAGAGCCTTCGCCGACACGGCGCGGTCAAAGCCCCAGCGCCAGCAGATCTGGTATGCCTATGCCCTCAGGAAAGTCACGCACGGCTGGACCCCGGAACTCCGTCGCGACTTCTTCACCTGGTTCGCCAAGGCGCAAAATTTTAAGGGTGGCCCGAGCTTCGCGGGCTTCATCGAGAACATCCGCAAGGAGGCGCTTGCCGCGGTTGCGGACAAGAAAGAGCGTGCCGCCCTTGCCACGCTCAGTGAAAAGCCCGCCAGCCTCGTCCCGGCGGGATACGAGAGCGCCCGCACGATCACGGTAGGCGTGAAGCCTGGGCTGAAGTTCGCCACCGATCTTATCGAGGGAGTTGTGGGAGAGAAGGTTGCTATCGAGTTCGTCAATGACGACGTCACCGGCCTGATGCATAATCTTGCCGTCATTACGCCGGGATCACTGCAGAAAGTGATCGCCGCCTCCATGAAGATCGGCCCGGATGCGGTCGAGAAGAACTTCATCCCCGACATTCCCGAAGTGCTTGCCGCGACGCCTCAGGTTGCTATCAACCGCAAATTCACTCTCTACTTCAGCATCCCCGACAGCCCGGGTGACTACTATTTCATCTGCACCTATCCTGGTCATGGTCAGCTGATGAATGGTGTCTTCAGGGTCACAGAGTCGCCTGTTACTGTGGGAGCAAACTAGGTGGTATTTTCTTATGGTCCTCGACTTTGTCCTGAGAGGATCGCTGATTCAAAGTTACAAAAATGGTCAATACATCCATCCTCTCCACCATTTCGGTTTTCGCAGTCGCGATGGCTTTCACCATGCATCCCGCCCTTGCTGATCACCACCATTCGCTTCACTTCCCTGCCGTTGACGGTCCGGGGGGAGGTAAGAAAATTGTTCTTCTCGCGGGTGATGAGGAATACCGGTCCGAGGAGGCGATGCCGATGCTCGGGAAGATACTGAGCCAGAAACACGGCTTTGATTGTATGGTGGTTTTTTCCATTGATGAAAAAACCGGGATCATCGATCCCAACAACCAAAAAAGCCTGCATGGTCTCAAGGCGCTCGAGGGAGCGGACCTGATGATGATTGCCACCCGCTTCCGCGACCTCAGTGACGAGGAATTTGCAATCATCGGGCGGTTTCTCAATGCTGGGAAGCCGGTGATAGGACTGCGTACTGCGACCCATGCATTTCGTGGTAAGGCCAAGTTCGAGTCGCTCGCCTGCGCGGAGTTCGGTCTGAAAATTCTCGGCGAAAAGTGGGTCAGCCACCACGGTAGCCATAAACACCAAGGCGCCCGAGGTGTCGTCGAGGAAGCAAATAAAAACCACCCTGTTCTTAACAGCGTTGCTGATGTTTTCGCTCCCTCCGATGTCTACGGGGTGGTTCATCTCGGCGCTGCCGACACCATCCTCCTGCGCGGTGCGGTGACCGAAAATCTGGACCCTGCTTCCAAGCCGATTCCAGGTGACAAGAACAACCCGATGATGGCTCTGGCATGGCTTCACGAATACACGGCGCCTGACGGAGCGACTAAGGGCACCGCTTTCTGCACCACGGCGGGCGCAGCTGTTGACCTTGTCTCTGAGGATCTCCGGAGGATTGTGGTCAATGCCGCCTTCCATCTCACCGGCCTCGAGGTCCCGGAAAAGGCCGATGTGGACTATGTGGATCCTTACTACCCGAGCTTCTTTGGATTTGTGAAGACTGAAACTCTTCTGAAAGGTGCGGGGCTGAAGCCAGCCGACTACGGGCTGGGAAAATCGCCGCCGGCCTCGGACCCTCCGAGAAGTCCCGCGTGGCCATTCCGTGAGATGGGGCCGGCCCTCAAGTAGTGGAGCGGACGCGGCTTTGAATTCGAGAGTTGCTCCCTGCTTCCCTGCCTACCTGGGGCTTCCTGAATAATACAAGATCTCGATAGGCGCTGGGCAAAACGAGAAAAACGCCGAGGTGAAGTGCGCAGGTTTTGGGGGTAAAGGTAGAAAAAGCCTGCACCTTTTTTCCTATGAAGCTCCAAGAACAACCTGAATTTGTAGATTTCTACTTGCCCTTCGACGGTAAGCTCGACCCCGAGAACCGCTGGGTCAAGCTGGGGGAACTGGTGCCGTGGAAACTTGTGGAGGAGCGCTACGCTGCGGCTCTTGCCGAAAGCGGGATGGGGGCACCGCCACTGCCCGGGCGAGTCGCCTTCGGCGCGATGATCATCAAAGAACGCCTCGGCTTGACCGATGAGGAGACCGTCGCACAGGTCTTCGAAAACCCCTACCTCCAGCACTTCCTCGGCTACCGGGAGCTGCTTAAGAAAATGCCCTTCGACCCCTCGATGATGGTCTACTTTCGCTCGCGCCTCGCCCAGGGGGACTATGACGAGATCAACCGGGAAATCATCCGAATAGCCACGGAACCCGAGGAATCCGAAGCAACTGCGAGCACAGACGAGTCGGGCAAGCCGGACGCTATGGTTGAACTTGGGGCGGAAGCCGAAGCTGCGGCTGAATCCCAGCCTGAGATTGAATCTGAACAACCACCGCCGAATTCGGGCAAGCTGATCATCGACGCCACGGCCACGCCCGCTGACATCACTTACCCGACCGACCTCAAGATCCTCAACGCGGCCCGCGAGAAGCTTGAGCACATCATTGACATCCTCCACCGCCCGCTTGTCGGGACAGCGAAGAAGCCGAGGACCTACCGGAAGAAGGCGCGCAGGGACTTCATGGCGATCACCAAGCTGAAGCGGCCCGGGGCGAAGAAGGTCCGCAAGGCCATCGGCAAGCAGCTGCGCTACATCCGGCGCGACCTCAGGCATGTCGAGGCGATGGTCGAAGTCGGGGGCGCAGACCTGCGCGACCTCAACGCCTACGACTACCGCTGCCTGTTGGTCTCCGCCGAGGTCTACCGGCAGCAGCTGGAAATGTGGGCAGAGCAGAAGCACCGTGTCGCCGACCGCATCGTGAGCCTGTCGCAGCCGTGGGTGCGCCCCATCGTGCGGGGCAAGGCGTCGGCTAAGACCGAGTTCGGAGCCAAGATCTCCGTCGGTGTTGTCTCAGGCTACACCACACTGCACAGGCAGAGTTGGGACGCCTACAATGAGTGCGCCGATCTCCCCGGCCAGGCGGAGTCCTACCGCGCGTTCCACGGGCATTGGCCAGAATCGATCCACGCGGACAAGATCTACCGGACGCGGGCCAACCGGGCGTGGTGCAAGGAGAGGAGCATCCGACTCTCGGCCGCCCCGCTGGGCAGGCCGTCCGAAGAGACCCCCGAGAACTCGGCTGCGCTGGCGGCGGCCCGCACGCAACTGCGGCAGGACGAGATCGACCGCAACGCCGTGGAGGGCAAGTTCGGCAATGCCAAGCGCAAAGGGAGCCTGGCAAGGATCATGGCCAAGCTCGTACCCACCTCGGTGAGCGTAATCAACATCGGGATCATCGTGTTGAATCTGGACACCCGCCTGCGCGAGCTTCTCGCGTGCCTATTTACCTGGATGTGCCTGTGCCATCCCCGCCCTGGAGGCTCGGTGAAGCTCTTCCACGCCCGCCTGATCCACTGCCCAGCCTGAGATCCGGCGTCAGCCCGGACCCCGAACCGCCGCCTCGGCCATCGCGAGCGCTCCGCGAGCAGACTTTTTCAGGAAGCCCTACCTGTCCGGGGTTCCACGGGGGAGGCAACTCACCGAGAAGATCTCGGGTTCTTTGATTTGCGAGCAGGTTTAGTTGCGATCAGCAGTCGTCGCAGGAAGTGTGAGCGGCGTGAGCCGGACCGGGCAGACTTTGAGCTCGGCGGTCTGGGTGACCGGGTCGTAGCCCGAGCCGGTGAGTTCGTTGACAGCGACTTCAGCGAAGGAAAAAGAGGTGAAGACAGTGCCGCGGGGTGAGCGGGTCGTGGCTTCGACCTTGATCTCGATTTCGCCCCGTCGACTTGCCATGCGTACGGTCTCGCCGTCCGCAACCTCGAGCCTGGCGAGGTCGTCGGGATGGATCTCGAGGGTTTCTTCGGAGAGAAGGTAATCAATCCCCTCGGAGCGGCCGGTCTGGGTACGGCTGTGGTAGGCCTCGAGCCGTCGCCCGGTGGTCAACCAGAAGGGAAAATTGTCGTCGATGACCTCAGCAGGGTCGCGGTAACCGATGACCTTGAAGACGCCTTTTCCGTTTTTGAATTCTTTCTCGTGGAGGATCGGGGTGCCGGGGTGGTCTTTGTGTGGGACCGGCCACTGGTATTCGCCCTTGTCGATGCGGTCCCAGTCGAGTCCCGCGTAGATCGGGCTCAGGCTGCAGAGTTCATTGAAAACCTCTTTGGCACTTGTGAACTCAAAACCCGGTGTGCCCATACGTTGCGCGATCTGTGCGATGATCCACCAGTCGGGCTTGGCTTCCCCCTGCGGCGGCACTGCGGCGCGGAGCCGCTGAACACGGCGTTCTGTATTCGCTTGGACGCCGTCGGTCTCGCCAAAGCCGGTAGCCGGGAGAACAACGTCGGCAAGTTGGCCGGTTTCGGTGAGGAAAATATCGATAACTACGAGGTGGTCGAGACTCTTCAGCGCATGCTCGCAGTGGTTACGGTCGGGGTCGGTGACGACCGTATTTTCCCCGTCGATAAGGATGGCACGGATTTCATTGCCGCAGCGGTTCAAGGCGTCGACTTTGGTAGCGTAATCACCAGTGTCCATAAGCGGCTGTTGGTAGACTTGGGCGAACTTTTTAACATTCTCAGGGTCGGTGATCGGCTGGAAGCCGGGAAAATTCTGAGGGACAGCTCCGCAGTCGCCCGCGCCCTGGATGTTATTCTGCCCTCGCATCGGGTTGATGCCGGTTCCCTCGCGCCCGATATTGCCGGTCATGAGCACGAGATTGCAGAGACTCTGAACGTTATCGACCCCGCAGATGTGTTCGGTGATTCCCAGTGTGTAGTAGATCGCGCCGCGTTCTGCTTGCCCGTAGAAGAGAGCGGCCTGCTCGATGTCGGCTGCGGGAACCTCACAGATACTGCTTGCCCACTCCGGAGTGAAGTCGTTGAGGTGCCCGAGGAAGGCGTCGAATCCGGTAGTGCGGGTCGCGATGAATTCTTTATCGACGAGTCCCTCACGGGCGATGACATGAGCCATAGCAAGGAGGAGGGCGACGTCTGATCCGACGCGGATCGGAAGGTAGACGTCAGCGAGCTCGGCGAGGCGAATCCGACGCGGATCGGCGACGATCAGCTTGGCGCCCTTGGCGAGGGCTTTTTTCAGCCCGGTAGCCGCGACCGGATGGCACTCGGTCATGTTCGTTCCGATGGCGAAGATGACCTCGGGCTTATCCATGTCAGCAAGCGGGTTGCTCATCGCTCCGCGTCCGATAGTGGCTGCCAGACCGGCAACCGTGGGAGCGTGTCAGGCTCGACTGCAGTTGTCTATCCGGTGGGTGCCATAGGTGGCACGGATGAACTTCTGCATCGAGTAAGCTGCCTCGTGGGGAGCGCGGCCAGAGGCGATTCCGTAGGTGGCGTAGCGCCCGTGTTCTTCGAGCACTTTCTTGAAACCATCTGCGGCACGGTCGAGCGCGGTGTCCCAGTCGGTCTCGTGGAGCTGGCCATCATCGCCGCGGACGAGGGGTTTCTTCAGGCGGTCGGTGTGCTGGACGAAGTCGTAGGCGAACTGTCCTTTGACACAGAGTGCCCCCTTATTCGCTGGGCCGTCCATGGCAGGATGGATCCCGACGATGCGGTCTTCTTTCGAGAGGATGTCGACCGAGCACCCGACTCCACAGTACGGGCAGATGGTGCGAGTTTTCTTCACTTCGCCTGGGCTCTTTGCCGCACGCATCGCTTTTTTATCGCCGAGTGCTCCGGTCGGGCAGGTCTGGACGCACTGGCCGCAGAAGGTGCATTGTGAGTCCTCGAGGTGGCCTCCAAACTCGGTGGTGATCTGTGTTTCGAAGCCGCGGCCCCGGGATGTTGATGGCGAAGTCGCCTTCCTGCTCAGCGCAGACTCGAACGCATCGGTAACACGAGATGCAGTTATCGTAGTCGCGGAGGATAAACGGGTTCTTATCATCCTCTCGGGAATGCCCGGACTTCCGCCCGGAAAAGCGCGTGCCGTCGGCACCGTAGCGTCGGGCAAGGTCCCCGAGTTCCTGGGAGGCGTAACCGCGCAAGGGGTCAACTGCGGCGTCTTTATTCTCTGAGACGACGAGCTCGACAAGCGTCTTCCGAAACTTCTCGATCTCCGGCGGCGAGGTGCTGACAACCATCCCCTGAGCTGCTTTCGTCGTGCACGAGGCGACCGGCGCATTCATGCCCTCGACCATCACGACACAAAGGCGGCAGCCGCCGAAGGCATCGAGCCGCTCGTCATAGCAAAGAGTGGGAACGTCCTTGCGGTTTCGGGTGGCGACTTCGTAAAGGGTTTCGCCTTCGGTAAAGTCGACTTCTTTGCCGTCGAGAGTCAGCTTGAGCTCGTATTGGGTCTTCGATGCGATCATGAGAAGGAGGGATGCTTGGTGGCGCCGGGTGGAAGGATGGATCTATGGAGGAATAGATAAATGAGACTGGCATCGAATGGGTCAGGCGTCTTTTCCAGTTCCTGTGGTGAGGAAATGTTCGACCTGTTCAGGGAAATAGCGGTTGAGTGACTCGGTGATATGTGGCGCAGCCATGCCGAGTCCGCAGGCGCTGGTTGCCTTCATGACAGCGCCGATGTCTGCGACTTCCTCGTGCCAGGCAGCGACATCGTCGCAGGCGGCTGGTGTGGTTGCTGAATCAGGAATGCTGAGTCGTTCGGTGAGGCGGGTGGTGCCGATCCGGCAGGGGAAACATTTTCCGCATGATTCATGGGCGAAGAAAGCCATGGCGTCGTGAGCGGCAGCCACCATGTCCCGGCTGTCGTCGAAAACCATGATCCCGCCTGCGCCAAGGAAAGACCCCTTTGAGCGGATGCACGGTTCGTCGAGGGTAAGCGTGTCGAGTTCCGCTGCGCCAATAAACCCCCCTGAGAGGCCGGCCATGGTGACCGCCTGGATACTGCGGCCTTCGAGTGGGCCCCCAGCCCATTCGAAGAGAAGTTCGCCGAGGGGCATGCCGATAGGAACTTCATAGTTGCCGGGCTTCTGGATGTCGCCGGAGAGACTGATCAGTTTGGTGCCGACGTGGTCGCCTGCACCGAGGCTCTGGTACCATTCTGCGCCATTGAAGACGATGGCAGGAACCGAGCAGAGGGTTTCCACGTTGTTCACTGCGGTGGGCTTGTCCATGAAGCCGTGAGTGACCGGAAAGGGAGGTTTGTTGCGAGGGAACGGGTGCTTGCCCTCGAGTGAGTTGAGGAGCGACCCCTCTTCGCCACAGATGTAGGCTCCTGCACCACGCCGGATATGGATGTTGAAGTTACACGGCGAACCGAAGATTCCCTCGCCCAGAATGCCTGCCGCCTCTGCCTCGTCGATCGCCTGCTGGAGGATCGCTTCGATCTCCGGGTATTCGTAGCGCAGGTAGATGAACCCCCAGGCGGCACCGGTGGCGAACCCCGCGAGGGCCATGCCTTCAAGGAGGGCGTGCGGGTCGTGCTCCATGAGAGTGCGGTCTTTGAAGCACCCGGGTTCGCCTTCATCGGCATTGCAGACAATGGTTTTCGGGTCACCGGGAGCTTCGGCAACCGCCTTCCATTTCACCCCAGTGGGGAAGCCGGCCCCGCCGCGCCCGGCGAGTCCGGATTCGGTGACCAGCGTGACGATGTCTTCCGGTGAAGCATCCTCAATGGCGGCTTTCAGAGCAAGGTAGCCACCGGATTTCTGGTAGCCTGCGAGGGTGGCGCGCCCCGGCTCACGGATACTGGCGAAACAGCATTCGGTGATATTTCCCGGGTTCGGGACGGGAAGAGGTGAGGGTTGGGGGGTGAGCTCGGAGACGCTGCGCCCGACCCTGACTTCGTCTCCCACAATGACGGGCACCATGTCGTCGCAGCGCCCGGCGCAGGGCATCGCGGTGGCGCCCTCGGAACGAAGAGCCTCGAGGATTTCGTTCCCGCCATGGAGGCAGCAGACGTTCCCAGTACAGACCCGCGGGGCGGATTTGCCCGGGGCTTCAGTCGAAAAATGGTGGTAGAAAGTAACCGTGCCGAAAAGTTCGGCGACAGGGATCCCCAGGCCGCTGGCGACAGTTTCAATAGTGGTGTTACTCAGGTAGCCGTCTCGATCATGAAAGGCGTGCAGGAGAGGCAGCAGCGGGGCGGGCTTGTTACGCCAGCGATCGAGTAATTCCTGGTCAGGAGTGGGAGTAGACATTGCTGGAAGCTCCAAGAAAAATGATTGGGAGATGAGGACGGGACGTTTACTGAGAAAAACTTTGCAGTTGCGGTGGCAGAATTCTCCTGTTTCTCCCATAAAAAGTAGGGGCGAATTGCTTTGGAACAAGGGAATTAATGACGGAAAGGAAGACCGATCTTTGATCCCTTGTGGGTTGCCGGTGACCGGAAGCATCCTCAAGTCAATTTCTTGCCCTCAACGTGGTTTCCTGTAAGGAAGACAAGGCGCTGGGAAGCAAGCGCCTGATTTTGCCAGCCAGTCGTCATGGAAATTCGAACTGAAGATTACGAAAAACTGGGGGCCTTCTACCTTGGGCGTCCCTACGACCTGAAGAAGAAAGCACTCGAGGACGACCTCGTTCTCTACGATTCGAAAGACCTGGTCACCCACGGGGTGGTTCTGGGCATGACCGGATCGGGAAAGACCGGCCTCTGTATGGCGCTTCTGGAAGAAGCCGCAATGGATAACATCCCTGCTTTGGTCATCGACCCGAAAGGTGACATTGCGAACTTACTTCTTACCTTTCCTGACCTTGCTGCCTCTGATTTTCGTCCTTGGATCAACGAGGGCGATGCCAAAAAGAAAGGCGTGTCTCCGGATCAACATGCGGCCAACCAGGCGGCTCTCTGGGAAAAGGGTTTGGCCGAGTGGGGGCAGCCGAAAGAGCGCATCCGGCGGTTTCGTGAGAAGGTCGATCTTTCCGTCTTCACCCCCGGTTCGAACGCGGGTCTACCGGTCTCGATTCTCAGTTCCCTCGACGTGCCTGAGTTTGAGATCCTGGATGATTCCGAGCTTTTTTCTGAGCGGATTGAGTCGACGGTTTCCTCCCTTCTTTCGCTCATTGGCGAGGATGCCGATCCTCTTCAGGATCCTGCGCACATTCTCTTTTCGAATATTTTCGCCCACCATTGGCGGGCCGGGCAGAACGTGACCCTGGAGGTCCTGATCCGCAGCATCCAGCAGCCGCCCTTCGATCGGATCGGAATCATGGATCTCGAGTCGGTGATGCCTGAAAAAGAGCGCTTCGCATTGGCCATGAAGCTGAACAATCTGCTCGCCTCCCCGGGGTTCCAGACCTGGCTCGAAGGCGAGCCGCTCGATATCAAGCGGATGCTGCACACCCCGGAGGGCAAACCTCGCATCTCGATTTTTTCGATCGCGCATCTCGGAGATGAGGAACGGATGTTTTTTGTCTCTCTGCTGCTTAACCAGACCCTCGGGTGGATGCGATCGCAGTCCGGCACCAACTCCCTGCGCGCGATGCTCTACATGGACGAGATTTACGGCTACCTCCCGCCCACGGCAAACCCCCCGTCAAAAAAGCCGATGATGACGATCCTCAAGCAAGGGCGCGCCTTTGGTCTGGGAACGCTGCTGGCCACCCAGAATCCGGTCGATCTCGACTACAAGGCGCTTTCCAACACCGGCACGTGGTTTCTTGGGCGGCTTCAGACTGAGCGGGATAAGATGCGGGTGCTTGATGGCCTTGAGGGAGCCGCGGCCGAGGGCGATAAGGGCTTCGACCGAGGGGCCATGGAGGAACTGCTCGCGGGACTGGGTGCGCGGGTCTTTCTGATGAATAACGTCCACAACGATGCGCCATTCACTTTTCACGTCCGTTGGGTCATGTCTTACCTGCGCGGGCCTCTCGCCCGCCGCCAGATCAAGCAACTGATGGACCCCGTTCGCGCAGAAAAAACCGCCATGGCAGCGAGTTCCTCTGGTCTCGCTCCTGCAGGAGGAGCACCCGCCGGCAGCGAGCTTGCTGGGGCAGCCCCGTCCCTCCGACCCGTTGCTGCGCCCCGCCCGAATCTTCCTAAGGGAGTGGACGAGTTTTTCCTTCGTCCTCAGGGCACGCCCGAGGGGGCGGGAATTACCTACCACCCGTGCCTTCTCAAGGCGGTCAGCGTGCGCTATTGCGACGCAAAGAAAGGGCTCGATGGCGAGCGGGTTCTTGTCCGCCTCAATCCGATCGACCTTGATCTGGGCAGGATTGACTTTCGCGCCGAGAATGAACTGCCCGAGGGCGTAAATTTCGCAGACCTTGACCTTGCCCCGGTTGCCGGAGCCTCTTTTGCCGGCTTACCAGGGGAGGCGTTGAAATCGGCTACCTACTCTCGGCTGAAGAAGGAGATTGTGGATTGGGCTTACCAGAACGACCATCTCGTCCTCATGAAGAGCTCGCTGACGGGGGCGTATTCGAGGTTTGGCGAATCCGAGGCGGATTTTCGCGCCCGCCTCGTTCACGATGCCCGTGAGGTCCGTGATGAGAAAGTCGCTGCGCTGCGCAGCAAGTACGAGAAGAAAGTCGATCAGATCGAAGCGAGTCTCCAGCGCGCTTCGGACCGTCTCGAAGATCAGAAAGCCCAGGCGAGCAGTGCGAAACTTGATGTCGCCATGCGTGTGGGAAATTCCATTCTCGGCGCTCTTTTTGGTGGGCGCCGATCCCGTTCCTCTGCCGTGACCGGTGCCAACCGGGCGTGGAAGGAGAGTCGAGATGTCGGCCGTGCGGAGGACAAAGTAAGCAGGCTTGAAGACGAGCTTGCAGAACTTGAGGACGAGGCGGAAGAGGACGTCCGTGCGTTGCGGGAAGCGCTTGATCCGATGAAAGAAAAATTCGCACAGGAGCGGATTGACCCTTACAAGAAAAACTGTTCGCCTCAAGCTACTGGTATCCTGTGGTTGCCGTATGTTGAAAATCCAAAACCTCGGAGGGGTGCGGCATGGTAAAGATGAAGAATTGCAGCAGCGATAGAAGGAACTTTTTGCCTCTTCCCGAACTACAGGTCATCATCTACTAGTGTTTCCGCCGGCCAGAGGCCAGATTCATTGCAATGAGCGATCGCTACGACATTAAAGCCAAAATAGCCGAGGGCGGGCTCGGTGCTGTTTATGTGGCGCACGATCGGAATCTCGATCGTGAGGTGGCTTTGAAGCGGGTTCTCCCCGAGGCACTGGGCGAAGATAAGAACGCCGCCATCGACCTGATCAAAGAGGCGCGTGTGCTCTCCGCTCTCCAGCACCCGAACATTGTCACGGTTTACGATGTCGGCCAAGATGCCAGAGGACCTTACGTGGTTATGGAACTCCTCAAGGGCGAGACTCTTGATAAGACGATCAAACGCGGAGCACTCCCGAAAAGTGACTTTGAGCAACTGGTCTCGCAGTGCCTCGAGGGACTCGTCGCCGCGCAGGCAGTCGGCCTCGTTCACCGTGACCTCAAGCCGGCCAATATCATGGTCATCTGGCACGCTACCGGGAAGTTCCAGCTCAAGATTCTTGACTTCGGTCTGGCCAAGCTCTCGAAGCACCCGAGTAAGCAGACGATCGACCAGTATGACTCGATCATGGGGTCGATTTATTTCATGGCACCCGAGCAGTTTGAGCGCACGCCACTTGATGGGCGGACTGACCTTTACGCGATGGCAGCCATTTTTTATTACTGCCTGACGACGCATTATCCCTTTCAGGGGGAGACCGCCTATGAGGTCATGGGGTCGCACCTGACGCACAAGTACACGCCACTTGAAAAATTACGGCCAGATCTCCCCGAGTGGATCGCAAGCTGGCTCGACTGGTTGATGGACCGGCAGGCAAAGCACCGGCCGGTCGACGCGAAAGAGGCATTGGCTTTCTTTCGGAAAGAGAGTTTCCGCAACAAGGCAGAAAGGGAAGCCTTTGCTGCCGGAAAACGAGGAGAAAGTCGCCGCCGCAAAAGCTGCGGCAGGCGAAAGCTCTGATGCCGGGCAAGAGGTTGTCAAAGCAACTCCGTCCCGACGCCTCCAGCCACCGGAAAAAAAGACTGAAAATACTGCACAAGGCCGGCCGAGCGGTAAGCCTGTGGCAGCCATTCCGGTTGCGGACGAGGATGACGATGGGGTGCAGGTTGCTGAGGTCGTTGTCGATGACGACGAGGATCTGACTGGAGCGACTGCTGTGATCCTCGAGGACGAGGCCTCCTCCTCAGGACCGGTCCTCGCCACGGGGGCAGACAAGGAGCACGCGATTTCGATCGAAGGCTTCGTTGTCGAGGAAGGCGATGAAGCGGCGAAAAAACCGAAGATTCCAAAATGGCTTTTCATCACCCTTCCTCTGATTCTACTCGGCGGCGGAATTCCGGCGGTGATGAACCTAGTGGATAGAAAAGCCCACAACACACGCATCGAGCGTATCACGGAGATGTCGGAAGCTGACAAGCTTGAAGGCACCGTGGAAGATGTAAAGCTGCTACTCGGCTTTCTTGAGGGAGGAGGGCACAGTTCTGAAGAATACGGTGTGATGGCCGCTTCGATCCTCGCGAGGATTCAGGGTGGACGGTGTCGATGAAGCCATCTGTCAGGGGATTTCGAAAGCCAGGGGTGACGGCAGAATCAACCTCGTGCGGGGTCATCGGCATGCGTGAATACTCCGACGGGGGTTCATTATGTTTTCAAGGAGTTAGCGAACCCGAAAGTCCCCACCCACCTCTCGGCGTGGAACACCCTTGGTCTGATTGCTCGCAGTTCGGATGTTCCGGCGATGATCGCGGCGCTGGATGCGATTCGTACCGGGGATGATGCCAAAGACTCAAAGCAACGGATGTTCGCCCAAGGAGGCAATTATCAGTGTGTGTGAGAGCATTGCTAACGAGGAGCAGCGGGCAAAAGAAGTGCTCCAGGCCATCAAGCAGGTTTCCAACGAAGAAACTCAGAAAGCACTGCTTCAAATCGCAGGTCGTCTTAGTACGCAGCAGGTAAGAAACCGACTGCGAGCGCTTCTCAGAGATAAGAAGCTCGCGATTCAAGCGGCTCGTGCCATCGGCGAATGGAAGAACACGGAACCCATGGAGGATCTTCTCGAATTTCTCAAAACAGCCAAAAATGACGGCGAAAAGCTTGTGGCACTTCAGAGCCTGGCTGCGATCAACATGCGCCCGAGCAGCAGAGCTCACGCGAAGACGATCGCTCTTCTTGCAGAAGCCTCCAAATACGTTCCTCCCAAGCGATCAAGGGAGAAAAATACTCTCCTCGCAGCGATGGCGCTGCTTCCCGACCGGACAGCGAAGCCCACCATCGAGAAAATCGGGGGAGCCGCCTTCAAATCTCTACTTCCGACTTATCTCAAGGAGAATGCGAAGGCGCTTCAGGGAGTTGTGAAGGTGAATGGACCTACGAATGTCGGTGCCGATAAGGCACTGATCCTTGGGGAGGGCGCGCGTCTTTCCGGTGGAATAATCACGAACTGGAGCGGGGCTGATTCCTCACTGAAGTGGGAGGTCGCGATCAGCAAAGCCGGGCGATACAAAGTGATCGTGGAGCAGGGCTCGGAGGCGAAAAAGCCCGGATCCTATCGGCTGATGGTGGCGGATCTTAATGTCGAAATCACGCCGAAAAACACCGGCAGTAAGTCCACTTTTGAGGAGGTAAATGTGGGAACGTGTAAGTTTCCGGAAGCGGGGAATTATTCGATCTGGATTCAGCCGATCAAGATGCCAGATGATGGGGCCTGGCTGATGGATTTGAAGAGCCTCAAGTTGCAGCCGAAGTGAGGCGAACAAATTGCCTGTCTTGCCTGCGTTGATGGCAGATGATATCTACAGCCATGCTTCGATCGATTCAGGCCATTTGCAGGACCATTCGAAGAGGAAATCTTCCCAGGGTTCTCTTCTTGAGTCTTTGCGCTGCTCAGTTTTGCTCTCTGGTATCTTGTGAGGTTGCTCCAGAGGTGGCGTCTCGGAGGGCGTATATTCATGCCGAGCCGGCGGGGGAATTATTTTATTGGTCGAAGATTTCATCTCAAAGGAACGCGACTTTGGGGCTACCTTCGGCGGCCCCGTGAACCGTGGAACAGAGCACGCCTGGTCATGATGAATGAGTCGGTGAAGAGACAGCCCGACCGGCTTCCCGAGCTCAACGAAAATGGCCCAAGTTACGGTTATGACCATAATTACGAATACCGAATTCAGGGAAGGTATTCGGGTGGGGAAGTGTATGACCCGAACAGCAACCTTGTCGTCCCTGAGTTTGTTCTCACAGGATACTCTCTGATAAACAGGGGCGGCGGATTCCTGATCAGACCAGGTGATATGGGAAATCAGAGGCGGTTGCCTGAACTTTGGTAACGGGGCGAGAGGCTTATTGGGAAAAAACGCGTGATGAGGCCAGTGGAGAAACAGGACAAGATAGATGCAGATGGAAATCCTGCCGTCGGTGTGATCGGAGGGAGTGGTCTTTATGACATGGATGCTCTGGAAGAAAGGGAAGAGGTGCGGATAACCACCCCTTTTGGTGACCCTTCAGATGCGATTGTCTCGGGCAGGCTGGGTGGCCGAAAAGTCTGTTTTCTTCCCAGGCACGGACGCGGGCATCGGATCCTCCCCACCGAGCTGAACCACCGGGCGAACATCTACGCTCTGCGAAGTCTTGGAGTGCGTTTCATTATTGCGGTCACAGCGGTGGGAAGTCTTCGAGAAGAGTGTCGTCCGCGGGACATTGTGCTTCCGCTGCAGTTTTTTTGACCGTACTAGCCGGAGGGAGCAGCATACCTTTTTCGGGCGGGGAATTGTTGCCCACGTTGCGTTTGGCGACCCGATCTGCCCCCAGCTCCACTCCATTCTTGCTGACGTGGCTCAACAACACCATGAGGGTAAGGTGCATCCACGCGGGACCTACGTGAACATGGACGGTCCTGCTTTCTCCACGCGGGCTGAGTCAGAGCTCAATCGGAAGATGGGGTTCGATGTGATCGGCATGACCAATGTCGCTGAGGCCAAGCTTGCGCGTGAGGCGGAAATCTCCTTTGCTACCCTTGCCATGGTGACCGACTACGATTGTTGGAAGGTTGAGGAAGAGCCGGTCAATGCTCAGACTGTCATTGGGCACCTTACGGCCAATGCGGAAGCAGCCAAAAAAATTGTGGCCGAAACCATCGTTCGGATTCCCGAAGATTCCGCCTGGGAATCCCATCGTTCTCTCGACATGGCCTTGGTGACTGCGAAAGAGCTCTGGCCGAAAGATGCCACAGACTCTCTTCAGGCAATCTTAGGCAGGTTCATGGACCGATGAGGTGAGTTTTTTCCTTTTTTTGATGCCGAAATGGTGCTTCCTCGCGAGAAGGCCTTGCCCCCTGGTCATCTCGGATGTAACGGTTTGAGGTCGGAGCGATTCAAGCAAGAAATCTACTATTTAAAAACAGGCATGAGGTCCAGTTCCATCGTCAGATTGTCGTTTTTTCTCCTCGTTTTCGTTGGAGTTACAACCTCAAGTTGTCAGCGTTTTCCTGATCAGGGCCGAGGTGCGGTCTCGCCTGAGGGTGAAGCGGGCCACAACAAGGGAGGATCTGGCTCGCAGTCCGGACCTGCTTACCGTTCTTACGGTGGAGCAGGACGCACTTACTCCAACCCGCCGATGAATATCCCCAGGACCTTGCCGCCCGGGAGTAAAATCCGCTACAATTCGGTGAGTATTTCGCAGCCACTGGTCGCCATGACCTTTGATGACGGGCCGCATCCGAGGCATACCCCACGCCTGCTCAATATTTTGAAGCAGCGGAACATCAAGGCCACCTTTTATGTGGTCGGAAACCTTGTCCAGAGCCATCCTGAAATCGTTGCCAGGATGGTTCGTGAAGGCCATGAGGTGGCCAATCATACCTGGAACCACCCTGATATCACGAAGTTGTCTGACCAGAGAACCCGCAGCGAGTTGCAGAGGACTGCTCAAGCAATTCATAAGGCCTGTGGGATTTATCCTCGCACATTTCGTCCCCCTTACGGAGCCATTACTGAGCGTCACCGGCAGTGGATTCACCGAGATTTTGGTTACCCCACAATCACATGGAATGTTGATCCCAAAGATTGGCAGCGCCCGGGTCCCTCAGTGGTAGCGAGTCGCCTTGTTTCAGGTGCACGCAAGGGCTCGATCCTTCTTGCCCACGATATTCACAGTGGCACCATCAGCGCCATGCCTAGTGCCTTGGACCAGCTTCTGGCCCGCGGCTTTCGCTTCGTCACCGTGACTCAGTTGATCAATGCCTCCGCTCTCAGGGTAGAATCCTCCGAGCAAGGCCCTGAAATCTCTGGTGAGGGGTTGGCTGGCGTTGAGAATCTTACCGAGCCGGAGGAAGAAGTCGATCAGGCGACTGAGATCACCGAAAAGACCGGGGTGGTAGAATCTGCCAAAGAACAACCAGCAGCGCTGGAAACACAGGATCTTGGAGGCGGTGATGCAGTTACCCTCAATTCCTCGGCTCCTGTGGGAGTTGCCAGCTTGGACCGGAATGGAGCGACGACCGATGCCGACCTTCTGGCAGCACCGGGATTGACCTCCAGAAATTAAGGGAGAAGGGACTGCTTCATCCATAGCTGGCTGCCGCCTAAAGGTTTTTCTGGAAGGTCTCTTTTCTCGTGTTGGAGGAGCCACTGTTTTTTCGCGATTCCGCCTGAAAACCCGGCGAGTGAGCCGTTGCTGGCAAGAACTCGGTGGCAAGGAAGGACAACCGGAAGCGGGTTGTGTCTGCAGGCAGTTCCAACGGCTCGGATGGCGCGTGGCCTGCCGATGCAAATTGCCATCTGCTGGTAGCTTGCTGTCAGGCCGAGAGGGATGTCGAGTAGTGCGGCCCAGACCTCTCTCTGGAAGGCGGTGCCTGTCACGTCGACGGGAAGGTCGAAGCGGTGGCGCCGGCCACTGAAATACTCTTCCAGTTGTTTCACCCCATCGTGAAGGAACTCGAGAGACCGGGAACAGGGCGGTAGATATTCTGGTGAGGGAGGAGGACAGAGAGAGTCGAATGCAAGCCTTTGCAGTCCGTTCGAAGAAGCCACAAGCAGAAGGCTTCCAAGCGGGCTCTGATAAATGCCGTGGGCGCACCCTTGGGAAGTCGAGAGGAACATCGATGCCAGCCTACCGCAGCAGCATTGGCTGACAAGGGTGCGGGTGGGGGGGGAAGCCGGAAGAGTAGCAGATATGCGATATCTTTTGACTAATCGTCGGCAGGAGAGGATGTTGAAAGACATACCGAAGCGGGTCGCCTAGCGGGGTCGTTGCGGGTCTTTATCTGGGAAAACGATTTTCTGCTGTGTTCGACCTTTGTGGCTCAACATGCTCCGGACCGTTACTCACGTTAGGGAGGCAGAAGCAGGGTGATTGATGTCAGGCCTTGATTGGAAGGCAGATTTGATCACAGCGGCCACCCACCTGGCATTTACGGGTACGTGGGCTTATCGCCACGGACGGCACGAGTGGAAATACTTCAGCCTCGGAGGACTTCATGCTTTTGCTGTTGTTTCTTCGGGGCTGTTCTCTGCTTGCAGATTGAAAAGAATTCTAAGGGCCCGCTGGATAATGGAAGGTGGTTGCACAGGATGTCTGCCAAACTTCGCGGTGGGGGGTATTTGCAGTTCAAGAGATAGGAGTCTAGCCTCACCGGAGATATGGGGAGGAGACAAAGACCAGGACGGGTGAGCGAAGCGCGGGAGAATCGGCATGCTTCTTTTTCTCATGGCGAAGTCGCGCATCTGGATGAGGCCGGGCTTTACAGGAAGGTCGATAAGGCGGGTCCAGGTGCTTTTGTGCTCGTGCTTGACGGGGTCAAAGACCCTCATAATCTCGGTGCCTGCCTTCGGACTGCCGATGCGGCGGGTGTGATGGCGGTTCTTGTTCCCAAAGACCGTGCCTGTCCGGTGACCGAGACGGTGGCGCGAGTCGCCTGTGGTGCTGCAGCGACCGTTCCGGTTGTGCGAGCCACGAATCTGGCACGCGCTCTCAAGCGGCTTCAGGAGGCCGGGCTCTGGCTGGTGGGTACTGCGGATGAGGCGGGAAACATCTCTCTATGATGGGGACCTCTCCGGACCAGTGGGTCTTGTCATGGGGGCAGAGGAGAAAGGCTTGCGCCGTCTCACCCGTGAGGGGTGTGACTTCCTCGTGCGTATTCCCATGGCTGGGACGGTCGGCTGTCTCAATGTTTCGGTGGCTGCCGGAATTTGCCTCTTTGAGGTCCAACGCCAGAGAATTGCGTCCTCTTCATGAGCGCACTGAACCTCTGCTTTACTTTTCTCATCGGATAACCCATATTCCGCCCCGCTCGGAAACCAGCCTCCCAAAGGATATGTCCATTATCATCAGCCTCCTCACCGTCATCATGGTGTTTGTCAGTCTTCTTATCGTTCTGCTTGTGCTTATGCAGCGGCCGAAACAGGAGGGCCTTGGTGCGGCGTTTGGCGGCGGAATGACGGACCAGATGTTTGGTGCCCAGACCAGCAATGTCCTCCAGCGAGGGACCGTCTGGCTGGCGATCGCTTTTTTTCGTTATTTCTTTGCTTCTCTCCGTACTCATTTCACAGCGGAACAAAAAAGATAAAGAGCTCGGATCTGGCCTGTCCGAGGGTGGCGGTAGTGCCGCCTCTGTGGGACTCGAGGAGTCAGCTCTGGCTCCCATCTCGGGGACGTCTGGAGTTCTTGGTGGAGTGGATGCTGAGGCCGCTGCTGCGCTTGGCCTGGAACAACCATCCGCCCTGGGAGGAGGAGAAGCGCCAGCCCCCGCCGCCGAGACAGCTGGTGTCCCAGAGCTTCCTCAGGTTCCTGCGAGTGCTCCGGAATCGCTACCAGCTCAAAAGGCTAAGGCCTCTGCGCCAGAGGGTCAGCCAAGTTCTGAAGCAACCCCTGTCGCGGCGCCATCTCCAGCCGCTGCCACACCAGCTGCAGTGGTGCCTCTTGCCCCTGAGGCTTCTCCATCGGTCCCCAAGCGTGTCTCGGAATCGCAACCTGCTCAGAAGAAGGCTGCGGCCCCAGTGTCGCCAGCCCCTGTTCCAGGGAATTAGGAGTGTCTCTTTCTTTCATGCGGGGCTGGTCCTTCGCATCGAAGGTTGTCGGGACAGCAGCAACCATGTCCTCTTGTTCCCTTTCAGCGTGTAGAATGACCAGTGCTTTTGGAGTGCTGGCAGTGCTTCTGCTCAGTGCCTGTGGTGAAGGACGCCGGGAACGAGCTGATTTCGTTTTCATCAATGGCGCCGAGCCAGAGAGCCTCGACCCGGCGCATATCACCGCCCAGGTGGGTATGCGGGTCGGGTCCGCTCTCTTCGAGGGACTGACGCGGTTGGACAAGAACGGCAGCCCCGGACCGGCCATGGCTTCATCCTGGCAGGTTTCTGAGGCTGGCTTGACCTACACCTTCCACCTTCGGCAGGATGCTCACTGGGAAGACGGTTCTCCCTTGACCGCTGCTGACCTTCTTGGTTCCTGGAAGCGGGTGCTCACCCCATCTACCGGCTCCCCTTACTGTGCCCAGCTTTATCCGATCCGCGGAGCGCGTGCTTTCAACGAGGGACTGAATTCGGATTTTTCCATGGTTGGTGTGCAGGCTCCGGATGACCATACCCTGGTCGTCGAACTTGAGAGCCCGACGCCTTATTTTCTCGACCTCTGCGCCTTCATCACTCTGGCACCAGTCCATCTCGCCAGCGTCGAAAAGCACGGCGATCGCTGGACGAAACCTGGGAATTTGATCGGCAATGGACCATATCGCCTCACTTCCTGGAGGCTGAACGATCGCATCCGTCTCGAGAAAAATCCTCATTACTGGGATGCTGAGAACGTGGCTTTGAAGACGGTCGATATCATGCCGGTAGATGAACCGAATACTGCCATGAACTTCTTTCTGACCGGCGCAGTGGATCTGATCATGGATAAGGGGATGATTCCAAATACGATGGTCGACGCCCTCAGGAAGCAGCCATACTTTCACAGCGACGACTTTCTTGGTACCTACTTCCTGCGGTTCAATACCACCAAAGCTCCGTTCGATGACCCGCGCGTCCGGCGCGCCTTCGCCATGGCGATCGACCGGGAAAGGATTGTCACTAAGATCACCCGACTTGGCGAGCGGGTGGCCACCGGACTGGTTCCTCCGGAGACCGGCGAGGGCTACCGTCCGCCAGCGAGCAGCACTGGCTTCGATCCTGAGGGTGCTCGCTCTCAGCTCGCTGCAGCCGGGTTTCCCGGTGGGAAAGGCTTTCCGCTTGTCGAATACCTTTACATGGCAAAAAGCGTCGAGACCCACATCGCGGTTGAACTCCAGAATATGTGGAGCAGCCATCTCGGAGTGAATGTCTCGCTGACTAAGCAGGAGGCGAAAGTCTACTACTCTTCGATGGGCAAGCTGTCCTACGATGTGTGCCGCTCGAGTTGGGTCGGCGACTACAATGATCCGAACACTTTTATCGAGATGTTTGTCACCGGCGGGGGCAACAACCGTACCGGTTATGCGAGCGAGCAATTTGATGGACTTGTCGAGTCTGCGGCCCGTGAGCCGGACCCCGCCCGCCGCTACAGTCTCCTCGAGGATGCAGAGCGGCTGCTGGTTTCAGAAGATGCCGTCATCGCGCCCATTTATCATTATGTGGGCGTGCAGTTTTACCATCGTGACCGGCTGGGAGGGATCGAGGCCAACCTTATCGACGTTCACCCGTTTCGGGAGATGTTCTGGAAGAGCGGGGCACCCGAATAAGGAAAGTCAGGAACCACGGCAGGAACAGCAGGGCACGGAACGAGAGTGGCGGCCCTTCCTCCAGGCGGGGTAGCCTTCCCGCGGGGGCGTTTCCAGTAACTTCCTCTTGCGTTTCGGCCTTCCCACGTCCTTCATTCACGCCCAGGTTTTTCGATCCCAGCCAGCCAGCCAACCTATCCACAACGACCATGCCAGACAATTCTACTACTGACCCCGCCCGCATGGAGAAAATCGTCAGTCTCTGCAAACGCAAGGGTTTCGTTTTCCAGTCTGCTGAAATCTACGGTGGCCTCAACGGGTGCTGGGATTACGGCCCGGTCGGTGCCGAGCTGAAGCGAAATATCAAAGATTACTGGTGGAAGCGCATGGTTCGGGATCGCGACGATGTGGTCGGCATGGACGGCTCGATCCTGACCCACCGCAAAGTTCTCATCGCATCCGGCCATGTCGGTGGGTTCTCTGACCCTCTTGCAACCTGCAAGGTCTGCAAGAAGCACGTCCGTTTTGATCAGCTGCGCGAACTGATCGCGCAGTCCGAGTGGGCGCAGTCACTTGCCGGCGTCATGGAGGTCGTGTCCCCCGGTGATCCCGCGGGAGTTCGCGTGGAGTCGGAAGCGCTGCTCCGCTGGGTCAGAAAGAAGGGCGCGAGGCTGGCTCCGGGCCTGGCCTTGGTCCGGAGTCCCGACGTGACCCTTTCCTGGCTCTCCGACGAGGTGGAGCGTCATCAGCCGCTTGACCCATGGTATTTTACCCAGCTGGTGGCCACCGAGCAACTCGCCCAGACCGGTCCGGTCAACCCGTGCCCCCACTGCGGCGGGGAGCTCACCGAGGCCCGTGAGTTCGACCTCATGTTTTCCACCCACATGGGGGCGGTGAAAGACGAGGAGAATATCGCCTACCTGCGCCCAGAGACGGCGCAGACGATCTTCACCCAGTTCAAGAATGTCTGTGACCAGACCGGGGAGCGCGTCAAGTTGCCGTTTGGTATCGCCCAGGTCGGGAAGGCCTTCCGCAATGAGATCAACCCGCGCAATTTCACCTTCCGGTCGCGTGAGTTTGAGCAGATGGAGATCGAATATTTCTGTAAGGAAGAGGATGGCATGCGCCTGACCGACGAGTGGCTGGAGACGCGGCTCTCCTGGTATCAAGAAATAGGTCTGCCGCGCGAAAAACTCCACGTCCTCGATGTCCCTGATGGCGAGCGGGCCCACTATTCGAAGAAGACCTACGACATCGAATATGCCTTCCCCTTTGGGGTGCAGGAACTCGAAGGGGTGGCCTACCGTACCGATTACGACCTCGGCAAGCACAGCGAGGCCTGCGGCAAAGACCAGGATTACTTCGACGAGGTGACCAAGGAGCGCCTCATTCCGCACGTCGTCGAGCCGAGCGCGGGTGCCGATCGGACGGTCCTTGCAGTGCTCTGTGAGGCCTACGACGAGGAGACGATCACTAACGACAAGGGGAAAGAAGAGACGCGGACGGTGATGCGTTTCTCCCCGCGGATTGCCCCGATCAAAGTTGCCATTCTGCCACTGCTTAAAAACAAGCCTGAGCTGGTGGCAAAGGCGCGCCAGGTGGAAGCAATTCTGAGACCGCACATGCAGACTGCTTTTGACCTGACCGGAGCGATTGGCCGTCGTTACCGTCGCCAGGACGAAGTTGGTACTCCCTTCTGTCTCACCATTGATTTTGAAACTATCGGCGAGGCAGAAAATGGAGCGGCGGAGGAACTCGTAGACACCGTCACCCTGCGGCATCGTGATACCATGGA
>CALSSN010000005.1 GCA_943789025.1 uncultured Verrucomicrobiales bacterium
ACTTATCGCGCCCGCAGCGCCATGCGCGAGATGGGAAAAGTCCTCGACCTTCCTGCCGATGTTCTCGGGCGCTTTTCCGATTCTTTCGGTCGTGAGGGATTCGCGGAAGAGGAGAAACTCCGCGAGCGGCTCTGCCGATCCGGGCTCCCCCGTAAGCACCCCCGGACCGATCCTCTGGTGACCCTGCTCCATGCGGTGCGCGGATTGCCCCGGCACCTCGGCCAGCATTCCGGCGGCATGATTATCAGCGACCGTGAGCTCGACCGTATTGTCCCGTTAGAGAATGCCTCGATGCCCGGGCGCAGCATCGTGCAGTGGGACAAGGACGACTGCGAAGACCTCGGCATCATCAAAGTGGACCTTCTCGGGCTCGGGATGATGGCGGCGATTGAGGAAACACTTCAGATCTGTTCGGCGCGCGGGAGACCCGTCGATCTGGCGCAGATTCCTAAAGACGACGCCGCCACCTTCACCATGCTCCAGCGTGCCGATACCATCGGCCTCTTCCAGGTGGAAAGTCGCGCTCAGCAGGCCTGCCTTCCCAGAATGCGGCCGGAAGTCTTCTACGATGTGGTCATCCAGACCGCGCTGATCCGTCCCGGACCGATCGTGGGGAATCTCGTCCACCCATACCTCGACCGTCGCCGCGGGAAGCAACCGGTCACCTACCTCGACGAGCGCTTCGAGCCGATTCTCAAACGCACTCTCGGCATTCCACTTTTCCAGGAACAGGTGCTGCGTATGGCCATGGTGATTGCCGATTTCAGCGGGTCTGAAGCCGAGGAACTGCGCCGGGCTCTCAGTTTTAAACGCAGCGAGGAGAAAATGGACAAGGTGCTGGAAAAGCTTTGCTCCGCCATGACACGGAAATGCGTCAGGAAGGAAAAACAGGAAAAGATCATCGCGTCGATCCGTGCCTTCGCTCTCTACGGTTTTTCCTGAGAGCCATGCCATCAGTTTTGCGCTGCTCGCCTACGCAAGCGCCTGGCTCAAAGTTCACCGCACCACCGAGTTTTATGTCGGCCTGCTTAACAACCAGCCCATGGGTTTTTACTCTGCAGACACCTTGATCCGTGATGCCCGACGCTGGGGTGTCTGTGTCGCTCCGGTGTGTGCGGTGGCATCCGAAAGGCGCTGTGTCATCGAGTCTCCTTCCAGAATCCGGCTCGGTCTCAGGCAGGTCCGGCACGTTTCTGCCCGAGTCATTGACAGGCTTCTGGAGGAGCGGATGGCGCAGGCCTTCACCGACCTCGATGACCTCCTCCTTCGCGTTCCCATGTCTAGGAAAGAACGTCGGGTTCTCGCGAAATCCGGCGTTTTTTGCGGCCTTCAGTCAGCACCGGCGCGATGCCTTGTGGAAGGTGGAGGACGCTCCCGAGGAGGAAGACCTTTTCACCTGGTCACGGCAGCAGCAGCAGCAGCAGCGTGCGCCAAAAGTGTCTTCGCTTCCACCGCCAGCAGTGCCCGGCCAGTGCCCCCTTGTTTTTCAGCACGAAGCGCAGAGCGAGGTGGATCAGGAACGCCACCGCCATTGTTGCTCCCCCGCCACAGAGAAGCACCATCCTTCACCGCTTCAGGCGATGTCGAATCTCGAGCGGCTGGAGGCGGATTACGCAGGGCTTGGGGTGACCACAGGCCCGCACCCGATGGCGTATCTGCGCCCTGCGCTGGAGGGGCGAATCTGGGCGGCAGTTGACCTGGTACAGGCGCACGATGGCCAGCACCTTACGGTGGCAGGGGTGGTCATCTGTCGGCAGCGACCGAGCACTGCCAAGGGGCATCTTTTTCTGAGTCTGGAAGACGAGACCGGTATTAGTAATATTTTCGTCCCAGCCAAAACCTTCGAACGCCATCGCCTCGTGATTACTCAGGAACCGGTTTTGAAAATTTACGGCAGACTCCAGCACCGAGAAGGGGTAGTGTCTGTTTTTCTTCTTCGTGTGGAACGTCTCTGTGCCGCTCAGAACAGCAAGGGTGAAAAAACCCCAGGTAATTGTTAGAAATAAATACGAGCTATTCTGCCTGGCCTCTGCTGGCCTCTGCTGGCCTCTGCTGGCCTCTGCTGGCCTCTGCTGGCCTCTGCTGGAGCGTTTCTGATTTTTATTTCTATCGAATTGTCACTTGCCAGCGTATAGAATGTCTTTACCTATTTGCTCTAATTTTGGGTAAATTTTTTTGGGGGTTTTCTCTCTCAGCAAATGATTCTCTTTTTCACACTGAGCAGTGTCAGTTTTATCCTGGCCGTTTTTGCTCTGGTCGTGCGTGCCCACGCGAAGCGCTGGCGACGCATCTACCAGTATTTTTTCGAACGGGGTAAACCCAAGCTGATCAATCGGAATAAGAGCATCGACGAAGCGATCCCTGCTCCGGCGATGAAAGTTGCGGCGATCTGTCTTTTCTGCTCCTTCATTTTAGCTCTCCTCGGAGTCGTGTTACGTGATAGTAGTGAGCTGCCACCTTCGGCTTTCCCGCAAGAATCCACGGCTCCTAAATTTTTCGAGGGTTCCAACCATGATGGTTTCACTCGCAGACCGTTCCGCGAAGAGCGTCCCTGATCAGCCGGGCGCTGTGATGCTGTGATGCAAAGATGCTGCGGCGCTGAAAGGCAGGAGGTTTTTTACCGCCTGTCGAGTCGTTTGCCTGTCTCTCGCCCTGGCTTTGTGCTGGCAGCAATCCCGCATCCTCTGCAAATATTTTTGGGCGCTATTTTGCTTATTCCGGATGTTCTTAGCATCCGGTGTCAATCATTGTGAAGCAACCCGATGCCGAAAATGCGGCAACCGTCTGCGAAATCCCGATCAACAACCCAAGACAATGCATCACTCCAAACACAATTTCATCATGAACAGACTGATGCCACCAGCAACCCGAAGGGCTTCTTCAGCGAGCCCAGAGCGTCGCGATGCTGACTTTAATCCAATACCATTCCAAGTGGCGGGTGGAGCAATGGATCAGAACTTTCTTCACTATCTGACCCGTTTGTTTCTAGTCGATCAGAGAGAGCACGCCTTGACCTCGGGCTGTGAGCAGGTTTTTTGTTCTTATGTTCAGATTCCTTACCCTTTGCTTTCTCCTCTTGGCAATGGCCGCCCGTGCTGACAACCGATTTCCTGAAGTAACCGGGAAAGCCTTGACCGGAGATGCGGTGACTCTGCCGACTGATTTGGAAAAGCCCTTCACCTTTCTGGCAGTGGCTTTCCTGCAGAAGCAGCAGGCGGACGTCGATACCTGGATCCCGAAAATGGAGGCGATCGAGGATGCACGGAACGATTTTGCTTTTTACGAACTTCCGACCATCCGGAAGATGAACGTATTCACGCGGTGGTTTATTTACCGTGGCATGCGGGGCGGAATCCCCTCTGATCGCGCTCGGACAAGGACCGTGACCTTGCACATCGACAAGGGGCCGTTCAAGAAATCTCTCGGGATCGAGGACGAGGGGAAAATCTACCTTTTTCTCGTCGACGGGGCAGGCGAGGTGGTATGGAAGACTGAGGGGCTTTGGGCGGAGGAGAAAGAGGCGGCGCTCCTCAAGCAACTTCCATAAACGTGGTGTCAGGACTTGTCTGCGAGATCTGTGGAAATCCGATTCGCGCGGGAGTGGCGAGCTGTCGCTTCTGCGGGTCGCGGCAGGAGGATGGGGGAGTTTTCGAGCACTGGGAAGGGGATCGGGTGGCGGCGGGTGGTCGCGGTTCGCTCAGAGATGACGCATCCACGCGGTTTGCGACCTGCAATATCAAGGAGGGATTCCCCACCGTGGCCGAGGCGGAGCAAACTCTGCACCGCGGGTTTGATTGGGCATTGGCTTCAGGAGCGAAAGTACTGACAGTGATCCACGGTTATGGCTCGAGTGGGCGTGGTGGCGCGATCCGCGACGCAGCAAGAGTGCTCGTGCGCGGTAAGGTTTTTTCCGGACAGGTTAGAGCCTCAGTGTCGGGTGAGGAGTTCTCTACGAATTGCGTGGAGACTGCGGCTCTTCTCCGCTCCTTGCCATGGCTGCGCGACCACCGGGACCTCGGTCGCGGAAATCGCGGAATCACCATTGTAGTGCTGTAAGCCTGTGAGGAGAGGATCCTGCTACCGTGTAGGTGGCAACCTGGGGCAAACCGGTTCAGATTGAAACCGGGAGAATGTTGCAGGATTTCGAATCCTCGTCGTAGTGGAGTTCAGCGCGGCCGTTCATAAGTTGGGTGACTACCAACTCGATCCTGGGTTCGACCGGAGAATGATCGGTTCCATCACGGGTGACGAATTCGAGGACCACGGCATGCAGCGTCTCTGAGTCGAGGGCTTCGGGTGGAATTTGCATCGTTTGCCCAGGTGCTGCCTCCTTATTGCTATGATCTGCGAAGAGTTTGCTCGATCAAAACGTATGGTGAGGTTCAGGCGTCCTCTGTGCTGTTCGGGTAGCTCCCGAGTAGCTTGAACATCGAACAGTGCTCCTGAAGCCGATCAATGGCGGCGACGATATGCGTATCTTCGCAATGGCCGAGGAGATCAACGAAGAAAAAATACTCCCAGTCTTTGCGCTTGGACGGGCGCGACTCGATTTTCGACATGTTGATGTTGAGCTCGTTGAGCGGAGTGAGCGCGGCGTAAAGCGATCCCGGCTGGTCTTTGACCGAGAAGACAAGTGAGGTGCGGTCGTTTCCTGTCGGTGGGCAGGTTTTTTCTCCGATGACGAGAAAGCGCGTGGTGTTCGTGGCGCTGTCCTGGATTGCCTCGTCGAGAATGTTGAGTCCGTGCAATTGAGCTGCCAAGGTTCCCCCAAGGGCCGCAGATCCAGCTTCTCCTGATGCGATTTCAGCAGCCTTGGTGGTCGATGATACCGGGATGAGTTCTACCTTGGAAAATTTCTGGGAAAGGTAATTTCGGCACTGCCCAAACACCTGCGGGTGGGAGTAAATCCGTTTAATGTCTTCGATCGAGCAATTCCCCATCAAGGAATTTTCGATCCGAAGAAGGATCTGGGCGCAGATTTTAAGAGGGGAATCAATGAAGAGATCAAGAGTGTGATTGACTGCGCCCTCGGTCGAATTTTCGATTGGGACGACGCCGTAGCTTGCTTTTCTGCGGGCAACTTCATCGAAGACATCACCGAAATTTGGCTGCGCATGGTAGGCGACACTGTCCCCGAACTTTTTGATAGCAGCCTGGTGAGTGTAGGTGCCCTCCGGGCCGAGGTAGGCGATCGAGAGATCCTCCTCAAGAGCGAGAGCAGCGGACATGATCTCGCGGTAGATGGCTCGGATCGAGCGGGCGGGGAGGCGGCCCTTGCTTTTTTTAATCAGGGCCTGAAGAAGAGCTTCTTCACGTTCTGGAGCATAGATTTGAAGATCATCCTTTTTTTTGATTTCACCGACTTCATGGACGAGCTCGGCACGGGAGTTAAGAAGTTGGAGGAGCTCTTCATCGAGCTTATCTATCTCCTTTCTCAGTTCTTTGAGGGGACGTGGCATGGTAGTTGTTTCTACTTGGTTGGGAGAAGCTCTACTGATTGGAAGGTTTCTTCTGGGAGGCTGTATCAGGCGGATCCGGTGCTGTCGCGGAGGAATTATCAGCGGTCACTTTCCTGTCGGCTTTTCATGGGGGTATTGCCAGCGTCTGGGAAGTCGTCTTTGTTTCTCGGTGATGTGAGACTCGCGTCGTCGATGGCAACCATGTGGAGCTGAACCTCATTCGGGTGGTCTTTTGTCTCCGCTTTATCAGCTTCAGGAAGTGCTACCTGACGCAGTTCGGCAGAGTTGGGGAGATCGTCGACCGAGCGAATGCCAAAATGTTCGAAAAAGAGATCCGTAGTTTCGTAGAGAAGTGGTCGACCGGGAAGATCCGCCCGGCCCGCGATACGGACGAGGTTTCTGTCCATCAGAGTCTGAAGAACGCCATCAACTGAGACGCCACGGACGCTCTCCATGCTTCCCTTCGTGACTGGCTGACGGTAGGCGATGATGGCCAGAGTTTCGAGTGCGGGTGGACTCAGACGGGAGGGTTTTGAGCTCGGGAAAAGGGCTCGTGACCAGTCAGCGAATTCGGGAAGTGCACAAAGCCGCCACCCCGACGCACGCTCGGTTAAGGTAAAGGCCCGCCCTTGGTCGCGGTAGGTCGTGAGCAGTATTTCGACCGCTTCGTGAACCTGCTCAGGGGAGACCTCGGCGAGTTCATTGATTGTTTCGTCACCCGACTCTTTGACGACAAGGCGAATCGCCTCGGCCATCGCCTTGTCGGAAAGGGCTCCATTGGCTGAGAAGAGGAGTGCCTCGATAATTAAAGTGAGTTCCATTTGGAAAATATTGGGTTGCTGGAGAATGCGAAGATGTCTGGCCTCGATGCAAGGCTGCGGGCTAAACGTTGTTGTTTCTCTGGAGAAAAATCTCGCTGAGGAGGTCTTGCTGGTAGATGCAGAAGTGGTTGAGTTTTATCAGCTCAAGAAGAGCAAGAAAAGTCACAATAACTTCTGTCCGAGATGAGGCATCCCGGAAAAGTCCGAGGAAAGGAAGCCGTTCTCCTCGTGGTATCTCGGTGAGGAGAAAGTCGATCTTATCTCCGACCGTGAAGTTTTCTTCCGCGATCTGGTAGATCGAATTCTCCTCCTCAAAGCGACTGAGGACCTTCTGAAAAGCGCGGATCAGATCAAAAATACTGACATCTGGAGGCGGTTCGGAAACGACTTCTTCTGGGGGAAGGTCTTGAGGGTCGGGACGTGCGAAGAAGATGTTTTCCTGCTCCAGTTCTCTGATTTGGAGGAAGCCTGCGGCATCTTTGAATTTCTTGTACTCGACGAGTTGGCGAATCAGGTCCCATCGAGGATCTTCCTCCTCAGTTTCCTCATCCGGTGGCTGTTGGTTGCGGGGAAGAAGTGTGCGACTTTTAATGTACATCAGGTTGGCCGCCATGACGATAAATTCGCTGGCCAATTCGATGTTCAGAATCTTAAAGGTATCGACAAATTTGAGATATTCCTTGGTGATCTTTTCGATTGAAATGTCATAGACATCGAGCTCCTCCCTCTTGATAAGAAAAAGAAGGAGGTCGAGCGGGCCCTCGAAGATATCGAGTCGGACTTTGTATTCAGGATCCAAGATTTTAAGACGCGCAAACAACGCCGAATGGGGATGCGCCGCCAGCGATATTTTCTCTTTTCGGCAGGATATTCAGGATTAGCGGGGTTCTCAGATGCAGAAAAATGCGAACTCTCGATTGTCAGTTTCAGTGTCGGTTGAGGATGGTTTGCTGGGATTTCTGTGTCATAATAGAAAGAGCGTTGTTGAGAGCCCTTCACTGTATCTAACCCCTCACTGGCATAAGAATAACAATGTGGAATACTCGCAACTCTTCGGAGCGCCAGTGGCAGAGAGGCAGGAGGCGGTCTCTTCTTGCCAGGATTCTGGTGCCAAATCCAGATTTCCCGGCAAGTAAGCGGATGCTTGGGTTTCTAGTGAGAGTGGTTCTGGTCGTCGGAATTCCCTGGGTGGTTTTCAAGGAGAAAACGGAGAGGTTTCTCGGCGGCGAGATGTTTTCTCAGCTTGTTTCAGACGGACTCAGGCAGCGATTGGGAGCTGATTTGGTACAGGTTGACCCCTTCAGTTGGCATAAGGACTCGGCGCGGACCGCAAAGATCAAGGCAACCTTTGGGGCAGGAAGTCCCATAGCCGGGGTCACTCTGGAGGACGTACGTTTCACCCTGCCAATGCGAAAACGCTTCGATAGAGTCTGGGAGATCGACCGTCTCGGGGTTCGCGGGCTTTCTGTTAGATTGAGGGGGGCAGCCCTGAAGCAGGAAAAAAAAGAAAAGAAAGGAAAGCAGTACTTCGGAGGATTTCTTACTATTGATCCCGAATTCGAGAGGACAAATATCCATTATGCCCATGCCGAATATTTAGATGTTTCCTGGGGCGATGGGGAGTTCAACAGTGGTCGTCTGGAGGACGCCAGGGCAACTTTTGTGCCTATGAAAAGGCGTGGAATCTGGAAGATCGAAGTGAAAGGTGGGAGATTGCACCAGAACTGGCTCAAGGATGTGGAGATCGTGTCGGCTGATTTGGAGTGGGATGGTGAGAGGCTTGTCTGCGAATCCTCTGAGTTTCTTATGCCTAAAGGCGGAACAGGATCGATGTCGTTCACCTTCAACCCCGCAACTCTTTCGATTGATTCGACACTTGATTTGAGAGATGCGAACCTGGCTGGTTTTCTCGATTTCAACTACCTGCGCTATTTTAGCGGGAGTGTTTCAGGGCGAGTGCGGATCGCAGGAAGCTTCAATCCCGGGGAGAAGCTCACAAGTGAACTGGCGCTTACTCCGGAAAGTAACTGTTATTGCCAGGGGATTCGCTTTTTCGAGGAGCTCGGGAAAATGACTTTAAATCCGAGTCTTGGGAAGCTTCCTATGGAATCAGGTAATATCAGCCTGCGTGCTGTTGGTGGAAATCTTGAGGGAGTTTCTGCATCTCTGGTTATAGGGACTTTTGGGAATGTCAGATTTGAAGCCGAAGCAAACGAGCAAATTTTTCAAGGGACAGCCGATCTCAAAATAGAGGATTATGTTTTTCGTAGGGCGCAGGCGCTCAAAGACGAAGTGTTTTCCTCGCACACAGAAGGTTGGTGGGTTAGACGTGTTGAGATTAAGGGATCGATCGACCAATGGTTTCTTCAGGTTGCGAATCAGGTGAAGATAATTGCGCAGCGCAACGAGAGCAGTCCACGGAAGGGTCTGCGCGCCCGTGATGCTACTGCAAGAAGAAGCCAAGAATGATCGGGCGAGAAGGATCTGCTTGTCGAGATCTCAGCTGAATGGGAGGTCTCAGATGGCAGTCTTGAGGGGTTTCATCATCTCTCACAAAGCAGCCATCACAACTTCGAGGATTCAGCTTCTTCTGTTGCCAGCAGGGCATACCCAACCTCAGCGATGGCTGATGGCAGAATGACGTGCTCCACCGTGTGAATTCTTTCGAGCAAGGTCTCCGGTGTGTCATCTTCAAGGACAGGCACAGCCTGTTGAGAGACGATTTCACCGGCGTCGATTGCCTCAATGACGTGGTGGACGGTGGCTCCGGCTTCCTTGTCCCCAGCGTCGAGAGCCTGTTTCCATGCTGCTCTCCCACGGTGACGCGGAAGGAGTGAGGGATGTATGTTAAGAATCCGGTTTTTAAAGACACTGATGATAGGGCTTTTAATCACGCGCATAAATCCGGCCAGGATCACGAGATCGACACCCGCGACAAGGAGGCGTCCTCTGATCTCCTCCTGGGCATGGTCAGCAAGACGGCTCGGATTCTCTCCAGGATCGACATGGGAAGCAGGGATGCCGTGCCTCTTTGCAATTTTGAGGATGTCTGCATCTGGCATGTCTGAGAGAACAAGCTCGACCTTGGCATGGAGACGTTGGTTGTCGATGGCATCCAGGATCGCTTGAAAGTTCGACCCAGTCCCCGAGCCAAGTACTCCGAGGCGGATCGGGCGCCGGGGGATCCGAGTAGGGCCGCCTTGAAGCCGTTTGAGAGTGAGAGAGGTCGAGCGTGCTGGCGCGAGGGGAAGAATCTTCACTTCAGCTCCGACCTCGTCGAGAGCTGCCCGCTCGTCGAGGTCGAGCGAGTCGACCGTATAGTCGCCGCCTTTGACGTAAATATGGGGCTTGATCGCGCGGATAAGATTGGTGGCGCGCGGCTCTCCAAAGATGCACGCTGCACTGACGCTTCTCAGTGAGCAGAGCACTTCTGCCCGATCGTTTTCCATGTTGATCGGGCGGAGTGGGCCCTTCAGAGAGCGAACCGATGCGTCGCTGTTCACTCCGATGGCCAGGAAGTCTCCCAGTCTCGCCGCATCGCTGAGATAGCGTGTGTGCCCGACGTGAAGTAAATCAAAACATCCGTTGGTGAAGACCAACTTTTTGCCTTCGCGGTCCAGGTCTTCGCGAATCTGCGCGAGTTCTTCCGCGCTGAAAAGTCGAGATTCTTCCATGAGATTGGAAGTAACGTGCCGCGGGAGCAGGCACGCAAGGAGGTTTCTCTTTTAGCGAGAAAAGCGTCTCCTTACGTCTGTCTTTTTTTGCGTTCTTCGAGCCACCGTTCCCGGTGGTTGATAATCCAGTTGGCCAGGGCGCGCTCGAAACCTACGTCTTGGCCGGTTTGCTCACTGAGATACCATTTGTGTTCGAGAATCGAATCACGCTCGGCGAGAAATTCGTTGTAAAAATCAGGATGAGTTTGGTGCGAGACAGCCATCAGATAAATCAGAAAGTATTGCTATAACATATGCGAGTTCCTGGCAACAGTTGATTGGATTCGATTGCGGATCGAGGGAATGATCAGGTTCCTGCCTTGCGAGTTCAGGGCTTGGTCGTTAGGCTGCGCACCATGAAAGATCTCCGATACGGTCAGCTCGCTCGTCAGCTCGTCAGGTTTTCGACTCAGGTCAAGCGAGGGGAGCGGGTTCTCATCGAGTCGTTCGACATTCCCGCAGCGATGACAGTCGCCCTGATCCGCGCAGTTCGTGAACGGGGAGGAGTTCCTTTTGTCAATCTGCACGATGCGGTGGTAAGTCGTGAAATGGCACTGGGATCCACTGAGGCACAGTGCAACGCGCTGGCTGCGACTGCGATGGACCAGATGCAGCGGGTGGATGTCTACATCGCGGTTCGTGGGAGTCACAATATCACGGAACTTTCTGACGTTCCGCCGCGGCGGATGAGGCTCCTTCTCGAGGCGATGCGACCGGTGGTGAATTATCGGGTAAAGGATACCCGGTGGGTTGTCCTGCGTTGGCCGACACCAGCCATGGCACAACAGGCGGGAATGAGCACGGAGGCATTCGAGGATTTTTATTTCAGGGTCTGCCTCCAGGATTATCGGCGCTTTGTCGTGCCGATGCGAAATCTCAAGCGTCTTATGGATAAGACCGATGAAGTGCGCATTACCGGTCCTGGTACCGAGCTTCGATTCAGTTTGAAAGGGATGGAGGCAATTCCGTGTGGCGGTGTTCATAACATTCCGGATGGAGAGGTTTTCAGTGCACCTGTTCGCGATTCTGTGGAGGGCCACATCACTTACAACACTCCATCGATTTACCAGGGTATTGCTTTCGATAACGTCTTTCTTCGATTTGAAAACGGGAGAATCGTGGAGGCAAAAGCGAATACTACCAAGGCGATCAACAAGATCCTGGATCAGGATGAGGGCGCCCGTCATATCGGTGAGTTTGCCCTTGGCTTCAATCCGGAGATCAGGAAGCCGATGCGGGATATTCTCTTTGACGAAAAAATTGCGGGATCGTTTCACTTTACCCCGGGGCAGGCCTATGAAGGAGTGGCCGACAACGGAAATCGTTCCCAGGTCCATTGGGACCTCGTTCAAATTCAACGCCCAGATTACGGCGGTGGTGAGATCCACTTCGATGGCAAGCTCGTCCGCAAGGACGGTCAGTTTTTACCCAAAGGACTGTTTGGACTCAATGGCTAAGAAGCCGTGGGTAAGAAAAGTCGAAGAGATGCGTGAGAATGATTACTCACCAGGTTCTCTACGAAGAAGAACAAAGTTTTTCAGTCCGTTTTCGTAGAGCTCACACCAGTAGCGTTCTTCGACCGGGTGGCGCTCTCCCTCACGAAGTCGCTCCATCGCCTTTTCGTATTCACCCTCGCCTTTTCTGTCGAGGTCCCGCTTGGTCAGGACACGAACGATTTCACTCCAGAAGAAGTCGTCTTCGTAGCGTTCCATTGCCTCACGGGCCTCGGAGGAATCTTCGAATTGGTGAGTCGGGTAAAACCCTCCCGAGGCATGGTCGAATTCGAGGATGTTCTCGCAGTCCACAGCCGCGGCTTGAGAGAGAATGCTTTCCTCGAGTGCACGAATTTCGCGTTCGAGGGTGATAGGTAATTCCTCGGGGCGTCGGGTAGCGCAGATCCACCGAGCGAGGCACAGGGTCTGGACGAGAGCGAGGAAGCGCTCTCTATCTAGTGTGATCTGGACCGTTTCTGCCATCGGGTTGATTCCTGCAGCTTCCACCCGATCTCTGATGGATGCGAGAAATCTGTTGTTATAAATCGATCATGCAAGCTCTGGACAACGCGGATTGCTTTACGGCCCGCCTTCTCATAGGTTCTAGGTCCTATGAGCGAACCCGTGACTTCTTTCCACGTTCCTGTCGAGCACGATGACGAGATCAATTCCAGGATACTGGCGGTATCTGAGGATCATCTTTCAGGGTTTCATCGCTATCCGTTTCAGACCATCGCGGAGCGTTCAGGTGTCGAGTTCGATCAAGTGGTGGAACGTATTCAGGCCATGCTCGCAGCAGGAGTGATCCGAAGAGTTCGCCAGACGCTCCTGGCCACAAAGCTTGCGCACGGTGCTTTGGTCGCCTGGCGCTGTGATCCTGATCGGCTGGATGAAACCTTCGATTTCATGTTCCAGAATGACCCGTTCAGTGGTCATGTGGTTACCCGCTCGACTGATCGTAAGGTTTCGGGATCAGATTATCGACTCTGGACGACCCTCAAGGTTCCGCAGGGCGAATCGCTGGAAGAGCACGCTTCGGTTCTCAAGCGAATCACGGGCGCCCACGAGTTTATTCTGATGCCGGCGAAAGGTATTTTCAGTCTGGGCGTCGGGCATGTGCGAAGAAAAAGCATCGAACCGGGCGCGCGCGCGGATGAACCTGCGCAGATGATGACCACGACAGTGGTCGATCTCGATGAGGACGAGTGGAATGTGCTACTGGCCTTGAAAGGAGATTTCGCGATCGATGAGATCGGTCCTGAACCTTGGGCGGGGCGGGCCGAGCAGGCAGGAATGACAGTGGAGGAATTCTGTGAAATGGCGAAACGGCTTGATGAAAAAAAGGTTATTGGTCGCTATTCGACGTTCCTTGAGCATGTCAAGCCCAGCCAGGGAGCTGGAAAAAGAGTCACCCGATTCAATGGGCTTTTTCACTGGAAGGTTCCAAAGGGAAGAGAGCAGGAGGCAGGCGGTCAGATTGGAAGGCACCCAATTCTTACGCACTGCTACTGGCGCGAGGGCGGTCCAGCCTTCGGGAATGTCAACATCATGGGAGTGCTCCATGGAACAGATCGAGGACGTATGCTGGAGCATAAGGCAGCCATTGATGCCTTTCTCGAGGCGGAGGGAATTCCCGTCGATTACACGAACGTTTTCTGGGGTGGAAGGAGCGAGATCAAGCCTTCCGAGATATCCCCTGCCATCTACCACGCGTGGCACGCGAAGCACTCGGCAGGAGGTCTTGCAGGAGGATGAGGAAGCAAGGGAAAGTCTGATCCATTGCGCTCCACTCGCCACTTGGAATGGAATAGGATTAAAGTCAGCATCGCTGCGCTCTGGGCTCGCTGAAGAAGCCCTTCGGGTTGCTGCCCGCATCCAGCGTGGCTGTGTTGCTCGATGGTCATGGATATGGATGTTCATCCACTTCTACCTCGCGCCGTGCCAGACAGAATTTGGACAACAATGACGGGCATCGCCATGAATCAGACCCTCCCAAGGCTCGTTTGGTGAGACGAAGGGTGTCGATGGGCGTTTCGGCGGATTTGAGATTCTTTTGCCACCGCGTGGGGGTGGTATAAAAATTCGAGAAAAAAGTTGGCGTGATGCCAGGCCGATTGGCATGCGTGGGAAGGGGGCAGGATTCGCGCAGATTTTTCGCGCAGCTGCTCGCGAAGCGTGAGCTTTGCGTTGCAGTGTGAGGATGGCCAATCGGGGTTGGCTCAGGCTGTTCTCTGGCCTTCGCCTCCGGTTACGAAATCTTCGAGTCTTCGCTGTCCTTGGGGAAGGGAGCAGTCCATTTCGATTGCATCCACGAGGAAGCGAAGATGATGGCTTTCTCGGGTTTGGAGAGCCCGTAGCGATGGCTGAAGACCTGGTAGCGATCCTTGTGCATTTTCTCCAGGATACGTCGGTAGACGGTCACCATCATTTCGGTGGCGACGAGACGTGGTCGGAAGGTGGGCTGGATGTAAGAGGCTGTCAGTTGATAAAAGTGCGAGGCCTCGTGGTAGAGAAAGTCCATGAGAGCCACAAAGTTAGGGGTGTATTTTCCTGCCCTGAGCTCTTCCTCACTGTAGCCAAATTTGTCCATGATTCCAATAGGAAGGTAGATGCGCCCGTCGTTTTGAAAATCCTCAGCAACGTCCCGCATGATGTTGGTGAGCTGGAGGCAGTAGCCGAGGTTGATGCCGTAGTTCAAGGCGTCTTCATCTTCCCCGCATCCGAAGATTCTCACGCTGACCAGTCCGACCGCGGAAGCGACCTGGTAGCAGTAGGCGAGGAGGTCATCGAGGGTTTGGTAGCGCACTGGTTCGATGTCTTGGGAAACCCCGTCAATGATTTCGATAAACAGATTTATCGGGATCTGGTGCCGATCGATGATGCTACTGAGTTCCGGGTGAAGCCAGCCATCGCCAGTGAAACCAGATTCCGCTGCCATTCTCCACAGGCCGAGCTTCTCTCTTTTTTGCCTGGCTGGGCGTTCCGGATCGTCGGCAATGTCGTCCACGATCCGACAGAATGCGTAGAAGTCGACCATGTCATCCCTGCGCCGCCCGGGAAGGGTGGAAAGGGCGATGGCGAGATTTGATCCACTTTTTCGGGTGATGTCTCTGGGAGATTTCATCGCTCAGCGAGAGATAGGATCGTCGAGGTTGAGGTCAAGCACGGCAAGATCTTCTTTTTGCAGCATAATGAACCACGATGCAAGCAGCCAGACTCCGAGAGCAATCTCAAAAACAGGTTCAGCGCACTGCCAGATTTCGGAAGCCAGTCCATGTGCGGAGATGGCGATGTTCGCGGAGATGATGTGGAGAAGCGTGGTGGCGGTGAGAGCGAAGACAAGAAGCCAGAAAAATCTTGGCCAGATCGGAAGCACGACAGCGAGTGCCAGGAAGGCAACCTTCAAAGTAGCTGCAGGTTTTCGGTAAAAAGTGAGCAGGTAGCTGAGTGGAGCAAGAAGGATAAGAAGCTCGGGTACGATGAGTCCCTTCATCGTAGTCACGATCCCGGGTTCGGGATCATAGAGGAATCCAGCAAGTTGCTCGGTGAGGTAAAGCCCCGCCGCGAGGGGAAGCAGCCTTGGTGCGCGGGATAGTGTCCATTCGACTCTGTCGACGAGTAATGCCTCTGGCCGGGTGTCGAGGTATTGAGCGAGAACGACGAAAAGGTAGGCTTGCAAGCAGAGTGCCGCTTCGAGCTGAAAGATGTGCCCGCCGACGCGGGCCGAGGTTCTCAGTTCCTCGGAGAGAGGTAGCCAGCCGAACATGAGCTCCGACTGGTGGACGAGGTGAAGGGCGGCAATGAGAAGAAGGAGAAAACCGAGGAAAACGGAGTGAATTTTTGCCACAAAGGTTGGTGCTGGGTTCCAGATTTTCAGGTAGGAACGCCGCCACCCGAGAAGGAGCAGGATGGCCATGAGAATGCTGATCGGCCACGAGTTGACCGGATAATAAAATATTTTTGATACCGTGCCTATGGCTTCGACGATGGCAGAGGGAAGCCCAGAATTACTTGGGAGAGTATCCCCTCCACCGTAGGCATCACCGTGGAATGAACTGAATTCGAGGGCTCTGCTCGCGACGCCGATCAATGCAATGGGGATCCAGATGTGCGTATGCTGGCGCATGAAACGGGCGCCGGCAGCAATGCAGGATCGGAGCGGGTGGAGAAGGTAAAAGCCAATCAGTGAGCACACGGCACTGAGAATCCAGACCAGATACCATTCGAGAGACTGCAGGTAATCCGGGGGCTGCCAGGGTGGAAATGACATCTATGGGCATCCTTTCCTGGCCTCCAGGTTATGAGAGGATACTGACGGTTGGTCAGTTGTGCTACCGAATCGGGCCGAAGTGGTGAGCGAAGGGCCAGTAGACGAGAAGAGCAGGCCCAACAAGGTTTTTTTCAGGCACAGGCCCCCATCCTCGACTGTCGAAGCTATGGCCGCTGTTATCTCCCATGGCCATGTATTTTTTATCAGGGAGCACTCCATCGTTGAGCTTTACGGAGGTAGGCTCGAGCGAGAGGTGGTAGCCACGGTAGCCGTCTTTCTCGCTCATGACCTTCAGGGATCCACGACCCTCTGCCATTTTGTCGTTGATAATGAGATTGGGCGGTTCAATTCGGAAGGAATCACCGGGAACGGCGGTGAGCCGTTTGATGTAATGCTGTGAGCCGAAGCGCGGGTCGAAATCGCTGCGTTGTTCGATCCCACGAATTCCCTCGGTATTGAAGACGAATACTTCATCCCTTTCCGGCCTCCGAAAGTGGTATGAGAACTTGTTTACCAGAACTTTGTCGCCGGTGGTGATCCATCCACGAGCGAGAACTTGCCCCTTTTGAATCTCTCTGCTCGGGCTCGAAAGAACAAGACCTCCCGCTGTCTGGCGAGCCAGAAAACCGAGGCTTTTTCCCAAGCCAAGATCCTCGACGGCCTGTTTTTTAGGCGCGGGTATTTTGATCTTGGTTCCATCTTCGAGATGGACGAATGTGGAATCAAAGAAGAGAAATTTACTACTGGTGATCGGATCGCCCTGCCTGAGAAGGCCATCCTTGGGAGCGGTAACATCGATGTAGCTGCGACCGGCGAAAGCGACGTCGAAGATTCGCTTGAGCACTCCGGGCTTGTCGGGATTCTCGCCGCCCCACGTGTCGATGCCAGTTGCCACAATGCCGTTGAGCGTCGGCTGCATCGATCCGGTCGGGATACTGAAGGGCTGCAGGAAGTAGGTGCGGATTCCAAGAGCGATGACTACAGCAACAAAGAGAACTTCGATATTCTCACGGAGCGCAGGGTGCCGCGGCGTGGGGAACGAAGTCTCGCAGAGGCCGGTGACTGCCTGCGCGGCTACTTCACAGGCTGGTCGGTCTCGGTTCTGGATCGCCTCGAGAAGCGACATATTAGCTTTCTCGATCCGACCGAGTTGCTCCAATTTGAGGAGGTCACTTTTGTAACGCAGAAACTTGATTACCCCCTTGTGGAGAAGCTTGGCATTCTTGAGGTATTTTGGGCGGAACATCTCCTGGAGTGAACGATAGAGGTGTGGAGGACAGGGATCTGCGTCTCTAGTCTTCGAGGGGGATGCAGCCGTTCTCAATGAAGGCAATCAGCTTCTCCGCATCGGAATCGCCCTCGACGATGACCTTCCCCTCGCGGTCAACTGCCAGCATCCAACCCATCTTGCGATCGATGTGGCGGAAAATAGTGGGAAGGCGCTTCCGATTCTTCATGGCACTGAGACTTAGTGCAGGAATGGACGGGTGCACTGCGAGGAGTTTGTTTTGCCCTTCGGTGTTCTTGTCCTGACTGCAGATCACCATAGCGATTTTCGGGTTTCGAGAGACGTGTTTCTGATAGAACTCCACCACCTGTGGAGCGTGTGTCATGCACTCCCGTCAGAAGCTGGCTGCGGCATAAAGGATGTAATAGTGGGCACCGGAAGAGATAGTTCCTCGGCTTGTGTTTGAGGACAGCTCCTTGTAGACGAGGTTTTCAACAGGCGGAGCGAGATTTGCCGCGTGCTCTTTGACGTAAGCCTGGTCTTCACCCGAGACGAAGCCGAGCAGGAACGTCAGCTCCGAGCCGTCCGCTCGCAGAACAGTGATCTTTTCTCCCGAGGCTGCTACGAGTTCACCCTCGAACTGCTTGGTCGGATCATTGGCGCTCGTCCAGGTACGGATCTCAGCTTGAACTGGGCTTTGTGCGAGCGTGATGGCAAGTGCCGCCGCAAGAAAGGTGTCTCGCATGTTGGCTTTTGGTTGTTTCCAGACGGGTGGTGTCACGATTGCTTTTCTTTGTCGAACTGTTCATCAAAGACGATGTCAGAGCTGGGGAAATCCAGTTTCCTGACGAAGGCACAGGACTCGGTGGCACCGAATTCACGGTCCATGCCACCATCTTCCCACTCGACAGAGAGGGGGCCGTCGTATCCGATGTCGTTGAGAGCTCGAATGATGAGTTCGAAGTCGATGGAACCGCGACCCACCGACCTGAAGTCCCAGAATCGGTTCGGCTGGTGGAAGTCGACGTGGCCACCGAATACTCCGGCTTCAGTAGGGTGGGAGGACCATCTGACGTCTTTCATGTGAGCATGAAAAATCCGGTTGGGAAAGCGGCGGATGAATCCGACGTAGTCGACTCCCTGGTATCCGAAGTGACTGGGGTCGTAATTGAATCCGAAAGACTCGTGTCCGTCGAGGGCTTCGAGTGCCCGAGCGGCCGAGGCGATGTCAAAAGCGATTTCGGTAGGGTGCACTTCCAGCGCATACCGCACTCCGCAACTCTCGAACTCATCGAGAATTGGCTTCCACTGGGCTGCAAACTTCTCGTAGCCCGCATCGATCTGTCCCGGGAGGACAGGTGGGAACGAGTAGCAAAGATGCCAGATGGACGACCCAGTGAAGCCGTTGACCACCTTGACGCCAAACTCTTTAGCCGCATGCGCGGTCTTCATCAACTCCTCGGCTGCGCGCTTGTTGACGTCTTCGGGATTGCCGTCGCCGTAGATTTCTTCGGACAGGATCTGAGCGTGACGAGCATCGATGTTGTCGGAGACAGCCTGGCCGACGAGGTGGGTGGAGATGGCGTGGCACTGCATGCCCGCAGCGTCGAGTTTTTCTCGCAGGTTTGCGCAGTAGCTGGCGTCAGCCTTAGTAACCTCGAAGTGATCCCCCCAACAAGCGAGTTCTACTCCATCATATCCGAAAGTTTTTGCTTTCTCGATTATGGTATCCTGGCTGAGGTCGGCCCACTGGCCGGTGAAAAGGGTAACGGGTCTTGCCATGCTTTTGTCTTTGTTAAGATTTTTTATGTCGAGGGAATCTTCCACTCCTAGTCGGATAGTATTGGGTGTGGAGCAGGCATCGGGCAAGTCCGAATCTTGTCTTTGCGACGGGAATGTCGAGCAAGTCTCATTCTCTGTTGTTTTCGGGATTGCTTACTGATCTTCTCTCATGGACACTGGCCATCAGAGTGCAGAGAACAGCGATTTTAAACGTCGTCGGATTGACGACACGGTTGATAGGAAGCAGAACCCCGTGTATCCAGGCTTTTCTTGAGCGGAATGAGCTGGCGTTGATCGATCCTGTCCTTCCGGCGGTCACTTGCAGTGCCCAAGCGACCTACCTCACCGGAGCCCTTCCAGACCGTCACGGGATTGTGGGCAATGGCTGGTATGATCGAGACTACTGCGAGCACCGGTTCTGGCCGCAGTCCGAGAAACTGATCCAGGCGCAACCGTTCTGGGAGCAGCTCAGGGATGAGGATCCCAGTTACACCTGCGCAAAAATTTTCTGGTGGTATAACATGTATTCCAGTGCGGACTACTCTGTCACCCCACGCCCACTCTATCCCGCCGACGGCCGCAAGGTATTCGATATTCATACCAACCCCATGGGGATGCGTGAGAAAATCAAAGCAGACCTCGGGCCGTTTCCCTTTACTCATTTCTGGGGGCCTCTCGCGAGTATCCTGTCCACCCAGTGGATCGCAGAACTGGCGAAATGGATTGAGGACAAGCACTGGCCTTCGCTGTCTCTTGTCTATCTCCCTCACCTCGACTACGACCTTCAGAGGTATGGTCTGGAAGGGCCACATCTTGATACTTGCCTGGCAGAGATCGATGCGGTGGTCGGCGACTTGATTGCGTTTTACGAGAAGCGATCGATCAAGCCGATTCTGCTCTCGGAGTATGGGATTACCAATGTTTCAAGGCCGGTGCATCTGAACCGTGTTCTGCGTGCGCGCGGGTGGATCCAGGTGAAGGACGAACTGGGCAAAGAAACCCTCGATCTCGGAGGGAGTCGGGTTTTTGCCATCGCTGATCATCAGTTGGCGCACGTCTACTTGAATGATCTTTCCTTGTTGGACGAGGTGCGGGGTGAGTTGGAACGAACGCCTGGCGTAGCAGAAGTGCTTGGGCCGATGGAGAAAAGTTACGCGGGTTTGGATCACCCACGGGGAGGAGATCTCATCGTGGTGGCGGAGGCAGAGTCGTGGTTTACTTACTATTATTGGCTTGATGAAAGAAAAGCGCCCGATTTTGCCCGCTGTATCGATATTCACAGAAAGTATGGCTACGATCCGGCAGAGCTGTTTTTTGACCCTGCGTTCAAGCATCCGAAGAGGCGGGTGGCGATGAAAATCCTGCGCTCGAAACTCGGAATGCGGTCGCTGCTCAATGTCATCCCGACGAGCGCCGAGATGGTCAAAGGATCCCACGGTGCTCCGCCATCCGACCGTCACGACTGGCCAGTGCTGATCGGAGACTTTCCCGATTTTCCGCGGAGTAGGGAGGTAGCGGCCAAGGACGTCCGGCGACATCTTCAGGAACACTGCGGTCGCGGGCAGGGCTACGGTCAGGTGGACCTGCTTTAGGGAAGGTCTGATCCATTGCTCCACCCGCCACTCGGAATGGAATAGGACTTAAGGCAAGCATCGCTGCGCTCTGGACTCGCTGAAGAAGCCCTTGAAGGTTGCTGCCCTCATCCAGCGTAGCTGTGTTGCTCGTTGGTCGTGGATGTGCATCCACTTCCGCCTCGCGCCGTGCCACACAGAATGCGGACAACAATGACGGGCACCGCCATGAATCAGACCGTCCTTAGGGAAGGTCTGATCCATTGCTCCACCCGCCACTCGGAATGGAATAGGACTTAAGGCAAGCATCGCTGCGCTCTGGACTCGCTGAAGAAGCCCTTGAAGGTTGCTGCCCGCATCCAGCGTAGCTGTGTTGCTCGTTGGTCGTGGATGTGCATCCACTTCCGCCTCGCGCCGTGCCACACAGAATGCGGACAACAATGACGGGCACCGCCATGAATCAGACCGTCCTTAGGGAAGGTCTGATCCACTGCTCCACCCGCCACTCGGAATGGAATAGGACTTAAGGCAAGCATCGCTGCGCTCTGGACTCGCTGAAGAAGCCCTTCGGGTTGCTGCCCGCATCCAGCGTGGCTGTGTTGCTCGTTGGTCGTGGATGTGCATCCACTTCCGCCTCGCGCCGTGCCACACAGAATGCGGACAACAATGACGGGCACCGCCATGAATCAGACCCTCCTTAGGTATCACGATAAGTCGAGGGCCTTGTGGAAGGTTTTGCTCAGAGTGCGTTGCCAGCTGTCGAAAGCGTCGTAAGTTACACCTTTCCACGGTAGGTTCCCCCTGCTACGAGAAGCCTTAGGACAACCAACAAGCGAAAAACTTATCAGCAATCGATGGATTTTATCTGGACGCTAATCAAAGGAGGGGTCGTGCTGATCCAAGTGATTTTGGTCTTCAACGTGCTGATCGTAGTGCACGAGTTGGGGCATTTTTTAGCCGCTCGGTGGCGTGGCTTGAAGATCGATAAGTTCCAGGTCTGGTTTGGAAAGTGCCTATGGAAGAAGAGGATTGGGGGCGTTCAATACGGACTGGGAACAATCCCAGCAGGCGGGTTTGTAGCTCTTCCTCAGATGGCGCCGATGGAGGTTCTGGAAGGTGCGAATGAAAAAATCGAAGCTGAGGCCCTGGCGCCGATCTCGCCATTGGATAAGATCATCGTAGCGATTGCAGGGCCGCTTTTCAGTATTCTTCTGGCGCTTGTCTTCGGAATGGTTGTCTGGGTGGTGGGGTACCCGAAGCGGGTGATTGAAAGTACAGTGATCGGCTTCGTGCAGGAAGGGTCGCCCGCTGAGGAAGCGGGTTTGATGGCTGGAGATGAGATTGTCACCATCAATGGAGACGAAGTGCACCAGTTCTTCGGAATGCTGGACAGCGTGATCGAGCGGATCAGTATGTCGGAGGGGGAGATTATCCGAGTAGGAGTCAGGCGTCCAGGCGAGGGTGGTATCCTCTATTTTGACAGTGGCTTCCTCAAGGAAGGAGGCGGCCTGACGACCCGTCCAGGTCTTAGAAAGATCGGCATTGGAAATCATATGTCCCTCGTGGTGGAGAGTGTCCTCAAAGACAGTCCCGCCGAGCGTGCGGGACTTCTTCCTGGCGACGAGGTCGTGGCAGCGAACGGAACCAAGCTTTACAGTGACCAGGTTCTCGTTGGCATGACCAAGGCGGAGGTGCCCATGATGCTGGAGGTGATGCGTGAAGGAGAAGCAGCGTCACGGGTGGTGGAGCTGACTCCGGTGCGTCCCATCCAACCAGAAGGGGTCGATCCGATGCTGGGGATCCGCTGGAGTAATACTTTTTTCAGTGAAGCACTGGATCACCCGACACCCATCGCGCAAGTGGTCTTCAGCATGCGGCTCATATGGCGGACGATCTCGGCGGTCGCCTCGCCGGATTCAGACGTCTCGGTGAAGCACCTGAGTGGACCTGTGGGGATTTCTAATCACTACTTCTCCATGCTCCGCGCACCGGATGGTTGGCGGATGGTTTTCTGGTTCAGTGTGGTTCTCAATGTGAACCTTGCTGTTCTTAATATGCTGCCTTTTCCGGTCCTTGATGGGGGGCATATCACCATGGCCTTGGCGGAGATGATCCGTCGCAAGCCGGTGAATATTCGCGTCATCGAAGTGCTGCAGACCGCCTGTGCCTTGCTGCTTATTTCTTTCATGATCTTCGTGACGTGGTTCGACAGTGCGGACACGGTGCGGGATGTGGGCAATTCCATGGCGCAAGAAGAACTTTTACCGATCAAGTTTGCCCCGCCTGCAGGGACGCAGTAGCAGATCAGAGGCAAGATGACTGAAAAACCTGCCCGTCACTTTTGATCTCTTAGACCCAGACTTTGATGGCCGAGCACTCCTCTCACAACTATTGCCCTGATCCCTACCGCTATTCGCGGCGTGTCACCCGGGAGATCCATGTCGGTCACCTGGGAGTTGGCGGGGACAATCCGATCCGAGTCCAGTCGATGTTGACATCGGATACCCGGGATACCGATTCGTGCGTGAAGGAGGCTCTCGGTCTGGCCGAGGCCGGGTGCGAGATTGTGCGGGTGACAGCGCAGACGCGCAAATACGCCGCGAATCTCGAGCACATACGAAACGGTCTTCGGAGAGCGGGATGCGATGTTCCGCTTGTGGCAGATATTCATTTTAAGCCTGACGCTGCCATGGAGGCCGCGCGATGGGTAGACAAAGTCCGAGTCAATCCGGGGAATTATGCGGACAAAAAAAAGTTCGCCGTTCTGGAATACAGCGACGCCGAATACGCAGCCGAGCTCGACCGGATCCGTGAACAGTTTTCCCCTCTTGTCGAGTTGTGTCAGAAGAACGGTGTCGCGATGCGCATCGGGACAAACCACGGGTCGCTCAGCGATCGCATCATGAACCGTTACGGCGACACGCCGCTGGGGATGGTGGAAAGTGCCCTGGAGTTCGCAAGAATCGCTCGGGATCAAGGTTATCACGAGTTTGTTTTCTCGATGAAGGCCTCGAATCCGAAGGTCATGATCGAGGCTTATCGCCTGCTGGTGGCCAAGTTGGTTGAGGAGGGTGCTGATTGGAACTACCCGCTGCACCTCGGGGTTACCGAGGCTGGGGATGGTGAAGATGGCAGAATTAAGAGTGCGATCGGAATTGGCTCACTTCTCGCTGATGGGATCGGCGACACGGTGAGGGTTTCTCTCACCGAAGATGCGGTATACGAGATCCCGGTAGCCCAAGCTTTGGTCGCTCCTTACAATGCGGGAATCATTCCGGGAGACTTCCCCGAGGGCCTTCCCCCGCTTTCTTATGACCCCTTCGACTACGTTCGCCGAAAGTCGGAGAAAATCGAAGTCGCAGATCTCACCATGGGAGCCGACCGGACAATCCGAGTCCTCACTTCGCAAGATAAGTGGGACAAGGTGGTCCATAAAATCGACAAAATGGGAGATTTCAAGCCCGAGGCGGCAATCGAGATGCTCGGCGTGTATGAGGTCGACCCTCGCGACATGGCGGCGATTTCGCAAATCAATGCTCTGTCTGAAGCAGTTCCGGTGACAGTCTCCGATGCGCTTGATCTCCCTTTGATTCCTGCATTCCGGCTGCTCGCTGCCCGACTCGATGCCAGGCATTCGCTTATTCTCAAGGATACACTGCACCCATCAGAAGATTCTTCTCGTGACTTTGTAGAGACCCTGCTGCGGGCCGCCAGTAACATAGGTTCACTCCTGTGCGACGGAATCGGCGATGCGATCTTGATTCAAGGTGAGGAGGCGCCCGGTCAGTCGCTGCGACTTTCCTACAACGTTCTTCAAGCGGCCGGTGCTCGAATTTTCAAAACCGACTATGTTGCCTGCCCAAGTTGTGGAAGGACTCTCTTTAACCTGCAGACGACAACCCAGAAAATACGCGCCGCCACCGGTCACCTCAAGGGAGTCCGTATTGCGGTGATGGGGTGCATTGTCAATGGCCCGGGTGAAATGGCCGACGCAGATTTTGGCTACGTCGGTGGCGCCCCGGGAAAAATTAACCTCTACGTCGGAAAAGAAGCGGTGAAATTCAACATCCCAGAGGACGAAGCCGTCGCTCGTCTTGTCGATCTGATCAAGGAACATGAACGCTGGGTAGAGGCACCTGAGCCGGTGGAGGCGACTGGAGTTTAAAGGTAAGATCAGGCCATTGGGGTCGGCTGTGAAAGAATTATAAAAGTGATGGAAGAATGGTATTACGCGAAAGATGGGGAGCAGTCTGGACCGGTTTCACGAAACACTTTGCAGCTGCTGCTTGCTTCTGATGAACTTAAAGATTCGGCTCTCGTTTGGACCGAGGGGATGGATCAGTGGCAGCGAGCCGACCAAGTCATCAAGCTTGGCGGGACGGGCGCTCAGGTGCCGCCGCCGCCGCTGGTAGGTGCTGCGGCTACGGGTGCGGAGGGATCCGCCACATCCGCAAGCAAGAGCGCGGCGGGGCGCTCCCACGAGGATCCCGCGCGGGAACTCGCGTCTACCACAGGTGGAGGAAGAATCGCTCCCGGGAGCGATCCGCTCGAACCGGGCGCCTGTTTCCGTGCCGGCTTCCATTTAACCAAGCGCTATTTCGTTCAGGTTTTTCTTGCCGGATTGATTCTTTTTGGATCTTTAACAGTTTTCGGAATCATCGAGGAGTCCCTCAAGATTTCCACTCAGGATGTCGGAGATGTCGTGCGGGAATTTGAGCCAAGCGAGGATCAGAGCTTCGACAACCTGCTCGCGTGGGCGGAGGGATTGGAGGAAAATGAACATACCGGCCCGTCCCTCGTCGTGGGTCTGCTTGGCCAGGTTTTATCTGTCTTCCTCAGCCTGGGCATGACGCGGATATTTCTCAACGCGGTGGATGCAAGAGAGGTGAATGTTGGGCAGATCTTTGGTGAAGGCAGGCTTCTTCTCTCGGCGATTTTAGCGATGCTCCTTTCCTCTCTGATCATTTTTGTCGGGTTTATTCTTTTCATCATTCCGGGAATCATCGCCATGATTCGGCTCTCACCATTGACGGGCGTGCTTGTCGACCAGGAACTCGGTCCTGTAGAGGCGATTAAGGAGAGTTTTCGGCTGACTCGAAACAACAGCTTGCAGATTGTGGGGCTCTGGTTGCTGAGTATTCTTGCTCTTATAGCTGGCTTTCTTGCTTTTTTTGTCGGCCTGATCTTTGCTCTGCCGCTCGTCTTTTTTGCTTATGTTGTCGCCTACCGATGGCTGAGTTGCGGCCGGCAGGCTGCCTTGGGTGCCGCAGTTTAGTCTGACTGGTGATGACGGTAAATCTTCTCATAAACTCTCGGGCCGGCCGTTCATGTAAGGAAAATTCCCAGTGCTGCTGGGAGTGGTGCCTATGACACTTGAGGAACTTGGATGGAATGACGGGTTTTCCGTGGCTTTCACGCCCTACGAGAGGAAGGGCTACCTGCCCGCCCGCCTCTCGCAGGAGACGAAGATCAACTACACCGCAATTCTGGGCGATGGAGAGCAGTGCGAGGTGGTGCTCTCTGGCAAAGTCTGGCATGCGGCTGCCAATGACGCTGAGCTTCCTGCAGTAGGAGATTGGGTAGCGCTCGACATGGAGGCGGGCACCGAGCCGGTAATCAGGGGAGTCCTGCCGAGGCAGACGAAGTTCTCGCGGAAGGCACCTGGAAAGAGTGCGGATGAGCAGGTGATCGCCTGCAATGTAGATGCGGTAGTCGTGGTGACCGACCCCGGAGAAGATTTCAATATTCGACGACTCGAGCGATTCCACACTCTGATCGCGCGCAGCGGTGCGGTGCCTGTCATTCTGCTCAATAAGTCCGACCTCCACGATGATGTTAGGCTTGCGGAGTGCGCTGAGGCGGTGGAAGCCCTGGGTGAGGATGTGCGAGTCCATACCATCAGTGCCCTTTCAGACGAGGGCACGGAAGTGTTAAGAAGTTATCTGGATGGCAATCGTACCCTCGTTCTCTGCGGATCCAGTGGTGTTGGCAAGTCGACTTTAGTGAACAGTCTCCTCGGAGAAGATTACCAGTGGACCTCCCACGTGAACGACGTCACCGGCAAAGGGCGCCATACCACAGTAGCACGCGAACTCGTCCTGCTTCCGAGAGGCGGTATGCTCATCGATAACCCGGGAATCCGCGAAGTTCAGATGTGGACAGACGAGAACACGCTGCGGGAAGCTTTTGCCGATATCGCCGAGTTGGCAGCAGACTGTCGGTTCAGTGACTGCAAACACCGTTCGGATGCTGGTTGTGCGATTCGTGAGGCCTATAGCGCTGGTCTTTTTGACAAGGAGCGCTACCGGAGCTTCCTCCACCTTGAAGAGGAAATTGAGGCATTGAGGCGCCGTCAGAAGAAAAAGCAGGTCGCTGTTGAGCGCTGGGCAAAGCGCAACCACCGGGTCAAGGCGAGAAACCTTGCAGACCGGGTGGAAGAGGAGGAGCATGATCGATGATAACAATGAGCCATGATGACGCCCTCGGGCAGTTGAAGGAGGGGAATTCCCGTTACGCCGGAGGTAGTGGCCGCAACTTTTCGAATCTCTCAGAGGCGCGTGACAGTCTGGTGGAGGGGCAGCGGCCGTTTGCTGTGGTTCTTGGCTGCTCCGACTCGAGAGTGCCACCGGAGATTGTTTTTGACCAGGGCCTGGGAGACCTTTTCGTGGTTCGGGTCGCTGGGAACGTCGCCGGCCCAACTCAGGTCGGGAGTATCGAGTTTGCTGTGGCTGAGTTTGGTTCACCGCTCGTGGTGGTTATTGGCCACGCTGGTTGCGGCGCAGTGAGGGCTACTCTCCGATCTCTATCAAAGAAGGGAGCAGCATCACCCTCTGCGGAGGTATCTGACGATCTTCTTGCCATCACCACGCTTATCGAACCCGTGCTTCTGCCGCTCCATGGCAAGCCGGAGGAGGAGGCGATGGCGGTTGGAGTGACGGCGAACGTCCGGGCAAACGTTGCTCGTCTCGCGGAGCGTTCTGCTCTTCTTCGGGACAGGATTTCGGCTGGTCATCTCGCCGTCGTGGGCGCCGAATACTGTCTGAGAAGTGGCCAGGTGACATTTATCGAAGAGCCAGGTCGCAGCGCTAGAAGATAGGCAAGCGCTTGCTGATCCTGAACAGGATCCTGACCTTGGAAAGGAATGCTGTTTGGTGATTGCGGTTTTGAGGAGGAGCTGGAATCGCTTGCTATTCTTCTTCCTTCTCCTCTTTTTGCTTCTTTCCCTTCTTTCCCTTCTTTCCTTTTTCCCGTCTTTTTCTTTTTTCTTGTTGTTGACCGCAACCACGAGAAGAACAATCAAGGCGGGGGCGAGAAGGAAAGGGAGTTTACTCAGGAGACCGCCTCCGCCACCAACCTCCTCCTGCAGAATATCGGTGACTCCGGTGACAGCAGCCTCGGCGGCGGCTTTGGCCTCGGTGGCAATCTCCTCAGTCTTTTGGCTGATGGCTTCTACTTGGGCCGCCTGCTCTGCTTTTTTTTTCTCGTTTTCTTCAGCTTTTTTTTTCTCGTTTTCTTCTCTTTTGACCTGCAGAGCACTCCTTCCCCCAGGATCGGTTGGGATGGTGACTCTTGATCCCATCAGGAGCCCTGGTTGCCCCGATCCCTCGCCAGTTCCCCATTCGTCGCCAGAAACGAAATCGAGTGCCGCTTTGGCTTGTGCATTAGCGGCTGCCCCAGTCTCCATGACATCTTCCGCACCGGCTTTGATGTCGCCCATTTTCTCTTTGAGCTTGGTGATCAATTGGTCGTCCGCACCTGCTGCAGATGCTCTTGAGATGGCTGCTGTAGCTTTGAAAAACTCCTGGTCTGCAAAGTGCTCAAATGCTTTGGCAATATGCACCGATGTGGCCCTGAGGGTCTTCAGGTCGATGTTAGAAAGCCGCTCCCGTTCCTCTCGGATTGTCGCTTTTTCGTCCTCCAAGCCTTTGAGGTCATGGGGGTAAATGGTCATCCACTTCAGGGCCTCCTCGGTTTCCTGCTTCCTTGTCGCCTCGTAGCGAGCGATTTCATCTTTGATCGCTTGCTCGATCTTGGCTCGCCGGGGAAAGTCGACGAGTTTAATGCCCTGCTCTCTCTGTTTGACGATGAGAGCGTGTCTTGAGAGGTGTCCGTCGATTTCGGCCTCATATGAGTTGAGAGCCGAGAGGGCACTGACAACGGCTTCAGGATATGCGATGGACATTTCGTAAGAGTCCTCGAGTTCCTGGAATTTAAGGAGGGCTTTTCGATAAGCTCGTTTGCCGATCAGGAGATCGATTTCTTTCTGCGCGAGCCTCGCTTCGATGGTGTATTCCTTCCGCTTGTACTCGGCAGGAGAGATCCACTTACTATCAATTTTTCGCTGTCCAGCGGCGACGAAGTTTCGCTCGGTCTGGAGTTCGGCGAGAAGCTTTTTGACTTCTTTGCGATAGTCGCTTTCGGGAAAATTTTTGAGAAAGTGAGAGAATTCTCTTTCGATCATCTCGTTGTATTCCTCGACAGACATGAGGTCGGGCGTAGGAAACAACGCTTTGAGTTCTCCGTAAGCTTTTTGATCAGGGGTGGTTTTGAGCACCTTAGAGATCTCTGCAGCCGGAATCGTTTTTTCGTCGATGATCCCTCTTGAGAGGTGGTATTTGATCAGAACGCCGCTGTCGTCCTGGCGGAGAACTTTGCATTCTATGGTCTCTCCTGACTTGAGGAAGACTTGGTCTGCCTTCGCGTGATGGAAAGCTGAACTAGCGAGGAAAACAAGGGCAAGGAAGAGTGATCTTTTTAAGAGCATGGGCTTTCTTCGTTGAATGGGAGTGGTTGATTCCTCTGCCACCAAGCTACCCGTGCCATGCGATAAAAATCGTGCAATCTGTATTTTGTCAGGTGGATGAAAAATGCTTGGCAGCGCGTGTTGTTTTTTGCTTGAGCTTTAGCTTGCAGAAAGGGAGAGGCAGCGCTTTAGAGGGAACTATCATGATGTATAAATGCCCATTTTTGGTGCGATTAGCAGCTCTTTTTTCTGCTCTGGTTCTGGTTGCCTGTGGTGGTGAGAAAAAACGTCAGGCTTCGTCCGCGATTCTCAGGTTTTCTGCGATTCCTGATCAAAACAGCACTGAGCTTCAAGAAAAGTTTGACCAGCTTGCCGGTTATCTCGAAGAGAAGCTCGGGGTGGAGGTGAAATATGTTCCCTCAAGTGACTACAAGGCGTCAGTCGAGATGTTCAAAAACGGCGACATTCAGTTAGCCTGGTTTGGTGGGCTGACGGGGGTACAAGCTCGTGCTGCTGTCGAGGGTGCAGAGGCGATTGCTCAGGGTAAAGAGGATCCAGCTTACCTTTCGTATTTTATTGCCCATAAAGACGCGGGGATTGAGGTGTCGGACAGCTTTCCGGCCGCCATCGGGGAGAAAAGTTTCACTTTTGGATCGGAATCATCGACATCAGGACGCCTCATGCCGGTTTATTTCATCAGGAAAGAGACGGGAAAAACCGTGCAGGAATTCTTTAAGAAGACCCCGGATTTTCTGGTTCCCATGATAAGACAGCGAAGTTGGTTGAGAGCGGCCAGGTGGAGGCAGGGGTTTTGAGTTATAAGACATTTGATAAGTTGGTTGCTTCGGGAGAGGTGGATCCTGAATTGGTGAAGATTATCTGGAAGACCCCCCCATACGCAGATTACAACTTTACCGCCCATCCTCTCCTCGAGGAGATGTTTGGGAAGGGCTTTACCATGAAACTTCAAGATGCTCTCGTCGCTTTGAAGGATCCGGAGTTGCTTGCGGCATTTCCCAGAGAGGCATTGATTTCAGCCAAAAGCGCAGACTTTGACGGTATTGTGAAAGTTGCCTCAGAGCTCGGTTTTCTAAGGTGAAAAAAGCTGTTTAGTTTCTCGCTGAGGTGAGAAAATGGATAAGCAAAGGGTTGGGTCATGTGCACTCGGTTGCTCCGAGACACGACCAGCAGAGAGAGGTGTTGAGCAGAAGAACCAATTTACCCTGAATCCGATTGACTGCCGAGAAGCGAGCACTTGAAAGTCCCGAGACCATCTTTTCTTTGGAGGAGGTGGGGGTGGCGTTCGGGAGTGTCGTTGCACTGAGGGAAGTTAGCTGCGTTGTGGCAAAGGGTGAATTGGTCGGGCTTGTGGGACCAAGCGGATCGGGTAAGACGACTTTTCTTCGTTGCCTCAATGGGATGGTGTCGCCTTCGGCGGGTGCGGTAAGAGTTCTCGGCTTGGAGATGGGGGCTTTGGCAGACGCCAGCCTGCGGGATTTGAGGGCCCGTCTGGGATTTATTCCACAGGATCTCGGCTTGGTGCCAAATCTCAGGGTGGTGCAGAACGTGGTGACAGGGCGCTTCGGGAAGCAGGGGTTTTTCGGCGCATTGAAGAGCTCGCTTTTTCCTGACAGAGGGGAGAAAGGGCGGGCTTTTTCGATTCTGAAGCGGGTGGGGATTGGGGAGAAGATTTTTGAGCGAACCGACCGGCTCTCTGGAGGGCAGCAGCAGCGAGTCGCTGTGGCGCGCGCGCTCTACCAGCGGCCCGAAGCGATCCTCGCAGATGAGCCGGTCTCCAGTGTGGATCCGGCAAGAGCACGGGATACCGTGAGTCTTCTCACCGAGGTGGCCAAAGAGGAGGGAATGACTCTCATGATGAGCCTGCACAACCTGGAGTTAGCACGCGAATTCTTTCCAAGGCTGATCGGTCTGCGCGGCGGAAGGGTGGCATTTGACGCCGCTGCGGATGCCCTGCCGGCTGGGGCTTTCGAGCGTCTCTACAGCCTGAGCGAGGAGGAGCTTCTGGGGTGATGTCGGAGATTGCGGCAGAAGCAGTGGTGCAAGGAACCAGAGGGGCAATCCGTTGGGTATTTCTTACCATTGCTGGAGTTGTGATTCTGGCAGGCGTAGGGCTGGGGCTTGACTTCAGGGAGCTTTTCCCTGGGGAAGGAGGGTGGCAGCTGACTCGGGCTTTCTTTGCAGCCTGTCTCGCTCCGGCATGGGATTACGAGGCGGCAACTGTACCTGAAGGGACGCGTCCTTTTTTAGTGAAATTGTTGGGTGCAGCGTGGGAGACACTCAGAATTGCTGCCGCTGGGATGGCTCTCTCACTGCTGGTTGGTTTCCCGCTCGGGCTGGCTGGATCACGTCATTTTTGTGGGCCAAAAAACAGGCTTTGTTTGAGGCGTCGTTTCGTCCGGGTGTTGATCGCGATGATGCGATCGGTTCACGAGTTGATCTGGGCCTTGGTTTTTCTGGCGGCTTTCGGCTTGTCGGAGATTGTCGCAGTGGTTGCCATTGCAATTCCGTATGGAGGAACTCTGGCGAAGATTTTGCTGAAATGTTGGATGAGAGTCCGGATCGCCAAGCAGAGGCTCTCGATGCCATTGGCGCCTCCAGCCAGCAGGTTCTCGTTCTGGCTCGCCTCCCTGGTGTGATCGGAGAGGTGGTGGCGTATACCTTTTACCGGTTTGAATGCGCTGTACGCTCGTCTGCGGTGCTCGGTTTTCTCGGGATCCCGACGCTTGGTTTTTATCTGAAGCTTTCCTTCGAAGAGGCGCATTTTCGCGAGGTCTGGAGTTATCTCATCGCCTTGTTGGTCATCGTGGTCCTGCTCGACCTCTGGAGTCATGCTTTACGGAGGAGGTTTGGCATGACCCGGGAGGATGCCTCACTGAATGAGCTCTGGAGGCACAGGGAATGCTCGGCTTTTCTGCGTTGGAGTTTGTGCCTTGCTTCGGTCGGGGCTCTGGGTGGCTTGATGACCTGTCTGGGCGATCTGGAGGATCTTTTTTCACCCCGCCGCCTCGCGAATCTGGAACGCTTTCTCCGTGAAGTGGTCCCTTATCCGTTGAGCCCATCCGGAGCAGGCGAGGGAGACCTTTCGGCTGAGTGGGCAGGGAGATTGGGAACCACCATGGTAGTCCCCGGAGTCTGGAACACGCTGCTTCTTTTCCATCGTCGCTGCGGGCGAATTGCAGGGGGCCTGGCGCTTCTTTCCCTGCCGGGATCCGCTCGAAGACCTCGCCTGTCCCAAGCCCTTTGAGTCCGGGCCAGTCATCGAGACGGGGATACTGGCTCCGCTGCTGGGGGTGGAGGATGGTGGTTTTTCTGACCCGTGGTCTTCAGATCCTCGGGCGGGCCCCTGCCGGAATATATTCTGGCGTTTCTTCTCGTCGGGTTGCTCGGTCTGGGGTACTGGCCCGCCATCCTGGCTCTGGCGATTCACAACGGCGGCATTCTCGGGCGACTGGGAGCAGAAGAGTGGGTGGAGAACGTTCCGCCAACCCTGCCTCGCGTGCTCCGCGCAGCAGGATCTGGGAGGATCTCAGATTTTCTCTGGCTGGGGTCTTCTGCCGGTGCTGCTGGGGAGGTTCCTTGTCTTCTTTTTCTACCGGTGGGAGACCTGTGTTCGGGAAGCCACGGTGCTGGGGTTCGTCGGAGTCGGCTCGCTCGGTCTGTTTATTCAGGACGCCAGAGCCCGGGACCTCTATGACGAGATGATGGTGCTTGTTCTCGCCGGGGCGGGGCTCGTTCTTCATTGGGGATCTTCGTCTCTGTCATCGTCCGGGCCCGTTTGGGAGGGGGAGGCGGGCGCCGCTGCTGAAAGGTAGTCTGGAGGATGGGCGTTATGACGTCCGGCTTGCAGCGTCCGCAAAGCGGAAGTTTTCTGTCTCTGGATCGGGCGGTTCCTAGCGTGGATCCTTTCTGGCTCGGCAGCATGCGCGAGTGCGCGAAGTGGCTTTTTTGTAAGGCACCGAGAGTCTCCATCCCGGTGGAGAAAGCGAATCAGACCCGAGCAATTCATTTGCGGGTTGCTGCCAATGCTGGTAGTCACCTGATTCGCCTTCTCCGAGTCATGTCAAAGCCGGTCGTCGCGAGTTATTGCACTACTTTTTTGAAGCCGGAGATGATGCACATCTACCGGCAGGTTCACCGGCTTGAAGCGGGTGGACACCTTTGTCGTCTGCCGGGAGAGGCGGTGCGCGGAGAGAGTTTCCAGTCCCAGACCTGCACAAGGTCGATCGCGTGAAGGTCAATTTTGTGCGGCGTTTCTGGCTGAAGTATGTCAAAAAGGAGCCCCGGTGGTCTATCGGGGTGAGTATGGGTGCGCTGGCCAAAAATACTCGATCGAAAGCAGGCGGATCTTCTGCAACATCTATTTCGGTCACACTGGCGTGCACCTGTTGCCATTCCTCCGTCGCTGGCCGCGGCCGACGGTCTGTTCGTTCCATGGCATGGACGTCCAGCCGCGTGAGAACCAGCCGGGATATCTTGATCGGATGCGCGAACTGCTCGAGGAGTATGCCGCTGGTGATGGCGAGGTCGGAGTCGTTGCAGGAGCGGTTGATTGCGCTCGGCTGCGACCCGGGAAAGAGTCCGCCTGAACCGTACCGGCATTCCCATGGAAAAATTTCCCAGGGTCGAGAGAACCAGGCCGGAGAACGGGAGGTGGCACTTCGTGCAGGCTTGCCGGCTTTATCGAGAAGAAGGGGCTCGATGTCTCCCTGAAGGCATTTGCGGATTTCGTTGCGAAAGGCAACGATGCGCGTTTTACCATCGCAGGTGAGGGTCCTCTTGAGGCAGGAAATCAGGACGCTCTCGCGGGAGCTTGGGGTCGAGGAGAGGATCGATTTCGTTGGCTTTCTTTCGGAACTGGGAGCTGGCAGATCTTTATCCGGTCGCGCGCATATCTTTTTTTCATCCAAGCCAACTTACCTCCGACAAGAATCAGGAAGGGGTTCCCAACAGCATGCTTGAAAGCGATGGCCACCGGACTTCCTGGTGTTGGGGACCGTGCACGGTGGAATCCCGGAAGCTGTGACCGACGGGAGCTCAGGGCTTCCTTGTGCCGGAGCGCGATCACCCAAGCCTCTGGCATGCGCGGTGGATCGGAATGGTGCAGGAAGACGGCGCTCTGGGAGACCATGGCGCTCCATGCGGCGGAGGATGTCAGGAAGGGCTTTGGGAAAGAGCAACAGCTTGCGAAGCTGGAAGATGTCTATTTCGAGGCTCTGGAAATAGGCTAAGGGTCGGTAGAATGGAGGCTGCGGGATGAAAGAAAGTTTCAGAGGAAAAATCCGACCTGCCGCGGGTCGTGAGCCTGACTGGGACCTACCTGAAGCCGGAGATGCAGAGCATTTACCGGCAGTTGGCGAACCTCAAGCGCCACCAGACCACGGTGTTTGCCGAGAAGCTGGAAAAATGAGGAAGTGTTTCCGCTCGACCACGTCGCGCAGATGACGAAAATCCCCCCGCCCTCGGCCGCGGGGAAACTTATGTGCTGCGATTTTGGGTACAAGCACGTGGTCAAGCAATGGCCGCCACCGCGAAAAATTCACCACAGAACCAGAGGAATACTTCCCCTACGACCTGGTTGAAATTCTGAGGAGAGAAAATCCTGATCTCGTACACGTCTATTACGGACACAAGGCAGTCAAGTATCACGCAATGCTCACCGCCTGGGGTGGCCCGTGGATAGTGTCATTTCACGGAGTCGATGTGGTGAAGTTTTTCGACAGGGAGGGATATCACGACCAGATGCGGAGGGTTTTCAGAGATGCACAACTCGTTCTTGGACGCAGTGAATCACTTCTGGAAAAGCTGGAGGATCTCGGCTGCCCGCGCGAAAAGCTGCGCCTGAATCGAACACCGATTCCAATGATGAGTGCACCGCAGCCTTTGCCTCGCACGCCTCCCGGAGAAGGCGATGGCCACTGGCGCCTGCTGCAGGCATGTCGGTTGGTGGAAAAGAAAGGAATTCTGACCACCTTGCGGGCGCTTTCTGAGGTGGTGAAAACCATTCCGAATTTCCGTTATATTCTTTGCGGGAATGGACCATTTCGTGACATGATTGTGAGCGAGGTTGGGCGGCTCGGATTGGGAGACAATGTGCAGCTTCGCGGGTGGCTCAGTCAGGCAGCGCTCGCTGAGGAATTCGAGAAGGCCGCATATTTTTCTCCACCCGAGCGAACTGACCGGATCTTCCGACCAGGAGGGGGTTCCTAACAGCATGCTTGAGGCGATGTCTTATGGATTGCCGATCGTTGCCACCCGCCACGGTGGTATTCCAGAGGCAGTGAGAGATGGTGTGGATGGTATCCTGGTTCCCGAAAAGAGCGTCGAGGATTTGCGCGACGCGTTGCTGCGTGTGATGAGCGACGCCCCATTGCTGGCCTCACTTTCAGAACAGGGCAGCAGCAGGTGTGCGTCAGCGTTTCGGCTTGGAGCAGAGTGTCGCTGCCTTGGAAGATTGCTACCACGAGGCGGTCAGCGCCTCTCGAGAAGCAGGGGAGGAAGATGCCGAGATTGGATAGGTAAGACCGAGGTGGCTTTTGGAAATTCTTGCTGCAGATACCAGATCCTGCCGGGTGGTGAGGTCACGAGCCGAGGGGACCATGAACTGCCGGGTGCTCGAAATTCTCTGCCAGGCTCACACCGGCGAGGTGTCCTTCCAAGTGGGCCATGGGTGCACTGCGAGGTGATTGTTCAGGTAGCGGCGATCACTGGTGACCTGCTCTCCGAGCCATGTGGGTTTCTTGAAAGGGGTGTCCTCAGAGGGAAGTTCGATCTCTGCGACCACTAGACCTTCATTGCTGCCGTGGAAGACATCGATCTCCCACGTGAGACCATTGCCTGCAGGCACATGATGTCGCGTCTTTTCAATGACCCGACTTCCAGAGATCTCGCGGATCATTTGTTTCCCCTCGGCGACGGGAATACTGAATTCGAATTCCGCCCTCTCGGTATGAGAGAGCCAGCGCTTGATGCCCGATCAGAGCGTGTGCGTCATCGGTGATGCGGACTCGGACAGCCACGTCGTTTTCCCGGGCAAGGTAGCCTTGGATGAGGCGCATGCTTTTGGTAGCCTCCGGAAGCGGGTCGCCGACGGTAAGGAATTTTCTTTCGATTTCTCGTGCCATTGTGGTTGCAGGAAGTGGAGCTTTCTTGATGTGGCGGAGAGCTGACTTCTGTGGGGTGCCGCTACCGGAAAGTGCCTGTTTCTCATGCCAGTCATCGGATCTATTTGCAAGCTGCGAGGTGATGCATGCCGCCGGTCCCAACCATGCGCGACTGGCTTCTCAGGCGGCAGAGGAGGGGGAAATCTTCCGTCCCGAAATATTCTTTAAAAAGCTGCCGATTTTTGCTTGTGGAAATTTTTTCACAAGCGCCAAGGTAGAGGCCCGTTATGGCCAACCATTTTCCTCGTTGGACGAATTTTATCCTGCTCAAGGTGGCAGTCTGCCTTGCTGTGGCTGGGGGGTGCGGTTGCTTTAGCGGTGCCATACTTTTTTACCCCTAAGTACACCAAGGTGGGATACGAGCCCTCGCAGCCGGTTCCCTTCAGTCACCAGTGGCACGTGGGGCGAGCTCGGTCTTGACTGTCGCTACTGTCACAGCTTCGTGGACGAGTCGAGCCACTCAAACATTCCCACCAACGAGACCTGCTACACCTGTCACGGTGCTGGAAAAGGTGGAATTAAAGTTGAAAGCCCGAAACTTGCTCCGGTGAGAAAGGCTGCTGAGACAGGTAAGCCAATCGAGTGGGTTAGAGTCCATGCCGCACCCGATTACGTCTACTTCAATCACTCGGTGCACGTGAACCGGGGAGTCAGTTGTGTCAGTTGTCACGGCAAGGTCAATGAGATGGAAGTGGTTTCCCATGTCGAACCCCACTCGATGGGGTGGTGCCTGAACTGCCACCGGAACCCGGAAGAACACCTGCGCCCGGTGGAGGCGGTGTATGATCTTGACTGGAAGCCGGAGCAGCTTGATCGGAAAGATTTTTATCAGGGCCTTCTCGATGGGGGTGCGCATCCAGCCGATCTGCTTGGAGGGATCGAGGGTGAAAAGACCGCGGTTGATCTTCCGGAAGGTGTGGGTGATACCCTTGCCTACCTTGTGGAGAAAGCAGGCAAAGAGTTTTGGAGAGACAGTAGCACAAGAGGAAGTCGGTGGCGTACTCGCGCGCCATTGGCAGGTGAGTCCACCTGAGTCCTGTGCTGGATGTCACCGCTAGATCTGAAAGTCCGAAGAGCAAGCATCAAGCATACGATTACTTTTAATTTTCCCAAATGAAGCGCATCCTGCATCACCCTGAAGAGCCCAAGACGGGTAAGCGCTACTGGCGCAGCCTCTCCGAGTTCGAGAAGGATGAGGCGTTCAGCCGCCACCTTGAGCGTGAGTTCCCAGATGGTACTGGTGAGCTCAGTGAAGTTGAAGTCGGAGATACCCGGCGTCGCTTTATGAAGCTGATGGGTGCGAGCACTGCAGTTGCCGGGCTGGGGCTCGTTGGATGCCGTCGGCCGGAGAAATATATTCTGCCTTACAGCAAGCATGTGGAGTGGGTGATTCCAGGAAAGCCGTTTGTTTTATTCGACAGCGATGCCTTCTCCGTATGGTTGCATCCCGCTTGTTGCCACAGTCCACGAAGGACGGCCGACCCATTTGCAGGGGAATCCTTTGCACCCACTGAGTAATGGAGGTGCGGATTCTTTTGCCAGCTCATCGATTCTGGATCTTTATGATCCCGATCGCCTCCGGGAGGTTCGTCGTGGCGGGGAAGCCGGCCTGGGACAGACGATTTTGACGCGTTTATTGAAAAGTTGCGCTCGCAGATGTCGGCAACGCGAGGTGAAGGGGTAGGGGTCTTGACCGGGCACCACGACTCGCCCACTCGGCAACGTCCTTTTGGGGGAGGTGAAAGCAGCTTTCCCGGAGCTGAAGTTGTACGAACACGAGCCGGTCTCGAGGGGGAGTCACATCGAGGCGACCGAGGCAGTCTTCGGAGTAGGAGCCCGTCAAAACCGTCGCATCGATCGTGCAGAAAAGATTCTGTCCTTGGACGCTGATTTCTTGGGCCTTGAAAAGCTCAGCTCGCTTTTCAGAAGCTGATTTCGCTTCGCACAGGAATCCTGATGACGGTGAAATGAATCGTCTCTACGTGGTGGAAAATGGCTACACGCTGACCGGCGGAATGGCCGATCATCGTTTGCCTGTCAGGACCTCTGAGATTGCCTACGTCACGGCGATGCTGGCCAGGGCGGTTTCCAAGGTAACGGGAAGTGCTCTTCCCGGTGAACTCGCAGCTCTCGTCAAAGGAAAAGTCGCTGGCGCTGAAGACTGGGTTGCCCGGGTGGCAGAGGATCTAGCAGCATCTAATGGAAAGTCCGCTGGTGGTCTGCGGTGCACGCCAACCTGCGGCCGTGCAGGCAATGACGATCGCGATCAATTCGGCTCTCGGAGCTTTCGGCGCAACGATTGAGGTAGTCCAGGGAGAGCCTGCTTTGAGTGGCGTCGGCGACCTCGCACAACTCGTTGAGGACGTGCGGGATGGGAAGGGTTACAACCCTCTTCGTTCTCGACAGCAATCCGGCTCACAGTTCCCCTCACGATCTCGGACTGGGCATCCTGCCAGAAAGAGATTCCGGAGGTGATCAGTCTTGCCCATCGAATCGACGATACTACCAAGCGGGCGACTTGGGCACTTCCGAAGGCGCACTATCTCGAGAGTTGGGGAGATGTGAGGGCTTGCAGATGGAACTTACTCGGCGATTCAACCGATGATTCTCCCGCTCTTCGGTGGAATTTCTGAAATTGATCTTCTGCTGGTTCTTCTTGGTCAGAAGACCTTGCAGCCCGGAGAAGTGGCCGAAGGTGAGCCGAAAGCGGAAGTGACCGATGCTGGTTTTGCTGAGGTGGAGAAAACACTGGTAAGTCTCGGGGGAAAAAGTTCTCTGCAAGCTACCCTGAAGGATGGTTTTCTCGCCGGATCCGAGTTCGGTAAGGTGGCGGGAGGAAAAGGGAAGTTGAATGCAGGGGCTTTGCAGGCTCTTGTCGGGCGCGAAGACAGTTACATGCCCGATAGCGTGGGTGGCTTTGAAGTGGTGTTCCAGCCCTGATTCTAAGGTTTGGGATGGTCGCTACATCAACAATGCATGGCGGCAGGAGTGCCCAGATCCGATCACTAAACTGACCTGGGATAACTGCGCGATGATGTCCCCGAGAAGTTTCCGCGAGCTTGGTTTGAAGGCATCTAAGTTTGGCTTCGAAGAGCCTCAACCGATGATTGAGGTGACAGTCAATGGCCAGACTTTGGAGATTCCTGTTCTAGAGGCACCCGGCCATGCACACAATTCCGTCACAGTAACTCTCGGCTACGGTCAGAAGCAAGGCGGTCGGGTAGGGGACGAGACAGGTTTCAATACCTATAAAATTCTTTCCTCCCAGCACCCTTATGTGGCGACTGGAGCGAAAGTAAAGATCAGCCCAAATCGTTACCTTCTCGCCACCACAGCGGAACATTACAGCATGGAAGGTCGCGCCCTTGCTCGTGAGGGGAACCATGGATGACGTCGCTAAAGATCTCTATGCGGTGGCTCACGGTGAGGAGCCGACGGCCTTCCGTCACCAGGGAATCGATTCTCATATCCCGGAAAACGACCCGATTTATAAAGGGCAGGTAGGTCGTAAGACAGCGGATAATCCCTACGGTTTTGATTACGAGCGCGAGCATCAGTGGGGCGATGGCCATTGACCTCAACAAGTGCATCGGTTGCACCGCTTGTCTGATTGCATGTCAGTCTGAAAACAACATCCCGGTCGTCGGGAAAGATCAGGTGATTCAGAATCGGGAAATGCATTGGATCCGGATGGATCGCTACTTTTCCACCTCAGATAACGTCGACTCGGATGCGCCGCTGGAGGAACTCGACAATCCTGAGATGCTGACTCAACCGGTGGCCTGCGTGCAGTGTGAGTCGGCCCCGTGTGAAACCGTCTGTCCAGTGAATGCCACGGTGCACACGCCAGAGGGCTTAAATGCGATGGCATACAACCGCTGCATCGGCACGCGTTATTGCGCCAACAACTGCCCGTATAAGGCCCGTCGCTTTAATTTTCTTTGATTACAACAAACGGAATCCTCTCACCAAAAAGTCTCTCCCTGTGATAGGCGAATTCAGCAACCTTTATGCTGGCCCATTGGGTGACCGTAACGACCGCGGTAAAGAGGCGGTAACCGCTTTGCAGAAAAATCCGAATGTCACGGTGCGCATGCGCGGAATTATGGAGAAGTGCACCTACTGTGTGCAGCGCCTCGAGGAAGCGAAAATTAATCAAAAAATCAAGGTCAAAGGTTCTTCGAATGTTCGTATTCCCACCGACTCGGTCAAAGTGGCCTGCCAGCAGGCATGTGGAAGCGGTGCGATCACATTCGGAGACCTCGCAGACAAGAAAAGCGCGGTCAATGTGCTCAAGGTGTCGCCCAGAAACTACGAATTGTTGAAGTATATCGGAACCTTCGCTCGAACGACTTACCTGGCACGGGTCAAAAACCCAAACCCGAAAATGCCCGGTGCATCAGCAGTCGGCACCATGACAACCCAATTCAGCCACTAATTTCGGAAACAACTTTTCCTTCGAAAAGATTTTAAGCTTTTTCACCTCATGGCAGACGCAACGCCAGCAGCAAACGACCCAGAAAAGATCATCCCGCTTGTTCTTGAGCGCGAAAATCTGGTCCTCAACCAGCGTTCTTTCGGGCTGGATCACGAACCGGGTGTGCGGAATCGTCGAAAACAGGCAACCCCTGATCTGGTGGGTCGTTTTCCTCATTTTCCTGCCGATCTGGGTGATTGGAGTTGGCGGTGGACTCACTTACCTCGTCTCGACCGGTGTCGGGGTCTGGGGGGAACAACAACACGACCATGTGGGGCTGGCCGATCGTGAACTTCGTGTTCTGGATCGGCATCGGTCACGCAGGCACGCTGATCTCTGCCATCCTTTTCCTTACCAGGCAGGACTGGAGGACTTCAGTCAACCGGGCGGCAGAAGCGATGACAATCTTTGCCGTGATGTGTGCAGGTATCTTCCCTGCCTTTCACGTCGGGCGTGTCTGGATGGCCTGGTATCTGGCTCCCATTCCAAATGCGAATGCCATCTGGCAGAACTTTAAGTCCCCGCTCCTTTGGGACGTCTTTGCTGTCTCGACTTACTTCACCGTGTCCCTGATCTTCTGGTATCTTGGCATGGTGCCCGATCTGGCTACCATCAGAGACCGTTGTAAGGCAGGGATCCGCAAAACTTTGTATGGGCTCTTTTCGCTCGGTTGGCGGGGAGGGAATCGGCAGTGGCGCCACTACGAGATGGCCTACCTCCTGCTCGCCGCGTTTTCCACACCTCTGGTTCTTTCGGTCCACTCGATCGTCTCGTTTGACTTCGCTACTTCTGTGGTTCCCGGCTGGCACACGACAATCTTTCCTCCTTATTTCGTCGCGGGAGCCATTTTCGGTGGCTTCGCCATGGTGCTCACCCTGATGATCCCTTGTCGGAAGATTTTACGGTCTTCAGGACATGATTACGATGAAGCACATCGATAACATGGCCAAGATCATCTGCTTTACCGGATCGATCGTGGGGTATGCCTATCTGATGGAGCTCTTCGTCTCCTACTATTCCGCGAGCCCTTACGAGGGAGACGCTTTCCGTTTACGGACTCTTTCCGGGCCTTACGTCTGGTCCTACTGGGTCATGATGTTCTGCAATGTCGCCGCGCCCCAGGTTTTTCTGGTTCGAAAAAATGCGGCGGAATCTCTGGGTAGTGATGCTCATCTGTATGTTCGTGAACATCGGAATGTGGTTCGAGCGCTTTTGTCATCATCGTGACCACGCTTACCTCGGATGTGGCTGCCGGCTGAGTGGGGACTTTACAGCCCAAGCTGGGTGGATATCTGGACTTTCATAGGTACGATTGGGCAATTTCTCTGCCTGTTCCTGCTGTTCCTTCGATTCCTTCCCTGCATCAATATTGCGGAAGTGAAGTGGACGAAGAAGGAAGCGGACATTCATCACGACGAGCACCCGCACCCGGGTGAGTCCACCGACGAACCAACCTTCAAGGGTCGGATCGATAATGGGGGGAGCCAGACCGCCTAGCCCCCCGCAACCAACTCAAAGCATTTCTGCTATTCACCCTTCTCTTATTTTCTTTGTTTCCTCAAGATCTCTGACATGAAGCGAGTCCACGGATATCTTGCCGAGTTCGAAAGCCCTAAGGCGCTTTACAAAGCTGCCAAGGAGGCTCACGCGGCCGGCTTTAAGAATTGGGACGTCCATTCGCCCCTATCCGATTCACGGCATGGACGCGGCGATGGGGCTGGGGGCGTTCGAAGCTCCCGCATTTCGTCTTCTTCGGCGGAGTTACAGGGCTTTCTACCGGGTTCATTCTTGCAACAGCAACCCAGGACGGATGTCTGGAAGACAGTGACCGGTATCTTTTCCAAGGTGCCGGGCTTGGACAGCATTCCTTACTCGACGATCGTTCAGGCGAAGCCGACGAACATTTTCACCACCCCGGCATTCTTCCCGGTGATCTTTGAGCTGACAGTTCTTTTCTCCGCTTTCACAACGCTCTTTGTCCTCCTTGCGCTTTGCAAACTTTCCCCGGTTCAATCATCCGCTCTTTGAATCAGAGAATTTTGCACGTGCCACGGATGATGGCTTTTTCCTCTGCATCGAGCAGCGGGACCCGCATTTTTCACGCGATACCACCCGAGAATTTCTCGAAGGGATCGGCGCAAGTAACATCGAACTCGTGGAGGAACAGGTCTAAGGGTCGAGGAGACGCTTTTTCAGTCAAGCCATGCGCTACTTCTTCTTCATCTTTATTGTTCTTCTGGCAGGGGTTCTCCTGGCTGCGGGAACTCGCGGACACAAGTTTTCGAAACCACCCTTCGAGCTACTGCCTGATATGGATCATCAGGCGAAAATTAAATATCAAACCAGAAGTGATTTTTTCAGTGACGGCGTTGGATCTCGGCTTCCTGTGGCGCACACCCAACCAATGGGATACTCGATCCCGGCCCAGGCTGTCTCTTCATTGTCTGATGCGGAGGCAAAAGACGCTGCTTACTTCGCAACCGGACGCTTTGGTGACTTCTGGGGGCACGGCCTCCCTGCGACGATTGAGGTCAATGAGGGGTTTCTGGCGACCGGTGCGCAGTATTATGGAATTTATTGCACGGTCTGTCATGGTGAAACGGGGAATGGGAAAGGCCCTACTTCGCAGTTCGGGATCGCCAACGCGGCGAGCTTTCATATTCCAGATTTCACCAACCCGGAAAGCCCCGCATACCGCACGGATGGCAGTATTTTTGATACGATTACCCATGGCAAGGGCCTGATGGGTTCCTATGGTGCGAACATCACCCCCTACGAGCGGTGGGCCATTGTTGGATATATTCGCAGTCTCCAGGCAGCGGGCGCAGGTGCCCAGTAACAGTGTTTTTCTTTCCCCTTTAAGCAGTTCAACGACCCGATGGCCGATCATTTCGTCTCAGTAGCCGACCTTCCCACAGATGGGGAGAAATTCGATTCCTCCAGAGTCTCGAAGTTCTCGTCGCTTTCCCTGATTGTCGGGGGAATCGGCGCGGTGGTTTCCTGGCTTCTGCTGCTTGGGGTTTTCGGAGATTTTCTCCGCGATCGTTATGCTTACAGCTACCTGTTTGCTTTTTCGGTGACCTTTTCCATCGTAATGGGCGGCCTTTTCTGGGTTCTTCTTCACCACGCGATCAATGCTGGCTGGGGTATCGCGGTGCGCCGTATCTGGGAGGGTCTCGCCCGTCTTATCCCGCTCCTCTTTCTTTTCGCTCTGCCGTTTTTCCTCCCCTCCGTCCAGGATCCCCTCTGGGAGTGGATGGCCGAGCATCGCGAGACGATTGCCCACATGGAAGAGTCGGGTGCAAGTTCTGGAGATGGGCATGCGAAAACGACTCTGCATGACGCTCTCCTGCATGAGCACAAGGTTCTCCTTGCCGAGAAAATTGGCTATCTGACGATTCCGTTCTGGACTGGACGTCTTCTCTTCTACCTCCTCGCGATGGGACTGGTTGCGCATTTCCTTCTTAAGTGGCCTCTCGATCAGGAGCGCGATGGCGAACTCCGGCACACCTTCAAGACCCGGCGCCTCGCCTGTGGCGGTCTTGTTCTCTTTGCGGTCAGCGTCAGCTTCTGGGCGATCGATTTTCTCATGGCACTCGATTATGCCTGGTATTCTACCATGTGGGGGGTCTACATTTTTGCAGGCTGTGCATGGTCGAGCATGGCGGTTTCGATTCTTGTGCTCAATTTCCTGAAGTCGCAGGGCTACCTCCAGAAGGTGGTCACCGAAGAGCACTATCATACCATGGGGAAGCTTCTTCTCGCCTTTACGATCTTCTGGGGATACATCGCATACGACCAGTTCTTCCTGATCTGGTATGCCAATATCACCGAAGAAACCAAATTTTACCTGATCCGGAACACCGAGGGTTGGTATCTTGTCTCTTTGCTTCTCTTCTTCGGTCACTTCGTGATCCCGTTCTTCTGCCTGCTTTTTGTCTGGGTAAAGAAAAGTCCGAAGCTTATTGGTTTTATCTGCTGTTGGGTGATTTTCATGCATCTTGTCGACCACTACTGGATCACGATTCCAGAGCGTGGTATCAGCATCCTCGAAGAAGCTGCGGTAACCGCTCCCGGGGCGTGGATCGGAGATATTTTTGCGCTCGGAACTTTTGCCGCCTGTTTTGCTTATTTCTTTCTTCGCGGTTTGGCGAAACACAGTCTTTATCCGTGGCGTGACCCTCGTCTCCAGGAATCAGTCAATCTTCACAACTAGAGAGAAAAGCATCCTCGCAGGGCGCAGATTAATTTTTTAAGGCTCATTTTTACCACGATGGACGAATCGCAACAGAACGACAGCTTATCGCTCCGCTTGGGCTCGATGGCCTTTTACTTTGTCGTCGCGCTCTCGTTTCCGGTAGTGCTGTTCGTCCTGAAAGGGTGTTTTGCTCCTGAACAGGGTGCGGCAGATGCGGTTCTCAAAGCTCGGATTGCAAAGGTAGCAGTCGCTGCCAAGGAGCGTCAGAAAGGGGTGGACGAAGCAACCCTCTTGAAAGTTTCCGAGAAGGTGCTGGAAAAACTGGCAACGAGTCGAGGCACGGCTACCGCGACCGTGGTTCCCGGATCGCCTACTCAACTTTCGGGTGGGGAGAAGGAAGTTTCAGAAAATCCGAAGCAGGCCCCGGAGAAAGAAAACTCTGCGAGCGAAGACAAGAAAGCTGGATCATAGACTCCTGCTGAACAAAGTATCAATAATACCTATCCCGATCTCTTTTAGTGGAACTGATGAACGCCGAACAGACAGCTGAGACCAACAAGGTTTCGCCGGAGCTTCAGGCATTGCGCGCTCGGATCGATAAGAGCGTGCGTGTCCCAGTGCTCTATTTTATTACCACCGCAGTCGCCTGGCTTGTCCTTTCGGTGTTTCTTGGCTTTATTGCCTCGGTGAAGGCCTATTACCCGGGTTTTCTCGACTGGGATGCACTGTATTTCCTGCACTACGGCCGTCTCCATCCGGCCTTTATGAATGCGCTCATTTACGGCTGGGGTTTCCAGGCAGGAATCGGGGTGATGCTCTGGATCATGGCGCGACTCTGCAGGGCCGAACTTCCCAGTAGCCGTGTGCTGATTCTCGCTGGGCTGCTGTGGAATGTTGGCGTGACTTTCGGTGTCATTTCCATCTTATGGGGAGCGAGTAGCTCGGTCGAGTGGCTGGAGTTTCCCCGCTGGGTCTGGCCATTTCTTTTTGTCGCATATCTTTTGATCACCGCCTGGGTCGTTGCCTTGTTTAAAGCGCGGACATCGGAGGGTGTCTACATCTCGATCTGGTATTTCCTCGGTGCCTGTTTCTGGTTCCCATGGATCTACGGAACCGCCAATATTCTTATTCATCACTTCAGCGGCGCGGCCGTCTTTGCCACCGCGACGGACAGCTGGTTTACGAGTAACCTGATCCTTCTCTACTTCGTTCCGGTCGGTCTGGGCAGCGTCTATTATCTTCTTCCCAAGGTGCTTGGCAGGCCGGTGCACAGCTATCAGCTCGCCCTGATTGGTTTCTGGATGCTGGCGGCTATCTCCGGGTGGACTGGAATGCAGAAGCTTGTCGGCGGTCCAATTCCAGCCTGGATGCCTGCTGTCAGTGCAGCTGCAACCGTCCTCCTTCTTGTTCCAGTAGGGGTTGTCGCGCTCAACCACCATCTGACCTCCGGTGGGTTTTTGGCGCTGGTTGCCGTCAGTCCCACCATTCGATTCACCGTGTTCGGGGCCATGGCTTACACCGTGATGAGCCTCACCCTGGCCGGGATGTCGCTGCTTTCGGTCAGTAAGGTCACGCAGTTCACCTTCGCGAGCGCCGGATTTAACTGTCTTGCCATCTATGCCTTCTTCAGTATGTGCATGTTCGGGGCGATCTATTTCATTCTACCTCGGGTATCCGGGTGCGAGTGGCCTTCTGGAAAGTTGATTAGAATCCATTTCTGGTTCTCCACCTACGGGACGGTGGCTTTGATTCTCTGCCTGTTCATCGCAGGATTCAGCCAGGGCTTCAGTGTCCAGAATCCTGAGAACTGGAACCTCAGTTTTCTCGGGCCGGTAGAGAAAGCCTCCGCATGGGTGCGAGGGACTTCGATCGCCTGGGGGTTTCTCCTTGTTGCCAACCTTGTCTTTTTCTTTCAAGTCCTTCTCATGGCTTTCCGTCTTGGGCGGAGGGTCTCTGATGGCCCAACCCTCTTTCCCGCTGGAGGATCCCACTAGATAAGAATCCTACCGACCGACCCTGATCCTTATGAACAGTCTTCGCCGTTTCACTCTCGGGCTTGCCATTACTTTTGGTCTACCCTGGCTTGTTCTCGTCGTCGTGCCCACGTTCAAGCACGCCTCAATCGGGGCGATGGTCTATGAAGATGCCGACGGCAATCAGAAATACTTTCCCGAAAGCACCGTCTTCACCAATGGCCAGCTCGTTTACCAGGCGGAAGGGTGTGTCACCTGCCATACGCAGATGATTCGCCCGATGTATGCCGGGTTTGACGGGCAACGAAAAGGGTGGGGCAAAGATCAGGAAAAGCGACCAAGCCTCACACGCCCTTCGGAGGCACGAGATTATCTTCGGGAATCTTACGCATATCTCGGAGTTCAGAGGAATGGGCCGGATTTGAGTAACGTAGGCTACCGGATTGCTGACGAGAAGTGGCATCACGCGCATCTTTATGACCCGCGGGCTGTTCATGCATGGTCAACCATGCCTTCTTTCCGTCACCTTTACCGGAAGCAGGAAATCCAGGGGGCCGGATCGGAGGACGCCGTGGCGACGAAAGGCCGCTATGAGTATGTCCCCAGCCCGCGTGCCCGTGCCCTCGTGCAGTATTTACTTTCTCTGAAGAAGGACTCAGATGTTCCAAGTTCCAGATCAACAACTGCCGGTGAGGCTTCTTCTCCAGCACCGGCAGCTTCCCAGCCTGCGGATGGTGCGTAATCTTATGGAGTTCTTTTTTCAATTTCCACTGACTTTCTTTTCAGATTTGATCCATGGCGAATAACCAGCAGCCCAATCCCGATTACGAGCACGATCGCACCGATGTAAGTGGTGTCCACGCGCCTGTCGCGCGCGAGAAAGGGGATCCCGGTGTAAGTAGTGAACTCCCTTCGCTATGGGTTTTCGCTGTTTGTGGGCTTATTCTTATGCTTGGAACCGGAATTTTTATGGGGCATCTCTATGCGCCCTCTGGGGACATCGTAGACCAGCGTCCCACCTTGTCCGCAGGTGCTGTGGAAGAAGATCCCGCCCTGGCTTCTGCGAAGCGGGGAAAAAAAAGTTTACGCTGCCTGTATTGGCTGCCACCAGGCCAGTGGTGCGGGGCTCCCGGGAATGTATCCACCTCTTGCCGGTTCCAAGTGGGTCACCGGAACCGTGATCGCCTGTTGCTAGTGATTCAGAATGGTTTGGTTGGCGAAATCCAGGTCAAAGGACAAACCTATAACTTTCCAGGAGGAATGCCTGCGCAGGGAGTCCTGCTTAACGACCAGAAGATGGCCGACGTGATGACCTACATTCGAGGTGAGTGGGGCAACACAGGCAGCGCAGTGACCGTAGATGAAGTGGTTGAAGGACGCGCCAGACACAGTGGCAAACTGGGTCAGTGGACAGCGGCAGAACTGGATGAATTGTTAGGCCCCCCCGAAAAGTAAATTTTTTCTGGGGCATCTGTGCCCCCCTCATCACCTTTGTTACGTAACTGAGATAGAGAGAACTCTCACCCAACGAACCGAAATAAGGCCATGGCAGAAGCAACCGCAGAAGCTCACGAACACGCGCATGACGATCACGCGCATGACGATCACGCTCACGATGATCATCATGAACTCTCGTTCATCCAGAAATACGTTTTCTCCACGGATCACAAGGTCATTGGAATTCAATATGGAATCAGTGCCTTGGTCTTCCTTGCCATCGGTTTTTTCCTCATGCTTGCCATGCGCTGGAGCATTGCTTATCCCGGCGAACAGCTGCCATGGATTGCGCAGAAAATCATTGGTTTTGGCGGGCTCGGTGAGTTCCTGGAAAGATCTCAGGGCACCATGGACGGGACGCTCTATAACATGTTCGGTGCCATGCACGGGACGATCATGGTCTTCCTCGGAGTGGTTCCCCTCGGCTTCGCCGCTTTTGGGAACTATGTGACACCTCTGCAGATCGGAGCGCCCGATATGGCCTTTCCGCGACTGAATATGTGGAGCTTCTGGGCATTCGCGATTGGAGGAACCCTGATGCTGGCCTCCTTTTTTCTCCCTACGGGAGCGGCTCAGGTCGGTTGGACCAACTATTCACCCCTCGCCACTACGGCGCAGATTGAGTCCGGTACGTTCTGGGGGATTTTCTGGACCGGCCAGACCCAATGGCTGGTTGCCATGGTTTTTGTGATCTCTTCATCGCTTCTAGGGTCCGTCAATTTCATCACCACCATCATCAACCTTCGAGCCCCAGGGCTCACCTGGATGCGCCTGCCTTTTTTCGTCTGGGCCATGCTGGTAGTTGGTTTCCTTCTCCTCCTTCGCTTTCCCCGCCGCTGGAAGTGGCAGCGATCATGCAGTTGATGGACCGTCTCGCAGGATCCTCCTCCTTCTTCTCCCGACCGGTTTGGCGACTGACGGCGGTCAGATTCTTGATATTTCTGGTGGGGGATCGCCTCTGCTTTACCAGCACCTGTTCTGGTTCCTGGGGCATCCAGAGGTCTACGTCCTCCTTCTTCCAGCTATCGCTATCGTTGCAGAAATTATCCCGAATAACACCAGGAAGCCACTCTGGGGTTACAAGTCGATGGTCTACGCTGTGCTCGTCCTCGGGTTCCTTTCATTCATCGTCTGGGCCCACCACATGTATCTCACCGGGATGGGGAATGCGGTTTCCACCTTCTTCCAGACCACGACAGTCCTCATTTCGATTCCTTCAGTCATTCTTCTGACCTGCCTGATGATTTCTCTCTGGGGGGGGTCGATCCGCTTTACCGTTCCGATGCTGTTTGCTTCAGCGTTTCTCCCGATGTTCGGCTTTGGAGGGCTGACAGGATTGCCCCTTGCCTTCAACCTGACCGACCTCCACCTGCATGATACCTACTACGTGATCGGGCACTTCCATTACGTAGTCGCTCCCGGCACGCTTTTTGGTCTTTTTGCCGGAATCTATTACTGGTATCCCAAAGCCACCGGTCGGCATATGAGCACCTTTCTCGGGCACTTGCATTTCTGGCCGACTCTGATCTGCATGAATGGCATCTTTTTGCCCATGTTTATCCAAGGAATGGCAGGATTTCACCGTCGTTGGTGGGATGGAGGTCTCGCCTTTGAGAGCACCACCGCCAAATGGATTCATCTCAATGAAGTGATGTCGTTTTTTGCCTTCACGATGGCCTTGGCACAGATTCCTTTTATTATCAATTTCTTCTGGAGCATCAAACGTGGCAAAAAGGCCGAAGGTGATAACCCCTGGGGTGCGACGACTCTGGAGTGGGCGACTCCCACCCCTCCGCCACACGGCAACTTCGTGGTCGACCCGGTTGTGTATCGCGGTCCTTACGAGTACAGCGTTCCTGGAATGGAGCAGGATTTCCTTCCGCAGACCACAGCTCCGGAAGATGTGCAGACTGCCGGTAAGGCTAATGCCGATGCTGACTCTGCTTCTGCTGAGGATGTTGCCACTGCCAAGGCATAGCAATGCTACTTTCTGAAAACTCAATCAACCACTTGATTTAAATTCTAACCGAGACGGTCACCTGATACGATGGAGATTCCTTATACTGTAAGCGCCCGCGAAGATACCGGGCTCTGGAATGCCAAACTCGGCATCTGGCTTTTTCTCGCCTCTGAGGTGATGCTCTTCGGAGGGCTTTTTTCTGGCTACATCTTTCTTCGCCTTGGAGCTGCCGGAGACCCGTTGTATCACTGGCCCTCGCAGGAGCTCAAGATTCTGCCCGGCTTCGTGAACACTCTCGTTCTGATCGGCTCGTCGGTGACGGTGGTGATGGCCTGGGCCTCACTCAAGATGCGCAAGTGGGATGCCTACCGCCGTTACATGTTCATCACCTTGGGCTGTGCGGTGGCCTTCATGGCGATCAAGTCTTACGAATATTACGGAAAATTTACCCATTCGAGCGTCCGCCTGCTGGATGGAACGGTTGTCGATGGGCACATTCACCAGGATCTCCTCGTGTTTGAGGGGGTCGATTCCATCACTGTTCCCACTGAGAATCCGGACCTTTCTTTTCTCGCGAAATACGCGTTCGATTCCCATGCAGCCGATCACGGGCATGGTGAATCCCATGCGCATCCCGAAGGTGACGCCGGTCACGGAGGAGCGAATCAGGAAGAAAACGCGCAATCCGTTAGTGGTGACGCAGCCCATACAGGCCATTCAGGAGAGAGCGAACTGAGATTTCTGACCCCTAAGGGTGAGGTGATCGAGCATCTCGAACGTCATATCCGCGAGATTCAGCTTCTTCCAAAGGAAGAGCAGCCTGCTTCGATTAAGCTCAAACTTTCTCGTCCCGTGACGCTCGGAGTGAAGCCGTCAATGGCCTTATCCTACGACAAAAAGTCATTCAGGCTGAGGAACGGTGCGACCGCGCAAGGTCATCTGACAGATGATTCGATGCATATCAAAGTGGATGCAGTTGACCTCAGGAACGTCGAGGATCCCGCAAAATCAGCGGCCTGGGATTTTCTGACACCGAATCATAAAGAAAAGTTCCTTTCCCATGCGGACCAAGAGATTGCAGCATTCAGTAAGGAGCACCCTAAGCATGATCCTCTCACTATCCCGGATGCGCGTAAAAAGGCGTTCTGGCAGAAGTTTAAGAGTAAGGAGGAGAAGCATGAATCGACAATTCCTCGCAAAGACATCAAGTTCTATGCTTCTCACACCCCTAAATGGAACACCTACTACGCTATCTACTTCACGATGACCGGCCTTCACGGTCTCCACGTTATTGGAGGCGCTCTGGTTCTTGCTCACTTCACGTTTTTCGGGCGTCGGATTTATGACAAAAATCCCGAACACCTCTGTAATCGTGTCGAGGTCGGAGGGCTTTTCTGGCACTTTGTAGATCTGGTCTGGATCTTCCTCTTTCCTATCATGTACCTACTCTAATTCCGATGGCTGACAGCGCAGAAGAAATCCAAAAACACATCAAAACCTACTTCATGGTGGGGGCAATCCTCGTTGTGGGGACGCTGATTACCGTGGCGGTGGCTAAGTTTCCAATCTTTGATCTCGGCGCACCAGGAGTGACTCCTCCGGATATCCTTGCTGGACTGGCCATCGCTACTGTGAAGGTGTCGTTTGTCATGTTGATTTTCATGCACCTCAATCACGAGAGGCCACTGATTTATAAGATCCTCGCCTTCACGGTGGTTTTTGCATTGGGCCTGTTCTTTCTGACCTATCTCGCCTGGATCGATCCAGCGGTTTACGATCATTTTTGGACACGGTCCGGTTAGGCATTCCGTTCGTAAGATAAAAAAGAGGTAATTCGATTTTAGAAACCATCATCTTATGTCGCTTAAAAACTTTCATCTCGTCTTTATCTTTCTGGCGATTCTATGTTGTCTCAGCTTTGCGGCCTGGACGCAGTGGGGAGCGGCCAGTGAGGTGCTTACCCCATCCCTTCAGGGAGCGGGTTTGTTCAGTGGGGTAGGTGGGGTTTTTCTGATCTTTTACGGCATCCGTTTTTACCGCAAATCCCGCAGTATCATTGTCTAGGAATTTTTTTAATTAGAAATCATCGGTATCATGTTATCACCTCTTACCAGTGCTCTTGGAAGTCCGATTCTCGGCTGCGCCACCTGCATGGGAACAGCATTCGATGGAGCCACCATAGCTGCCAACTGGGCGATCATTACGATGGGAGGCATTCTTTTCCCGATCCTGGGAGGGGTCATTATGATGATGTACACTCTGCGGAAACGGGAGGCTGCTGCCCTCGCCAGAGTCGATGAATTTGCCAGCCAGAATAGACCTACCGATTCCCTGAACGGATAAAATAATTCGAGAATCCGTTCTTAATACGTTTTTTACCTTTATTTAGCGCTCCGATGATACCTACTCTCGCCCTAATCAACGAAATGTTTGGTCTTCCAGAGCGTGCTTCTGAGCATGCCGAGATGGTGGATCACATGCTCGAATTCGTTCACTGGTTTATGGCCATTCTGTTTATCGGCTGGTCGGCATTTCTCTGCCTTGTCTTCTGGAAGTTTCGTCGGAAAAATAACCCGAAGGCCGACTATACGGGAGTGCAGGGAAATGCTTCAAGCCACATAGAGATTGGCGTGATCATCGTCGAAGCGATTCTCCTCCTCGGCTTCGCGCTGCCGTTATGGAATCAGAGAGTAGAAAAGTATCCCGCCGAGGCCGATGTGCTGAAGGTCCGTGCTGTCGGGCAGAAGTTTGCCTGGACTTTCGTCTACCCTGGGAAGGACGGAGTGCTCGGCCGGGTTGATCCTCATCTGGTAACTTTTGAGAATCCTTTAGGACAAGACTTTGCAGATCCGCACACGGCCGATGATTTTCAGGTCGTGGGAGAACTGAGAATTCCTGTCGACCGGCATGTCATTATCGACGTAGCCAGCAAGGACGTGATCCATAATCTGGCACTGACACCTATGCGAATCGCTCAGGACGCCATTCCTGGAGTCGGCGCGCAGATGTGGTTCAAGCCAGTGAAGACGGGTGAGTGGGAGATTATCTGCGGCCAACTTTGTGGATCTGGTCACGCAAACATGATCGCGTATCTTTACGTCGATGGTGAAAGCGACTTCGAAGCTTTCTGCGAGGAAAACGCTCCGCCGACCAAGGTGGCGCTCGCTTCCGCGGCTCAGTAGGGCTCGGGAGGGGTAATTCTTCCTATTTTGACGCAACGGCGTGCTCCCGTGCATGTCTACAGAGGCGTGCATGCCTCGAAGCAGTAAGACGTATTACTTCCATTGCTTCTTCGCTCAGCCCCCAAGCGCTGCCTTGATTCTAGAAATTTCTTGGTCCGCTGTGACGGAAACGCCGACGAGTTGTCGCAGGCTTTCACCTTCGCTGTTTAAGAGCTGAATGGTCGGAAACGCTGAGACCTGGTATTTTTTTAGGAGCTCTTCGTGACCGGAGTTGGTAGGACCGCTTCGGGCAACATCAACTTCTAGAAGAACCAGACTCTGGTTGGAGAACTTTTTGAAAGTATGGGAAGAAAAGACCTCTTCTTCAGCTACACGGCATGCCCGTCACCAGTCAGTTCCTGTGAAGAGTAAATAAATGGGTAGTCCTGAATTCTGCGCTTCTTTCAGAGCTGTATCCATGGAGTTGTGCCAGCGTGCCTGTCGGTTTGACGGGGCTTTAGCGGGGCCTCGTGAGAGCAATTGGGCCTTGTAATCTGCGACCTCTGAAAACCTGCCCTGGTCCTCGGCGGAAAGGTTTTGAAGGGAAATGAGAAACTCCATTGCGTCGGTTTGACGGCGGACAAGAATCTGGCCACCTCGCTTCGCTAGAATCAGGCATTCAAGTGCTCTCCCCTTGGTATCGGTGAGAGTCACACTGCTGTCGAAGATCGGATCATGAGGCAATTGATCACTCATCCAGGATTTTGCTTTTTCAGCGTTTTGGATGATTTCCGGAAGACGTTCGAATATTTTGTAATGGTAGCATAGGGCGGCGCTTCCGATCAGCATGAAGAGAGATAGCTTTCCAATCTGCATGCCTCACAGTCCATCTGATGTGGAGAAATGGCAACTTGTGGATGCAGGAGTAAGAGACCGTGTGAGATTCCCGTTGCTCGTGAACCCTGGAATGATTTCTCGCCTTCCTGCCAGGTTAGCTGGCTAATTCAACTCTCCTGTGTGCTGGCTTCCTTCTCGTATTCTCCTGGAGCATCTACAGGAATTGCCTCACAGACCTTTTGCCATCCAGGAAAGTTCCAGCGGTTTGGAAAGCCAGAACACTGCCAGGGTTTCACTGGCTGGATCGTGCATTCACCAACCGCGAGAAAAACACACGCACCGTCCGGCTGGTCAATGATCGAGAGGCCCTGACGGTTCGCCGTCAGGCGGGTAAATTTTTGGATAAAGTCTTGCTCTGTCATACCGAGGAAGCGTGAGATTTTACCAATGTCCTCTTCTGTTACTACAATGTCCCCGGGCCATCGGCAGCATTGAGTACAGCGCTGGCAAAGGTAGTAGGGGGTGGTTCTCATGGAACGATCGGGCATGGGCAGGTTTGCTTAATCTAAAAACGGCAAGAGGGTATCGCAACGTATCATCCTGAGGATCTTGCACCGATACATCCCGGGTCTGCGGACGGCTTACGGAACCTCTTACGATACCGGCCCATCCAGAGATCTGGCTTCGACTCTGTCCGCCCATCTCCACTTGTCTGCGCTCCCATTCTCACACTCGCTCAGGGGGCGGTTCACGATGACAAGACGTGGCTTTTTTGACGTTGCAGAACGCACCCCGAAGGTGAAGGTGAAGGTGAAATATTCCTGAACCCATTGATGTTGTAAGTGCGTCAAGGGTCGGATGACTGCCAGTTAGGCTTTAGGGTGATAAGCTTCTTCCGATGTAACTGGGAAATTTCATAGGCTGCCAAGAACAAAAAAAGCACAGATGAAAGATCCGACGAATCGTGGCGGAAGACCACTGCACAAAAAGAGACAGCAACTCATGAGAGTCATTACCTGCCTGCTACTGTTCACCAGCAGCTTATTCGCTGAGAACAGGAAACCCAATTTCGTGTTCATTCTCGCCGATGATCTCGGTATTATGGACATGTCATGTGAGGGATCCACTTTGCACGAGACCCCTCATATCGATCGTATTGCTCATGAGGGAATGCGTTTCACCGAGGGTTACTCCACCTGTCAGGTTTGCTCCCCTTCCCGGGCCAGCATCATGACTGGCAAATATCCGGTGAGGCATGGTGTAACAGACTGGATAGGTGCCCCAGTGGGGCTCGCATGGAAGCGAAACGACAAGGTTCTACCTTCCGAGTATAAAAAGCACCTTGGCCATGAGGAGACCACTCTGGCCGAGGCTCTAGCCTTAGGTGGCTACAAAACCTTCTTCGCCGGCAAATGGCACCTTGGGGATAAAGGTTCTCATCCTGAAGACCATGGATTTCAAATCAACAAGGGTGGCCATCGGAAAGGAAGTCCTCCTGGTGGATTTTTCGCGCCTTACAACAACCCAAAACTAGAAGACGGGCCCGCTGGCGAGTCATTACCCATTCGCCTCGCAGAGGAAACAGCCACCTTCATCAGGGCAAACAAAGCCCAGCCTTTCCTCGCCTTCCTCTCCTTCTACTCGGTACACGCGCCCATCCAGACCACCCCGGCGCTGTGGAGAAAATACCGCGATAAGGCACAACAAGAACCTCACCAGGGTGAACGGTTCCTGCTTGATCGCACCAAACTTGTCCGCCAGGTGCAGGACTGCCCGATCTACGCCGGCATGATGGAAGCCATGGACGATGCCGTAGGGATTGTGCTTAAGCAGCTCGACGACCTGGAACTTGCCGAAAACACTGTGGTCATTTTTACCTCGGACAATGGAGGTGTCTCCTCGGGCGACGCGTTCGCTACATCCTGCCTGCCGCTGCGCGGAGGCAAGGGACGCCAGTGGGAAGGCGGCATCAAGCAACCCTACTACATCAAGGCCCCAGGTTTGACGAAGTCCCAATCCACCTCTGCCACCCCGGTGACGGGCACGGACTTCTACCCAACCATGCTGGATCTGGCTGGGTTGCCCCTGTTACCAGCGCAGCACGTCGATGGCCTCAGTCTGGTGCCCCTGATTCATGGCAAAGAGATCGCCGATCGCGCCTTGTTCTGGCATTACCCCCACTACGGCAATCAGGGGGGTGAGCCTTCCGCTATCATCCGTAAGGGCGACTGGAAACTCATCCACTATTACGAGGACGGTCGGGATGAGCTCTACCAACTCAGTCAAGATATTGGTGAGCAGAACGATCTCGCGGCCAGGAATCCCGAGCTCGCTCAAACCCTCCGTACGGAGCTCAATACCTGGCTTAAGGCTACGGAGGCGCTGATCCCGCAACAAGACCAGCGTTACAATCCCGTGGCGAAGAAAAAATATCAGGAAGACTCTATCAAGCAGCAGCAATCTCGTCTGGAGAAAGCTCACGCCCGGTATCTTGAGCCTGACTATGTTCCCAACAAAAACTGGTGGGGCTCAAAACTCATCCGGGACGAGTCAGAATGACGCCAGCCATGGCATCGCGCATACCCCATGAGGCGTGCTCGCAGCTGCCGGCGCTCCGATTCTGCCTCATTTCCGGTTGCCGTCGACCGAGGGAATCAGTCCTCGCTTGCAGGGAAGAGCGAGCCGAGAGCGGAGCTTGTTCCGCGCTTGGTGACCCTGTGAGTGTGACCCCCTACGTCAGTGGTGTGTTTCGCAATCAGGCAGAATTGGCTGATGAGTATGAGGCTGAGCTCATTGGCGGTACATCGCTGTCCGTCAGTTTCTAGGACCGACGAATTTAACCCAGCAGCTTTTTCGACGTGCCGATGGGCGTTCGTGGATACTTGGATCAGGTTTTAAGGGTCCGGGAGATCTTTGATAGTCTGTGGAACCCGCTTTAGGGTATTCCAAGCGCTACAGGAGGTAATATAGATGGCCAGGGGAGGCGTTTGAGCATCCGTCCGTTTGAATCGACGACCACCCCTTCCGCGGCGGTTGAGATTGGGGATTGATGGCTCAAAGGTCAGTTTGAAGCCCTCTCCAAATCATTCAGATCAAACAGGTGGAAGTTGGTTTCCGGGGCGGTGGTAAGGGAGTCCGGGCGGGTAATCACATAGGTAAGGTAGTGATCGGGGAGGGTTTCCAGGTAGGCTTTGACTTGTTCCGGGGGTGTCCTTCGGGTCATCAAAGTATCGGAAAAATACCTGATCGTCATCGCAGAGGCGGTAGTCAGGGTGGTAGCCTTCGCGTGTCAGAATATCCATGAAGCAGCCGCTGCGGTTGATCGCGTCCAGGCAGGGCAGGTTTTCAGGGTCGGGTGACTGCGTGCGAGTGGCTCTGGCTGCCTTAAGTAAGCGGGCCTTATCCTCAGCGGAGAGCAGGGAGGTGTGGACGGCTGAGCTTCTGGTGGTTCTCGGCAAAGCGGAGCGGGGAGTCGAGAATGGGCTGCGAGGGAAATGGCTTCCGCCTCTGGGGGGCTGGGCTCAAGACTTGCATTACCACCGTAGCGGCTGGGCCGGATGTTGATCGTCTCGATGGGGTCATGCTCGAGGCAGGGTGAGCGGTCTGTCTGCGATGTCGGTGTTATTCAGGCTATTGAGACCGCTTCGGGTGGTGAATGTGAGGCGGTGTTCCACGCTCCATCGGAGCCATTGTTGGGGATTACTGAGGGCGTCGCGAAGATCGGCTTCTGGGAGCAGGGGCAGAGGAATTCCGTAATCGGTGTAGTTCTCTTGCGGGACTAACTCGCCGTTCTCGTAAAGCTGCAGGCCGGTGATAGGGCAGAGCAGGTTGAAATTATGGGGGGAGGTGGGCTTGCCGTGATTACCGAGATAAAGAAATTGCATGGTCAGGGGAGTTAAAAGCCGGGACGGTCACATTGATGCCGGTTCAGACTGCAGCAAGGACGAAGGCCGGGGAGGGCTGGTCGCGGGCAGTATGATAAGGGGCTCACTCGCGAGCATTCAGGGTGTCAGCCTCCGGCTCTGCGGCCAGTTTCTCGACCGTTGACCACGGGATCGCCTCATAGTCGGTAGCAAAGACCTTATCGTTGCCCCACATGAGCTCGGCGAAGCTCGTCCTGGCGAGGATGAGCGCGTTCAGGAGGAATGCTTTTTCAACCGAGAAGTCTGGGGGCGGATCGGTGTCGTCCAGCTTGCGGGCTCTGGTCACGAAGCTGATCACCGAGTCGGGTTGGTCGGTCAGCTCGTAGCTGTTGAAGGTGGCGACAGATGACTCGTCTTGAATGAAAGGCTCCTTGTTGAAGGCGAAGCCATTGCTCCCGAGGCCCTCCCTGATGTCTCCGAGCGATGTGGATCCAAACTGCAGCTTGCCGACGGAGGAGGTGGATTCTTCAGGATTACCTGCCCAGTCCTCCTCGATCCAGATGGCTCCGCCCCTGGCGAAGGTCACGGAAAGCTCGTTTCCATTGGGCAGCTCGAACTTGCGAATTTCGACCCCATCCTCGCCCTGCTGCTCGACTTGATGGTAGCCCAGGGCAAGGACGGCTTCCAGTGAGTCGCCGAGCGACACGCCGCCGACAGATGGCTGAGCAAGGATCGGAGAAATCGATGTGAGCAGCAGCAGGAGCGGTGATAGACGTAGAAAGTTCATTCAGGCATTGCGTGAGAAGGTTTGCCGGGCAGCTATAGCTTCATATTTGACCCATGATTTCCTCCCGGAACTTCAGCTGAACGGACGACCATCGGGCCGGGTAGAACGAGGATTGCTGGGCTCCGGGCGACTCCATAAGGAGCAGAACCAGGAACTTCTTTCCGCCAAGTAAGACAAGCGGCAGCCCGTCAATGCTTTGAATCGTGTATTCCTGAGTGTCCGCCGTAGTTTGCTCAAAGCTATGATTTCTGCCCGCGATCAGGATCGTGGGCGGAGTTTTCTTGAACATGGCCAGGCGCAGGTAATGGGCATAGCTACCTTGGCTTTTCTTCCATGTCTTTCGATACTCGTCGGACCAACCCTTATACACATCCAGAGGCTCATTTTTGTGCATACAGGTTGCCGGGAGATTTTACGGCTCCCCAGCCACCGCTGAGTGTCACCTCGGGGGGCAGCCGTTTGCATTGTTCGGCTACATCGGGGCTGGTGGTGGCGACGATACAGGGGGTCTACTGCGGTAGATTTGCACCGGATTACGAATGGCGACGGGGCGAGATGCACGACGCCATCCACCACGGGAACCACGGTGCCCCGCCTGGACGAATTCGAAGTAATCCAGGGGCGATCCTTCGATCGATGGTGAGGGCGCCGGGCGGGTGAGCCAGCAGAGCCAGACCGAAGATAAGCAGGAGCAGGCCGGCCCCAAGGGAAAAGAGCCATTCCTCTCGACCCCTGTTGCCAAGCGCTTTCCGGAAAAGCGATTTGGCTGTTGCTGGCATGTGAGGCGTATCTGCACCAATCGCCGGGGGAATCAGGTGCAAGCCGTCGCTTGCAAGCTGGGCTCTGTGCAGGGGCTGAGCGGCCGGGATCTGGGTTCATGGAGTCTCGGATCGGTTTGTCTGCCCCTTGAAAGAGAGCGGAGTGCGGCCGTTCCGAAGAAAACCACAAAAAATTTCGATCCCGGGGAAGAAGCGGGGAGGGGGTCGTAAGCCTGCCAGTTAACCCAATCCTCCAGATCTCGAAGGTCCACCGCGAAGGCAGGACATGTTGCGCGGAGATTCCCTCCACTGGGATGCGGGGCGGGGCCTGCTGCAACCGGCCCGCGGCGGGGCCGGTTTTCAGCCTTCCGCGGAAAAGATCGCGTCCCAGGTCCTGGTCTCGCTTTCCAGGTAGTCGCGCCTTGGATCCTCCGGGGAAGAGCAGGGTGCGCCCTGGCGTTCGGTTCTCTCCGGGCTGTTGCCTTCCTGGAGCCTGGTCCGGGCCGCCATCGCCTCCGCCAGCAGCTCCTGCGCGATCGGGGGCAGCTCCGTGGCTCTTGCTGCAGTTTCGGGGTCGACCCACCGGAGGTTCCAGAGCTGCAGGACGGCCAGGGCCGGATCGTCATGGCCGGTTGCCAGTTCCCCGTCTGTCGCGGGTTGTCCGAGTGGGGAGAATCCCATGAGGGCGAGGCGTCGTTCCGGGTCTGTGGTGGTGGCAGTAACGACCGCATAGCGAGTGTCCTGCAGGGGGTCGCCCGGCCGGGTGAAGGCCAGGATGGTGCCCGGTGTGGGTATGCGTGGCGCGGCGGGAGAGGCGGGTGCAGCTTCCTCCTGGGCTGTCGACATGGCGATCGATCCCGAAGCCTCGCCCAGCCCGGAGATTTTGAGGCCCGCCAGCCCCTTCCCGAGACCTCCCTGCGCAGGGGCCGGCGTCGCCGTGAACAGGCCCTTCAGCTCGGTGAGGAGACCATCTGCGCTTTCCCCTTCTGCCAGGCCCATCGTGAGCCTTTCCTCCTCGTCCGTCGTTTCCGGCTCGTAGTCGAGGACGCCGTTTTCGACCAGCCAGTTCTCGAAGTCCTTTGTTTCCTGGTGGGCTCGCCACGACGCGAGCCATCGATCATAGGCTTTGCCTTGTTCCGGGGCAGGGGAGGTGGGATCTGGGGTCATGGAGTCTCGGATCGGTTGGTCCACCCTTCCAAAGAGAGGGGAGCAGCGCGGTTCCGATAAAAACCATGGAATTGCGACCTGGTGGAGTAGCGGGCAAAGGTCCCGGGCGGTTTCCGCCTTGTCTAAATCGCCGTGGTCCCGGAGGGCCGGGTGGCCAGCGACGGTAAGGAACGCCGACTTGTAGATGGCATCGCGCAGCTCGTAGATCCGCGACTTCCTTACTTCCGCGATTTCGAGGACGACCGGGTCGTTCGCGTTGATCACCTGGTTCGCCCGTGCCTCCAGGGCGAGCAGCGCCACCCCTAGTCGCCCTGCGAAGGCGCCCTCCTCGAAGGCGGTGGCGGCGATCTCGCGCAGTTCCGTGTCCGGCAGCGGGCTCTGGCGAATCTCCGGGGCCGCCTGGCGGTCGAGGTGGGTGGTGCCCTCTCCCTCCCGGATGGGGGCATCCAGGGAGTAGTCCGCCACCGACTTCTCCTCCTTCGAGAGGATCTCGAGCTGCCGGATGGCGTAGAAGACGAACCTGCTTTCGATCGATGGGACGTAGTCCCCCACGCCGGCCTTCCGGTGGTTCTCCCGCGCGCGCTGGTCGGCCTTGTCGATCCCGCCCCGGACCGTGGCATTGTAGTAGCGGTAGCCGGAGTAGTTCGGGCTCCGATCGCCCATCCTGGTAAAGAACATGGAGCGGCAGATGCGCCAGAAATCCTCCGCTTCGAGGCTGGCCGCTACCCGCAGGATGTCCGGATAGTTTTTGAGCTTCCTCTCCAACTTGCCCCCTCCCAGCGCCCGGCGGCTTAAGCAGACAAAGTAGCCCTCGGTCTGGTCCCCCAGGCTTGCGGTGCCGCCATTCCCGCCCTCGAGCTGCTCGAGGTTGTTCCGAAAGAGTGTGATCCAGTGGCGGATGCGGTCGCCCAGTGGCAGTGTCATGGAGTAGTCATGGAGTTCCAAGTGACCGAGGTCAAGCAGCACCCGGTGGCCGGGTTTCCAGAGAATCTGCCGCGCCTCCCCGGTTTCTTGCAGATTGACGGATAACCGGCAGCCTCCTAGTATCCCATGATTATGGCGGAGTTCGAGGAAAACCAGACCCTGCCCGACGACGGGGAACCTGCCCGGGATGCTGGCGACTACGCCGGGGAGTGGCCCCCCGGGCAGCTCGGGCCATGGATTCTCGAGGAAGAGATCGGGGCCGGTGGCTGGGGCGTCGTCTTCCGTGGCAGGCACGAACACCTCGGGGGAGAGATCGCCGTAAAGATCCTGCGCCCGGACCTGGCTGCGGTCGCCGCGAACGTCACCGCCTTCGTGGATGAGGCGCGGCGGATGTTCACGCTCAGAGAGTGCGGGCAGGTTATTCAGGTGCGTGATGTGCAGGTCTCCGGGGAGGGGCTGCCCTTCCTCGTCATGGACCTGGCGAAGGGCCTCCAGATCGGGGGAAAGAAGCTGCGTTCCGTGGCCCATCTCATGGCCGACCGGGAGCAGCAGAGCGGCTCGGTGCGCCTGGAGGAGGCCGCCGTCATCGGCATGGCCCGGGACGTGCTGCTGGCGCTGCAGGCGGCGCACGCGGCGGGCCTCGTTCACCGCGATATCAAGCCCGGCAACATGCTGCTGGATGGCTCCGGCCGGGTGCGCCTGTCCGATTTCGGGCTCGCCAAGCTCGTCGCCTCCGAACTCAGCGGCGCCCTTGAAGGCAGTTCCAGCGGGCAGGCCAGGAGCACCGTGGTGAAGGGCAGCCTCCACTACCTGAGCCCGGAGCAGCAGCAACTCAAAGACCTCGACGGACGCAGCGACCTCTACTCACTGGGCGTCTGCCTTTACCAGATGCTGACCGGCGAGTTACCTCTTGGGCTCTTCGAGCTGCCGGGGGAACTCGGGCTGGGTCTGGCGGAAGGGTGGGACGATTTCTTCCGGCGCACGCTCAAGCGACGACCGGAGGACCGGTGGAAGGATGCGACAGAGATGCTGGAAGCACTCGGGGCGCTGGAGAAGGCAGGTGAGCAGCCTGAGCCTCTACCGCAGCCTGAGCCCCACAAACAACCTGAGCCTGAGCTGCAGACCAAGCCAGAGCCGGCTTCGGTGCCGGATTCGCGCCCGGCAGTGCCCGCGCAGGCTCAGACGAAAACGCAATCGAAACCGAAGACCACAAGCGCAGCCACGCGACCATCTGCGGGGGGGCAGTCGCAACGCCAGGGGTCGCTGAAAGCCGTACGGCAAAGAGGTCGGGTGGCCCTGTATCCAAGCCATTTTCATTTGGACACTTCCTTGGTTGCTATTACGCTAGATTACCGTGGTGGTTCAAACTTGGGTTCGCGGCGCTGGTGATCGGTCTTGGTCTGTGGGTGGTCCGTAACGCAGTTGAGCCGACCGTCGGGTAGAACCACGGGACCCGGCAGGCCCCTCAGCGGTCACCTGGGAGGCAGAGCCCTTTGCCGCGGAGGCCACCTTCACCAACGGGATCGGCCAGCAGATGATCTGGGTGCCTGCGGGGAGTTTCCGGATGGGGGATCTGACGGGGAAGGGATATGATGACGAGAAGCCGGTGCGGACGGTGGAGCTGTCGGGTTATCACCTTGGGTCGACGGAGGTGACGCAGGGTCAGTGGCAGGCGGTGATGGGGAGTAACCCGAGTTATTTCAAAGGCGACAGCCTACCTGTAGAAGAAGTCTGATGGGAAGACGCGATGGAGTTCTGCCGGAAGCTGACGGAGAGGGAGCGTCGGCTGGGCGTCTGCCTTCTGGATATGCGTATGTGTTGCCGACGGAGGCGGAGTGGGAGAATGCGTGCCGTGCGGGGACGACGGGGGACTATGCCGGGGATCTGGATGCGATGGGGTGGTATGATGAGAACTCGGGGAGCAAGACGCACCCGGTTGGCGGGAAGAGGGCGAACGCGTGGGGCTTTTACGACATGCACGGCAACGTGTGGGAGTGGTGCTGGACTGGTATGGCAGCTATGAGGGCCTTGGGACTCGACGATCCTGACAGGTACCGCGACACGGCTCCTACCGCGTGCTCCGGGGCGGCAGCTGGCTCACACGCGTCCAGCTGTCGCTCGGCCCGCCGCCACGGGGCACCCCGGGCTACCGGACTCAGCCCGGGCTTCCGGGTTGCCCTCAGTTCCCGGCGGGAGCCATGACGCATGACGGAGTCATGCGGCAGGCAGGAGTTTGGAGGCGGAGCGACGGCAGAGCGAGGGGCCCCCGCTTGCGGGGAAGAGCGAGCCGAGAGCGGAGCGGGTGGAGAGAATTTAGAATTTAGAATTTAGAATAGAGAGTGAGTTGTCGGGCGGGTGGAGAGGGGCGGTGCGACCGGAATCCCGCGCAAGCTCCGTCCTGCAGAGGCAGGTGAGGGGGGGGGTGGCCGCGAGAGCGGCGGAATTTTTTTTGGTTTTTTTTTGCCAACGAATGAAGCGAATGGGGGTGAAACGAAGGAAGCGGTGCGACCGGAGGTAGACTGCCCGGAGAGCTGCCCGCAGGGTGAGCGATCATGGGGTGCGAGGGAATCAATCGCAGGGAGAAGTTGAGAATTGAGAATTGGGAGTTGAGAATTGGGAGTTGGGGGAGGTGGGGTGGAGGGGATACAGCTGCGACCGGGATCCCTCGCAAGCTCAGTCCTACAGAGGCCGGGCAGGCGGGTTCGCGCTGCGGGGCAGCCCTGCTGCATGGCCCTTCCACGGTCGGCTGATGGCAGGACCTGCGGTCCTGGTGATGGTGAAGGGTCAGCGACCGGAGCTCGCCGCTACGGTGAGGGGTGCCGCGATGCTTGCCTTCTCCTCCGGCCTTGCCTAACATCTGTGCGAACAAGCGATGCCTCCCGAATTCATTCCAGACCAGACCTACCGGGACTTCCGGGATCTCGAGGACTGGGGGTCTGCCGGGGAGCCGAAGAAGCTGCGGAAGTGGGAGCTGGTCGAGCAGATCGGGGCCGGGGCCTGGGGGGTGGTTTACCGGGCCCGGCATGACGCTGCTGGGCGATGAGCGGGCGGTGAAGGTGCTGCGCCCGGCCCTTGCTGTAGACGCCGAGAATGTGGCTGCATTCCAATCGGAAGCGCGGGTGATGCTGGGCTTCTCAGAGAGTCCGAATGCGGTTTCGGTACATGATGTGCAGACTGGGGACGGGTTCCACTGGTTGGTAATGGACCTGATGGAGGGTATGGACCTAGGTGGAGGTATTCGGGTTCGCTCGGCAGCACAATGGTTGGCGCTGACGGAACAGGAATCGGGCGAAGGGAGGCTGCCCGAAACAAAAGTCCTCGAGATTGGCCGGGATGTTCTGGCAGCTCTGGAGATAGCGCATGAACGAGGCCTGATTCACAGGGACATCAAGCCGGCCAATATCCTGTTTTCCGAAGATGGCCGGGCACTGCTTGGAGACTTCGGACTGGTCAAAGTTATCGAGAAGGAATTGACGCAGGTCATGGACGGGACGCGGGTGATCGATCGCCGCAGCCAGACCGGTGCATCTATCAAGGGAACCATCAGCTACATGAGCCCGGAGCAGGAGGAGGGGCAGCGTGTCGATGCACGCAGTGATCTTTACTCGCTGGGGGTGGTGCTTTACCAGCTTCTGACCGGGGATTTGCCGAAGGGGTTTTTTGAACTTCCCGGCAAGGTGGGTGTGAAGTTGACCATGCAATGGGATGCATTCATGGATCGCTCGCTGAAGCGTCGGCGCAGGGATCGCTGGCAGCATGCTGGTGAGATGATGGCGGCGCTGGAAAGGGTACCGCGAACGAACTACACCAGGCCGGCATCTGCCCGGGCTCGGCGTGCCATTCCGATTCGGCCTAGGGAAGCGACTTCTCCTGTAGCCGGGGTCACGGATGAAAGTGCATTTGTGCCGCAAAGCAAACGGACTCGCTCTGCGGAGCAAGAACCGGGTGTTGCTTCGAGGAACGTCGGGGACCTTGTCAGGCAACCGGGTGGTGGGTCAAGAATATCTCGCCGGAGTTTGCGCTGGTTGAGCAGGTTGAGGCGGCTATGGTCGCGCCTGAGAGTGACATTCGGTGTAAGCCTTCTGCTTGCTGTTCTTTTGCATGTGTTCGGTTGGGTGGTGATTAATTGGCACGACGCCAAGGTTCGAAGACAGGCAAGAGAAAACCCGCGACCTGTCGCGAAACAGATCGCCAGCGAATCAATCCCGGGTGGCGGTATTCGAAAACTTTCGCAAAAACCGGGTGCTGTTGCGCAAGCGGCTGAGGCGGGTGGATCGGTTGGGGCAGGGAGAACTGTATCAACGCAGGAAACGCCCCCCCGGGGAGCACAACCTGCCGGGGCTGAGGCCACAACTCAGGCCGAGGCCGTAGCGCAACCACTGGTGGCGGAAGCACCGGTTAAACCTCTGGCAAAGCGGACCTTCACCAATGGCATTGGCCAGAAGATGATCTGGGTGCCTGCGGGGAGCTTTCGGATGGGGGATCTGACGGGTAATGGAGCCCCTGATGAGTTGCCGGTGCGGGAAGTGGAACTTTCCGGCTACCACTTATCCGCCACGGAAGTGACCCAGTTGCAGTGGCAGGCGGTGATGGGTAATAACCCCAGCCATTTCAAGGGTGGTGACCGGCCGGTGGAAACGGTCACTTGGCAGGAGGCGCTTTCATTCTGCGTGAGGCTCAGCCAACGCGAGCAGGCGGCCGGGAGACTCCCCCGGGGTTGGGTCTACACCCTTCCCACCGAGGCGCAGTGGGAGAATGCCTGCCGGGCAGGAACACAGGGAGACTATGCCGGAGATCGTGTGGAGGATTTGGCGTGGTATGACGAGAACTCGGCAATGCGATCGCATCCGGTAGCGGGGAAGAAAGCGAACCCCTGGGGTTTTCACGACATGCACGGCAACCTCTGGGAGTGGTGCCTGGACTATTACGCAGACAATTTCGAAGGCCTCGCTTCACGTGATCCTGAAGGCCCTGCGAATGGTTCGTTCAGGGTGCTGCGCGGCGGTTCGTGGAGTGATCGTTCGGAGATGAGCCTGCATTCCTCCAGTCGCAGCCGTGGCCACCCTGCGAAACGCTTCAACTACGGATTCCGGGTGGCGGTTGTCAGGGAGAAGGGCGGCCGGGAGTGAGGCAAGGACAGGCAGTTTCGCTTGGCATGTACTGTGGTTATCTTGTCTTTTCTCGCACGCCCCTTTAACAGTTCTGCGAACAAGCGATGCCTCCCGAGTTTACTCCAGACGAGACCTACCTGCCGCCGTCGTTCCGGGATCTCGAGGACTGGGGGCCGGCGGGTGAGCCGACGAGGCTTGGTGAGTGGCAGCTTATCGAGCAGCTCGGTGCCGGCGGTTGGGGCGTGGTTTACCAGGGGCGGCATCTCGAGTCCGGGATTGAGCGGGCGGTGAAGGTGCTGCGCCCGGCTCTTGCGGTGGAGTCGGACAACGTATCCGCTTTTCATTCCGAGGCGCGGGTGATGGCAAGATTTTCCTCGTTGCCGCATGTGGTTCCGGTGGAGGAACTCGGCAGCGGAGACGGCTTCCACTGGATGGTCATGGGCCTGGTAGAGGGGATGGACGTGGGTGGCGGACGGCGTGTGCACTCGGTGGCACAGTGGATGGCGCTCGTGGAGCAGGAATCCGGCACTGCAAGACTATCCGAGCAGGCGGTGAAGGCGATAGGGATAGGCGTGTTGACGGCCCTGGAGGCAGCGCACGGGGAGGGCCTCGTGCACCGGGATGTCAAGCCTTCCAACATCCTGCTGGGCGGGGACGGCCGGGCTCTGCTCAGCGACTTTGGGCTGGTCAAGCTGATCGAGTCCGAGCTCAGCCAGGTGATGGCTGGAACGCGTGCGATCGATCGGCGCAGCCAGACCGGAGCCTCGATCAAGGGAACCATCAGCTACATGAGCCCGGAGCAGGAGGAAGGGCGGCATGTGGATGCGCGCAGCGACCTCTATTCGCTTGGGGTGGTGCTTTACCAGCTTTTGACCGGGCAGCTGCCAAAGGGGCGCTTTGAGTTTCCCGGGGAACTGGACCTGGGAGTGGATCCAGGGTGGGATGATTTCTTCAAGCGCGCACTCCGCCCGCGTCCCGAGAGACGCTGGCAGGACGCCGGGGAGATGGGGCGTGCCCTGGAGAGCCTGTCCCCTGCGGCCGCTCCCCCGGTGGCGGTGGAGAGACTGGAAGAACCCGTCCAGGCGGTATCTGAGCCGGCACAAGACACGGAAGATAGCGAAACAACTGGCAGAGGGAAGTGGCCGTGGGTGGTTGCTGCGCTGCTGCTGACCCTGGTGATTGGAGTGGCCGTTGCGGTGTTTTCCGACAAGTCGGAAGTGGAGCGCACGGAGGGAGCGGATGCCGAAACCGACGGAGTGACCTTCACTAACGGGGTCGGTATGAAAATGATCTGGCTACCTGCGGGGAGCTTTCGGATGGGGGATCTGACGGGGAAGGGGCAGCCTGATGAGAAGCCGGTGCGGACGGTGCAGCTGTCGGGCTATCATCTTGGAGCGACGGAGGTGACGCAGGGGCAGTGGCGGGCGTTGATGGGGAGCAATCCGAGTAACTTTGAAGGGTCGGACAGATTGCCGGTGGAGACTGTGAGTTGGGAAGACGCGATGGAGTTCTGCCGGAAGTTGACGGCTCGGGAGCGATCGGCCGGGCGATTGCCTGCTGGATATGCGTATGTGTTGCCTACGGAGGCGGAGTGGGAGCATGCGTGTCGGGCGGGGACTGAGGGAGACTATGCCGGGGACCTGGATGCGATGGGGTGGTATGACGAGAATTCCGGCGGCAAGACGCATCGGGCAGGCGGTAAGAAGCCCAACGCCTGGGGTTTTTACGATATGCACGGCAACGTGTGGGAGTGGTGCTGGACTGGTATCAGGCAGCTACGCAGGGCCTTGGGACGCGCGATCCGACAGGTACCCCGTACAGGCTCCTACCGCGTGGTCCGGGGCGGCGGCTGGCTCAACGCGCGTCCGGCTGTCGCTCGGCCGACCGCGACGGGGCCACCCCGGACTACCGGTTCAGCGGCCAGGGCTTCCGGGTTGCCCTCAGTTCCCGGCGGGAGCCATGACGCATGACGGAGTCATGCGGCAGGCAGGAGTTTGGAGGCGGAGCGACGGCAGAGCGAGGGGCCCCCGCTTGCGGGGAAGAGCGAGCCGAGAGCGGAGCGGGTGGAGAGAATTTAGAATTTAGAATTTAGAATTGAGAGTGAGTTGTCGGGCGGGTGGAGAGGGGCGGTGCGACCGGAATCCCGCGCAAGCTCCGTCCTGCAGAGGCAGGTGAGGGGGGGTGGTGGTGGCCGCGTGAGCGGCGGAAATTTTTTTGGGTTTTTTTTGCCAACGAATGAAGCGAATCGAGGGGTGAACCAAAGGACGCGGTGCCGAGGATCCCTCGCAAGCTCAGTCCTACAGAGGCAGGTGAGAGCGCGAAGAGGTATGGTGGGTAGGTAGGGCGGCTCTCGCCGAGAGCGTCGTCGGGTGGGAATCCGTGGGCAAGGCTTCCAGCCTTGGTCCTGGATTGGGGGGGCAAAGGCTGGAAGCCCTCGCCACGGCCTGTGGGGCATGCGGGGCAGATAGGTTTCGAGTGGTGGTCGGTGGTGTCGGGTGTGTGGTAGGAGAGGCCGCGTGAGCAGCGGAATTCTCCCCGCACGAAAAAAGTTTCCGGAATCATGGCTGGGCGGTCTCTTTTCCGGGTGTCATGCAGACCAGAGCGATTCTCCCGGGTTCAGGCACTGATGTCTGCGGGAGGGATCGTGAATACAGACCATCGAGGAGACCGAAATGAGCATCGAACGAAGAGACAGAAACTATGATCCGGATGAATTCAAAGAATGGCACCGACTCGTCGTCGCCGAGGACGGGTTCTCAGTACTCAGTGGGATCGGGCAGCACGACTTCGGGCTGCAATCCGATGTGATCCGGGAGTTCGCCGAAGAGGTGAACCGCAGGGATGAGGGAGGCAGCCTCCACCCTCGGGCCCCGATCAGCGCGCTGCCGAGAAGGTATTTCCGCAATGGCCCGGTGATGGGGAATCCTCGCCATATCGAGTCGTTCAAGCAGGAGCTTCGCGACTTCATCGCGGCGAATCGGACAACGATCGGGGCGAAGAAGATCCTGGTGGACTTTCCACGTATGTCCGGAGCCTGTTCTCAACGAGCATCTCGATGCCATCGAGGAGGTCTTCCGGGCCGCAGAGGATACCAGTGATCTCGGCGCGGTCGAGGAGGTGGTCATCATCGAGTAGCGCGATTGCCGGCGGTCTGCGGGTGCGCATGACCGGCCGGGAATCAGCTGGAACCGGGCACTGCAATCCGTTTACCTTATCCTCATGAAGCCCAAAGCCGCTGCTCCCAGCCCCAACCTCAGGCGCGCGGGTCTCGCTGGCCCTGCTC
>CALSSN010000006.1 GCA_943789025.1 uncultured Verrucomicrobiales bacterium
GTGGCGGAGCGCCTGGCAGGATGCGGGGCGGGGATCGTGCAGCTCCGCGCCAAAGGCTTCCACGAGGCGGAGGTCGAGGCGCTCGCGCTGGAGGTCCTTCCTGTGTTCCGAAAGGCAGGGGTGCCGCTCGTGATTAACGATTTTCCTGAAGTCGCGGGGCGAGTAGACGCGGATGGGTTTCACCTCGGGCAGGATGACGGGACGCTCGAGGAGAGTATTGCCTGCTACGCGGGTGCCCGGCACCCTACGATGCCGGAACGCATTCCGATCGTCGGTCGGTCGACGCACTCGGTGGCACAGGCAGTGGCGGCCGAGGCCGAAGGTTTCGATTACATCGGGTTTGGTCCGCTCTTTGCCACCCCGACAAAGCCCGGGCGTCCTGGGATCGGAATAGAAAAAAATCGAGGCTGGTGCACCGGCTGGTTGCGCTGCCGATCTTTTGTATCGGTGGGATCAAAGCGGAAAACCTTGCCGAGGTAGTCGCTGCCGGGGCCCGGAGGGTGGTGATCGTGTCCCGGCCTGCTCGAGGCAGGCGAGGAGGTCGCAGAAAAGGCGTCCGAGGTGTTGCAGGTGCTTGCGATTTCGGAAGCGGCAGAGTGAGAGCATGAAACCCTTGCGGCCCCCTTTTTCTCAGGTAGTAGCGCTTGTCTGCGTGAGGACGTGATCGACTGCTTCGCCGAGGGTATGACAGATGTGGTCCGGGGAGGGGTGCATCTGGTAGTTTCCGACGAGCTGAATGGCGCCTGCGAGATGAGCGTTACGGGCAGCTTCGATGTCAGAGGCCTTGTCGCCGATCATCCATGAGCGGGAGAGATCCGTGTCGGGGAAATCATCCTTGGCTTGCAGGATCATGCCGGGGTGAGGGGCTTGCGGCAATCACAGGGGTCGGCGAAGCCTGGTTTCTCCGAGCGCGGGTGGTGCGGGCAATGGTAGAAAGCGGCAATCTGGACGTGACCTGCACTTTCCTTGGCGAGTCGACGAGCGAGTTCGACATTGAAGGTGTGCATCTCTTTTTCGCTGTAGTAATCGAGGGCGATTCCACCCTGGTTGGTGACAACGATGAGCCGAAGCCCGGCATCGGCGGCGCGGGAAAGGGCGGCAGTGGCGCCGGGTGTGAGCTCAAGCTCATCGAGTCGGTAGGCGTAAGAGGTGTCGACGTTGAGGACGCCGTCGCGGTCGAGAAAAAGTGCCGGTTTCACGAAGACAGAGAGAGAAGAAAAAAGGGTGGGGTGAAAAGGAATGTGCAGCCGCCTAGTCACCTGTCTTGAGGACTTTAATGAAGGCTTCCTGCGGGATGTTAACCTTGCCGAACATCTTCATTTTTTTTCTTCCCCTCCTTCTGCTTTTCGAGAAGTTTTCGCTTCCTTGAAATGTCGCCGCCGTAGCATTTTGGCTAGTGACGTTTTTCCGCATGGCTTTGATGTTTTCCCGAGCCACGATTTTTTCCCTCCCACCGCAGCCTGGATCGGAACCTGAAAGAGTTGCATGGGAATGACGTCCTTCAGCTTGGCACAGAGATTCCGGCCCGTGGTAGACGGCTTTTGTCCATATGGACGATCGAAGAGAAGGCATCGACGGGTTCTGCATTGATCAGGATGTCCATCTTGACGAGCTTGGACTGTTGGTAGTCGCTATGCTCGTAATCCATGCTGGCATACCCCTTGGAGGCGGACTTGAGGCGGTCATTGAAATCGACAAGAATTTCGTTGAGCGGGAGGGTGCAGGTGAGCAGAATGCGTGTGGCATCGAGGGTCTCGGTATGCTCGACCTGGCCGCGTTTTTCAAGCACCAGATTCATCATGTCTCCGATGTAATCACCCGGAGTCATCAGGAAGACACGCACGGTGGGTTCCTCGATCATGTCGATCTCTGCGGGGTCGGGTAAAAAAAGAGGGATTGTCCACTTCGACCTGCTCGCCGTTCGTTTTTGTGCACCCGATAGACCACCGACGGGTAGGTGGAGATGACGTCCATGTCGAACTCACGGCGCAAACGCTCTGGGATAATCTCCATGTGAAGGAGGCCGAGAAAGCCGCAGCGGAAGCCGAACCCAAGAGCAGCTGAGGATTCGGCCTGGAAAGAAAACGCAAGCATCATTGATCTGAAGTTTTCCCATGGCGAGTTTGAGGGCTTCGAAGTCGTCGCTGCTGACCGGGTAGATTCCGGAGAAAACCATCGGTTGGATTTCCTTGAAGCCAGGCAGCGGATCAGTGGCTGGGTTTTCCCGTCCGGTGATGGTGTCGCCAATTTTGACCTCGGCGGCGGACTTCATGTTGGCGATCAGATATCCGACGTCACCTGAAACCAAGGTGTCTCGTTTCTCCTGTTTCGGGAGTAAAAACGCCGACCTCCTTGACTTCGTAGTTTTTCCCGGCAGCCATCGTCCTGATCGGGGAATTTCGACCCACCTCACCGGAGAAGATGCGGACGTAAGAGACGACGCCTCGGAAAGGATCGTAGAGGGAGTCGAAAACAGAGGCGCGGAGACAGCCGTCGTCTTCGACGTCGGCCGGCGGAGGAATACGGTCCACAATGGCGGTGAGGATGTCCTCAATCCCGGTGCCCATTTTGGCTGAGGCGGGGATGGCTTCTCTGGTGGGGGATGGTGAGGATGTCCTCAAGCTGCCTGTGGATGAGCGGGAGGTCGGCGGACGGTAGATCAATTTTTATTGATCACCGGGATGACGACGAGGTCTTGCTGCATGGCAAGTTGGACCGTTCGCCATGGTCTGGGCCTCGACTCCCTGGGCGGCGTCGATTAAAAGGAGTGCACCCTCGCAGGCCGCCAGCGAGCGGGAGACTTCGTAGGAAAAGTCAACATGCCCCGGAGTATCGAGAAGGTTGAGTTTGTATTCCTTTCCATCGCTATGGTGGTAGGCCATCGTGACCGGGTGAGATTTGATGGTGATCCCGCGCTCGCGTTCGAGGTCCATGGCATCAAGGTGTTGATCCTGCTGGTCGCGCTTGGAAAACAGTCATGGTGGCCTCGAGAAGACGGTCAGAGAGGGTTGTCTTCCCATGGTCGATATGGGCGATGATAGAGAAATTCCTAGTGCGTGCGATGGACATCTTGGGGACGCATATTGTCGATGCGAATAGCCTGAGGGCAAGAGGGGAGGTGAGTGACGGTGCAGGGAATTCCGCAGGGCTGGTATTCTGGAAAATCGAGAAGACGGAGAAGTTGGCTTTCTTGAGCCTCCACGAGGATCTCAAGATGAGCGGCAAACTTTTTTTGGCAGCTGATCTTGAACAAGGCCTACGGAGGCTTGCCGGGAAAAGTAGAGCACATGAGCGTTGCTACGATCATCAATGAGTTAGGAGAGAGTTATTATCAGATCAAGATCCGGGCAGATCGTGTCAATCTCGTCCGGGACAATCGAGGTCAGGAGTTGGAAATTCTTCCCGGGATGGTAGCCGAAGTGGACATTGTAACCGGTAAGAAGATAGTGTCTGAATTATATGCTCAAGCCTGTGGCAAGGGCACGTGAGGTGGCCCTGAGGGTTGTTGCCCGCATCCGGTGTGGGGCTTTGTTGCTCATTGGTCATGGATGTTTATCCACTTCCTCCTCGCGCCGTCCCACACAGAATTCGGACAACCATGAAGGGGGCACCGCCATGAATCAGACCCCCATTAAAAATCACGCTTTGAGGGTGTTGTGTCAATTCAGTTCAAATGCGGCGTAATACGACGAAAGAAACCTGCTCGCTGCTTGCTGCAAATCTCGGGATTGGTGTAACATGTGAGGAGATGTCAGTTTTGTGCGTAAAAATGCTGGCAACCAGAAGGATTCGAATGATGAAGATCCTGGTCGTCTCAGATATTCATTACAGCTTGAAGCAATTCGATTGGCTGGTTGCTCATCTAAAGCCGTATGACCTGGTGGTGATTGCAGGAGATATGATGGAGCTGGGGTCTTATGTGGAATCAGATACCCAGGCAGCGGTCATGGAGCAGTATTTTCGAAAGATCTGTTCGGAGGTTCCTCTCGTTGTGTGCTCGGGAAATCATGATCTCGTGGATGACGGGGACGGCGTACGTTCGTCCGAGTGGTTGGCTGATATCGCGATTCCCGGTCTGGTGGTCGACCACGGGTGTTATGAGGATGAAAGTCTGCGTATTTTGTCATTTCCCTGGTGGGAAGAGGAAGCGGAGCGTGCTCGCGTTGATGACTGGCTTGCGAGCCAACACCGGCCGAATGATGACAGGCCTGTCATCTGGGTCCACCACGCTCCACCGCGAGGCGCGAAGACTAGTTGGGATGGCAGGCGTGATTTGGGCGATACAACAATCCTGAAGTGGATCGAGACGTATGGGCCGACGCTCGTGCTATCCGGTCATGTGCACAATGCGCCTTACTATCCCGAGGGGTCGTGGATCGACCGTATCGGTAAAAACAGTGGTGACCAACGGTGGGCAACAGATCGGAGATGCTCCTGCTACGATTGTTGTGGAATGGGAACACGGAGCGCTGACCTGGTGTGGGGATGGAGGGGTGCCAGGAGGATTCTCTTCGAGATTCAGTCTGAGAGAGAGCTTACGACTTTCTTTTTGAGGTCGCGATGGACAATGGCGTCGAGGACACCATCAACAATTCCGATATGATCTGAGGAGTCTTGGAGCTGCTCCTTGACGTCGACGAGATATCTGGAAGCGGCATCGAGGCGGCTGGCAAGCGTGCGTGAGACGTGGACGAGGATGCGCGGGTTGTCTCTGAGGAAGTCGAGCCCTTTGTGAGCGACTAAGAGCGTGGAGTCTTCAAGTGCCCGGACGGTAGCGGTGGTAGGAATGCCCAGGAGTACGGAAATTTCTCCAAGAACGCTTCCTGGACTTTTGATTAGGGCGATCCGGCATCCATCGCGGACGACTTCAACTTTCCCGCATTTCAGGAAGTAGATCTTCTCTTGGCATACGCCTGCACGAATGAGCTCTTGATTCGAGGAAAAGGATTCGAGCGGGAGGTCTTTAAGCCATTCAAAGGGGAACATCAGATTTTTTCTGCGAGGCTTTGAGGGAAGGTCAAAGGGGATCAGGGCCGAGGATCCAGGGGGCGGGGCGGGGTCCGTTTTTCTTAACCGCAGTGCAGGATCCAGGGCGTGGTTGGTTCAGGCCTGCAGGACCGAGGTTTTTACTGGTTGGGTTTCTTCAGCTGAGGAGTGGCGGATTTCTTCTTGCTCTGGAGGACTGGAACGCCACCTTCTGTGCGGGTAAGCGGCACCGTGGGGGGAGAGCCAGCTCCCAAGCCTTGTGCTGCTGCCAGCTTTTTGGCGACTTGAGGGATTCCACCAGCTTTTCTGGCGACCGGGACGGCTTTCTTGGCGGCAGGCGTGGCCTGGGGTGCGACCGGGACGGCTTTCTTGGCGGCAGGCGTGGCTTGGGGTACGACCGGGACAGCTTTTTTAGCAGCAGGCGTGGCCTGGGCTGCGACCGGGACGGCTTTCTTGGCGGCAGGCGTGGCTTGGGGTACGACCGGGACAGCTTTTTTAGCAGCAGGCGTGGCCTGAGCTGCGACCGGGACGGCTTTTTTAGCGCCAGGAGCAGCTTTACGTGCAGCTGGCACTGCTCTCTGCAGTCCTGGTTGAACCGGAGTGAGGGGAGCCACAGAGGGCAAATTGGTTGCTGGGTCGAGAGTGCTGACCGCCACATCAAGGCTCTCGAGCTTCTGCTGTTGGCCTTTCACTTCGCTGGCCATGAGTTTCCACTTGCGCGTCGTGGTGAGAAGCTCCTCTTCTAGAATGGCGACATCGGCTTCTGACGCTTTGCCTTCGGTAGCCTGACTTTTTTTTGTCTTCAGGTCTGCCTCCATCTTCTGGACCTTGGCCTCCATCATCGAGGCCTCTTTGAGGCGCTTCTGGAACTCAGCCTTCATTTGGACAATGCCGTCGGCAAGCTCTGCTTCCTGTCGCTTCATTTCCGCGATTTTGTCTCCGATGGCTGCGAACTGCGCGGCTGTCTGAAGCGATTTTGCATCGGTGTTCGCTGTCGCGCTAGCATCCGGAGGGGCCTGCCCGGCCTTTACCTGATAAAAGTAAATGGCGACTTCCTCGGAGAGCAGGATACGATCGCCGTCTTCCAGAGATACAGGATTGGATCCGATGGGTTCTCCGTTAACGCGTGTACCGTTGGTAGAACTGAGGTCGACAATCGCGTAGCTACTTGCTTTCTTCATGAGCTCGCAGTGCGATCCCGAGATGGAGTGAAAGTCGACCTGGATCTGGTTGTCGGCATCCCGTCCCATTCCGACTCTTTTGCCTTTTAACTGGAAAGGCCTCGGCTTCTTCTTGGGAATGGAAACGACGAGGTGAAACTCCTTGCTCATGAGGAGACTCTGGCGAGGAACGCGGCTTAGATCAACGAGAATTGAAAAAAAGCTGTGCGTTTTGATTCGTCAAGAAAATTGCCGCCGAGGAAGGGAAACGAATTTGGATACAGAAGCGGGAACAGCGGTGCCCTAACCTTCGTAAAAAAGGAGGTGAGTCGAGACGGTTCACATCGATGAAAATGCCTCGAGAACGGTGCTCACCTCAATATCTTCGATGGCCTGAGTCTCTGAGCGAAGCGCGAGAACCGCCCTACCCCACGGCGACCAGACGGCAGGATCGGTCGGGCCGAAGAGGGCGAGGGTCGGAACGCCGAGGGCTCCAGCAAGGTGACTGATGCCGCTGTCATTTCCGAGAAAAGCATGGCACTGGGTGAGGGCACAAGCCACCTCGGTGAGAGGCCTATGATCAAGGTGGGAGAGGGGAACCTTGTCCTCGAGACCGGCTCGCAAGGTGGTGTTGACACCGGTGGAGGCCTCTACTTCGCCGGTGAGGAGGAGCACTTGATCTGCGAGTTTGCGGTCGATGCTTGTGGTAGCGAATTCGATCCATCGAGCGATAGGCCAGTTCTTTGCAGCGCTGCCACTTCCCGGGTGGAGAGCGAGAGTGCGGGCGGATGGGGTTGCTTTTCTTGCAGAGGGGATTTCGAGTTTTTCCGGAGTGTTGGCTTCGTTGGGATAGAGGGCGAGCGATTCAAGCGGCTGCGCAAGTTGGAGCGAGGCGTGTCCTTGCCCCTCAGCTGGCTTATGGATGCCTTGGAGGAGGGTCTTGACCTTGCTGCGCTCGAGGTTTTTTTCAAAATGTCCGTCAGGATCGAAAAGGTAGCTGACGACGACATTGAAGGATCCGAAGTAAGCCATCAAATCAGGATCGAGAATCGTTTGTCTGGCGAAAAATGGAGCGAGTCTTCCGTATTCAATGGATCGGGTAGCATCGACGAGGCCACCTGCTTCAGCGAGTCGAACGAACTGCTGGTAGCCGAGAACTTCCAGATGGGCCTTTGGAAAGGCCTCGCGGAGGAGCCGAATGACCGGAAGGGTCAGAATAAAGTCCCCGAGTGCCCCTCCACGGATGACGAGGATTCTTCCCATCGGGTATTAATAAGTGAGAACCGCGGCGATGAGGAGAGCCGCGCCATAAGCGATCCCTGAAAAGCAGCAGGCTTTCCATCTCAAGTTTTTTGCCGTGACCCAGTCGATGGCATCGCGGAGAAGGTAAGGCATGCCAACCCAGAAGAGCCCTTTGATGATCCAGGCGTAGGCAAGGACCGGGAGCAGGAGGCGAGTCATCTGCGGTTGCAGGAAGGCACAATCGAGAACCGGAGCAGCAAGGAGGAGGAGAGAGGCGCCAAAAGCCCGGACGGCTAAGAATTCCTCACAGAAGCGAATAACGAGGAAGGTGCCGACAGGTATGAGAAGCAGTATTTTTGTCCGAAATGCGAAAAATTCGCCCATGTCGATTTCGCTCATGAAAACGTAGGCGATGAAGGAGACGAGAATTGTCAGGATGACACCGTAGCTTCTGTTGCGAGGGAATTTGATGAGCAGAGCCGCGACGCGGTCTCTTTGGAGTAAACAGAAACTGTGAGAGCCGATGAGGCCCAGTCCGAGAAGAATTCCCGCCACCTTCATTGTAAGGGTTTCGAAGAGGAGCTCGTAGATCGCAGTGGTCATCAGTTGATGAAAGTTAGGCGCAAAAGCATGGTGAGAGGCGGAGCCTAGCTGGTGGGAGTGAGATTGTCTACGGGTTAAGCCCTCTTGATCTTCCGGCTGATGGCTGCCTGGTGTCGGGACTGGTAGGCGCTTTCAGGAACTTGATGGTGAGAGAGAGAGGAGACGGCGCCACCCACTTTCCATAGAAGAAACCCCTGCGAGTGAGGCTGCAGAGGTGAGGTAATCAGGCGAGAACCTGGGCGTTTCCGTAGAGGGTGAAATGCTGGGATTCCTCGATCTGAACATGAAAGAGTTGGCCGGTATGGCGGTGGAAGTCGCCTTCGAAGACGACGATCCGATTCTGCGAGGTGCGTCCCATCAAGCGGTTCCTGTTACGCTTGGAATACCCCTCACAGAGGATCTCGACCTGTTTCCCCACATGGGCATCGTAGCGCGGAAGAGCGATTTGATTGACGAGGGCGAGCAGGTCCTGGTTACGCTCTTCCTTCACCCGTTCGGGAACCTGAAGGGCGTCTTCCATTTCCGCGGCGGGGGTGGCCCGGCGCTTCGAGTAGCGGAAGACGAAAGCGTTATCGAAGCCAACTCGCTCGACGACTTCGCGCGTCTCCTGGTATTCGGCCTCAGCCTCGCCGGGAAAGCCGACGATGATGTCGGTGGTGATGGCCATGTCGGGCCGGGCTGACCGGATCTTAGCGACCAGATCTTCGAATTTTGCTGCCTTGTAGGGGCGATGCATCGCCTTGAGAATCCGGTCGCTGCCCGACTGCATCGGAAAATGAACGTGGCTGGCAAGTTTTGGAAGGTAAGTGAAGGCCTCAATGAGGTCGTCTTTGTATCCAACTGGATGGGGTGAGGTGAAGCGGATCCGGTCGATACCTTCGACCTCGTGTAGTGCCTCGAGAAGCTGTACGAAGGGGCTTTTGCCCGCAACTTTGGGGAACTCGTGGCGGCCGTAGAGGTTGACGATCTGGCCGAGCAGGGTGACTTCCCGCACTCCTCGATCAGCGAGACGTCGGCACTCTTCGACGATTTCCGGGATAGGCCTCCCCCGTTCACTGCCTCGTGTGTAGGGAACGATGCAGAAAGTACACTTCATGTTGCACCCCTGCATGATCGAGACGAAGGCGGTGGCCTGCTTCTCGGTAAGTTGGTGGTCGCGGATGGTATTTTGTGACGCCTCTTCTTCGTCCACGTCGACAATGGCACGGCGGAGGTCGTCCATCTCGCGTTCTTCCCTGGTCCGGATGATTGTATCGACATGGTCGACGACTCGATGGTATTTCTGGGTGCCGACGACAAGGTCGACCCCTGACTTCTTGATAAGCTCTTCTCCCCGGCTCTGAGCCATACAGCCCATAAATCCGGTGATGAGGAGCGGATCGCCCCGGCGTTTGATCATGCCCATTTTCCCAAGTGCCTTCTGCTCGGCCTGATCACGGACCGAGCAGGTATTGATGAGAATGACATCGGCGTCCGACTCGTCGCGGGTGACAGTGTATCCGCGCTCTTCGAACATCTGGGAAACCTGCTCCGAGTCGCGCTCGTTCATCTGGCATCCGTAGGTTTTGACGTAGACCTTGGGCATGGGTTCTGGATAAGGGGGGGGAAATAGAAAACCACAGATTGCTGGAAATACCCGAGAAATTTCATCAAGTAAGCACGGTGGCGAGGAGAGAGTGGCGAGCCGCGGACGAAGCATGGGCAGGCCAGACCAACCCGAAGCGCCTTTGCCGAGTGCGGTGAGTAATGCCGGTTCTATGCTGCCTCAACTTACTCCTCCCTGTCTCAAATCTGTGGCGTCGAAACGAGGGAGAAAAAAGCCCACTTGCAGCGGTTTCATTTTCCGGTCGGCCGCAGGCAGAAGGTTCGCAGCGAGGCACCCTCGGGAAATACCAACGAGAGCACCAAAGTCCAGGTTTGGGTGTCGGGCGCGTAGTTGAACTGCGGGCCGGTCTCGACAGGAAAGCGCTGCCCGAGTGCTGTGAATCTCCCGTCGACGATCTCGCCAAATTCCCAGAGCGAGGGGTCGGGCAAGCCAATCACGCGAACGGTGTCCATCTCCGAGCGACTTTCGACAGTGAATTCGAGCTGGGTGTTTTCAGGGGCAGTGACAGTGGCTGGGAATGACTGTGCCTGTCCGTCGATTTTGACCGCTTGGCAGGCGGCTTCGTGCGCCACCATTTCCCAGCTGTCGGGCGTGGTGGCCAGGCCGCTCTTCAGCACTTCGCTGGGGCCGTAGTAAGAGTCTGCAGTGGGAGGAAAGAGCGTCATCTGAACGAGAAATTCGACCGAATCACCTTTGCTTAGTTGATTGACCTCTGATGGTAGGACGAGTTCGGCATTGAGCGCGCCACCTCCGCGCCGTGCAGCGGCCACCTGGGCAAGCCGTTGCTCTTTTCCTCCGAGAACGGCAACGTAGTCACGCACGATAAGGCTTCGCACCGGTGCAATCGGAAGGCCGCCTTTTGCTGCAACTCCATGGAGTGCGACCCACGGTGCCTCGCCCGGAAGGCCGACAGGCTCCATCACCTGTCCCCACTCCTTCCCTGGCATGGTGGGCGGATTTACACTTTTCGACCTCCCGGCTTTTGAGCCCCAGGTAATAGTGCGGGCCTTGACCTCGTTGTAGTAGTCGCTGCCGAGCTGGAAGAGCGCCAGTTCGTTGAATTCGAAGTCGTCGAGAGCCTCGAGTCTCACTTTGAAGTAACTGCGGGTCGACGAATTGCTGCGCGGAAGATAGGTGTCGACCGTCATGCGCAGGTGGCCTTCTTCCGACTGCTCGGTGACCTGCACGTGTGAGAGGTTCGGGCCGATCATGCGGAAAGTCGTTTCGGCATTCTTCCAGGCCAGTACTTTGCCGTCGCTGCCGATGATCCTGGCGATGTCGCCGCCTCCGAAGTTGGGTGTCCAGTCGTGCGTCAGCCCGCTCGGTCCATGCATCAGGAAGGGCCGCACGTCGGTGATGAAGGAGCGCCGCATGGTGCGCCCGGGTTGGACGCAGAGGGTCTCTCCCCATGAGCCGAGTGCCATCTGCACCCAGAAGCCGTTGAATTCCCAGCCGATGAGACTGAGCTGGGCCGCCGAGGAAGCAGGCACGCCCTGCCAGTGCGCGTGGATTGTGTCGTAGCGCAGGTCGACTGTCGAGCGGGGTTCGAGTCGCAGTACTGTGCTGACATGAATCCACGCGTTGTCGTAGGGCAGGGGAATGCCGGGCTTTACGTGCCAATTCTTGCTGCTCTGCAGCGGCAGTCCGGTCTGGGTGCCGTCAGCTCGCAGCATCATGGGCACGTAGCCGCTGATCGGGTGGTAGTCGTGGATGAGGCGCAGCCTCACCTCGCGCGGTTCATCCGAGCTGTTCTCCAGGCGCAGGGAAGAGCGTGAAATGCGGTCGAGCAGCTCCGGCAGATAGAGGGGAATGTCGTCCTGCGGTCCTTGGTCGAGCGGCCAGCCGGTCTGCCTGGCAATGCGGATTTCCCAGGCGTCGGTCACCGGGGAGTAGGCGACGGCGGGATCCTTGAGCGTGAAGTCGTCGAGGGTTTGCGCCGAGATGGTAATACCGTCGCGCTGCTCGCCCGCCGGCAGCAGTTCGCCATCGGCAAAGCGCACTCCGAGTCGCACCATGCTGGCCTCGGCGGTCGTGGCCTGTTGCTGGTCCTTGCCGGGCAGCGTGAGTGCAGCGCTGAGCTCCGCGGCTTTCTCACCAGCGGGTTTCACATGCCACTCGAAAAGGCAGCGGTCAGCCCAGGCACGGATTTCCAGGCGCGACACTGCATCGAGCTTAGTCCCCGAGTCGTCACGTAACTCGAGGTCATAGATGGCGACGTGCTGGAAAAAGTCACCGCTTTCGACAATACGCACCGGCATGGTGGTCGGGCTCTTGTTGTCGATCGGACCTCCTGATGGGCGGTAGACCTGGTTATCCACCGTGGCGTGAAGGTCGAGGAGCGAGGGCGTCCATTGTGAGAGGATGGCGTCGAGGACGTCTGCAGCCCCGTCTGCCTCGCGCGCATTTTCACCGGCCACCCGCTCGACCTTAATTTGGCGAGGGTCAAGCAGCATGCCCCAGTTACCGCTGCGCAGAGCCAGCAGCGCATGGTCATCGCGAAAAGTCGAGAGGTGCTTGTCCTCCGGGCGCCATCCCTGCACGACCGGTGGCCCGTTGACCCAGCTGAGGCTGACCCTGTCAGCTTCCGCGGGCATTTTCCAGTCGCCTGCCGGAGCTTCAGCGTGGAGTAAGGTGACTGCGAGGCAGCAAGCAGGAAGCAATTTTCTCATGCTGGAGAGCATCCTTGATGTTGCCTGGAGGTCAAGCCCGGTCGTCTTGGGATTACTGCTCCGAATTGTCGGCGCGATGCGCGCCTTCCCCAAGCCGATCGGTGCATGATTCCGCGAAGTCGGGGAGGCGGCCTTCTCCCCGGAAAGGTGAGGTAAAGAAATACTGGGAGCTCGGATTCGTGGTAGGCGGGAATGGCCATGCCCTCGGCGGTTCCGTCCCGCCCGTGCAACATGATGCGCTTGGTGCTTGCCTCTCAGTCCCTGTCTTTCCGCGTGTATTCCAGCGGTTCCGTGGTTTCTTGTTCCTGCGTGTCCTTCGAAGATTCCATCGATTCGTTCGTCCTCTTTCTTGCCACAGAGCGGGGTCTTTCGGCCAGCTATCAAGTGAGCACGCGTGCGCACCTCGAGCGCTTTGCCGATTGGGCGAAGGAAGAGTGTGGAGTGGCTGATCCGAAGGGAGTGACCTTGGAACACCTCACCGGGCATCTCGCATCAAGGAAGGAAGGTGACCGCAAAAAGCAGGTGAACGGGATCTCTGCCTCCAGTCTTCGTCTTGTGGTCATCGCGCTGCAGGTCTATTTCCGTTGGATGCACGGCAGGGGCATCGTGCCGAAAGATGTGGCGGACGGTTTGCTCGCGCCTAGGCCAGAAAAGTCTCTGCCCAGGACATTGAACCAGAAAAATGTGGAACGGCTTCTCGAAGGTGTGGATGTCGAGGAACCCCTGGGCAAGCGCGACCGGGCGATTCTTGAACTACTCTATGCCTCGGGTCTTCGGGTTTCGGAACTGGTCGAGGCGACTCTCGACGCGCTTCGGCTCGACGAGGCTTTTATACGGGTTACCGGGAAAGGAAAGAAGACACGGGTCGTTCCGGTGGGTGGAGCGGCGTGCGAAGCGATCACGAGCTACCTTCAGCACGAACGCCCGCGCCTGGTTGGTCAGAAAACGCGCGACCACCTGTTTCTCTCGCGCCGGGGCACCGGTCTGACCACCAATCGCATCCGTCAGATCATCAAGGAGCGGGCGAAGCTTGCTGGATTGGATGCAGGGATCTACCCTCATCTCATGCGGCACAGCTTCGCCACCCACCTGCTCGGGAACGGTGCCGATTTGCGAATCATTCAGGAACTACTCGGCCATGCGGATATCGCGACGACGCAGATTTATACCCACGTCGATGAGCAGCGGCTGCGGGACGCGCACCGGAAGTTTCATCCTCGGGGTTAATAAGGAATAAGGGTCGATCTTGCGCCGCCGTCGGCTACGCGCGGATCGCCCAGCGCATCTTGGCGGACGAGGCGCGGAGGTTTGTGCGCTTTTCGGCGAAGGTCGGGCGGATCAGTGCATCGGCTACCTGGGAGTAGAGGCCGTCACGAAGGCCGTTACGGAAGTGGTGCTTGACGCGGCGGTCCTCGCCCGAATGGAAGCTGAGAATGGCGACTCGCCCGCCGGGAAGAAGGCATGCAGGAAGCTGGGCAAGGAAGGAGTCGAGGGCACTGAATTCGTCGTTGATCGCGATGCGGATGGCCTGGAAGACGCGGGCACAGGTGGTTTTCTCCTCCTCCTCGTCGACTGAGTCGGGGAGGGCGGCGTGGATCACAGCGCGGAGCTGGCGAGTGGTCTCCATCTGAGCTGATTGTGCAGCGGACTTGATCATTTGTGCGATCTCAGGCGCCCGCGGTTCATCGCCGCCATCCACGAGAACCCGGGTCAGCTTTTCTACTGAGACTTTGGCCAGCCAGTCTTTGGCTGGGCTGCCGCGTTCCGAGCTCATACGCATATCAAGGGGGCCCAACGACTTATAGCTGAAGCCCCGGGCCGGGTTGTCGATCTGCATCGAGGAAAGTCCGAGGTCGGCGAGGACGAAGTCGAGGCCTTCGGTCCAGCTAAGGTCACCAAGAACCCGTGCCAGGCCCGCGTAGTTCGAGCGCCGTACGATGAGGCTGGCCTCGCCGTAACCGAGTTCGCGAAGGCGGGCTTCGGTGATGGGGAGCTGACGCGTGTCGACGTCGAGGGCGAGGAGCTGGCCGTCTGAGCCCATCGCTTTGAGGAGGTGCTCGGCGTGCCCGCCGTAGCCGAGGGTGACATCGGCTCCTCGCTGACCGGGGCGGGGAGCAAGGTGCTCGAGTATTTCTTCGACCAGGATCGGTCGGTGCATGCCGGCGGGGGTGTCGCCCGAGGCGATGATTTTTTCCAAAGTAGCAGGGTCGAGCTCGGGGTCGAGTTCCTTGTACTTTTCCTCGAAGCGACGCGGGTGGGTGCCTCGGTAACGCACGCGGCGTTGGTGGGTCTTCTCTGGCATGCGTGGGTCATTCTCCGACATCTGGGGCATGGGCTGTGAAATCCGGGGCGATTTGTCAGGATGACTCGGCGCGGGGTGCCGAGTTTTCCCTCAGCCACGTGCCGAAAGATTCTTCGGTGTGCTCGCCGGTGGCGAGGGCGAGATATTCGTGATATTTGGCATCCTCTCCGAGTTTGACCTCCATCTCGTGAATCTCGATGAATGCCTCGCAGATCACGGCTGCGGTGCGTTTGTTGCCATCGATGAACGGGTGGTTTTTCGCCAGTCCGAAAACATAGGAAGCCGCTAGTGCATAGAGGTCTGAATTCCCATAGGACCAGAGTTGGCGGCCCCCTGCGAGGGCAGATTCTAAGAGGGACTCGTTCCTGATACCCTCTGACCCACCGTGCTCTGCCAGTTGGCGGTCGTGGATGATTTTTACCACCTCCTTGTCGAACCAGAGGGGTTCGTCGAAGGGGGTCATTGCGATAGCTTTCTCAGCATGTTCCGGTTCCTACGCATCACTTGCTCTGCGACATCGATCTGCTTCTGCCGAATCTCATCGAACGGTGATAAGTTCACGCCGTCCGGGGTCTCCGTCACGGTCAGGGTGTCTCCTTTGCTGACACGCAACTTGGCGAGCACCTCCTTGGGGAGGACGATGCCGACGGAGTTGCCGATTTGGGTGACTTTGAGTTTCACGACCAGGCCAATATTATAACGTATGTAATAACGCGGGCAAGAAAAGATTCTCCTTGGGGGTCGCAACAGCAGTTGGGCCCGAAGTCGAGAGAGACTCTGTTCAGGCGAGACGAATCTGACGTCGGGCCACTCTGCATCATTTCACCAAATGCGACCGGCTGTTGAGAAGGGCTTGGCAGTGGGGTGAGTGGCAAGACGCCACCTCGAGCACGGCCTCCCGCTCCTGCGGCAGAGTCTAGTCAGACTGGTGAGGCGGCGGGTTGTGTCGGTTTGCCAGGCCTCGATGCTGGCGACGACCTCGTAGCGCAGATCAGGCTCCACCCAGCGCCCCTTCAATTTTTTCCCAAGCGGCTTTTTTGCCTCTACCAGTTCCTGTGCCAGCTCGCCGATGACAGCGACTTTGCGGGTGAGTTCTTCCTCCAACTGACCGATCTTCTGGTCTCAGGGATCAGGCCGATGGCGAGATCGCGTGAAGGCGGCTGCTCCCTGCTCGAAAAGCGTCTTTTGCTACTGGTAGAAGAGGGGCGGGCTGATCTGTTGGGAGACGCAGACCTCGCTTAACAGGGGGTGTCTTCGAGGAGGTGGAGGCGGAGGATTCTGACTTTTTCCTCTACACTGAACTGTCGCCTGTCGTCTTTTTCTTTTGGTCATTTTGGTTCCTGATGGTGGTCAGAAACTCTGGTAGCAGGCAAGAGGGTTTTGTCTGATTTAGACTGAGGCGTCACCATGTAACCAAGCGCTGACCGACTCTGATGAACCTCGAAGATGCCACAAAAGAAATTTTTTCTTGCCATGCAGAATTTGAAGTGTAAGCATATACTTACATTCAAGATCGGAGACGTGAATGAGCACAAATACATAGCAGGCATTTCGGAGCAATTTGTTCTTACTGGCTATCGTGGCACCACGACGGCACTGCTGGCCAGGCGGCTCGGTGTCAGGGAGAATGTGCTCTACCGAGTATGGCCGAGTAAACGCGCTATGTTCGTCGCGTCGATTCATTACATTCATGAGGTCACCTCAGCGTCGTGGCGGGATTACCTTGCGGATCGACCCGCGGAAACGGATCCAGCAGAGTGGCTGCTGGCGCATCAGGCGGCGAATCACGGACAAATGAGGCTCTACCGGATTATCTTTGCGGGAATCCTCGAGGATGATCCCGAAATACACGCCACCCTTCGGCAGGTGTATGGCGAGTTTCATCAGACAATCAAAGAAATACTCGCCTCCCGGCCCAATGCCTCCTCTTCATCGCTGGATCCGGAGACAGCCGCATGGGCGATCATGGGGCTTGGCGCGATTGTCGATATACAGCGAGAGCTCGAGCTATCCTCCGGAGAAAATCGGCGTTCTCTCTTTTCTATGGGAGGTAACTTTTTGATCCATGGCAATAAATAAAAAAAACAGCAAAAATGACAACGAGAACAACGCAGTTCAAAAGATGTTTTAGACCGCTTGTGATGCGGAGTTCAAAAGAGAAGCCCAAGGCAGGGAAGCACGGGGGCCAAACTGACTATTTGGGTGGTCGTCATGCAGCGCACCGAGGGGGCTTTCGGGCAATGCTGCTGTGCCGGATCATGCTGGCATGCGTGCTTTGTCTGCTTGCCTCTCCGCCGGCGATTCGTGCCGATGAGTCGAGCGAAGAGCTGAATCGGCTTCGTGACGATTTTCAAACAGCCCGGAACACCGTTGCCAGCAACCGTGAGTGGGACTACGAAGCGAGTAAGGAGCTGACACGATCCAGCCGTGCCTTGATTACCATGCTGCTCGATCACTGGGTCGCGTTGCCGGCCGATTCCAAAGACGCTCCTGCTGTCGGTAAGGAGATCCAAGTCGCGTTCGGGGGTCTGGCCGGCAGTTCGTCCACCGAAGGCAATGTCGACGCGCAATCGTTTCTGGCCCGGATCGCCTGGCCGCTGCTTGCGGATGCCACGCTAACCAAGCAGCAGACGACGCTCCTGGCGGAGCTGATCAAGCCACGTCTGAGTTCCCGCTGGCTGGGCGATGTGCTGGCCCAACTCGATAAGCCTTCGGAGCCCTTTGCATGGGACCTGCAGGTCACGTATGCCCTGGCACTCATGCGCATGGGCGAGGACAAGAGGGCGCTAAAAGAGGTCGCCAACTTGCAGCGCAAGGTCTTCGCTAATTTTAAGGCCAGCCCTGCAGGGAAACTTGATTATGGCCCGGAAGCTGGGGAAGCCCGTTATCGAGACTACGTGGACTACCTGCAAGCCTGCGAGCTGCTGAACGGGCTGCGGGCCGCCATTGCCGGCGACCACGAGGGGGCGGCAGGACGTGTCCAGCAGGCGCGTCAACTGCGCGACAGCCTATCTCCCGAAGCGGGGCAGTTGGTTGCAGAAATCGAGCGGCTGGCAGCGGCGCAGACCGAAGAGTAACAAGTGATAACCCTGTAAGCACGAATAGGCTTGAGAGGGTGAACCAGAAACTTACGCGTCGCACCAACCTCGTGAGAATCTTTTCCGACGAGGCGAACTGCCTGAGGCTGATCCGGGCGGTCGCCGCGGGGATGAACGACGGATAGATCGAGCAGTCTCCAAGTGACACACTTCTTCGCGCTGCAATCGCGTCTTTAAGTGCTGGGTCGCCTAGGGGCCCCAGAAGCTCGCTCACTACGGCTCATCTGAGTGGAGGGAGCGCTCCGCCCAACGATCAGCATGCTCTTTACTCTGGGGCGCGGCGCCTCCTGCGCTTAACTAGGACCCTGACGACCGAATAGATCTCTCCTGCATCTTCCCAGAGGCACTGGGTCCCGGGGCCATCCAAGCGGGGAGAGCTGACTCCTCCAACTCCTTTTTCGTCACTACTCAATAATTAGTTAAGAAACGTTAAAAATTGCTTGCACTCCCCCACGAAAATTGGTTATAAGGTCGTACCATGATTAAACACGTGCTCTCATCGTTCGTAGCCGCAGTCGCTCTCTTGGTCTGTGGATCTGCATCTGCTCAGCTCAAGTACAATTTCATTGAAGGCGGTTACGCGTTCACTGACATTGATGACATTGGAGATGGCAGTGGCGTCAGGTTGGGTGCCTCTTTTTCCCCAATCAGGAACGTCTTCATTTTCGGCGGAGGGAAGTGGTCATCTGTCGATTTTGATGAGATTTTTGAGAATGCCGAGGGTGATCTGCTGACCGGTGAGATCGGTGCTGGCCTTTATTTTTCGCTCTCTCAGAACTTTGATATCGTTGGGAAGGCAGGCTGGAATTTTAACGAGTTTGATTTCGATGATATCGTCGACAGTGTCGACTCAAACGGGGTCGAAATAGAGATCGGCGTGCGCACTCTGCTTGGGTCACAGCTTGAGTTGGGTGCTTTTGTCGGATGGTCGGACCTTGAGGAATTAGACAACGATGATGTGGACTTTGAGCTCGGTGATGTGGCAGTTGATCTTTATGGAATCTTTCACGTGAATCCGCTTCTTGGGATCGGTGTGGAAACGACGCTTCAGGACAATTCAAGCGAAATAGGAGCCTTCCTCCGACTGCATTTTTAAGGAAGAGCAATCTTTAGAAAGCAACGGTTAACGAATCTCAGAGTCCCCATAGCGTCCGCGTCATGGGGATTTTTTTTTGAGCACATCGGTGGCCTCTCTCCGATCTTGCAGGTGGAGAGGTCAAGCTGATCCCTTGTCAGGTTAGCTCTCGGGAACCGGATGATCAGGCCTCGGAATCCCATCCGATCGTGTGATGCGTCGCAGAAGCTCCGCGCACCCTGCCTCGAGTAAGTCGAGGACAATTTCGAATCCGTCAGCGCCACCATAGTAAGGGTCCGGGATAGAGGCATGGTCGCCAAGACCGGTGAACGCGCAGAAAAGGTGGATTTTTTGACGGTGGTGGTCGGCGCCGGGTAAAGCGAGGAGATCAGCGAGGTTTTCGTTGTCAGCGGCAAGGATGAGGTCAAAGTCCATCAGGTCTTTTGCTGCGACCTGCCTGGCGGCTCCGTCAATACTGACTCCGCGTGCTGCGCCGGCCTGACGCATCCGGTGGTCCGGGCGCTTTCCTGAATGAAAGTTGATTGTTCCGGCCGAGTCTATTTCGAGTGGGGTTTCGATGCTCCGAGTCGTGGCGAGATGGCGTAGAACGCATTCCCCGGCGGGAGAGCGGCAGATATTTCCCATACAGACGAAGAGAATGCGAAGTGGCTGTGGTGAAGCAGGCATGAGGAATAGAGAACAAAGTGGCGCTCGACAAAGGAACAGGAAAAATACCAGCCTATAGCTTGGTCACGAGGAGCGGGTCAGGAACATGCCCAGAGCGACCGCACTCAGACCGAGGATGAGATTCGCTGCGATGTTGGCCAGTCCGAGAACAGGAAAATCGCCCTTGGCGAGGTGGACCGAATCGATCCCGAAGGTAGAAAAAGTGGTAAATCCCCCCAGCAGTCCCGTGACGACAAAGAGGCGCCAGGCTTCGGGGAAGCGAGTGATTTGAGTTGCTAAGAGGCCGATCAGGAAGCATCCGAGAACATTCACAGCCAGCGTCCCCCACGGGAAGCGCCCGTGGGAAAGGCCTTGCAGCCACCCGCCCAGAAGGTGCCGACCGACAGCTCCGAGGAATCCTCCCAGACCGATGGCAAGGATCAGTTTCATGGTGTCAGAAGAAACGGGCAGACGGTGCGTCAGACAGCAATGGTTTTGCGGTTCGAAGAAGGGCCAGAAAATCCGATCCGGACCTTTTGAAATGGGTTGGAAGATGGGGCCAATCTAGGTGCATTTCAACCCACGTTGTCTCATGAAAGTCCCAAGACCCAGAGGTTTTTGAAAGAAAGGATTTGCTCTGCTGAGCAGAAAGCACAAAGCACAAAGCCCACAGCCAAGTGATCCAATCTTCAAGCCCATCTCATCCCGTGGGATTGAAAGTTTGTCGCGGTGGGATCTGTGCTTATGCTGCGGTTGGATGGGAGCGATTCAATGCAACAAGTGCGGTATGGAACTGCCCGAGGTGGTAGTCGGTCGTGCGCAGGAGGCAAAGACGAGGGAGGAGACGGGTGGTGAGCATGTCTGTCCGCTCTGCGCTCCACCGGCGGGAGTTAAAGGGCGCCAGAGTATCTGGATAATACTACTCAAGCTTTTTCTTATCGTGGCTTTTGTCCTGCCGGGGTTTTTCCTTCAGAGGTGCAGTTATACCCGCATTTCCGAACTTAGGCAGATCGCTCGGGTGCCTCGGACCAAGGTGATGGCTGCGGTAGCTGGCGAGGTGAATCTTTCAGGGAAAGCGCTGCAGAGCGCAGCGGGCGGGACTCTGCTCAAGGCGACCGACACCCAGACCTCCTGCCTCTATTTCCGTTATACGAAAGAGCGCGAAGAGCGGAACTCCGATGGCAAAACCAAGTGGGTTGTCATCGATCGTGACGAGCGTTACGTTTCCTTTGACCTCGCAGATGGCAGTGGGCGGGCGCGGATCGAGCCGTGTTCCAGAGTGAAGTTTCACGTCCCGCGGTCCCACCGGCGCCAGAGCGGAAATTATCGGTTTACCGAGTATCGGATCGATCCCGGCGAGCGGGTCTTTGTCTTCGGGTTTCTGGAAGAAACCGATAACAGCGGTGGTTTACCGGTGGTCTCCTTTCTCAGGGGTGGGGATTACCAACCTATCATTTCCAAGCGCTCGGAATTGGAAGAACGCCAAAATCGAGGGCTTGGTTCGATCTGGCTCTGTTGGGTGGCCTGTGCTTTGTCGGCCTGGCTACGGCAATTCTTTTTTCGTTGCTTGGCCTCCACAGAATGCTGGTGTTTTTCGGCCTGCTCAGTACGGTGGTCAGCGGACTACTCGTCTACCTTGGGACTCGCATGATGGTCGAGGACTTGACCACCTCGCAGCGGCGGGCAGTCCGGCAGGAGGAAGTGGTCAGAGAATTGATTCAGAAGGAACTGAAAAATCACGGTGAAAGGTGGTCGGGAACATGGGAGATACTTGGGGATTTCTCGAACTACGCGAAAATTCCAGCGCCCGCACGGACCCGCCTCAGGAGAATCAGGATCGATCAGGCATCCACCGCACGGCGCGTCCGCCGTCAGGCTACGAGTTTTCCATACAGTTTCATTCGACCGTGGGTGAATGGTGCGCTGCCTTCGGAAATTCCTCTGACTGAGAGAGATGAAAAATTTCTTGAGAAAATAGACGCGCAGTTTGTGGAGGCCTCGGTTTCCGGATTCGGAGGAATGCTCGGAAGCGTGCTCGGCCTCGGAGTGGGCCTGGGAGCACTCCTGCTTGGTTTCCGCTCGGTGGCACAAAAACGTCTGGCAGAAAATCTCCCTACCACTCCGACCTCAGGCGTCACCTACGGTCTGACCGAGGTCATGGGTCTGGTAGTTGCCTCTGAAGATGACGCTGACGAGGAAGGCGACGAGGCTTTCCTGCGTGCGCCCTTAAGTGGTAAACCCTGCGTCGCTTACGAATACCAGATCAAAGAAAAACGGAGAAGCGGGAAGCGGACGAGGTGGGTGACCATACATTCTGATTCGAAGCGCAGAAGATTTCAGTGTGTCGACCGGGAAGGCGCTCTCTTCGTTGACCCGGAGGGAGCGGAAATTGACCCATGGCGGAAAGACTCCCGTCGCGAGGGGAAGCTGAAGCACGAGGAGACACGAATCGAGATCGGTGACCCGGTTTACATTCTCGCCCAGGCGCAAGTCGACCCAGAGCAGGTCGACACTCTTTATCTGGCCAAGCCAGTCGACTACGAGGAAAAAATCCCTTTTTTGATCTCAGGATTCCGGGAGTCGCATGTTCTCTGGAAAAAAGGCAGGCAGGCAGCATTGGTTCTGACCGCTGCCTTCGGGGGCTTTCTTTTTTCCGGTCTCATGCTGTTTGGAACACTGGGCTCGTTTAACCCGGCAAGTTATCTTCTGGCATCGCTGGTCGGCCCAGCTCTGATGTTGCTCATCGCCGTCGTTTTGCATTTTAATGACCTGATATTTCTTCGTGATCGCTGTCTGAGGAATCGCTCGAACATCGACGTAGCCCTTAAAAAAAGACACGACCTGATCCCCCGGATGGAAGAAGTGGCCAAGGGCATGATGGCTCACGAAAGCGGCCTTCAAGAACGGTTGGCTGCCCTTCGGTCAGCGGATGACGAGCAGGATATCGCCCGAAGAGTGACTGGAGGACATCAGGCAGTCAACCAGCTCTGGGCCCTCGGTGAGGCGTATCCCGAAATCCGATCCGGGGGTCTGATGGCGGCCCTCACGCAGCAACTCGTCGTGTGCGAGAATGAGATTGCCTTCATTTCTCAAAGTCTCAATGACGCCGTGGAGGTCTACAATGCGCGGATCGCCTGTTTCTCCCGACATCCTGCTTGCCCGCCTCTGCAGCTTTCGCCCGGCAGAATTTCTCACCTGGGATGGTGACCGGATAAAGACGATTTCACTTCGATGAAGTGCTGGTTTGGTTTCCGGCAGTAGATGCCTGCATCCCAGATCTTTGATTTTTTACCGCTCGCGGAGGTTCTAATGTTCTATCGCTTCCAGAACGGCTTCTTATTTGCCTTCACATGCTCGCGATAGCTTTCGGTAACGAAGTTCTTGTCCCGACAGTAATCGAGCGCAGTGGCGAGGGTAATTTTCTCCCCTGCTGCGAGTTCGACAAGGCAGTGATCACGTGTGTGCATGCCCTCATTGCGACCGATTTCAATGAGACCGAGCACCTGCTCGAGTTTTCGTTCCCTGATGCAGGTGCCGATGGAGTTGGTAACTCGCATGACTTCACTGAGAAGAACACGTCCGCCGCCTTCCTCAGTGGAGGGAAGCAGGTGCTGGGAGACGACTCCTTCAAGGGTGGTGGAGAGCTGTGAGGCGATTTGCTGTTGCTGTTCTCTCGGGAAGGTGTCGATGAGGCGGTCGACACTCTTAGGGGCGTCGACGGTGTGAAGGGTCGAAAGCACGAGGTGGCCGGTCTCGGCAGCAGTGAGCGCAACGCGAATCGTTTCAGGGTCGCGCATCTCACTGACGATAATGACGTCAGGATCCTGGCGCATAGCACTGCGCAGGGCCCCAGCAAAACTGTGGGTGTCAGTGCCGATCTGACGTTGCTTGATGATCGATGTCGGGGTGTGCGGGAAGACGAACTCAATCGGGTCTTCGATAGTGACGACCACGGCGGAGCGTTCCTCGGTAATCCGCCTCGTCATGGCGGCAAGCGTCGTGCTCTTTCCTGATCCTGTGATTCCTGTAACCAGCACAAGCCCTTCATGAACATTGCAGAAAGCATCGACGACCGGGTAGTGCCCGAGGGACCCGAGTTCCGGAATCTCGTCGGGAATGAAGCGGAATGCCGCTTCAAGATTGCCTTGCGCGAAGTGGGCATTGCCGCGAAAACGCCCGAGATTCTCTACCTGTAGGGCGAAGTCCAGTTCGAGGTTCTTTTCAAGCTCGGCTCGTTGGGTGTCCTTGAGAGTCGCCATAATCAACTCTTTGGCCAAGGGGCCATCGAGCGATTCCTCTCCCATTGAGTGCAGAACGCCGTGAATACGAATCTGCGGGGGAGCGCCGACAGTGATATGAAGGTCTGATCCGTCGTTTTCAAGAACCAGTTGAAGATAGTCAACGAGATCATAATCGATCATGAAAGAGTTTAAGGGAATTTTTCCGATCTGGCTAAGAAAATCCTTAGGAACCTGTGGCGCTAGGGTTTCTTTTTGCCAAGTGACGGAGCGGGGCGCATGGTCTGAGAGCTATGGAAGAAATCTCGGAGATTCTGAAGCGTGTGCGGCGGATTGAACTGCTGACGCGCGGTCTTGTCCGCGAGAGCCTCGGTGGTGAATACCACAGCTCGTTTAAAGGGCAGGGGATGGACTTCCATGACCTTCGGGAATACCAGGCTGGAGACGAAGTACGCGTGATCGATTGGAACGTCACGGCCCGGATGAGTGCCCCTTTCGTGAAAACTTTTCGGGAAGAGCGCCAGCTGACGGTCTTTCTGCTCGTCGATGTGAGTGCCTCAGGCAACTACGGTGGGAGTAGTCAGAGTAAGAGAGAACTGGCGGCTGAGGTGGCAGCCTGCTTCGCGTTCAGTGCCATCCACAACCAGGATCAGGTCGGGCTGATTCTTTTCAGCGATCATGTGGAACTCTTTCTCCCTCCTCGCAAGGGAGCGGGGAATACACTCCGGCTGATCCGTGAGATTCTGGCCTGGGAGCCGCGGGGCCGGACGACAGCATTGAATGCCGCGACGGACAGGCTGGTTGCTTCGGTAGCTCGCCGGGCGCTTTGTTTTATGGTTTCAGATTTTCAGATGCCGATGGAGGAGATGGACGAGGCGGTTCGGGTGGCCGGCGTGAAACACGATCTTGTCGCTGTGCAGATCAGCGATCCGAATGAAGAGGAACTCCCCCGTAGTGGGTGGATCAGTCTCGAGGATCCGGAAACTGGCGAGCAGGTAACGATCAATCCATCCCGACCAGGATTGCGCGAAAGCTATCAAAGCCTGAGGAACGCGTGGCAAGGCGAACTCAAAACAGTGCTGCGCCGGCGATCCATCGACCATCTTCACCTGCGCACAGGCAGTGATTATCTCCCGGCGATGCATACATTCTTCCAAAGGAGGGCCCAAAGGCATGCCTAAGTCTCTGGAGGAAAGAGAACTCTCGGGCTCTCATGGATCCTAAGTGATCTCTGGTTATGAGGAAATCCAGAATGTCGGAGGTGCAGCGTCAGGCAGTGGCTGAAGTGGAGGAAGTCTATCGGGAATTAGAAGAGCTCGGTCTTGCCAGAAACTGCGTGGGACGAACCCGATGCTGCAGGTTTCGTCTCACTGGAAGAACGCCGATGCTGACTGCCGGAGAGGCTTTGGTCGCTGCGCGGGGGGTGCGGGCAGCCGGGCGCAAGACCCTGCCTGAGTCGGGCACTGCCGCTGCGGCCAGCGAGGGAACCTGTCCGCTGCTTGGACAAGACGGGCGATGCAGTATCTATCTACAGCGTCCTTTCGGATGCAGAACCCATTTCTGCGAGGCAGCCGGTGGAAACTATCCACGTTCTGTGGTTCGCAGGCTCATCCACAGACTTGAGGAGGTAGCAGAGCGTCTGGGTGACAGCGATGTACGCGCCCTCGAGAGTGCCGTCAGTAGGGTTCTTCAAGAAAGATAGAAGGGATTACCGGGAGCCCTAGCGGTTTTTCTCACTGACTGGTCACAAGCGCCGAATTGCTTCACCAGTATTAATACCGGGAGGTGAAATTGTGAAGACCCTTCCTGATATTCTTGCGTCCAAATGAATGGCGCCATTTTGGTTTTGAGCCTACATAAGTTTTTTGGGGTTGGGTAGCAGGCGACGTGTATGATCTCACCGGGTGATCCCTTGGCGATCGCCTCTGAGATGCCCGATACTAAACCCACTAAATCATCGAGGCGGTTGCTCACTGCTCAGAGTACGATCACCAGCAACTACCGATCGCCGGGGATTTGCTTGATACTCCAGATTACCGTCGATCGTGACAAATACGTCGAACTCGTCTTTAATCGCACGGAGCAAATTGCCGTTACTTAGGCCCGCGATGCCCGCGATGCCCGCGATGCCCGCGATGCCCGCGATGCCCGCGATGCCCGCGGCGGGAACGGTGGTTACCTGGTGACCGGAAATGTGCAGCATCAAACAGTTGGGCAGGCACTCATCAAGAAATAACCTTCATGCCTCAAGCGGCTTGCGCTTCTACGGCCACCTCCGCGGCCCGGAGAATCGGCCGGACCTGCTCAAACGAAACGGCAGGAAAATCCACGAGGAATTCCTCCACCGTGCCGCCGCGCATGAGGTAATCGAAGAGATTCCTGAGCGGCACCCTCGTCCCTCGGAACACGGCCGCGCCGACGAGGATCTCGGGATTTCTTACGACTTCGCTGCTACGCTCTATTCCAGGTCGGCACAATCGCTGTCATTCTTCAGCGCCACCTCCACGTTCTAAGTATCCCCGTCAAGACAGTTGGCGGGGGTGGTGCGGCCGAGGACTGCCAATCTTGGTGATTGCACGCGGGCCCTTGAGGGCCCCGAGCGTCACGCGTGCTTTGAATTGATTCGCTTCGCTCGCCTTTCGGATAGCCATGCGTTTAACCTAAGAAGGTCTGATCAATTGCTCCACCCGCCACTTGGAATGGAATTGGATTGAAATCAGCATCGCTGCGCTCTGGGCCCACTCAAAAAACTCTTCGGGTTGCTGCCCGCATCCGGTGTGGCTATGTTGCTCGTTGGTCGTGGATGCTCATCCACCTCCGCCTCACGCTGTGCCACACACAATCCGGACAACAATGACGGGCACCGCCATGAATCAGACCCTCCCTAAAATGGCAATGGGGTGTCGCAACGTGTCATCCAGAGGAGCTTGCGACGATGTATCTAGGGCCTGCAGACGGCCTGCGTAACCGCGCACACCACAGGCCAATCCAGAGATATTTCACTCTCGCTTGAAGCTCGATGCAAGATGACAAAATTAGATTTTCCTCACAGAGGGGCATGCATGCTATGGGTGAAGGGGAGATTCCTCGGAACTCGCTGATTATGACTGTGCCTTTGAGGAGAGGTGGTCTCTCTTGCCGTTTTGAGGGTAAAACTTGGGCGACGGACGGCGAGCGGCGCGGTTCAGTTGATGCGTATGGCAGCGGAGAGGATTTTTCTGGCTTTCGTGGCCAGCAATTGCGCAGTTCCTGAGGTGTGGCCTGATGTGACGGCTGCTACCTTGCCATCAGTGTCGATTAGAATGGTTACGGGGAGGTTTTCGACGTCGAATTTTCTGGCTCCGGCTTGATCGGGGTCGAGGGCTACAAGAAGGTCGTGGTCCCATTCCCGGCCTTGAAGAAATTTTCGCACCACGGAAGCGGGTTCGGCCTGGTTGACGGCAAGGTGGACAAGCTCGTAGTCCTCAAAGCTATGAAAAGCCTTGATCATTTCGGGCATGCTTGAAACACATGGACCGCTCCAACTGGCCCAGAATTCAAGCACGACCACTTTTCCGCGGTGCTCTGAGAGGACGAATTCGTCACCGTCGAGAAGAGGTAAAGTAAGGTCTGGAGAGCGTTTGCCTACCAGCGGAGAATTTTCCTCATTGCTGTTAGAGCCCTCGGGGAGCGGTTCCGGTGCTGCCCGAACCTGCCAGCCTGAAAAGGCATTACTTGCAGGAGAGGGATCAGGGGTGCGGTTGCGAATTTTGAAAATCTGGCTGGTTGGGATTTCACACGGACCGAGGGCCTGCGATGTTCCAAGAGCGAGTCCATCGCGGAACCCTTCGAGATCGAGATGGATAAGCCCGCCACCGCGCAGAGAGAACCAGTGGTGGTGGTTTTTGTGGTTTTCGGGTATGGCAGGAGGGTGCGGGCTTCGCTGCCATGGAGTCCTGGGGGAGGACTTTTTGTTGGCTGGTGTTGCTTCCTGCTCGAGGTCTGGTTGAATCCAGACGATTGCAGAGGTGAGATCACGTGGGATTTCGACGGTTTCGAGGCGGGATCGAAAGCTGAGGTGGGTAGGGGTGAGTGACTCGAGGGAACCACTGAGCAGGTCACCATTTCCTGCTACCAGGATGTGCCGTGGCGGGTCGTCTCGACGGAATCTTGGCAGGAAAAGAGCGCGTTCTCGGGCCTCGGGCGCGATGGCAGGAACCCAGGTCTGACCAGGTGCCTGGGTGAGAGAAAATGACGAAACTAGTGAACGTCCGGGATCATTCCCCCAGATAGGGCAGCACTCGAAGAGGAGTCCAGTTCCAGAGCGGGGTGCTTTGTGTGGGTCGAGAGCAATCGAACCTCCCGGGCTGCCGTTGACGAAATATTGCAGGTTGCGGGTGTCCCAGGTGATGCGGACGTGGGCTGGTTGGTTGTTGGAAATGCTGGTCTGGAGGTAGGCCCCCTTGAATTCACCTTCCGCTGCGGAGATTCCGTGGTAGACACGGTTATCCCAGTTGGCGACCAGGAGGTAGGTGGCTGGGAGAGCGTGGTCGCTGCCATTCCCAAAGAGCCCTATTTTGACGCCTCCGTGGCCTTTGACTCGAGTGATATCAAAGCTGATTTCCTGACCAGCGAGAATGGCTGGGTGACCCCCACGAGTGTCTGGGGTCGATGGCGACGGTGCCACCTTTATCGCTGCGAAACGAGTCGGAGTCGGGCTTATCGGTGAGAAACCGCCAGCCGGAGTCGGAGAATCCCTCGGTCTGCAGCGGCTTTCTCGGCAACTGGATGGCCGCCACTACTGCAGCAGGGAGATCCCGCCGACCGAGAACCTCACTGTCGATAATGAGGTTTCCTTCGCGCGTCATGGACAGGATTTCCCCCGGGATGCTCTGCCCGTCGACGAGATGGATGAGGCTGGTGGATGACTTTGGAGTCACGTCGTCCTTGTGAGCCCGCGTGAGTGAGAAACTGGTGGTTTTAGGAAACGCGACTGGAACAGGCTCAACCCCTCCCAGAGGCAGCCACTGGAGCGCGGTGCCGTCTTCGGCTTTCCACGTTCCAGAGAGGGTCGTCCGACCAATGCTCAGCGTATCGAAGGATTTCGGGTCATCGACTGCTTCCGGCGGGTTTGTCCAGACGAGACGTTTGAGCGCGGTGATCGGAACAAAAACAGGTTCGACAGAAGAGGAAATGTCCAGTGGGATTACCGCTTCGTCTGTGGGGGGGGCGACCGGGGTGGTTCCTTGGACAATGCTGCCGTCCTGAAGTCTGGCACGGAGCGCGGCTTCCGTGGCCTCGTTGCTTTTGGAATTTTCGGGAAAGCGAAGGGAAAGAAGTTGCTGGAGTTTATAAGACTGGGTCGATCCGTCGGCGCTGGTGATCAGGACATTGTCTTGCGCGATGGAAGGAAACTCAGAGGCGGTATGATGCTGCGCTGGCCCGCAGAATTCGAGAAGGTAACGGGCAGTTTCCTTGTCTGATTTTTTTCTAGTGGGTTGGGTTTGCCTTGCCATGACCTCGGCAGCGTTGAGTTCGCGGATCCGGAGGAGGTTGAGGTTGAGTTCTTTTCCCGTGTTTTGCAGGGTGATCGAGGTGAGTGGTCTGGTGCGGATTTCGGAAGATTTTCTTTTACCTATTCCAGATTCTGACGGCAGAAAGCGGGTGTCCCTGCTCTTGTTATCAGGCCGGCTGTTATCGTCACCTGAGGAAGCCACTCCCCAACGAGTCAGAGTGGCGCCATTCTCTGTCAGGACTGATCCTCTGCCACCATCCTCGGGACTGCGAAGGATACGGAGGGTAATTTCGTGCTCGTTGTCTTCCATCGGCCGGAGGGCGGTAAATCGATGTTCCTGACGGAGGACGAGAAGATTGTCCCAGGTACAGAGCGTGATCGGAGGCTCGCCCGGGGAGTTCAGGTGAAGCGCGAAACCGGGCCGCAGGGACGGAGCCGAGAGGGTCAAGATAATCTCAATCCTCTGGGTCGAGGCCTCAAGCGGAAGCCTGATTTCGCCTTGCGTGCTGATGCTGCGGAGCGAGCCGTTCTCGGCTTCGATCCAGGTTGTTTTTGCGCGATGGCTTGCATCTCGAGAGTTCCGAAGCTGCCAGCTGTCAAGCCCTCGCGGGCCTGCCCAGAGAATGCCGGAGCCGGTGATGCGATCGATTCTTTGCAGCGATTTCGTCTGGAGGTGAATTCGGCCGAGCAGAGCGGAGGTGAGGAGAAGCTCGTTTCTGTCGAGCGCCTCAATCTGACCGAAGATTCGGTCTCCGTTCTCCATGGTAACAGAGAAGGTATCTTCCGGGAGTTTTTGTTCCTTTGTGGGGAGGGTGATGTCATAGATCTGTGCGGTTCCGATTCGTGCGGGACGGGAAAAAACAGGATGCTGCCACGCGATTTCTTTCCTCGCTGCAGCTGTGAGTTTTCCTTTGAAAGTCTGGCCGTTCCACCACCGGAGCCGATCCGGAGTGGAGGTGGTAAAAGAGGGTGTTCTATCCGACGAGAAGCCCTTGATCGCGGCATCTTTTTCGGCGGCAAAGGGGTTCAAAAACCCAAAGGGTTCAAGCTGCGCGCGTGCGGGCGCTGGCCCGAAGAATCCTGCGAGGAAAAGAACCAGTCCAGTGACGATCCCTGCGAGAGGTTGCGCCGACGCAGATGGCGCCCTTCTCATGGCATGTCGATCAGCGTTCATAGACGGGAAGGAGCCGGTGATTGAGGGCGAGGGCGAGGAGAGACATCGACGTCTGGTAGGGGTCGTTCTTGAAGCTCCCGTTCTTCGCCTGCCGCTTTGTGAGCTTGCGGATGGTGGCGGCGTTCCACTTCTCCCACGCCTCGTAGTCACCTTGGAAAAGGGCTTGTGCCATGTAGTAGAGAAAATAATGGGGTGCGTAGTTTCTTCGTGTTCGAGTCGCTCGGTGATATGCTTAAGAGTGGCCTGGTATTTCGCGGTCTCCGCCTTCCCGGAAACCGCGTAGACCAAGGCGGCGACGGCGGAACGGGTCACGGACTCGTCGGATGCTCCAAAGCCCCCACTGTAAGTAACGTAACCGTTCACTCCGGTGCTTCGTTGCAGGTAATCAAGAGCGCCAACAAGGGTGGCATCGGGGACGGTAAGGCCTGCATTGCGACAGGCAAGGAGTCCCATCAGAACGGTCCCCGTGGCTGAGGGATCGGCGTCCGTTTTATCCGGCAAGTAGCGCCATCCTCCAAGTGCATTCAGTCGTTGTGAGTTGACGGCGCAGCGGATTGCGAGGTCGAGAGAGCGCGCAATACTGCGTTCATGGGTGGGTTCGGTTTCATCTGAGCTGTCATGTTCATCAGAAGAATCGTCCCCATGCCAGAGGAGGGAGTCGTTGACGGCGCCATAGGCCTCTGCCAGAGCGAGCATGGCAAACGCGTGGTGGTACATGCTGCTGCCGAAGTACCCGGTCTCAACGTCCTGCTGGGCGATGATGTGGCGGATGGCGCGACGGATGCTCGGGCCGTAGCGGCTGAAGTTCGGGTCCTCGCCCGCGGCGAGAAAGGTCATAGCGCAGAGTGCGGTCACGCCAGGGCCAGAGTGGGAAGTCCTCCAGGAACCATCTACACTCTGGACAGAGGCGAGCCAGGAAAGTCCGTTCTCGTAGATGGTCTCAACCTCCCGGGGAACATGGGCGCCGAAGCGGAGTGCCTGCGAGTGAAGCTTGGAGGTGCTGAGGGATGTGATGAACACGAGCAGGGTGAAAAAGCGGACCTGTGTGGTGGTCATCGAAGTCCGCCGGAGAGGTGGAATGCCTCTTCGTGATGTGGCAGGTCTCACGTCTGGGAGTTGCTTAGACTGCGCCCCGGTACATCCGGGTGGAGCAGCGCTGTGGAGGGTGGATGGTATCATGATTGCTTCCGAGCCTGGAGGGTTTTTTCTCTGGTTTTCACCGCCTTTCACCGCGCATTCTTTTTCTCCTGAAGGAGGCGATTTTCGTGATGTCCTTGCACAACCTTCCAGTATCCACGGCCAAGTGACTGGAGCTTAGTGACCCACGCTAAGTAGGCTTCTTCGTGGACAATTGCTTTCAATTGCGCCTCTTCTACCATGTGGAGGCCGATGAGAGTGTAGTAGGAGTTCAGGTACCAAGGAGTCTTGTTCCACCCCTGAAACGTGGCGGCAAGGTCGGGGGCATAGCGATCCATTTCTTCCGCGATTCTGGCCGCCAGTGTGTGGACTTGCTGGAGAGAGAGGCGTGTTCGAGCGGAGAGCAGGTGCGCGTTGACCAGTCCCAGAGTCTCAAACCTGAAGCGCCTGCGGTCTTCCTCGTCTTTTTGCATTGCAGCCAGCTGGGGAGCAGTGAGAACCGCTTGCAGTGTGGAGTTCCAGAGTTTTGCGGAAGAGGTATCGGCGGTGCGTCTCAGTCGAGAGTCCCTCATTTCGTTGATCCGCTGGGAAATGGAGGCGGGGTCTACTGTATCTTGAAGGTTTTTGCGGACGTGTTCGTCGAAGCGGAGGACCCAGTCGGAGCGTTCAAGTTCGGTGGCGCCTCGAGCCGCTACTTCGAGAGTCGCCCACCCTGCTTCGTCGAGATTGGTGATGGTTGCAGTACTGTGCAGGCGTCCCTCATAGCGTTTCTCGGCTTCGGCCTTGAAGCTCTCAGCGGCCTCGAGAATGTGGGAGCTCAGGGTGGCTTCCAGGAGTTCTTCCGCGCCCCAGGGAGGTGGGATTGACTGCTTCGTGCTTCTGGTCTTCCCGCCCGGAGGATTGCCATGCTTGTCTGGCAGATGGTCGAAAGCATTCGCCCCTTTCAGAGAACGGTCAAGATGCTTGTCCCAGAGGCTATACTGCCAGTCGAGCAGGATGGTTCTGAAATGCTGCCGACTTACTGATTCCGCATATCGAGTGACCTCCGAGGTGGTCATGCTGAGACTGTAGTTGGGCTCGGTGAGCGTGCGGAACAGATGCTTTTCGGACGGCTCCATGAGAATCTCAGTCATGTTCTGGCGCTGTTTTTCACTGAGCAGGAGCATGTCGTCGAGGGCAGTGGTGAGGAGTCGAGCGCCGGTTTCGAGAGCACTTTGACGGCGGAGCTTGGCGGAATGTTTCCATGTGGCCTGTTCCTCCGGGCTAAGAATTCGGCTCAGGGTTTCTGACCACACCTTGGACTCGGATGGGTCCGTGACCTGGACTGATCCGTTGCCTACGTATCCGCGACGGAGAAGGTATCTCCGCTCTTTCGGGCTCTTCTTCATCAGTGTCTTGAGATGCTCCGCAGCGAGGTTCTCCACCGCCTGATCAATGAGGAATGTGACGGTCTCGGCGATCTGCTGGCTGCGCTCTTCACCGAGGGCGATCGCGGCCTGGATCTCAGCTGAGGTCTGTTCAATCTTCTGTGATAAATGATGCCGATAACGGCTGGCGGACTGTCGGGAAAGATCTTTGTAGTATTCAGTTAGAAGCTTCCGCGGTGCTTTGAGCGAGGCGAGTTGCTGGTCGTTCAGGTGCTTGTCCAGCTGGGCTTCCCAGATGGCTGTGGCCGTGGGCGAAATGTCGGGTGTGATGCGAAAGTTTTTGGGAATTTGACCAGGGTTTTTGATCGCTTGGTGGAGGCTTCTGATCAGCTCGTCAACGACCGGCTCAGGATAGTCTTTTCCTGCGTAAAGTCGCGTGACGGAATCTCGTGCGTTTTGCTGCCATTGTTCTGATGCCTCCTTGAGAGCCTTTGGTAGAGTGGCTGAGAAATCTCCCATGGCTTCGGGCGTAAGCTTCTTTTCAAAAAGCAAACTCAGGGTTTCGAAGCTATCCTCCAGCACCTGGCTGGCTCTCGCGTCGTGGGCACGACGGAGCGTGGCGATAAATTCCTCCAGAGCTTCCAGAAGACGCGGGTGAATTACCTTGGTGTTCGGATTTTCCGGCTGGGCCTCAGGTTTCTCCGGGTCGTTTCCGTTGGCTGCCGCCGCTGTCTGGGAGAGAGCTATGGGGCTCAGCGCGAGGGCGGCAAACAGGGTGATTCCTGCGACTGCGGAAAGGGTTTTTACTGCGTCGGGACGTGGCCGCGGATGCCGGATCCGAGCTTCGGGAGGAGCTTGCGTTTTATCTCTCTTCATCGTCGGATGGTGCGCGGTGATCAGCGGAGGCTTGAACCCTCCTCAAGAGCATTAAAATAAGCATCAAGCCCCGAGCGAAATTCTTCAGGGAGATCTTTCCCGGTGCGACCGGTGGCCTGATTGACCTCGCGTGTGGAGCGGCCCGAAGGCATCTCGCTGCCCGGCCCGAGTGCGGCCAGAGCAGCGGCTCGCAGAGCGCCACCTCCGCTGCCACCTCCCCCCCCTGGGGCGCCGCCGGATCCTCCGCCAGATCCTGAGCCTGGGTTGTTGCGGCGCGCCTGGTAGAGCAGTTCAATCGCTTCAGTTTCGGCGGCGATGGCGTCCGGGCCAGTGTCGGGTCTGGCGAGAATTCTGGCGGCGTCTTCCATGACTTTTTCCACGGCCTGCAGGAGTCGGATCTCTTGCTGGTAGTCGTCAGGGTGGTCGAGCATCCGGATGTCCTCGAGGGCTGAACGGATGTCGGTGGTGATACCTTCCTGCTTGCGCGAGAGGAGCTCTGCCGTCATCGAGGGCCTCTGGCCATCTGGAGTTACCTTTGCTTGTTCAGATGAGTCGGAAGGTCGGGTGTTTTCGACTTCACGCGTCTGGTCGCGGAGGTCGATCTCGTCGCGGAGTGCCTGCATGACTTTGAGGACGATTTCTGGAGAAAGACCGGCCCGGCCTTCGGGTGACCCTTGTCATGGCGGACCGGTGGTTGCGGCGACGAGCTCTTCCGCCCAGCGGTCGAGGGTGTCAGACCAGAACTCGGCGCTGGCGATTGCTTGCCCGCTGAGGTTTTTATGCATCGTCTTAGGGAGAGTCTCGAGTTCGTGAACGACACGTTCTTCCTTCATGGATTTGAGAAGTCCGGTGAAGCGTCGGTCCGGTTTCCGGGCAATGAAGGCAGCGAGGTCGCTCTGAATGAGTTGGACATGCTTGCTCTCTGTTCCGGCCTGGTCGGCGAGGAGACGCGTGGCCGCGGCGGAGTCAGCCGGCAGGTCGTCGTGGTCGGCAGAAATCCCGAAAGCGGAGAGAGCTCGCGTATTTAGTCCCGTGGAGATTTCCATCTGCGCTTGGGAAGCTGTTTTGAGGCGTTTGACAAAAGTGCTTGCTTCAAAGCTGCCGAGCAGTTTTGCGAGCAATTCTGCGACAGCCGGAACTCGGCAAGGAGTGCGTCCTGCGCGCTGATAGCTCGGTCGAGTCGTTCTTCGGCGGGTGAGGGGGGATGATCGTGTCGCTTGGGCTCTGACTCGCCGGGGATGAAGCCGAGGGTGGGGCCAGGAATTCTGAGATCGCTGCTTGGAGGAGGAGGGGGCTCTTCGGAATCGGGGTCGTTGTAGGATGGATCGAGGTAGCTTGTTTCGTTGGCCTTGATAGGAGGGACGGAGGGTGCCTCGGGCGGGCCGTTTTGGTCGGAGGTTTGCGGTCTGTCTTTTGCTTGTTGCGGCGATGAAGGATCGCTTTTCATGGCAGGAGACACCGGGTTTTTCTCGCCACTCGTCTGTGCCTGCGAGGCCTCATCCAGCAGGTCCGCAACCGTGGGCATACGTTCATCGGCGAGGGCTTCTAGGCTTTCGATCATGGCAGCCCAAGACTCAAGTTGCCCAGCGTTGAACTCGGGATTTCTGGTGCCCTGTTCGACAAGGCGTTTGCCCGATTGGTTGACCTGTTCGAGGCGAGCTGCGTTGGCCAGTTCTTCGGCGGCCTGCCTGGTGATGAGCCGGCGGTTTTCAGTACGATCGAGATCAGCTGCTCCCAGAATGCGGAGTTCTCTGTTCATGATATTGAGTTGCTGTTCACGCTCGTAAATTTCGCGTGCAGAATTCAGCCATTTGGCGAATTCTTCAGTCAACCAGAGTGCGTGGTCGGTGGTGTCCAGAACCCGGAGAATGACGGCGGGAGAGTAGCATGGGTAGCGTTTCGGAAGATAGTCTTTTGCCCATGCACGGATTTGGATGACTCCTGGCGCGACGCCCTCGTCCTGAGCGCAGAAAGTGGCTCGCGGGCTTATTCTCTTCAGCTCGGGCGCACCGCGGGCAGTGAGCTTCTGTCCGGAGCTGCTGGATTTCGTGTCATGGGGTCCTTGCGAGGGTCCCAGCCGCGTCCATTCCAGCCCGACCTGGCGGATGCCGAAGTCGTCGTTTGCGGTAATATCGAAAGCGAGGACCTCGCTGGCGAGAACGACTTGCTCGATAGAGTCCCGCTGGACCGAGATCACCGGCGGGGCGTCATCGACCGGTTCAAGGTTCATCGTGATGGGCGTGCGGGGTGAAAGTCCGAGCGAGTCGACCCATTGGAACTGGTGTTCACGAGGCGAGTCGACAGCAACGAACCGAGTAGTGAGTTGGCCTGCGTCATCGACGGTTTCGGGGCGTCCATCGACGGTAGCCTTTACCATCGCGCGGCTGGCAATCGCCCGCCACGAGACTTCGGCTCCTTGGAGGAAACGAGCATTCGCGCCATGAATTTCGATGCTTGGCTGCGAACTGTATTGGAGGTATTCGGGGAGGCGCAGAGTGGCGACCATGCTGGTGAGTTCCGGGCGGGTTCGTGGATGAAGGGCCACCTCTGCGCGATCATCGCCGACGCGGAGCTTGATCATGGAATCTTCCTTCTGAGGTGGGAAGGCAAAAGGGTAGCGTGTGTTGGCGTGATCGAGCGGTGAGCGGAGTTTCGGTTGGTCGGAGATGCGCGCGGTGGCCGAGGCAGGGCGCCACCGGGAAGAGGGATCAAGTTCGACTTCGAGTGGGAAAGGTTCGGCGTAGGGAACAACCAGTGGCTCAGCAAGGTCGTCGACCTGAGCGAAGGTGTAACGCGGGGTGTCGGCCCACGGTAGGAGCCAGCGGACGAGGGCGTTTCCGGCGGCGGGAGGAGCGAGGACTGTGGCGGCAGCTGAGATCACGGCGAGTACCCCGAGAGCTGCCGCCCAGTGGGAGTGATGGGAGGTAGGGATGGCAGCGGAGAGGTCCTCGTCCCGGATGCGCTCTCCGGCTTGTTCGATCGCCGCCTGGATCAGGCGGGGAGATTCTTTGGCAGTGGTGTTGGCACCGTGTGCCAGTTCGATAGTGCCAAGGAGTTGGTCCCCGATACGGGGGAAACGATGACGGATGACGCGGGCGACATCCTCGAGATGCCGTTGGCCGCGGACCCAGCGGTGCCAGATGAGCGGAAGGCCGATGGCGAAGACCGACATGCCGGAAAAAAGAAGGGCGGCGCGGAGGATCTGCGGTGTCTCGATGAGACGGTCGAGGGAAAAGAGAGCTATCAAAGAGAAGAGGAGCCCGGTGAGTCCAGCGCAAAAAACCTCGAGGAATTTTACCCTCCGGAGACCGGACCGGAAGTCGACTAGTTTCCTGGTGATCGTTTCCGGAAGAGGAAAGGATCTCTCTGAGGGTGTGGCTGAGCGCCGGCGTTCCATCGCCTGTAACCTACCTTATGAGGGGAGGGAGGGGAAGTGTTCAGTAGCAGATTCTGTGGTTGGAGATGCGACAGGTCTCTGAAACAGAAACGCTTTCCTAGGTTGAGAGAAATCCCGAGCTGGGCCCGGTAATCTCCACTGCAGAGAAGTTCAAAGGGGTGTCAACTCGATACGCCAGCGTCTTTTTTCTCCTGGCAGGAAATACAGAGCGAAGCCGAGGGCCGGGCAAGAAGTCGGGCTGTGGGGATTTTGCCGTTGCAGTCGGCGCAGAGATGGTAAGTGCCTTCATCAAGGCGCTTAAGGGCAGAATCGATTTTTTCGAGAAAGTGCCCGTCATTCATCATGATCTTGTCATCGACCCAGAGATCTGCGATGGCAGCAGCTTGGTCTTCGGGATCGCGTATCTCACGAGTGATGCTTTGGTCTCGCGTTGCCCCGTGAAGTTTGATCTCATCGAGGATCTGATCTCGCTGATTCTCGAGAAGAGTACGGATTTTTTTTTGATCGTGTGTGTTCACAGCATCAAAGTAGCAAGTGTCGAGCGTGTTTCTCCGCACTTTTTGTGCAAAACCACCCGGTTTCTGTCGCGGTGGCTCGGATTCGATTCGAGCGAATCAGAACATTCCCAGGCGTTTGCGAAGGATCCAGAAAGTGCTGAGTAATAGGAGCAGGGTGGCGGCCCACGCCGGGTGCGCCCAGAGGGGAACTCGGCGAATCTCCGGTCCGGGCTCTGGCAGGCTGTCCAGTGCAGTGATGACCTTGGCTGCTTCGCTGGTGAGGAGAAATTGTCCTCTGGTGAGTTGCGCGATCTCTTTGAGAACGTCGTGTCTGGCTGGTCGGCCGCGTTGTTCAAGTGGCGTGCTCTGAACCGGAATCTCGGCGTCGAGGTGGGACGCGCTTTCCGCAGACGAAAGGCGAAGCTGGTGGGTGCCGCCCCTCAGTCGGCTTGAAAATGCCAGAGAATAGTCCCCAAGCCTCTTCCCCTGCAGGGCTGAGACGGATGCTGGAAATGCTGCCCGGATGGCGAGGTGATCTCGGCGATCACTTTCCCCTCGCGAAGAGGTTCTCCGGCAGCCGACATGACGTTGGCGTTGAGGGTAATGGTTTCGTTGGATCGAGGACGGTCCGGCGAGTAGAACAGTCGCATTCTGTCGCTCGATGCAATGTTGCGCTGGTAGGCCATCCACCGGACGACCTGACCCCAGAAGCGATAGTGGGTATCTGTCCTCGACCCCCTTTCCTCCACCGCCAGGCACCGTCACTCCCCATGTAGAGGACCTTTCCGGCGCCGAAAGTGCGACTGACAAGAAGTGGGACGCGACCGAAACGGGTGGAATCGTTCCCGTGCGTGGCAAGAACCTCGGTGCCTGCTTTGGCGCGGAGTGCGGGGGCGTACCAGTGGAAACCTGGCAGCGCAGACCAGGCCAGAGTTGAGCTTTCGCCGTCGTCCTCGAGTCGTGTGAGGAGCGATCGAGTACCCGCCTCGGTGAGTGTGAATCTGCCCGGGACCGGAGTGCCCCAGCCACCCGGCTGACTGGGGTCAAGAACGACAGGAATCAGCTCTTCGAGGTCAGAGCCGAGAAGGGTGTGCTGGAATCCACGGAAGCCAGGGAGGAAAATCAGCCCGCTGGCCTGGTCGTGGACGAGCCTGCGGAGTGAGGTGGCCTGGCTTTGCTTCAGTTGCCCAGGAGCCAATCCGAGGTCGCCGAGGAAGACGACGTCATAGGTGGAGAGGGCGGCGTCGTCAGGGAAGTGGTTGAGGTATCCCGGGCCGCTTGCGGGCGAGGAGATTTCGGGGTGGAGGAGAAGGCAGTCGACCTCGACTCCGGGGGTCGCGTTGGAGGGCGTTTCGGAGGTATCGGTATTCCCACCGTGGATAGGTTTCGAGGACCAGCACGCGCAGTTCTTCTTCCCGAACGTCGACGGATGCGGTCAGTGTGTTGTTCTCGGTGTAGAGTTCGCCACCGGTGCGTGGAGCCAGCAGGGGTGAGGTCGAGTTTGCCTTTTCTGGATGGGCGCCAGAGGATGGTGTCGCGGGTGGATTCCATCGCCGGGACGAGAATCTGGTGGGTGGTTACTGCACCTCCCGAGGTGGCCAGTTCGAGAGTGACGATTTCGTCGCGCGGCAGGGTAGAGAGAAGCGTGTAGGGGATGCGGAGGGGCTTGCCGGTTACAGCGAAGACAGGGACTTCAAAGGAGGTGAGCTCGATGTCGGGCAGGGCATCGGGCGAACCTGCGGCCAGAGCGAAGACAGGGACCTTTGCCATGCGAAGTTGTGCGGCAGCCCCGGAGGGCGGGCCTCCTATATTCCAGTCGCCATCCGATATTAGAACCACCCGCGCCAAGCTGAGAGTGTTTCTCAGGAAGAGCTTCGAGGGCGGAACGAAGATCTGTGGCCTCTTCGGGGTGGGCGGGAAGCTCGGAGTTGAAAGTGCTGATCACCACCTTGAGGCGAGGTTCGAGGGGCGCCCAGGTATCGGGACGGGTCAGGTGGGCGACGTGCTTCGCGCGGGAGAAAGCTACCGTTTCAGGTGAGCCCGTGAACTCCATGACATCCCGAGTCTCCATGCTACCGGAGGAGTCGACGAGCACCGCAAGAGTGGGTTTCTCCTCAGGGAGAAATGTCTGCTTCCACTCGGGTTGGAGGAGAGTGAGGGCGATTCCGATAGCAATGAGGATGCGGAGGCATTCGACGAGCACTGGGCCGCGACGGAATTTCGAGCGCTGTGCCGAGAGATAGGCCAATCCGGAAATAAGTACGAGAAAACTGATCCCGACCGCGAGGGTGGTTGGGGTGGTAGAGAATTCCAGGCCCTGGGATGTGGGAGTCAAAGGTGGGAGAAAATGAGAATGCTTCGGGCTGGGATTCGGGGGCTGATCTGGAGGAAAAGTGAGAGTCGTGTGGAATGGCGTGAAGAGCGTCTCAGAGGGAGGATGGCCGGACCGATGTCCTGGCGTCGCTGATGCGAGGGAGCGAGAGGATGGTTTCTACGAGAAGCGCAACAGCCATCAGCATTAGGCAGCTTTTCCAGATTTCGGAAGCGAGCGAGGAGTCGTCTTCGATGGTGTCGACGATGATTCGATGCTCGAGTCCTGCGAAAAGTTCGGAAAGGGTGGCTGCGGCGAGGAAGCGGGGTTCGTCTTCGTTCCGAGGGCGATTGAGAGCAGTGAGCAAGGGAGTTGTGGTATCGTCGTTGCCGATCGTGGATGCGGTGGAATAGACGCCGGCACGCAGGCCTCGCTGGTCATGTGTCAGGCCGGGTGCATCCGCTTTCATCGATCCGGGTTCCGCCGCCCAAAGGTCGGGAGAAAGACCAAGGGCGTTCCATCCCGCGCTGCGCTGACGTGCTGTTCCCAGTGAGGCTGTTCCAGCATCGAGTGACCGATGGAGAAGGGCGTAGAGGATGACACCGTCACGCGCCAGTGTTGAACCTCCCGGGCTGGGCGGAGTGGCGAGAAAGGCGGCCAGCCCCTTGTTCGTTCGGTCCGCAGCATCTGCTCCAGCGACCAGAAGCAGCGGGCTGTTGTCTGAGGCCACCCGAGCAAGAGGAATCGCGTCTGATTCTCCTGCTACCAGCAGTTTTCTTCGCATGGTGATTTCGACTTCACCCACCGGGAGCGGCTTGCCGGAACGTGTCTTCGCCAGCAACCCCGAATCACTTCGCCACCACGAGATGCTTTCGGGAGTTGCGGGGGTCGCTGTTGACCTCGGCGCCCCAGGAAATTCCCAGAAAACTTTCAGCTGCGGGTGTGGCGGGTGGAAGAAACAGAAGGCTTCGCCCCTCCGCGAGATGTGCGCTGAGAAGTTGGCTGGTGTTCGAGTTGGTTGCCGGCAGGGGGATTTGCCAGACAATCAGACCGGTTTCGTCCCAGGCGATCTCAGAGACCTGTTTAGAGGGCAGGAGGTCGACCTGGTAGTTGCGGGACGGGTCGGCTGGCGCGCCGAGAGCAGCCATGACCGGGGCGATGCCGGATGGATCATCGGAGATCACCGCGCTCCGCATCACCGGGGGAGCATCGAAGACAAAATGCCAGACATTGTCTGCCGGTTGTGTGTCAGCCGGGATCTCAATGCGACCCCAGCCACGAATCGAGCCGGATCCGAGTGGAATGGTGTGTCCTTTGATCGCGAGTTGCCCGTTTTCAAGTTTGCTACGCATGGCACTTGCGCTGCCGTTGATGACGAAGCGGATGGGAAGTTCAGATGGGAATAAAGACCGGGTTTTTGGAGTGATGGTCGGGGTGACGTTGAGGTCGAGAGTGATCTCAGTGCCTTGAGCGCCGCTTCTGACGCGAAGGTGCTCAATATTCAGGCTAAGATTTCCGCCCGCGGGACCAGGGTAGGTGAGGAGGTGAAACTTGACACCTGGCAACAAAGAAAATCCGGAGCGCAGTGTCTCCCACCTTCCGCTTGTGGGATCCCAGTCGGTACATTGAAGGTCCGAGACGATCCAGATGTCGGTGCGGCCGGTTTTGTTGGCAGTGGTGTAGTCGAGAGCGTCCTGGAGAAGTCCGGGCAGGTCAGCGGTGGTATCAGTCCCCTGGGATGTGGGCAGTTGAGTCAGATCGGATGCATGTCGGACCGCTTCCGGACTGCGGGATGCTGAGTCGATGAGAACAATCCGGGAACGTCCTCGGTAAGCTTTCTCCAGAGCCTCTGAGAGTTTAGTCAATCCGGCCTGCCGTTTCGAGACGCCGGTGCTCAGGTTCTGTTGCTCCATGGAGGCCGAGCGATCGAGGAGCACCAAGACCGTGTTTGGCGCTCCGCCAGTAAATCCGAGGAGTCCACCGGCCAGCGGGCGGCAGACCATCAGAATGAGGGCGGCGACGGCGAACACCCGAAGTAGAAGGATGAGAATACGACGCAGGCGGGAGTAACCCTGATTCATCTTCTGGGCGGCAAGCAGGAAGCGGGTAGCGGCCCACTCCACTGTCCTCCGCCGGTGCAGGTGGATGAGGTGGATGAGAATCGGAAGGAGGGCCAGAGGAAGGGCCCAGAGGAGGATGGGCTGGAGGAATGACAAATTATAAAATGATGTATCGCAGATCAGAGGACGGTTTTTTCCCTGCTGAATTGGAAAAGCTTAGCGGGCACTCTTTTTCGGGGTGCGGGCGAGGAGGAAGCGGGTCAGAACCTCGGTGTAGTTTTCATCGAGCATGACCCTCAGGTAGTCGATGCCCGCTGAACGGACGATACCATCAATCTGAAGAGTCCAATCAGCGAAAGCTTTGCGGTAAGCTGCCGCCATGTCTTCAGGATCGGCGAGGACGAGATCAGCGCCTTCGAGGTCGATGAAGCGCGCGGGCCGGTCAAAATCGAATGCAATCTCCTGCTGGTCGAGGAGGTGGAAGACGACGACGTCGTGCTTGCGGAAGCGCAGGTGCTGGATGGCGGACCGGAGTTCGGCCGGGTCGGCGAAGAGGTCGGAAAAAATGACGATCACGGCGCGTTGTGAAATCTGCTCAGCGGCTTCGTGGAGCGAGCTGATTAGGGTGGTCGGGCCTCCGGCCTGGACGTCGCCGATGGTGTCGAGGACCGTCCCAAGGTGGGTGGCTCCCCTGCGGGCTGGGAGGCTGGTTGGGATCTGTTTGTTCTTTTTTTTCTTGCCCTGGTTGCCAGCAGTCCAGAAGCCGACAGCATCTCCCTGCCTGGCGGCAAGATAGGCGAGAGTTCCTGCCAGTTTCCTCGCGTAGTCGATGCGGTTAAGCCCGTTTTCCTCAGTGTTCCGAAAGTTCATCGATCCGCTGATGTCGAGGAGGACGATGAGACGGAGGTTGGTGTCAGCTTCGAATTCTTTGACGTAGTGGCGGTCAGAGCGTCCCCAGGCGCGCCAGTCGAGCCTCCGGAGGTCATCACCGGGAACATATTTTCGATACTCAGCGAACTCCAGAGACGAGCCGCGGACCGGGCTGCGGTGGAGGCCGGAGACACTTCCGATCACAGCCTGACGGGCGCAGATCGGAAGGGCCATGAGCCTGGAAAGAACGGCTGGGTCGAGGTAGTCGCGCAAGACGGTCGGAAGCTTGAGGACGGTGAGGAATAAGCAGCGGTGGAGAAGGTCGTCAGAGTGCCTGAGTAGAGGGTGATTCTCTCTTCTCTCTATTTTTCTTTGATCAACTCATCAGCGAGACGACGTGCAACTTGGCTGCTGTCGATGCCCTCGGATTCGGCGGTGAAGGTGGTGAGGATTCGGTGGCGAAGAACTGCCTCAGCCACTTCAAGAACGTCCTCCAGCTGCACCATGAAGGATCCATGTAGCGCGGCACGGGCTTTGGCACCCAAGATGAGGTATTGCACAGCGCGCGGCCCGGATCCCCATCCAACCAGGGGGCGAAGCCAGTCTGGCGCATCCTTGTCGGCCGGCCGGGTGCGTCGGACAAGATCGACAGCAAAGTGATAGATATGCTCGGGAACCGGGACGCGGCGCACAAGTTCCTGATATGCCTCGATGGTCTCGCCATCCAGGATCTGATTCAGTGGGCCTGGAGTTGCTCCGGTAGTGGTGCGCGCGATGGTAATTTCATCTTCGCGGGTAGGGTAATCAACGCCGATCATGAACATGAAGCGGTCGAGTTGAGCCTCAGGTAAGGGGTAGGTGCCTTCCTGTTCGATTGGGTTCTGAGTGGCCAGGACGAAGAAGGGATGAGGAAGCTCGTAGGTTCTCCCGGAGACTGTTACCCGGTGCTCCTGCATGGCCTCCAGCATGGCTGCCTGGGTCTTGGCCGGTGCGCGGTTGACCTCGTCTGCCAAGATAATGTTGGCGAAGAGTGGGCCTTTGACGAATTCGAAGTGACGTCTTCCGGCCTCTGTTTCCTGCAGAATATCCGTGCCTGTGATGTCCATAGGCATCAGGTCCGGAGTGAACTGGATTCTGCTGAAACCCAGAGACAGGGTTTCGGCCAGACGGCTGATAAGGAGGGTTTTGGCTAAGCCGGGAACCCCCATGAGAAGAGCATGCCCGCGGGCAAAGAGGCAGATGGCGAGTTGCTCGGTGACGGTGTCCTGGCCGACGATGATTTTTCCAAGCTCTCCTTTGAGCCTTTGGTAGTCGGCTTGCAGCTGGCTGATGGCATCGACGTCGTCGGCGGGGAGAATCGCTGAACGTTCGTCGCGTGTGCTCGATGCTTCTTCCGCTGTGGCAGGCTCATTGTTAGGGTCCTGCGGGTCGCTGTGAGTGGCAGTCTTGTGCATCTGAATGAAAGGATAGAGTAGGAGAGGGAAGTCGCTCAGGCAAATCTGCAGTGAATTTCTTCCATGTGGTTGGCGGTGCAGTCTCAGGAAGCCGAGGTCGCAGAAGAGGATCGCCCTGCAAAGCGGCTTTGTCCCGAAATTCTCATGAAAATGCCAGGAAATCGAGATGGAGGTCCTTGATTCTATCACATTGACATTCAGGTTGTCTTAAGCAAGTTGACGGCAGCGATAACATGAAGCGAAAAAAAGCGTTATTTTTGATGCAGCTGGTCTGGCTTGTCGCTGTCGGCCTTGCATCCTGTTCAAGACAGGAGAAGACGGCCTTGGAGCGTTTGAGTGATCAGGGGTATGCGTTTCATGTCCACGATTTTCACCGTGCTGCGGAGGCTGGTAAGGTGGAAGTAGTCGAGTGGTTTGTCGAGGCGGGTATGGCGGTTGACTCCGTAAATGAGACCGAAAAAACAGCCTTGTATCAAGCCGTTACCGGTGGTCACTCCGAGGCGGCCATTCGACTTATCGAGTTGGGAGCCTCCCACAGGTGGGTGGATGCTGATGGGCGTTCGCCCCTGTTTCATGCGGTGGTGGCGGGTGATGCTGAGCTGGTCGAGGCGCTTCTGGGAGCGGGAGCCGACCCTTGTCTCGCCGACCGCTCGCGGTGGACGCCTCTGAGCGAGGCGGCCTTCAAGGGGCATGCTGCTGTGGTGGCGCTGCTCGCTCCGCGAGACGAAAACGGTTTGGATAAGGCGCTTCACCTCGCATGTGTCGGGGGGGATGTCACCACAGTGGGAATTCTCCTCAAGGAGGGCGCAAGTGTGTTTGCCCGAAGTTCGGAGGAGAAGACAGCGCTGATGTATGCAGCTACCCATGGCCACCTGAGCTCCGTAAAGCTTCTGATCAGAAATGGAGCAAACAGGTTTGCTATGGATGCCCAGGAACTGACCGCGTTCCAGTTGGCGGACAGAGCGGGATTTTCTGAAGTGGCTGCGTTGCTGGCTGAGCCGCTACCCGACCTGAGGTCGGATCCTGAATTTCCCAGCCTTGTCCGGGCTTCCGGTTTCAAGGATCGTGAGAATTCTCTTCAGTCGGTGGAGTTGCCCGAAGGGTTCGTTGATTTTGCAGAGAAGTTGTCGGCGGCAGAGCGGGCGGCTTCGGGGGGTGTTGGCAACGCTGACCTTCATGTTTCGGGGCAGAGGATGCCGCGCAACACCGATTCTGTGCGGGCGCGGGCCATGCGGCCCTTGCACACCGGACAGGTTAGTCTTGGTGGACTCGGGGCAAAAGCCTCATTCTATTCTCTAGGGGCAGGGGGGGCTCCGGCTCGGGAAGTCAGCACGATAGGCACAAGCAAGAGGATGCCAGTTCCCAGCCTCGAAATGCCTCGCCGTGGGAAAGCTGGTCGACCTCAAAGGGTTGACGGCTTGGCTTTGGATCGCCCGCTGATGACTGCGGGAGAGCGGGCCGGGGATGCGAGCGGAGCATCTCGGAAGCCGTCACTGCGGATGCACCGCTATCGGGAGAGTCAGCTGCCTGTCATGCTGCTCGATGTGGAGTCAAAGGAAGAGCAGCGGGCAATCATCAGGCTTCTATACGGAGACTCTGAAGAGTTGCTCAAAGCGGGTCCCGGCGAAATGATCGCCAGCACCGGACTCCGGGTTGTCGGAATAGAGCGTCGCTTTGCGCAGATCAAGCATGGAAAGGGTGAGTCGGTGAATGTGTCTCAAATGATTGTCGAAGATACGGCCTCTGGTCACAGACATCTTGTTGTGCGTGGACTCCCAGCCATGTCGAATAATGTCTATGCTCTCGTTACCTTGGGCGACGATGATAAGGTCTACTACGACGCACGAATCGGGGATCGATTCACTGCGGATGCAGGCAGTGAGTCCTACCGGGTGCTTGCGGTGCGCCCGAAGCAGATCGTGATTCAAGAGGAACGATCAAGGGAGGTCTTTGCGGTCTTAAGAACGCATCGCCAGGCATCGGTCGACTTTTGAGCCCAACAACCTAGAGGCAGAGCCTGTCGCTGCGCTGCCAGGAATGTGCAGGTTCACGCTTTCCAAAGAAGCGTCCAGATTCGCGACACGCTTGATCTGTCAGGTTAAAACTCCCAGCCAAAGACCAGGCGCGTGACAAAGTCAGGTGCCGAGTCCACATCGCTGAGCTGAAAGGTCGGAGCGATGACGAAAGACCATGCGCCGCCCGGCTTGACGCGAAAGCTCGGTCCGAGGTAGACCGTGCTGTCCTCCCAATCGCTCCAATCTGCATATTCGATCTCGTGGAAGCCTTCGATGCCTCCGTAGAGCCAATCGTTGAGCTTACGGTGGATGCCCAGCGTCTGTTGGAACTCACCTTTGGAATCGGAGAGGTCATCGCCCTCCCACTCAGCTTCCACCACGTTGTTGAAGACGAACTTCCAGCGGCCGACGTTCTTTTGGAATAGAAGCTTGTTCTCGAGGATAAAGAGATCATTGCCGCCGCGGATCTCATTGTAGAGGCTAAAGCCAACTGGGTCGGTGCTGGGGTCAGTGAAGTTGTAGATCAGCTCCACCCCGACATCTCGGAAACTCGCTTCGCTGCCACTGCTGTTTTCTTCATAGCGCCAATCGGGAAGATAGATCCCTAGCAGCATGCGCTCGGAAAGACCGTATTCAATTTCATGTCGGAAATCGAAGCGCGTGAAGTCAGAATCACTGTCCTTCCCGGTCTTCCAAGTAACCCAGGTCTCGATCTCGACCTCGCCTTTGGTTGCCGGTTTGGCTGAGTTAGAAAAGGCGAACTGTCGCGCCTCCACCTGAGGGAGCAGGACGGTAGTGAGAGTGAGGGCAGCTGCCCAGATGAGAGGGAGAATGTTGGCTCGGATGTGCATGGTCACGAATATTATGAGATTGAATCTCATTAGCAATAAAAATTTGGATTTTTTGAGAAGGAGCGCGAGCAGACGCAGGCGTGCCCGCGATGAGATCGCCGCAGGAGCATTCAGGCGCAGCGGATTAATGCCTCTGCTGCCTGCCCCTGCCGGCGCTGAGGAACGAGAGATCCTGGAGTTTTTCCGGGCGAGAATCGAGGTGCTGGTGACACCTTTTTAGGAGAAAAATCAGAAAGGTGGGAGAGCTGTGAAAACACCCCTCTTTTCAGTAGCCTCAGGCCTATTTCTCGCTACGGTTCGATGATAAGGATACAGGATGTATCCAGTCTTGAATTATGTCCGTAGAATCACCGGAAAAAGAAGAGTTCATCAACGTCGATGAAGAGGTGAAAAATTCGTTCCTCGATTATTCGATGTCCGTGATTATTTCGCGCGCATTGCCAGATGCTCGCGATGGATTGAAGCCCTCACAGAGGCGTCTTCTCTATGCGATGTCTAATGACCTTTCCCTCTCTCCGGCCAAGGCGCATCTGAAGTGTGCACGGATTGTGGGTGAGACGATGGGTAAGTACCATCCCCATGGTGACGGCGCCATTTACCCGACGCTGGTCAACATGGCACAGAACTGGTCGATGCGGGATATTCTCGTCGAAGGACAGGGAAACTTCGGTTCGGTAGAAGGTGATCCCCCGGCCGCTATGCGGTATACCGAGGCGCGGCTCACTCACCTCGGGGTGTCCCTGATGACGGACATGGACAAAGCTACTGTCGACTTTGTTCCCACTTACGATGAGACGAGGAAAGAGCCCTCGGTGCTCCCCGCAGCGTTCCCCAATCTTCTTGTCAACGGAGGCACTGGTATCGCTGTGGGTATGGCCACCAACATTGCCCCTCATAACCTGGGCGAGGTGATCTCGGGGATTATTGCTCAAATCGATGACCCGAATATCACCATCGACGGATTGATGGAGTATATTAAAGGGCCGGATTTTCCGACCGGGTGTACGATTCTCGGGACCAAAGGGATCCGGGATTATCTGCATACGGGCAGGGGCCCGGTGCGCGTGCGTGGTCGGGCTGAGGTCGTGGAGGAGAAAAATCACGAGCAGATCATCATCACGGAGATTCCCTACAACGTGAACCGCGCGACTCTCGTCGAGAGGATCGCGGAACTGGTCAATACCAAGGTAATCACCGACATCAGCGCAATCCGCGACGAATCGGACGAAAACACGCGGGTCGTCGTTGATCTCAAGCGGGAGGCCCGCGCCCAGGTGGTTCTCAATAACCTTTACAAGCATACTCAGCTTGAAACCACCTTTTCATCGAACATGCTTGCGATCGATGACCGTCGGCCGCGGCTGCTCAACCTCAAAGATGCGATCAACTGTTACATCGAGCACCGGCGTGAAGTTATTCTCCGCCGGACCCGTTACCTCCTCGAGAAAGCAGAGCACGAGGCGGAGAAGCTGGAGGCATATCTAACCGCGATCGGTGACCTCGATGATGTGATCAGGATTGTGCGCGGTTCGATGAATCGTGACGAGGCCTTTGGAAAGCTCAAAGAGAAAAAATACAGCATCGAGGAATCTCAGAGTTACGGCATACACCTGCGCGACCAGCCGAGTGTCGACGGCAAGTTTTACCGCCTGACAGATAACCAGGTGAACCATATCCTTGAATTGCGCCTTTATCAGCTCACCGGTCTGGAGAGGGATAAGATTAAGGGAGCCTACGAGAAGGTTCTTGAGGAGATTAAGGATTTTCTCGACATTCTTGATCGCGAAGAGCGCGTCCTCGGGATCATCAAAGACGAGCTTCGCGAGATCTTGGAGAAATATGCCACTCCGCGACGGACCGACATCCAGCCGTGGGATGGAGATATGGACATCATCGACCTCATTGCGAATGAGGGAAACGTGATCACCATCTCGAAGCGAGGCTTTATCAAACGGACGCTCTCCGCCGAGTATCGCACCCAGGGGCGCGGAGGAAAAGGACTCAAGGGAATGGAGACCAAGGAGGCGGTCGACGCCACCGACGAGGCAGATTTTGTCGAGCACCTGTTCTCTGCTGGAGCTCACGACTACCTCATGTTTTTCACCAACACCGGGCGGGTCTACGTGCATCGTGCTTACGCGATTCCGGAGGGCGGGCGAACCGCGAAGGGACGAAGTATCAGAAATCTTCTCAATCTCCAACCAGAAGAGTCGATTGCTTCGGTTCTTCGTCTCGAGGGGACTAAAGACGAAGAAGGCAACGACACCACCTTCCTCTCTGATACCTGCCTGCTCTTTGCGACGAGAGACGGGACGGTGAAGAAAACCAAGCTTACCGCGTATAAGAACCACCGGAAAGACGGCATCATCGCGATTCGCATCGACGAGGGAAATGAGTTGGTCAACGTCATGCTGACCTCGGGGAATGACGATATCTGTCTGCTCACGAGAAATGGATTCTGTGTGCGCACGAACGAGGAAAACATTCGCACAGTGGGGCGCCCGTCACGTGGTGTCTGCGGGATCAAGCCGCGGGGAGACGACTACGTGGTCGCCTTGGCTGTGGCTGATGATGAGGCCCAGTTTCTTATTGTTTCGGAGCGGGGGATCGGGAAGCGCAGCCCGTTCACCGACTTCCCGACCAAAGGGCGGGGGGGCAAAGGGGTCATCGCTATGAAGATCACCGACCGCACCAGTAAGGTTGCGGGCGGCATTGTGATTCACGAGGACGATGAGGTCATGTTTATGACCAGCACCGGACAGAGTGTCCGCATCGCCGCGCCTTCCATCAGTCTTCTCAGCCGCTCTGCTCAAGGAGTGCGAGTCATGAATCTCAAAGAGAATGAAACGATCCAGGACCTTGCCCGGGTCGTCCAGTTCGAAGGAGATGGGGAGAGTGTAGAGGAAACCTCTGCTTTGGAAGGTGAGCCGGAAGCTGATGCCGCAGGGGACGTCGATGCTGCCGCAGTAGGCGAGAGCCAGCCGGCGGAGACCGAAGATGCCGAGAATACCGAAGATTCTGCGGGAGTTTAGAAAACGCAGGACACTTTTTTTTCGCCGCTTGGGAGGTGAAGAACAGGTGTTCAGCGCTTTTAGGGCGTTACAGGACCTGCCTCGAGGGAGCACACTCAAGAGGCCTGATGCCTCGACAACTGCCCTGCTTTGACATCATAGATGTCGCACTCGATACGTTCCATTTCGGCCCAGTCGAGGTGGGTGGTGGTGATCAGCTTCTGGGAATCCTCGGGAAGGTAGGCGAGGAGAGCATTGCGGCGGGTGACGTCGAGCTCACCGAAGATGTCGTCGATGAGGAGAATCGGTTTCTCGGCGTCGTCTCTCTCGGCGAGGAGGCGCGCCTGAGCCAGCTTCAGAGCGAGGGCGAAAGTGCGTTGCTGTCCCTCCGAGCCGAAGGTGCCGGCTGGGTGGCCGTCGATCTCGAGTGCGAGTTCGTCGCGGTGCGGACCGACGATGGTCTGACCGCGCCGGGCGTCGGCCTCGCGGGATTCTTCAAGTGCCCTCGCCAGCGTCCCCAGAACGGCTTTGGGCTGGTAGGCGATGGAGGCGGTCTCGGTGCTTCGGCTGAGGCTGGATCCAGCATCGGCGACCCACGGCTGGAGGAGAGTGACGAGCTCGGTGCGACGCCGGAGGAGGACTTCGCCGTGCTGCACGAGGAGCAGAGTGTAGGCATCGACCTGCGCCCACGGGACAGGCATATTTTTGAGAAGATTGTTTCGGGCTCTGGTGGCCCGTTCATAGCAGCGCAGGGCGCTAAGGTAGTCGGGGAAGATCTGCGAGCCAATAAAGTCGAGGTAGCGCCGCCGACCCTCCCCGCGCCCGTTAATGAGCTGGAGATCACCATTGCCCATCCAGACTACATGGCCGGAGCGACCCAAGTAGTCGCTTGTCTTGCGGGTGGTCGACCCGTCGACAGAGAGTTTTTTCAGGCGCCTCCCGTATCCGAAGTTGAGCTGTCTGTCTGACCAGTTTCCTCCAATGAAGAACCCCTCGTTGGATTCGAACGAGACCATTTCGCGCAGGGTGCCAGCACGTGGACTCTGGAGACGGAGGAGGACGCAGATTGATTCGAGGATCGAGGTCTTACCTTGTGCGTTCTGTCCGATGAAGACCGCATCCTTCCCGTCCAGATGGAGAGAGGTCTGTCCGAAGCATCGGAAGTCTCGAAGTTGGAGGGAATGGAGCAAGTCAGCCTTTCATTTTGAATTCCTGTGTCCGAGATGCAAGGTATGGCCACTCGAACCGATGGCCACCTTTCAGACCATACGCGGCTTCCGCGACTTTTACCCCGACGATTGCGCCCTGCGCAACTACCTCTTCGATACCTGGAGGGACTTGGCCATGCGCTATGGTTTTGCCGAATACGAAGCTTCGCCGTTGGAGCCGACTGATCTCTATCGCAGAAAGTCCGGGGACGAAGTTGTGGAACAGCTCTTTCAGTTTCAAACCCGGGGCGGCGAAGACGTCTCCCTGCGTCCCGAAGTGACACCCTCGGTGGCCCGGATGATCGGGGCGAAGATGCGGGATTTTCCGAGGCCGGTGAAGTGGTTTGAGATCGGTCAGTGCTTTCGTTACGAGAAGCCCCAGAAAGGGCGAGGTCGAGAGTTCTACCAGTGGAACGTCGATATTCTTGGTGAGGAGTCACCCGGGGCGGACGCGGAGGTGATAGCTTTGGCTATCGACTGCATGAAGGCCTTCGGATTGGGGCCAGATGATTTCAGTGTGCGAATCAGCGACCGTCGGATCTGGGATGGCTTTGCTGTAGAGAAAGGAATTGGCGCGGAAGAATTCGAGGGGTTTCTTCGAATCATCGACAAGTGGGAAAAACTTCCTGAGGAGAAACTTGCGGCGATGCTCAAGCCGAGTGGAGTGAGCTACCGTGAAGTGGTGGACTTCATGGCGGACCCTTCACTGCTGGATGCTGTTTTGGAGCCCGTCAGTGCGTCGTTGGCGGCGCGGGGGCTTGGCGGGTTTCTCAAACAAGACCCGACCATTGTTCGAGGCCTTGCCTACTATACCGGAGTCGTCTTCGAGATTTTTGATCTGCGAGGTGATTTACGCGCCATCGCAGGAGGTGGCCGCTATGATAGTCTGGTCAAGCTGATCGATGGAAAGTCGGAGATGCCGGCTGTTGGATTCGCTATGGGAGACATGGTGATCGGACTTCTTATTGAGCAAGCTGCTGCTTCTGCTGCGCAGTTGAAGGATGCTCTGCCGGCCCAGGCAGACGCCTATGTGGTCGTGGGCGATGAACCGCAACGTCCCGACGCCCTCAGGCTGGTGCAGGAACTCAGGGAGGCCGGTGTGCGGACGGACATGCCACTTTCGGCAGTGAAATTCGGCAAGCAATTCGGCATGGCCGAGGCACGTGGCGCTCGGGTCGCGGTGATTGTAGGTCGTGACTTTCCTGTGGTAAAAGTGCGTAACCTGGCTGCCCGTGATGACCTTGAGGTCGACGTCACCGATGTCCTCGATGCCGTGGTTACTGCTCTCTGTTAAAAACTTTACGTGAGTTGGCGTGAGCGATCTTTTTAAGATTCCCCGCCATGCTTCTTGAAAATTACATTCTTGGTGATGAGGCTTTCGGTAATTGAGCAAGCAAGAGTCGGGGAGTGGTCATTGACGGCAGGGCAAGTAGGGTGCTATTTGGCGATCCTTTTGAGGATAGATCAATGATTCAGCAAGCTCCCATGTACCGCACACACCATTGCAATGAACTTCGAAGCTCTCACGTCGGAGAAGCCGTCACTCTCTGCGGATGGGTCAATTCCAACCGCGACCATCACGGGGTGATTTTTATCGATCTGCGCGATCGCGAGGGTGTGACCCAGGTGGTCTTCAGGCCTGAAGAGAGTGCAGAAGCTGCGACTGCCTCTCACAAACTTCGGCACGAGGACTGTGTCCGCATCAGTGGGCAAGTGGCGGCGAGGCCGGAATTTGACGGTCAGAGCACCGTCAACGAAAATATCGAAACTGGTGAGATCGAGGTGGTGGCAACAGGTCTGGAGGTTCTCAACAAGTCGGAGGTATTGCCCTTCCAGTTGGATAAAGAACTTTCTAATGAAGACCTGCGGATGACACATCGTTATCTTGATCTGCGTCGCCCGCGGATGGCGGCGAACCTGAAAAGCAGGCATAAAATCATGAAGGCGGCTCGGGATTTTCTCGATGAAACAGGCTTTATTGAGGTCGAGACGCCCGTGCTTTCCAAGTCGACGCCCGAGGGCGCCCGGGATTTCCTTGTCCCCAGTCGCTTGAATCCCGGAAAGTTCTACGCCTTGCCCCAGGCCCCCCAACAGTACAAGCAACTCCTGATGGTGGGCGGTGTGGAGCGGTATTTTCAGTTCGCCCGCTGCTTCCGGGACGAGGATCTGCGGGCTGATCGCCAACCTGAGTTCACACAGATCGATATCGAGGCGTCTTTCGTGACGGAAAATGACCTGATCGCGCTCACCGAAGGCCTGCTCGCAAAGATGTTCAAGGCGGGGCGCGGCGTAGATGTTGCGGTTCCTTTTCCCCGGATCACCCACCAGGAGGCGATGGACCAATTTGGATCCGATAAGCCGGAACGGAGGATCGGAATGGAGATTGTTGATTTCAGTGACACTTTTGCAGGCTCTGGTTTCGGAGTCTTTAAGGGGGCGATCGAAAAAGGTGGCAAAGTGCGAGCGATCAATGCGAAGGGGTTTGCCGGCGTGACTACCGGGCAGATCAAGCGGCTGGAAGAAGTTGCCAAAGAGGCAGGTGCCGGAGGCATGGCCTACATCAAAGCCGAAGGTGGCGAGTGGAAGTCACCGATCGTGAAGTTCTTCAGCGAGGGGGAAAAAGAGGCGATCAGAACGCGTCTCGAGGTGGAGGAAGGGGATCTCGTTCTCTTTGGATGTGATTGCTGGGAAACCGTGTGTGAGGTGCTCGGACGTCTGCGTCTTGAGGTCTGTCACATGCAGAACCTTCTGGCAGGAAAAGAGGATGAACTGGACTTCCTCTGGGTGACTGAATTTCCTCTCCTTGCGTTCAGCGAGGAGGAAGAGAAGTGGAATGCTGTCCACCACCCGTTTACCCGCCCTCATGCTGAGGATGCCCATCTTCTGGCAGGAGATGATACCAGTGTTTACGGATCCATTCGCTCGCAGGCCTACGACGTCGTTCTCAATGGCGTCGAACTGGGTGGTGGCTCGATCCGGATCCACGAGGGAAAGCTGCAAGAGCAGATGTTTAAAGCTCTGGGGATCGATGGCGAAGAACAGGAGCTCATGTTCGGACATATCCTCGAGTCCTTCAGCTTCGGTGCTCCCCCCCACGGTGGCATTGCATTGGGATTTGATCGGATTGCCATGCTCGTGGCCAAAGAAGACAGCATTCGCGAGGTGATTGCCTTTCCCAAAAACAATAAGGGAGCAGACCTGATGTCGGCGTCGCCTTCAGGTGTGGATTTCAAGCAGCTGCGAGAGCTTTACGTGAAGACGACATTCCGCGAGCAGAAGGAGCGGCAGACCCAGCAGCAGCCGGAGGCCGAGGGAAATAAAGAGCGGTAGACTTGCGAGGGAAGGGATCAAGAGAAGGGCAGTGCTCTGGTTTTGCCGCTGGTTGGGGCTTGCGATTTCTTCTCATGGAATGATTGCCCATTTGGGGCTAGATCTCTGATGTTGAGGAGATGGCAAAAGGGGAAAGTGAGGCGCACCAAGACCTGAAGCGGGCAGCTCTACGCTGGGCCTTCAAAAAAGGGTTTACCTGCGCGGCGATGGAAGTTCGTGCGATCCGGTCGAATTTTCGTTGTGATGTGGTGGGCTACGCATCCGATGCTCGTGGCCTGGGGCCTCTGGTCGCCAGTACGGGATGTGAAGAAGGAGTCAGTGCGATCTTCGAGTGCAAGCAGTCGCGGCCGGATTTTCTGAATCATGCCTTTGTTGAGACAGGAACTGGAGCGGAACTGGAGGCATTGGTAAGGCGAAAGCACCGGCTTGAGAGACTTCTCGCCACCCACCATCCGACACTGCGTGGCGGAGAAAGCCTGTTCCCGGAGTTTGATTCTGTGTTTGGCGTGGAGGCGATCGGTCACAGTGGTTACCGCCGTCTTTGTCGAGAGATCAGCAGGCTTCAGAGAGGGATTTTTGAAAGGAGCAAGTTCAGTCGTTTGATCCGTTACCGGTCAGCCAATCTCTCTTATCTTGTGGCTCGGGAAGGAATTTTCAAGGACCATGAAGTGCCCGAGGGTTGGGGGGTTCTCAGCTGGGATGGCAGCACCTTTCTTGATGACAATTCGAATGGCGGGATGGCTTCAGGCCGGCCGCTTCCTTATCTGCGACTCGTAGCGAGGCCGCGGTTTCAGGAAACAGGGGAGAATGACACCAAAGAATTCCTTCGTCGCATCGCGAGGGCAGCGACGCGCGAGACCGCCAGAAATCAAAAAGTTTTCCTCGGTAGGCTCGTAGATGACGAGGCCGAAGACTTGTGAGAGCTCAGCGGCTTGGTCGCGCGTTTTTCAGGCGGCGTAACTCGGCTTGGGAATTCTGAAGCTGAGCTTTGCCTCGTAGCGGTCAGATCGGATGAACTGTTTCTGTTGTTTGGGCTTTGCTACAGGACCCATGAGATGGGGTGGCACGATGCTCTGAGAGCAGACCGGACAGGGCCCGGGAGTAGGATTACGGTTGTTGTGTGGGGCAATGAGAGCGCCGGCGTAGGCTGGACACGCAAACTCAAGCCTCGTGGATGAAGGAGGGGTTCTCCGGAACTTACAGATAGCGAAAGTGCCTTTGAGGAAAACGGGTTTCTATTGCCGTTTTTAGGCTAATACTCGCAGTGCATCAAGGGCTGGGCGATTTTCACCCAGTTTCTCGCGGCTAGGCCAAGAGGATCTCTCCTGAGTCCAGAGCCAAAAAGTAATGACTTCATGCCCCATTTCATCTCCTATGGCGAGGGGAGGAATGGTTCAGAGCTTCCTTAATTTACCTTCAACAATTCGACTTCGAAAACGAGGGTCGAGTTAGGCCCTATATCCGGCCCGGGGCTTTTGCTGCCGTAGGCGAGTTCGGAAGGGATGAAGAGTTTCCACTTGGAACCTTCGGCCATCAGCTGGAGAGCCTCAGTCCATCCCGAAATGACTTGGCTGACACCAAAAGTTGCGGGTTCTCCGCGCTGCACTGAACTGTCGAAAACGGTGCCGTCGAGAAGGGTTCCGGTGTAGTGAACGGTGACCGACTTTTCGGCGGTGGGTTTCGCTCCGCTACCGGCGGTGAGCACTTCGTATTGAAGACCGGAGGCTGTGGTGTTCACTTCGGTTCGCTTGCCGTTCTTCTCGAGAAAAGCGGCGCCCTCTTTGGAATTATTGTCTGCTGTCATTTCTTTTTCTTTTGCGGCCTTGAGTTGAAGCTGGGTCTGGTAAGTCATGAGAGCTTCTTCAAGTTCTTCGCGTGGAAATTGAGTCTCTTTTCCCTCGAGGGCGTCTTGGGTTCCTTGCAAGTAGGCGTCTTTCTGGACGTCGATGCCGCCTTTTTTCAATCTTGCGATCGCATCGGAGCCGAGAAAGTAAGAAACTTTCTCAAGCATGCCTTCCTGGTCAGGAGCATCGGAAACGACAGGCTGATCGGTCTCGCTATTTTTTTCGGCTCGTAGAGATGCTGTGAGAGTAAAAGAGAAGACAGCGAGGAAGACACCGAGCGTGAGAGCGTGACGAGTTTGAGCATTCATGGGTCAGGCGCGAGGTTAGGGGACTGATGCGCGGAGTCAACAGGAATTGAAGGCAGGGGTTTTCGCAGCTTGTCTACGCACGATCAATGGAGGGCGCCTCAGTCCGAGGGGTCTTTTACTAGGTTGCCCTCTGAATCATGGATGGGACCCTGCACTTCGATATACCGGCCTTTCTCGAAGGCATCGAGGAGGAAGAAGCCCCCCGTCTCAATACTGTGCCGCACAGATAAGCCGAGAAGAGCAACGGCGATGGTAAGGCACAGCATCAGGAAAAGATAGAATCCGGTGTCTCCCTGCGTGTCGTAGGGGCTGCCGTTTGCATTTTTTCCGAATACCTGAGCACTGCGGGATCCGCCTCCTGGCGGTTGGAAATGCGGGCTGGGTGTCGCTGGGAGGCGTGGGTTCCTTAATACGGGCGCGGAGGCTCTTTTGATGGCTGGGCTGGGTGCCGGAGCGGATGCCACCTGGATGTTGGCTGGAGTGGGTCCGTCCGTGGCGGGTGCTGGGGCAGGGGTAGGAAAGTTCTTTTCTAACGTAGCATCCGCTAATGTCTCCTGCGAAATCGAGGAAGGGTCTTGTTTTGGTGAGCTGGAGTCCTTCGCTTTATCAGTGTCCTTGTCCTTAGTGTCCTCCTTGCCCTTGGTGTCCTTGGTGTCCTTGGTCCTCCTTGTCCTCCTTGTCCTCCTTGTCCTCCTTGTCCTCCTTGTCCTCCTTGTCCTCCTTGTCCTCCTTGTCCTCCTTGTCCTCCTTGTCCTCCTTGTCCTCCTTGTCCTCCTTGTCCTCCTTGTCCTCCTTGTCCTCCTTGTCCTCCTTGTCCTCCTTGTCCTCCTTGTCCTCCTTGTCCTCCTTGTCCTCCTTGTCCTCGCTGTCCTCGCTGTCCTTGGTGTCCCTAGTTTCGGGTTCGTCTCCAGAGGCGTAAAATTTTCCTTTGATGGTGCCTATCTCGATACGATCTCCCGAGGCAAATTGGTGTTTCGAGATGGTTTGGCCATTGATTTCAATTCCATTGGTAGAGCCAAGATCCACAATCGAGAAGAACCCGTTGTCGAAAGAAATTTTCCCGTGGTGTCCCGAGATGGTGCCGTCCTCAAAGACGATGTCATTGTCGTTGGCTTTGCCGAAAGAGATGGTTGCTGCGACAAGTTCGATGCGAACTTCAGAGTTGTCTCCTTGTTGGAAAATAATGCAGGGCATGGCAGGGAGGTGGTTGATCAGGAAAGCTTGAGGGTCTTCCTCGGATTTAAAATTGTGGTTCGCAGCTCAAAGTCCCGTCTCGTTTGAGTTGAGTTGCTGGAAAAAATGTAGCCAGTTACGCGGCAGGTTCTCAGCGGTAGGGGAACACATCAGACGGAACGGAGATAAAACAAAATGCCGAGAGCTTTCATGAGAGCGTTGAAGCCGATGAGCAGTCATATCTGTGTTTTCTAGAGAGGCGTTCGGAAGTCGCACTAAGCATGGCCGATTCGGCCGTGAGAACAACCAGCTTTCTTCATGATTATTTTGCTGCGGTGTCCTATTTTCTGGTTGTCACGAATGGCGGCTTTGAGCCTTGCATGACTGGCACGACCGGAGGGAGAGTGCCATGTTTCGGAGTGATGTCCGAATTGCTTCTCGTCTTTCCGATCAGGTCTGCTCTGGCCCCTGACATTTACCCCAGAGACTCCTCTGGTCAGGCGCGATGTGGTATCTTACTTTCGGGTTGCCATGTTTGGCAGCGCGAGGTCAGGCTTGTTTTTCTTTCTACTACGCACTGTCGGGCAGGGAGGGAAGAAAGGTGCAGGTAGCAAGCAGCAACTCGGCGGACTCGGGAGGTGTTTCTCAGGGCGGAAGGCTGGTGATCTGGGTGCCTCTGCTCTGTGGAGGAGTGGCCGTTCTTCTTTCTTCATTCCTACTTCTTGTCGTGCCGGTGCGAGAAGCTCTTGGAGGATGGGCGTGGGGAGTCGTAGCGATCGGTTTTTCAGGTTTTCTGGGGGCCTTGTTTTCGTGGAGAAATCTCTCAATACAGGAACTGGATATAAAAAAAGAGCGTCAGGGCCTGGAAATCATCCGACGTGAACTGGCCTCCGAGATGGGGCAGCTGGAGGTGCGTCGGCAGCGGTTTGAGCGCCGCCTGTTAACGTATGGGGAATGGATGGAGTTTCCAGATGAAGGCACTGCACCTGTGCCAGAGAAACCTGAGCAGGCAGAGGCAGTGAGGGCCCAGGACGAAGCAGTTGCCAGGATCGTGCGCGAGCGGTCCGAGAGCCTCCTGGAACGGTTTCGTAGCGAGGATTTTCTGGTCGATGGAACCTTCAGTGCGGAGCTTCTAATGCGCGAGGCAGGAGAGTTTCTCGAGGATATTGCGAGAGTCTACCAGCCAGGGGTGACCAGTCCGATTCTGGAGACCAACGTGGAGAAGCTGCTCCAAGCGATCAATCGCCTAAGTATGCAGCTGCTGTTTCAGATCGAGCAGCTTCCGATCAATCTGAAGGACTACAGCCTTGCACGGATGGCAGAGCACGTCCGGACGGCGAGTCGTTTCTATGGATATTACCAGAGCCTGCAGCCTTATCTTCCCATTGCGAATTACACCTGGCAGTTAGGCAGAGTGGTTGCAGGGACCAACCCACTGACTGCTGGAACCCTCTTTCTTGGCTCGGAGGCCTTGCGCCGAGGCGGTAAACGAGTGGGGAAGTTCTACCTCGAACGCTACAGCCTGAAGCTGACTCAAGAAGCGGTGAGATTACTCGGTAATGAGGCTGCAACCGTGTTTGATCCGGGCTATCGGCACCGCGATTCTTCCTGGATCTACGGCGTCGAGTTGGCCGAGTTAGTGCATGCTTTTGCGCCATCGGTCAAGACTCTCGAGGCAGCATTTCAAGAACTGGGGGCTCTTCCGCTCCGCGGAAGCTACGACAGGGTCTATCTCTACCGGTGTCTGGCAGCTCACGCTTCCCCGGAGCCTCACAAGTTTGGAGTAACAGGGCACTTAAGCTCCACCGAGCGGCATGAGATTGCTCGAAGACTGGAGGTCTTTTTTGAGCGTCATGCACACGGTCGGCATCCAGAGAGGGTTCAGGGGTGGGCAAAAGGGGTGGAAGAGCGGCTGGGGGTGGCAATGCGGGTCGTGGCGGGGCGGGTGGCCATCTCTCCTGCCGAAGAGGCCCTGGCCATGGTGCAATCGCTGGCTGGCTTCCTCGTGGAGATACGCGGACACGAGCCCGGCGCTTTGGAAGCACTTCTGAAGAAGACCGAATCCTGGAAACGATGGCAAGGAATTGCCGGTAAAGAGGGTGCTGTTGGTATGCAGGACGAACCCTGGCCTTCACTCTTTGGTTATCCCGAAATCGCTGAAGATAGCCATCTGCTGAGAGTGTTTTTTAATGATCTCCTCGACCTTGAGCGGAAGGCTGAAACGGTGGATCCTGTCGCATTTATTGCCATCTCTGAGGTGGCGCGCTTTCTGGGTGCTCCCGAGAACGAGGTGGAGGAGCCGCTGTCGGAAATCTACGGGAGGCGGCTTGGAAAAAGACTGCTCTCAGGTGAGCGGGGGGAACGCCGGGTGCCCGGATCGCTTGCCGTGGCACTGGCGGCAATTTTGCCGCCCGGAGAGAATGTGGATCTCCTTTACTGCGCAGAGTTCGATGGGTCGAAGCGTCATCTCCGAGGTGGCCCGATGGAGGGGGCAAATCTCTGGTTGGTGGGAGCTGGCTCGCAATGCTGGGTGCTCGCCGAGCAGTCTGTGAAAAAGAAACGAGCGCTTCCAGGGGCTGGGGTTGCCATGTGTTGGGCTGCGCGCGCGGGGGAGTTTTCGGTCTCGATGGACGCTAGAGGCGGTTTCGCGGTAATCGAAGGAGGAAACTGGCGGGTTCCTGTTTCGGGAGCGGGTGGCGAGATTGAGGGCGCAGGACCTGCTGGATTCAAGGTGGTGGCCCCGAAGAAACGATGGGGAAGAGGAGCGTCCATGGCCGAAGCCGGTGCTTATTTCGATGCACTGAGAGCGGTGGCTTCGAAAAGCAGCAACCGTGAACTGGGGTGATCGCATCGGCTAAGACCCTCAGTCCCCGACTGGAATCTTCAAGGTTTTTGCTGCTCGTTGGGGAGGAACAGTTCATTGTGAGAACGCCGCCGCCAAGGAAGAGGGTGAAGGTCTTGAGAACACCCGCAAGCATCCGCGAAATGGCGGGTCGAGGCGTGAAAAGCAAAGCTTTGAGCGGATTCCGAAACAAGGAAAGAGCAAAAAAGTCACCTCTCACCGAAGCCGTGCGACCAGTTCGTTTGCCTGCCACTGACCAGGGGCGGATTGTTCGGCGGCAAAGCCGTAATTGAAGAAGGAACCTTTCAGGGCAAGTTGGACACGGGAATCCTTGCCGAGTTCTCCCATTCCCATCACGGCAAGAGGAACGGGAGGCGAGTCGAGCAGAGCTTCGAGCCTGGACATGTCTTCCGGGGAATGAAGGCGGGTGGCAATCTTGACGAGATCAACGCCGGTCTGGACTCCCCGGTTGATGATCCCAGTAAGCTCCTGGCTTGAGGGGGTTGATTGAAAATCATGAAATGACCCGACAATCTGTATTCGAGGTGTCTGAGACCTGGCTTTTGCGATTACCGTGTCCCATCTCTCTGCCTCGAGACTGCGGATTTCGATGTCGATAAAGGAAGCATGATCAAGGTGGTTGAGGATCAGGTTTTTGCGGGCTTCAGAGGTGAGATCTCCAGCCCCGCCTTCGTCACCCCGTCGTGCAGTGATCAGAACGGGCGGAGCGGTAGCGAGCTGGGCGATACCATCGAGAGCTTCACCAATCAAATCTCTCAGAAGGTCGAGGCGTAATTCGAGAAGGTCAGGCCGGTGGGTATCGGCCATGACTTGGGAGAGCTGCGAGAGGTCTTTGCGAGAAATGATGGTGCAAACCACACTGGGATGGTGTAAATGCTGAAAAATCTCTCTCGATGAGTTTGATTTCATTAATAATTGCTTTTCCAATTTGGATCTTCTAAACGACTGAAGGATAGGCATACGATCTCATAAGCATGCTGGGTAAGAAACAGGAGATCAACCTCCAGCTCAGTCAGATTATTGACGGCATCCTTGTCGCGGTTGCTTTCTGGTTGTGTCATAGCACACGGTTTTATCTTCTCCCGTTGATCTTTCCGGACTTGCCTCCGATTCCCGGACTTGACGGGTTTATCTGGATGATGGCCATTGCGATTCCGTTTACTCCCATCTTTCTCGAGTTTGAAGGGTTTTATCAGCACCCGATGAGGAAGAAGGTGTTCGACTCGATCGGCCAATTCATCCGGGTAGGTGTGTGGTTGATGTTGGCACTTGGTAGTTGTGTCATTTTTTTTAGATGGCAGGCAAACAGTCGCCTTGTCATGCTGATGTTACCATTTGCAGTTTCGGGCCTTCTTCTTCTCAGGGAGGCGATGATGAAGCGTTATTTGAGGTGGGGTGTCACAGGCGGTGATAAAGGGAAGGAGCGGGTCGTTGTAGCCGGTTTAGACAAGGATATTGAAGGATTTCTTTCCGAGATGACTGAGGATGATGCGGAGCTGATGCAGGTTGTAGCGAGATATGATTTGGAGTGTCACAGTGTCGACGAATTCATAGAGATGCTTCATCAGCACTCGATAAACCGCGTGATTTTTGTAGCGATTCACACACAGTTCGGGAAAGTGCAGGAGGCAATCCATGCGTGTGAGAGAGAGGGGGTGGAAGCTTGGCTGTCGACCAACTTTTTTCAAACTTCCATTGCGCGACCGACTTTTGACGTCATGGGAGGGCGTTTGATGCTGGTTTTTTCCGCTACGCCACCGGTATCGTGGGCAATTCTTGTGAAAGAGATATTGGACCGCGTCGTGGCCTTTCTTGCGATTGTTGTTACGAGCCCGTTCTGGTTATTGGTGGCGCTCGGAATTAAGCTTTCGTCACAGGGTAAGATTTTTTATCTCCAGGAACGCTGCGGTCAGAATGGATTGCCATTTAAGATGCTTAAGTTTCGCACAATGTTTTCGGATGCAGAGACGCAGCAGTTGGAGCTTGAGGAAAAAAATCAGATGGAGGGGCCGGTATTTAAACTCAAAAAGGATCCGAGAGTTTTTAAATTAGGCTCCATCCTGCGAAAGCTGAGCATCGACGAACTGCCCCAGCTCGTGAATGTTCTCAGGGGGGAGATGAGCCTGGTCGGGCCGCGTCCGCTGCCGGTCGAGCAGATCAAGCAAATTGAGGATAAGGCTCAGCGTCGGCGGCTTAGTGTGAAGCCGGGAATTACCTGTCTCTGGCAAGTCAGCGGTCGGAACCAAATCAGCCGATTCGAGGACTGGGTAGCGCTGGATCTTGAATACATCGATAACTGGTCGCTCTGGCTGGATTTTAAAATTCTCTTACGAACGATTCCGGTTGTCGTCTCTGGAAAGGGAGCGAGCTGAGGAAGGTCTGATCCATTGCTCCACCCGCCACTTGGAATGGAATTGGATTGAAATCAGCATCGCTGCGCTCTGGGCTCACTCAAAAACACCTTCGAAGGTTGCTGCCCGCATCCGGTGTGGCTTTGTTGCTCGTTGGTCGTGGATGTTCATCCACTTCCGCCTCGCGCGCGCCGTGCCACACAGAATCCGGACAACAATGACGGGCACCGCCATGAATCAGACCCTCCTTGAGTTTTTTCAAGATGGTTGGAGGAAAGTCATGCAGGGCCTTTCAAGTGATCCGGGCATGTTTTTCGATCAGGTAGCGATCAGTCATTCCCGCTACGTAGTCGCACACACAACGTTCAAGGGTTTCGGATTCGACGCGCTCTCGAGTGATGTTTCCCATCTGATCGGGGTGCTGAAGAAAGTATCGAAAAACTTCGGAGATTCTGCGGCGACCGAGCGCGTTGGTTGAAGCAATTTCAGGGTGCCGGTAAAGGTTTTCGTAGAGAAAGTTCCGGAGCTGTCTGTTTCGAGTGCTCAAGTCTTGAGGATACCCGGCTAGGGGGAAGGACGATCGGCGTGCCATGTCAGCTGAGCCCGTCGCGAAATGTTTAAGGGTGGCGTGGGTGTGCAGGGTGAGTTCCTCGACTTCGCGGTCGATGAGGTTTCTGACAGTGAGACGTACGAGATCGGTTTCGTCGATCCCCTTGTGGTTCGCTTTGCTTTCCTCCATACACTCTCGCCAGAGGGGTATCTCGGCGAGTTGTGCGGTGGTGATAAAGCGATGGCTGATGCCGTCTTCAATGTCGTGACTGTAATATGCGATCTCATCCGCCAGATCCGCCACCTGGGCCTCAAGAGATGGATGAGGGAAGCTTTCGGCAGGCTGGGTTCCAAAGGCGGGGCGGTTTAAACCATCGGCATGTTTCTGAAGCCCCTCAAGGGTCTCGTAAGTGAGGTTCAACCCGTCAAAGTCGGGGTAGGTTCTTTCGATGAAGCGCACGGTGCGGAGGCTTTGGAGATTGTGTTCGAATCCCCCGTGGTCGGCCATGCATTCGGCGAGAGCTTCTTCCCCGGCGTGTCCGAATGGTGCGTGCCCGAGATCATGGGCCAGGGCGATGGCCTCGGTCAGATCCGCGTTGAGGTTAAGTGTGACGGCGATCGATCGACTGACCGACGCAACCTCCATGGTATGGGTAAGTCGGGTGCGGAGGTGGTCGCCGGTGCCGTTGAGAAAAACCTGGGTTTTATATTCAAGTCGCCGAAAGGCGCGGGAGTGGATGATACGCGCACGGTCGCGCTGGTAGTCGGTGCGCAGGTGGTGCTGTGGCTCGGGGTGCCTGCGCCCTGCGGTACTTGCGACCTTCTGTGCATAGGGAGCGAGGTTCTCTTCGCGGCTTTCCTGGTCTTCACGTTTGATCAGCATGGCGGGTTCTTTGGTGGTAGAAAACAGAGGAGAAAAACCAGGATCAGGAGTTATTTTTTTCTTCCCAATCATCCGGGCAGGATGAGAGGGTAGTCTTCTTGAGGTGCTCAAGTTCTCTGCTGTGTTGTTTTCGAAGATTGAGAAGCTCAAGGAGGGCAAGCCCAATACCGGTGAGGACAAGCAGGAGGCAGAACCCCCAGAAGAAAAAAAGAAACCACGGCCTCTCGGTGATTGAGGTGGGCAACAGTAGAGATGCTATCAGACATTGTCCGGCAGCAATGAGAATGGCGTAAACCATGACCTGACAGCGGAGATTCCGGCTGCCTACGATGGCTGTCGCGATTTCGAAAGCGAGGGACAGGTGCCGGGGTGCGCGCATGATGAAAGGATAAGAAAATGAGGCGGGGAGGTAAAGAACAAGGAGTGCCGTTCATTCTGGATGCCGATCACTTGCGCAGAAACACAGTCATTATCGTCTACTGCGGGAAAGATGTGGAAATGAAATGATTTCTCATTATTAATTGGAATTCGACTCTTTCTGGAGTTTGAAAATGCATCATGTCTCAGTTGAAACAGTCTCTCTGCCTCCCTCCCTTTATAGAAAGTGGTGCCGATAAGGAGGAGTTGGTCAGGGCGGCTGCGAAAGCGGGCTACGCTGCGATCGATCTTTGGGGACGGGACGAAGACTTTGAGGAGACGGTGGCGCTGGCGAATGACCACGGCATGGTTGTTGCCAGCATGGTGGGGCACTGGACGCATGAGGCAGGGTTGAATGACCCGGCCAATCACGACCGGATCGAGAGAGAATTGCGGGAGTCGATCGAGATCGCGGCCCGGTGTGGCATTGCCGGAGTGATCACGCTTTCGGGCAATCTACGAGATGGAGTGGGAGTGGAAGAGTCGGCCGAGATCACCGTGGCAGGGATCAAACGGGTGCTTCCGCTGGCCGATGAGAAAGGTGTGAACCTGAATCTGGAGCTTCTCAATTCCAAGGTCGATCATCCCGGCTATGAAGCAGATAACACAGCATGGGGGGTCATGGTTTGTGAGCTTGCTGACCACCCGCGCTGCAAGCTGCTCTACGATATTTATCACATGCAGATCATGGAGGGTGATATCATTCGGACGATTGAGAAAAACATCGATCACATCGGGCATTTTCACGGTGCAGGTGTGCCGGGACGCAGAGATATTGGAGGCGATCAGGAATTGAATTATGCTGCCGTGGCCAAGGCGATTGCGGCCACCGCATACGAGGGCTATCTGGCGCATGAATTCTGGCCGGCTGGCGACCCGGTGGCCGCGGTAGGTGCGGCCTTCACGGTCTGTGCTCAGCAGGGTAGTGAAGTGGGGTCGTAGCAGGGCGCGCTGTTTTTGCTTTTTACATTGGGTAAAGAAGGAAGCGCTTTCTCCGTTGCATGAAGGCAGCACGGTCCGCGTTCCATGGTGCAATGGGCTGGTTGAGGAGAAGAGCCTCGAGGGTTTTGGAATGGAGGAGGAGCACGTTGGCCTTGGCTTCAAAATGAGACTCTACCCGGTGCTCACGCGCAAGGTAGTGGGCGATTTCCATGGCAATTTCGAGGGGCATGCAGAGGTCCCGATCAGTGATCTGTATGCGAATCCCCCGGCAGGTTTGGTTGGCGAAAATACTTTTGCTCGGGGTGAAGTGAATCGGGGAGAATCGAACGCCGGGAAACTCTGAAGAAGTCAGATGACGGGCAAGATGCTCGCCAGCCAGAAAGGGTGCGCCAAGGGTGAGAAAAGGGGCGTCTGTTCCACGTCCCACTGAGAGGTTCAGAAATTCAAGAATGGCGATCCCAGGGTAGACGGTAGCGGTGGCCAGAGTAGGAAGATTGGGGGATGGCGGCGTCCAGGGCAGACCGGTTTCGTCGAACCACATGGCACGCCGGTAGTGAGTCATCTTGATGACTGAAAGATCAAGTTTTGTCAAACCAGCCTCAGCTTGGTAGAGCCCGGCGAGTTCGCCAACAGTCAGACCGTGACGGATGGGAAGCGGGTGGGGACAAACGAGAGAGCGTTTGGTTCCGGCATCTGGAAGAGGACCCTCCACGCGGTCGGCGCGGATCGGGTTGGGGCGATCCAGGACAACAAAGCGAATCTCGGCCTCTGCCGCCGCGTCCATAGCGAGGAACATGGTGGCGATATAAGTGTAAAAGCGGGTGCCGCAGTCCTGGATGTCGAAGACCAGTGTGTCGAGATCGGCGAGGTCTTCCGGTCGGGGTTTTCTGGTTTCCCGGGCGTAGAGGCTGACGGTTGGGAGTCCGGTTTCCGGATCACGTGACTGGTCGACCGCGACGCCATTTTCTGCCGTGCCTCTGAGTCCGTGTTCGGGGGAGAAAAGGCGGACGAGGTGAACTTTCTCCGCCCGGTGTAGCAGGATGCTGGTTGAGGTTCCGTCGGAGGCTCGTCCGGTGTGGTTCGTGATCAGTCCGACAGAGCAGTCTGCGAGTGCAGAAAAGTGATCGTCTTGGAGAATGTCGATCCCGATGCGGATGCGTCCGGTTGATATGGACTCTCGCTCGGCGCGTGCTTGGAGTTGCGAAAAGACACTCGGGACATGGAACCAAAAACTGCCTGTGACGCTTAAAGAAGCGAGGGCAAGGCGGAGAGCTCTGGTAGCAGAAGAAGAGATCACGGGCCTGGCAGATCAGAGGGCGGAAAGGCAGGCTCTGGTGGAAATCCGGGTTTGGAAAAAATACGCTCCCGACGTGCTTTCAATGCCTCAGTCGGAGAGAGATCGGTGTCGTCGGGCTCTGCCACCGGAAGTGCCTCCGAGAATGGCTCCGGAGGGCTCTCTTGAGTCTCTTCAGGGAATAGATCGATCCACGCATCCTTGTCCTCGGAAAATCGGAGCTGGAACGGCGGAATGGTAGCCGGAGCGATCTCTTCAAGAGTGAGATTACGGCAAGCGAGGGCGGGGTCGGCGGCGGAGAAATCGGGGGTGAGCCGGAAATGACGCGGGCCGTAGAGTGACCGGATGGTCAGGAGGGTGGGGTTGGTGCGCTGGAAAAAGACAGGCTCGGCAAAGACCTCGTCGAGATTTACCGGTTCCTGACCCTGAGCGTATGGATAGAACTGCGTGATTGCACCCGGCGGAAGGCCGATTTTGATGGTGCCATCGCTATGGAACTTGAGGAACCAGTTTCCCTGGTCAGCGTTCTCGCAGACAAGAACGGCACCTTTGAAGGAAAGGTGGTGGAGTTCCACTCGACAGTTTTTGATGTGTGCTTTTTCCGTCTCAGCGAGGATTTTTTCGTTTTTCCACTCCTTGAGTGCCTGCACGAGAGCACCGACTTTTCCTGAAGCCAGCGACGCCGAAAGCGGGTAGCCCTTCCAGTGCCATAACATAAAGGCCATCGCGAGAACAGCGAGAAGAGGAAGAAGAATGTTCGTGACGATAAAATAGAAGCGTCGCATGGGGACAGGAATGTCTGAGGCACTGAGGTTGAAATATTCTAAACCGAAGACCCCATTGCGGACAAGTCCGAGATCAATCAGGTTTATGTGATCGAGAAATTCAGCGGTTTCGGCCAAAGCGACGGTCGAGTTCCTGGTAGGAAAACTGCACCATGGTCGGTCGGCCGTCGGGGTGCGCAGTAGGGCATTTCGCAGCCAAGCAGGGATTCGACGAGGTCTGCTACAGCAGAGTGTTCCATGATGCGATCGGTGGGGATTGCTTGCCTGCTGGCACGTCGAGCGACGACAGCTTCCCACCCGCCTTTTCCTCGAGCCCCCTCTTCGATGTCCTCAAGAATGGCCAGCAGTTGCTCATCCGGAGCCTCGTCTTCGAGGAAGCCGGGGAGAGAAGTGAGTCGGATGGTTTGGCTTCCAAACTGTTCGATCCCGAAGCCGAGTTCAGCGAGGCGGTCACGGTGCTCAAGGAGCACGCCGAAGTTCTTTGCGCCGAGATCAATCACCGCGGGAACAAGAAGAATTTGCACGCATCCGGGATCAGGGTCGCCTTCCTGGGACATCATTTCCTCATAGAGAATCCGCTCATGCGCGGCGCGGAGTTCAAGCAGGACAAGACCCTCATCCCCTTCTAGGATGGCGACGCCATTCTGTAGTACCCCGTGGATGTTGAAATTATTCTCCAGGCGGCTGCCTTGCACGGGGAGCTGTGCCGGTCCTGCCATGGAAGCAGAGGCGCTCGGGCTCGGCGGGGGAGAGCTGAGTTGCCGAGGCAGATGGGGCTGGAAGGAACCTCTGGCGGTGCTGAGAGATTCGGGAAGAACTGGAGCGATTGGCTTGATCACCGAAGCTGGAGGCTGACCAGTGACAGCGGTCTCGTTGGGTTGCGGAGACTCAGTCGCCTGGGACGGTGGCGATCCCAGGCCTTGCAGGGTCACTTTTGCAGCGCCTGTCAGAGCAGCCTCGATCGCCATGCTGACCGCTTCCTGAACGGTTTGATTCTTGTGGAATCGGACCTCTCGTTTCGCTGGGTGAACATTGATGTCTGCCAGAGAGGGATCCATTTTCAGAAAGACGAGTGCGACCGGTGACCTGCCTCGTTCGATGCCCGGCCCGTAGGCTTCCCGCAGGGCAAATGCGATGTGCTTGGTGTCGATCGGCCGTCCGTTAAGGTAGGCAAGACAGAAACGCCGATCTCTCCGGGCCATGGCAGGCGGTCCTACCAATCCGGAAACGGTTACCCCGCGGTATTCGCAGGGTGGAACTTCGATCAGACTCGTCGCGAGAGCACCTCCGGCGAGGTCATGCAGCCGTTCCCGAAGGCCGGATGTCGGAGGCAGCCGGAAGATCTC